>NZ_NPDM01000001.1:600000-1200000 GCF_002812085.1 Leptospira levettii
GCCGAAGAAGTAGTTGATATGGGAATTCAAGATACCATACATAATTTAAAAGCTCTAATTCACGAAAAAGATTTTATAAAATTATTTAGGTATGGAATTGACTATATCAAAGTATCTAGATATATCAATTTGATTTCAGAATCTATACAAAGAGTGACGAAAATTCTTTATGCATTAAAAAGCTTTACCCACTCAGATTTATCTGGTAACAAATCAAAAATAGACATCATTCAAAATATTGAAACCGTATTAACATTATACAATAATCAATTAAGAAATGCAATCTCAGTCGTAAGAAATTACGAGACACCACTTCCATTATTTTCATGTTATCCGGATGACTTAATTCAAATATGGACGAACTTGATATTTAATTCGATCCAAGCAATGGACTATAGAGGAATTCTAACCGTTTCTGTTAAACAGATCAAGAATGAAAAAAATAACAACTTAATCAAGATATGTATTGAAGACACAGGAAAAGGAATTCCAGAAGAATTACTTGATAAAATCTTTGAGCCATTCTTTACAACGAAGGACCAAGGGGAAGGAAGTGGACTCGGACTTGATATTGTAAAAAAAGTCTTAAAAAAGCATAACGGACAATACGAAATTGAATCCAAACCAGGAAACACTCGATTCCATATTCTATTGCCAATTGATCCTGATGTTGATATGATTTGATTTGTATTTAGCAGAATGAGAAGTAGAAATTGAAAGTTTATGAAAGAGATGAGTAACGAAAATCCAGTGGAAAAATATGAAACTAACAAGCCTTAAAACAGTAATTCTTTCAACGAGTATAACAATTATTCTCATCCTAGTGATTGGTATTTCATCCTTTTCCTACTTTTTAGGGAAATCTTACATTATAAATGCAAATATCGGAGAAATGCAAAATATTGGAAAATTATCTGGCTTACATGTGGAGACATTTTTTAAAAATCAATTTACTCTTGCAGAGTTTACTGCGACGAATCCAGAATTTGGATTGAGACTTGTAAAGAGAGATACCGTTTATTTAAATTCTATTTTGTCAAATCTCTTCAATAAGTATAGGGTTTATGAGAATGTCTTCGTATCCACACCGGAAGAAAACCCTTTGATTATATCAGATGCAACTGGTCAGGCAAAAAATTTCCGTTGGGGGAAAGTAGGATTTGATGAAAATATAATTCAAACATTAAAAGGGAATCCGCACCTAAGCAAAGTAGGAAGATCTCCAGTAACTCAGGAACCAGTTGCACTTTTGACTTATCCGATTCGCTTAGAGAAAGAAATTGTCGGGATTCTCTCTTTTTCGATTTCTTTAAATCATCTAACGGATCAAGTAGTAAAGAGTATAAAAATAGGGAATGAAGGATTTATAGTTATTATTGATCGAGAAGGACAAGTGATCGGCCATCCAAACAAATCATTTATTCTAAATTTTGAATTAAATAAATTAGATTGGGGACAAACGTTACTTAAATTAGAGTCAGGTGATTCATTCGAATACTTTTTTGAAACGGAAAAAATCGCAAGTATCTATAATGTACAAGGATTTGATTTTCGAATCGCAACAATTGCTTCAAAAAATGAAATCTTAAAAGTAGTAAATTCGATGTTATTTAATATTATAATATTTTCTACTCTCATATTGGCCGTCTCAGTATTCCTTCTTTCTTGGCTTATGAACAAAAGACTTCATCCAATTATAGAATTGAGAGATTTATTTAATAAACTTTCGAAAGGCGATCTCACTAACTCTGTTGTTATAAAATATAAAGATGAAATTGGTGAATTAAGTCAAGATACTAACTCATTTTTACTTAGTCTTAGAAAAATTGTTTCAGAAATTCAGAATATGGCTCAAGAACTTGCCTCAAGTTCAGGTCAATTGGCTGCAAGTTCGGATAACTTTTCAGAAGGAGCGCAATCAACAGCAGCATCTACGGAAGAATTATCTGCAACCGTTGAAGAAATGTCAGCTAATATGGAAAATATTGGAAGTTCAATTGGTATACAGAATCAGAATATCTATCAGTTTCAACTTAAAATAGAGGAGTTATCCACAAGCGTTGATCGCGTTGCGAAAGACATTGATACTGCAATCTCACAAATGAGCTCAATTACTACTCAAGCCAGAGAAGGCGAAAAATCATTGGATGGAATGAATCTGATGATCCAAAATATTCTAAAGTCATCTGATGAAATGAATTCTATTATCGCTTTAATCAATGAAATATCAGAACAAACACAATTACTTGCGTTAAATGCAGCAATTGAAGCTGCTAGAGCTGGTGAAGCAGGAAGGGGTTTCGCTGTAGTAGCTGATGAGATTTCAAAACTTTCAACGAAAACTGCATCTTCAATCAAATCAATTTATGAAATGGTAAGTAAAAATTCAAATGAACTCAAAGGTGGTGCCTTAAGTATAAAGTCTTCAACTACTATTATTCAAGATATCATAAGGAGTATTGGTGGTGTCTCTCAATCCATGGACAAACTTCAAACAACATTGAGTTCCCAAAATGAGATCAATCGCTCTGTTTCTGAAAATACGATTATTGTAAAAAAAGAATCGGATCAAATCAAACTAGCGGCCGATGAACAAAGAAGTGCAGTCAGAGAGATAACAAACGTTATCTCCCAAATTAGCAATCATTCGGTCAATACGGCAGCTGGTTCGGAAGAAATATCTTCCTCTGCAAAAAATCTTATGAATACAGCAGAAAAACTAAAAGTAATCAGCGATCAATTTAAACTCGAATAATCACCATTTGCTTTGTTCGTTTCGAAACTTCCTATCTAAAACTGTTTTAAAAATCGTAAATTCCCGGATTGGAAATAACGGATGTCATGGATGCCATACCGCATCATCACCAATCGGTCAAGTCCCAGTCCAAAGGCAAACCCAGTCCATTTTTTGGAATCAAGGCCAGCGGCTTCTAACACATTTGGATGCACAAGCCCACAAGGAAGTAACTCAAGCCATCCCGATTGTTTGCAAACACTACAACCGTCTCCATTACAAACAAGACAATTGATATCGAGTTCAAATCCTGGTTCCACAAACGGAAAGTATCCTGGGCGGAGTCTTGTTTTGATTTCCTTTCGGAACACACGAGAGAGAAGTGTCTCCATCGTATAAATCAAATGAGCAACCGAAATGTTTTCCCCTACCACCATTCCTTCCACTTGGTAGAAGGTATTTTCATGAGAAGCGTCCACTTCTTCATACCGAAACACACGGCCAGGAGCGATGATGCGAAAAGGGGGTTTTAGTTTTCGTAAGGCTCGCACTTGGATGGCGGACGTATGAGTTCGAAGTAAATTGCCATCTACCGTATAGAATGTATCTTGCATATCACGTGCAGGGTGGTCGTCAGTAAAGTTTAAGGCAGCAAAATTGTTTTCATCTGTCTCGACTTCTGGTCCATCCATTACAGAAAAACCCATGGAAGTGAAGATGTCTTCAATTTCATATTGGATTTGGGAAATGGGATGTAAACTCCCTCTTTCCTTTTTCGGAAGTGGGCGGAGTGTATCAAAAAATTCCTTTCCCAATTGGTTTTCATAAAAACTTTCTTTGAGGGAAATTCGTTTGCTTTCGACAAAGGATTCGAGACGTGTTTGTGCTTCGTTTGCTTCTTTTCCAACTGTCTTTTTTTCTTCTACAGAAAGAGAGGCAAGGCCCTTGAGGACAGAGGTAAGTTTTCCTTTTTTGCCGAGAAACTGATTCTTAAATGCATCTAACTCTTGTTCATTGGTAGCCGAACTTAATACAGTTTCGGCCTCTTTGACGAGTGATGCGATTTCTTGGGATAGGCTCATATTGATTCTCGTGATTCTATAATGGATTTTAGTTCAGAATATATTCCGCCAAACGCACCATTGGACATGGCAAGGATGATGAGTTTGTCTTTTTTGTATTTGGGTAAGATCTTTTTTAAAAGTGAAGGAATGTCTTTCGGTGCCTGTGCGTAGATGGAATCTTTTTTGGTATTGGTTTTGATGTCCTTTACCAACTTTTTCACATTGAGGCGGAGAGACTTACTCACTTTGTCCACTTGGTAAACTTCGGTGACAATACTCACATCACTTCCTTTAAAACATTTGGCAAAATCCTCTTGGAACACATTTCTGTGTGAGGTAGCACTTCTTGGTTCAAATAGAGAGATGATTTTGTAACCAGGATAGGCTTCTTTGTGGGCTTTGATGGTTTCTTGGATGGCAACAGGGTGGTGGGCAAAGTCTTCCACAAGTAAACTGGTATCAGAAACATATAAGTTTTCTTGTCTACGTTTGACACCTGGAAAGGACTCCACTGCTTCTAAAATTTCTTTTCGTTTTTGCGGAGCAATTTCCAAACAAACACGTACTGCCACTTCCACATTGCGATAGTTATGTGATCCAATTAAAGATGGTTTTAATTTGGATTTGGTTCGGATCTCTGTTAAAATTCCTTTTTCATATTTAAAAATGGAATTTTTGTCACCTAACTCAAAAGTTTCGACAGGTGCATGTTGGTAATCTTTTGTAATTTCATTTAAATTTTTAGATCCTTTCCAATAAAAAACCTTTCCACGACTAGGCACTAAGTTTAACAACCGTTTGAACATCACTTTAATCGCATCCAAATTGGCAAAAATATCAGCATGATCAAAGTCAAGTGCGTTCATTACAAGGTAATAAGGCCGATAGTGCAAAAACTTGGAACTCTTATCGAAGAAAGCAGAATCATATTCATCCCCTTCAATGACAAAATAATCTCCATCTCCCAGAGCAAATCCAGGGAATCCATCTTTACGAATTCCACCTACAAAGAGGCCAGGTTTCAGACCAATGGATTCTAAAATCCAATGGGTAAGAAAGGTGGTAGTGGTTTTGCCATGAGTCCCAGAAATCACGATTGGTTTTTTCCCTTTCAGAAAAAAATGCCCGATGGCTTCTGCCATACTCATGTATTCGATCCCTGTGTTTAAAACTTCTTCTACTTCAGGATTCCCACGTGAGATAGCATTTCCGATGATGACTAGGTCTGCCCCTTTCACATTCTCTTTACGATAACCAGACTTAGGCGAAAGACCCCACTCCTCTAATTTGTCTGACATTGGTGGGTATAGGTTTTGGTCTGAACCAGAAACATCATGACCTTGTTGTTTGAGCATATATGCTAAATTGCCCATGGCAATTCCGCCGATTCCGACCAAAAATATCTTCAAAAGAGTACCGTCCTAATGAGGTTATAAAGGAATAAAGGAACCGAAAGTAGAACCAAAAAGAATAAAACTACTTTCATTAAAAAAAACAAAAAATCAAAAGAACTCCAAGTCCTTCGAATGGATAAATAATAATAAGACAAATGTAAAGAATATAGGAAACCAACAGCTAACATAAACAAGGGGATAGGTGCGGGAAAAATCCAAAAGATTGATGTCGCAGTAAAAGCCAAAAAAGAAATGATAAAGACATGTGGTTCAGGTCCATCCCAATCTTTTGTACGATCTCGCATTTGGTGGTACATCCGAAAACTATCCACAAGCCTAATCACAAAATAGAATCCGAGGTAAAAAAAGAAAACCGTTCCTACCCCTTGGGTATAAGTGAGTTTTGTTTCCTCTTCCACAAACGAAACTTTAAAAATCAAAATTTGGATGCAGTTGCCTAGAAACTTTGCAAACGGTGCCAGTAACATCAATTGCAAATGAGCAAACCAAAGGTCACGTCCGCCCAGATCTGCTTTGTGGTAATACGATTCAAAAGCAGACATTGGGGAATAAAACAAATCACGGATGAGTTGCATCCGTTGTGTGATGGTTGAAACTTTTTGCACCTTATTGGATTTTCTGGTTGGGACGCTCGTATCGGGAAGCACTTTTCACTTTCATGACTGCATTCACTAAATTTTGGAAGGATTCTTCTTTCATCCAAGTGACTGACTCATCGAAATAGGGAGGAAACTGCCTTTGGACTGGCCGCCACTTTCCTTGTTCGGATTCCCAAACAGGGAAAAGCGACAATCGGATTTTGTTCCCGCCAGAAATGGTTATCTCTAGAACAGCTTCTGGGTTTGTTGTTTCCGTCAAACTCGGAAATTTCGGAGCCCCTACTTCGTCAGGATAAAATTCTACCTTTAAACCTTTGACTACAGACTCCCATTGGTTACCCACATCTGGAGGTAATACAATCCTTTCCCCAGTGGTGCGACTCCATTCATTTACAAATACATTGTATTGGTTTTTTTTGGCTCTGTTTTCGACTTGGACCGTGATCCCTTGCCCAATGAATTTGAGTTCTTGGATATAACCTTCACTCATGGTAACATACATTTTTTCTCTAAAATTCGAAACGGGAGTTCTGAATTTTTCGATGATGTACTGATAAGGTGCAATGATCTCATCGTTAACTAAAACTGCAATCCGTCCTTCTTCAGCACCGATCTTTTTTCCGAATAACAACTGTTTACTAGGATGAAATTTAATCTCTGCTCCATTTTCTTCGGACAATGACAAAGAAGGAGAAAACTCTCCCAAACAGTAAGTCTTTTTGACTTCTTCTGTTGAGGATTCAATTAGTTTTGTTTTGAGAACACTGAGTTCGGAAAAACTATTTTTCACATTGTAATTCCCTTCATATGCAACATTGTTTCCATTCACAAGAGTTGTGACTGTATACAAAGCTGGTTCATTCCACCCACGTGAAATCTTTCGAAACACCATTGGGAATTCGGCAAAACTAGGAACTAAGTTTCCACACCAATCGGACTTGGGAGGATTGTATTGGATTGATTTCCAATCTTCTTTCCAATAATTGGTTTCAGAAATATTTTCTGGACGATCCTCCATCAAATAAAATAGGAGGAACAATCCAATAAATGCAACTAGAACTAAACTAATTTTTTGTTTCATACTTCTATTAAAGAATGTTTACGCCTTGTGTAGACAAAGTAAGACCCAACTGCCAATATAAATCCGGGGAAAAGGAATACTCCAATGACCCAAGCAACTAACTTTTGATTGTCGGACAATGTAATGGTATCCACTTCTTCCTTTTTTAATGGAATTTCAGCGACAATATTATCTTGGAATAAACCAGTGATGGAAACTGTTGAAAATTGAGAGTTCATTACATACGGAATGAATTGATCCGTAAGCCAACTCGTTCCTGTGTGTAAAATGATCTTTCCTGACTTTTCCCCAGTCAGTGACATGGGTGACAATACTACCGAAAGGATTTTACTTTCTTTCTTTTCGTTTGCATCCATTTTACCATTTTTGTTTAGGTCTTGGTAGGCATCATATCCAGATTCAAGTAAGGTAGCCGATTTCCAAACAAAAGGAGTTGGTGCATTTGGTTCAGATTCCAAATAACCACTGTAAGGAAACAAGATCCCCATATCTTTTTTTTGTAAAAGTTCTGTGATTGGATTTTCAGGGAAACGTTTTGCAACGATAAATCCAGGTTTTTCTTCCCTTTCAATTATTGGAGAAACGTTAAACTTTAAACCAGCAGATTGTAATAACCAACCAAAATCTTCACTGCCTTTTGGTTCCATGGTGATCAGAATTTTTCCATTTTTTTCTAAAACATATTTGGTGATTTCATCTCTTGCCTCTTTCGAAAAGGGAACCGTTGGTCCAAGGATCACAAGCATATCTGCATCTTCTGGAAGTTTGGAAGGCCAACCTTGTGCAAATCCCAGTTCCGCTACTTTAAAATTTAAGAACTGTAAAGCAGATACAAATCGATTTACCTGTTCATTTGGAAGTGCTCGAAAAGCCATTCCATATCGTTCCCCATTGGCAACAGTGAAATAAACTTTTTTTTGTTCGGTAGTAACATTTAGAAGAGCACCAACTAACTTACGTTCTAAGTCTTCCAAATCTTTTGGTTCTTTAGCAATCACCCTTTCTTCTGCAAAAGGAATGGCAGAAGTTAATACTGATTGTTTTTTAGAACGAACAAAAATGGTTCCATTGGAAACTTGCCCAAATTCTTTGAGTAAATCAATTTCCACATCCGCATTGATGAATTGGACTGTAATGTGAGAATTTTCGGACTTTATCTGATCGAGTAAGATCTCAATGTCTGGTCTTACGCGTGTTAAGGCAAATGCTGCTAGTTTATCCCCATTGGCTGGCCCATCGGCTTCAAGAGGCCTTGGGTAAAAGGCAGTGATTGTGACATCTTGAGTGATTGGTTTGATAAGGTTTCTTGAAATTTGGGAAAGAGAAAACTTCCCTTGGCTACTCAAATCAAAGTTATAATTCCGTTTGATCGCAAAATAATTCACTGCTACAAGAATTGGTAATACAAACAAAAATCCTAATACCGCATTTTGTAATAAGGAACTTTTGGATTTTGCTAAATTACTTTGTGCTTCCAGTGATGATTTGCCAATCTCCAGAAGGATGATTTGTAAGAGGAAAACCAAAGAAAAAAGAACCACACATAACAGAAGGAATTCTCTTACTTTTGGAATGGCGCTTACTTCTTCATTAAAACCTACAACAGGTTTTAAATCCAAAAAATCACGTAATACAGATAACAAAAAGGCAGCGATTCCAAATACAGCAGCGATGTATCTGTTTTGATCTTCTTTTCTGATCCCTTTCGAAAAAGCACGAACGATGGTGTCTGATGCCAAAAATAAAAATACCACACCTAAAAAGATGATTTTTCGTTTTGGATCCACTACCATCCCATCAAACAAGAAATAGGCGAAAAGAGAAACTAAGCTTACAAACGGTAAAACTCTATCAGCTGATAATAACATGATCTAACCTCTCCATCTCCTGGATTCCAGGACCTTTACGGTTAAGTATAAAAATAAGAATGTTCCACTTAAGAAAAATACAATCCCCGTCAAAGGCAAAACACCTTTGGCAAATGCAGCGAAGTGGGAAAATATATGCAAATGGAATAAAACCTTTCTTGTAGTTGCTTGGAACAAATGTGAAAAATAACCCACTACCCAAAGTGTCAAAATGATGAGCACTGAGATGAGAAGTGAGATCATTTGGTTTTTGCCAAGGCTGGAACCAAACATTCCAATCGCGAAAGTAAAAACTCCAAGTAAAAATACTCCCACACTTCCGGATGCCACCATATAAAACGGTGCCTTCCAAAACGCATAAAGTAAAAGAGGAAAAAGTCCATTGATGAAAACTGTAATGATACCACAAACAGTCACACCAAACATAAATTTACCGAAGACAATTTCTAGATCCGTAATGGGAGAGGTAAACAGTAACTCAAGAGTTCCTTTGTTTTTTTCTTCCACGATGGATCCCATAGAAATGATCACCATGGCAATCAGGATAGTTGTCATAAATGAAATAAACGTGATATAAGTCGCAATTTCATAATTGGCAGTTCCATTAAAATTGAGAATCATCACAAATAATGCATTCAAAAAAGCAGTTCCACCTAACACAAGTGGAGCCATGTATGTTCCAAAAAATAATCTTAATTCTTTTTTATAGATCCAAACAGCCGTTTGCCAGTTCATATTTTCTCCATAAAAATCTGTTCGAGTGATACTTCTTGTTTTTTTAAGGATTCAATTTGAATCCCAAGAGACAATGCTTTGGAAAACAAAGATTCTTTGAATTGTTTTGGATTTGTTGTGCGTACCATAAACAATTCTTCCTCTTTACCTGTTCCCATTTCGGAAACAGTGTCTGCATCGGATAATACTGATTTCATAAATGAAATTAACTCATCTTTTGGTTTGCCAGAAAGTCCCACTTCCCAACCCGCAAGTCGGTTCATCTCTTCCTCTAATCTTGTCAGAGAAAGTTCTTGTTTTAAGGTCCCTTTGTGGAGGAACAAAAACTTATCACAAGTTTTATATATCTCAGTGAGAATATGACTCGAAATGAGAACTGTGTGATTGCCAGCTAAACTTCGGATGAGACTTCTAATTTCCACAATTTGTTTGGGATCAAGACCAGAGATAGGTTCATCCATGATGACAATTTCAGGATCCCCAAGGATCGCTTGTGCAATCCCCACACGTTTGCGGTAACCAAGAGATAAGGTTCCAATCAGTTTATCTTTCACATGACCTAGGTTTGTTTTTTCAATCACCTTCTCGATTTCTAAAGGTAATTTCGATTCTTCAATTTTTTTGATCCTACCTACAAATTGGAGGTATTCGGATATTGTCATATCCTCATAAAGAGGTGGAGTTTCTGGTAAATAACCAATCTTTTGTTTTGCTTCCAATGGATAGTCAAAGATAGACTTACCATCAATGGAGGCATCCCCCGCACTTGGGATCAAATACCCAGTGAGGATACGAATTGTTGTGGTTTTCCCCGCGCCATTCAAACCGAGGAGACCCACAATCTCACCTTTCTCTAATTTAAAATTAAGCCCTGAGATGGCTCGTTTTTCGCCGTAAAATTTGGATAAATTGCTGACTTGTATCATAACTTTGGTTTAGTTTTCGTATACCTGCACCTATGAATGAATTTCTAGAAAAAATCAAAAGCTTTTTCAAGGATGAAGAGAGCTTTTTTGATGCAAAGCAACTTCTAGGCCAAAATTGGCACAATTTTGTCCCACAATACTTTGACAAAATCCTAGAAACACGTACGAATTCGGTGTTTGTCTTAGACAGAGAAGGAAATTATACCTATGTCAATGCCAAAGGGGAAGAAATGGCAGGCAAATCCGCTGAAGAAATGTTAGGGCAGAATATTTGGAATTTATTTCCAGTGTTAAAAACCCTCGAATTCGGAACTCATCTCCAGGAAGCGATTGAAGAAAAAAAAACCTTTCGCTCAGAAGAAACATACTTTGATGGAATGGGTTGGTATGATATGCAAGTTTTCCCACAAGAAAATTTCACAATCATCATCGCCACAGAAGTCACACACGCCAAAAATGCAAAAGATGAATTTAGCCAAATCATCACAAAAAACAAAACCATTTTAAATGCCCTACCAGACTCCTTGTATGGGATCCATCGGAATGGAAAAACGATTAATCATAAAGAATTCCCACATTTTACAGGTTGGGATTGTAAGGACAAAGAAACAAACCTTCGTTATTCGGACATAAGCGAAATTTTCCCTGAAAATATATTAGAGGAAATTCGTTCCATATTGGAACAAGTTATTGATTTAGGAGAAACCAAAACAGTTGAATATTCCCTTCCCGATTCTGATGGACAAAAATGTTTTGAAGCGCGATTTACCAAAACCGGAGATGTTGACGCACTTGCCATCATTCGTAATATCACGGAACGAAAAAAAGCAGAAGCATTAAAAAATGAATTTATCAGTTTGGTAAGTCATGAACTGAGAACTCCACTTACTTCCATCAAAGGATCAATTGATTTGTTACTTGCGGGAGTTGCTGGAGAAGTTTCCAACCAAACCAAGTCCTTACTCAATATCTGTAGGAAAAACACACAAAGACTCGTTCGTTTTGTAACGGATTTACTAGATATAGAAGCCTTAGACTCAGGGAATATCAATTTTAAATTCAGAACATATTCATTAAAAGAAATCTTACAAACTTCTGTTGATGGTATGCGCACATTTGCCGAACAATACCATGTTTTATTAAACTTCGATTCTAATTTCCCACAAACAACTGTTTATGTAGACGAAGATCGGTTAAATCACTGCATCACCAATTTGATTTCCAATGCCGTTAAATACACACCTAAGTTTTCGGAAGTGACTATCTCAGTTCAATCAGATGACACAAAGGCAAAAATTCTCATCAAAGACAATGGACCCGGAATCGATCCCAATTTTGCACCCAGATTATTTCATAGGTTTGCACAAGGTGCACCTCCAAAAGACAAACTCGTTGGTGGATCTGGACTTGGATTATCGATTACAAAAGGTTTTGTTGAAGCCATGAAAGGAAACATTTATTTTTTATCAGATGATACTGGGACAGTTTTCACGATTGAATTACCCATTGTAAAACCAGGACAAATTCCTGCAGGATTTGGGCAATGAATCTTCCTAATTTAAAACATGTACTAATCGTAGAAGATGAAGAAGATATAGTTGAAATTCTTAGAATTGCATTGGCATTTAACTCAAGTTATGAAGTGAGTTTTGCAAAAACTGGTCCAGAAGGTTTACAAAAAGCCATTATCCTACAACCAGATTTAATTTTACTTGATGTACTTATGCCTGGAATGAATGGAATGGAACTGATTGAAGAATTAAAAATTTTTCCAGAAACAAAAGAGATTCCCGTTGCGTTTATCACATCACGTGTGTTAAAGAATGAGATTTTAGAATACCAAAAAAGAGGGGGCATTGGTGTGATTGAAAAACCCTTCGCCCCTCTTGAAATTGCAGATAAAATCCATACCTTATGGATGGACTTTCACAAAAAATAAATCGAATCCTTATTTGTCTTGGAACCCTGTTAAAATTTCATCTTGTCGGCCCATGAGCCTTACAGATAACCTTGGTCCTACTTCACATACAATTCGCGAAGCAACATAATTGCCCCATCTTGCTGATTTTTGTGCTGAATAACCTTGTGTGAGTCCATACAAAACTCCCGCAGCAAAAGCATCCCCTGCGCCCGTTGTATCAATCGGTTTGACAGGAAATCCTGGAACCAATGTGATTTTCCCATTTTCTGCTACGTAAGCTCCCTCTTTTCCTGCGGTCATAAACACCAAAGGACAAAGTGTGGAGATAAATTTGACGGCTTCTTCTGGAGTTTTTGCTCCACTCAAAGCGAGCCCTTCTTCAGAATTACAAAAAACTACATCAACATATTCTTTTGTTAGGTGGATAAATTCATCACGAGAACGATTTACACAAAATGGATCACTATAAGTGAAGGAAACTTTGATATTGTTTTCTTTTGCAAGTTTCATCGTGAGTTCACTTGCTTTTTTTGTAGAATCCCCATCCCACAAATAACCTTCTACATAAACATACTTACTTTTTTTTAAGTTTTCTACATCGATGTCATTCGGTCCAAGAGAAGTCGAAATGGCTAGGTTTGTAAGCATTGTTCTTTCTGCATCTGGAGTGGTGAGGACAACACAAGTGCCAGTGTGACCGTTTTTGTCAGGAGTAGTTTCAAATAAAACTCCAGCATCTTCCATATCTTTTTTATAAAACTCACCGTAAGTATCGTGAGTGACTTTGCCAGTGTAACAACAAGTCCCACCTGAATTGGCGATCGCAATCATCGTGTTGGCAGCACTTCCACCAGAGCGAAGTTCCTTTTTCTCATTATGGAGGTCGGCAAGAATTTGACCTTGTCTAGTTTCGTCAACTAAGGTCATCACTCCTTTTGTGATATTTTGTTTTTCTAAAAAGTTTGGGTCGATGAATGCAATGATATCTACCAGGGCGTTTCCTACGCCGAATACGTCGTAATGTCTCATGGGTACAATGCTTTTTTCCTTTAGGGAATTGACACTCAATTTTCCTATTCCAGTTTGGCTAAGTACCGAGAAAAAACGGCTTCATGATTTCCAAATTCAATTTATTTTTGCTCGTTTGTTTGTTCCTCGGACCAAATTTTCTATTTTCTCAATCTTCTCCTTCTAAAGAACCAGAAACAGTAGAAATCAAAGCGAATGTAGAATCCTCCTCTAAAAATACAAATTTTAGCAAAAACCCAACTGGCTTTCAAAAAGAAATCAATCTCGAATCATCAAACACTCGCTACATGAGTCTTCCTGATATTCTGAATCGAGAAGCGGGAGTTAGAGTTCGTCAATATGGTGGTCTTGGTTCCTACTCTACACTTTCCTTACGAGGTACAAACCCCAATCAATCAAAAGTGTATTGGAATGGAGTTCCTATCAACAACTCGTTAGGTGGTGAAATCAACCTTGCAGATTTACCTTTTGATAATTTGGAAAAAATTGAAATCTACAAATCAGGAACACCAGCTGGGTTTTCTGGATCAGCCATTGGTGGTAGCATCAATTTAGTTTCCAAAACTAAAATTGATAAACCTATCACTCGTGTGAATTTGATGGGAGGTAGTTTTAAAACTGCCAAGGCAACTGTAACCCATATGGACCAATTCTCAAGTGGTTCTTATTTTATCCAGGCACTACAGGAAACTTCGGACCAAAACTTTGCTTACCTAAACAACAAAGGAACTGTTTTATTCAATACCTATGATGATACCATCGATGAAAGGAGAAATGCACAGTTTCGGAAAACTGGCTTCACTGGTAATGTATCATTTGAAGTTGGTAAAACAAAAATTAATTTTTTAAATGATTATATCCACAGAAAACAAGGGTTACCTGGTCCTGGCAATCGGCAAACCACTTCTGTTGGTAGAGTTTTTAGTAAATTATCTTCAGCAGTTACAACAGAAACCAATGAATTTTTATTAACAAATTTGACATTGGAAACCAAAACTTATGGGAATTTTGCAAAAGATGATTTGTTTGATCCAAAATCAGAATTTAGTTTTGGAACACCTGATGCGTTCACAAAAACCAACCAATATGGATTTCAAATCTCTCCCACTTTGTACTTGTTAGATTATTATCAAGTTTTACGAACATCGATCCAAACAGAACAAGAGTTTTTTACACGATACGAAAAACGAGCAAATCACGAAACAGAACGTAAGGAACCGAAAAAAAGAAGGGATACCCAAAGTTTCACCTTCCAAGATGAAATCCGACTTTTTTCGAACCGATTGTTTTTAGTCCCACAAGTACGTTTTGAACGATACACCGATCGTTTTGGAAAAGATGAAACAAGTATACGAAACCAACTTCTTGATCCTACTTCTGATGTTTTTTATGTCAGACAAAACTTCACTAATCCAAGTTTCGGAATCAAATTGATTTTGATTAAAAAAGAGAATTTAGAATTTGGATCACTTGCAAATATCAGCAAGGACTTCAGGATTCCCAGCTTTTTAGAGTTATTCGGTGAAAGAGGAAGTATTGTAGGAAATACAAAACTGAGACCTGAACAAAGTCGAAATGGTGATTTTGGATTTTACCTAAATTCAAAAATTGATTCCAATTGGAAAATTCAGTCCGATATCTCCTATTTTCAAAAACGAATTTACGATATGATTTTATTTTTACCAAACTCTCAATTTACGTTACGCCCAGAAAACGTCGACCAAGCTTTCATACGAGGTGTTGAAACAAACCAAAACATCATCTGGAAAAAAGGAATAAAGTTTAACTTAAATTATACTTACCAAGATGCAAAAAATTACTCCGAATCACCTGCGTTAAATGGTAAATACCTTCCACTTCGTTCCAAAAGCCAAGGGAGTGCCTTACTCGCTTTTTTTAATGAAAAATCGGAATTGGGAATTGAATACCAATACATTGGGGCAAATTTCCGAGACAGAACCAATGAATATTTGGGTTATTTACCAGCACGTCAATTTTGGAATCTCTATATCCAGTATTCACCTTACAAAAACAAGGAGACTGGAAATGAATTGATTTTAAGTTTTGAAGTTAGAAACCTTACAGACAAACGTGTAGAAGATTTGGTTGGTTATCCTTTACCAGGTCGCAGTTATTATGTGACAGGGAGTTATCGATTCTAATGAAAATGCAAAGTTCATCCGGATATTGGAAACATTTACTTAACATACCTTTTACACTCCTCCTATTTTCCCATTGTAGCCAGTTAGAAATTGAAAAACCAAGTTTATTTCAATTTTTATTTTTATCTGCATCCCCTACTTCTGTTGGAGTTGTCACTTCCGATTTTGCCAGTGGAGGAAGGTTCAAAACTTTTGAGCCAAATTCGTTTACCACGTTTCCAACTTCGATCCCTATTCATTCTGATGCAGTTGGCAGATACACAAATGACCGAGTTTTTATTGTCAATCGATTGAATCGCGACTCCATCCAAGTTTTAAATCCTCAATTTGGATTTCTCACCGAACAAGAGTTTAGTGCTGGTCAAGGGAAAAATCCTCAAGATATATCAGTTTGGAATGATAAATATTTTATCAGTTTGTACAATGCTGATGAACTTGTGATTTATAACCGCTCCTCTGGAATCAAAATCGGAAGTGTATCATTTACATCTCTTCGTGAAACTTTTTCCACATCAGGAATTCCAGATAGTTCCGTAGAAGCTTCCTATATGATCCAAGATGGTTCGAGTTTGTTTGTTTTACTACAACGACTTGATCGAAATGATGTCTCTGGATACCTTCCTCCTAACTCCGATTCTTATTTAGTAGAAGTGGATATGGATTTAAATCAAATCAAAGCAGTGTATACACTTCCCTATCGAAATCCAAGTTCCAAAATCCAAAAAGTTTTTTTATTTGGGGAACCCCATTTGGTATTTTCATGCGTAGGAAGAGTTGGTTTCATTTCACAAATTGATGCTGGTATCATTGCATTCCGATTGAGTACACGCCAGTTCCATCCCAATCGTTTGTTTTCGGAACAAACAGCTGGTGGTGATATCCTTTCGTTTCAGATTAAAAATGATGAGTATGGTTATGCCTCGGTTTTAGATGCAGGATTTAACAAAACCATCCAAGTCTTTCGTCCACGCACTGGTGAAAAAATTGGAACACTATTACAAATCCCAGGAAATATTGGGATTAGTTTATCAGGTTTGTTACTCACAAACGAAGGGAAACTACTTGTGGGTTCCACGGATTTTACAAAACCAGGGATTTATGTTTATGACACAAACATTGGAAATGTTTTGTTAAACCCGATTCCTAGTTCCGTGGAGTTAACTCCTTTCGACATCTTCCAGTTGCAAAATCTTCCCTAATTTTCAAAATGGAAAAAGACAGGGGAATCTAATTTATGTTAACTCTAAAGAAACATCCACAAGGTGCATTGACCAAACAAGTTTTACTCATCGTACTCGATGGAGTGGGTTACACAGAAAAAGGATTTGAAAATGGAAATGCCGTTGCAAAGGCAAATATGCCAGTTTTAAAAGGACTTTGGAAAAACCATCCAACTGTATTACTAAAAGCACACGGGACAGCCGTTGGTATGCCAAGTGACGAAGATATGGGAAACTCAGAAGTCGGTCATAATGTGCTTGGTTCAGGACGTATATTTGACCAAGGGGCAAAACTTGTTTCTTTATCCATTGAGAATGGAAGTTTGTTCAATGGACCTGTTTGGAATAAAATTGTTTCCAATTGTTTGGATCATCAATCCACATTTCACTTGATCGGACTTTTTTCTGATGGCAACGTTCATAGCCATATAGATCACTTAAAAGCACTCATCGACAATGCGATCAAACAAAATATAAAGAAAATAAGATTACATATTTTATTAGATGGAAGAGACGTTCCCGAAAAATCAGCGTTAGACTACCTTATCCCATTCGAAACATATTTGGATTCCCATAGAAAATCTGGCATTGACATATTAATTGCATCTGGTGGTGGTCGGATGGAGTTAACTATGGACAGATATGATGCAGACTGGTCCATGATTGAAAGAGGATGGAAACACCATGTGGAAGGTGAAGGTAGGATTTTCTCTTCTGCAAAAGAAGCGATCGAAACTTTCCGCAGTGAAAATCCTTCTGTGATCGACCAATACCTTCCTGGATTTGTGATTGGTGATGGAAGTGGTAACCCTGTTGGAAAAATTTTAGACAATGACTCTGTTGTATTTTTTAACTTCAGAGGTGATAGAGCCATAGAAATTTCAAGGGCATTTACAGAAGAAAATTTACCACTTCTCAACCGCAAACGATATCCAAAAGTAGAATTTGCAGGTATGATGCAATATGATGGTGATCTATTTATCCCCAAACAATACTTAGTTGCTCCACCGACAATCGACCGCACGATGGGTGAATACTTTGCCAATGAAGGGATAGCACAATACGCATTATCCGAAACACAAAAGTTTGGCCACGTAACTTTTTTTTGGAATGGGAACCGTTCTGGTTACTTCAATCAAAACTTAGAAACATATGAAGAAGTAAAATCAGATATCATCCCTTTTGACCAAAAACCTGAAATGAAAGCAAAAGAGATCACTGACAATTTGGTTCTTGCTCTAACATCACATAAATTTCCATTCCTAAGAGTGAATTATGCCAATGGAGATATGGTGGGGCATACTGGAAATATGGATGCAACAATCAAAGGATTGGAATACTTAGATGTTTGTTTGGATCGAATCAAAAAAATTTGTGATGAAACAAATACGGTTTTGTGTATCACTGCCGATCATGGTAACGCTGACGAAATGTACCAATTAGACAAAAAAGGAAATGCTCAAACTGCAAAAGATGGTAAACCTGTTCCCAAAACAAGTCACACCCTCAATCCAGTACAGTTTGTACTGTATGATCCGAAAGGTAAAATCCAACTCGAATCAAATTTAAAGGAAGCAGGTCTTGCAAACGTAGCCGCCACCATGATGGATTTATTAGGTTTTGAGGCTCCAGAAGGTTACCACCCAAGTCTAATTCATAGAAATTAATTTTCCCTAATTCCTATGATGTTTCGAGTCTTTACCTATCTTTTGTTCAGTGTATTTGTATGGAACTGTTCAGAAGATGGGATTGGATCTTTCTCCGAAGAAACCAAAGAAAAAATCCGTAAAAAAATCAAACAAGAAGGGTTCCAAGGTGTAGTCCTTATCTCTCAGGATGATACAGTATTATTCCGTGAAACCATATATTCTGGAAAACGCAGGAAACGTTCACAACTCTTCCAAAAACATGCTTTTCCGTTAGGTGAATCTTCCAAATTATTCACTGCATATTTAATCCATCGATTGGCAGAAGAAAAAAAAATATCCATTGTTGATCCCATACAAAAACACCTTAAATGGTTTCCAAATCCTAAAATCACAATTGAACATTTGTTACGTCATACATCTGGCCTTCCAAAAATTATTGAGTTTATGCCTAATTTTGACTCTGAAAGATCAAACTTAAAACGAGATGATATCAAAAGATCATTTTTAGAATCAAACTTCAAACCAAACTTTGCACCAGGTGAATATTGGAAGTACAGTCGATTGGATTATTTATTTTTGGCCTATCTCATCGAGTTTGTAACCAATCAACCTTATGCAAGTGTTGTGAAAAAAGAAATTTTTGAACCTTTGGAAATGAAACATTCTCAAGTGGATCCAAACGATCTACTCCTTGGCAACAGTGGTATCTTAAGTACCCCAGAAGATTTAAAAATTTTTTCAGAAGCGATACGTACAACCAAAGGAATTTCCAAAGAAGCAAAAGAATCAATCATCAAAAGAACTGTTCTTACAGATGCCATATCAGAAGATCCAATCGCTTTTGGAGAAGGAGTTTATGTTGGAGACTATTTTTACTGGGCATATGGGAAAAAAAATGGAGTTTCCAATTTCATTTACCACGATTTAAAGAGTAGAATTTTTATCACCATCGTAAGTCCTTACGGAGTTAGTAAAGGTGATTTATCTTCTATTAAGTCCACCTTAACAGAAATTATATTCAGTGCAAAAAAATTAAATCTCAGAAAAAAGACAAACTCTCCAAACGAATTGTACATTGAAGATTTTATGAAAGAAGAGAAAGTTCCATCTCTAGGCATTGCTGTATTTAAAAATTATAACTTACAGTGGAAAAAGATGTATGGAACAAAAACACAACAAACACTATTTCGCGCTGGTTCTTTGTCCAAAACGATGACAGCAACTGCAACATTACGATTAGTAGAATCGGGACAGTTAGATTTATATTCCAATTGGATTAACAAACTAAAACAGTACAAAGTGTCCGTTCCGAAGGGTAAAAAAAGGAGTGTCGTTAACTTAGATTTACTCTTATCGCATACGAGTGGTTTAACTGAAAAAGGGAATTGGGATCATCCAGTTAATTCAGGTAAAAAACACCTTAAAGATTTAAAGGATACCAATGTTTCCAAAGGAAACGGACTCAAACTATATTATAAACCTGGAACAAAGTCTCGTTATTCGGGTGGTGGGTATAGTATTGTCCAAGAAATTTTAACAGAGCGAACTGGAGAACCATTTCCCACTTTGATGGAGGAATATGTATTCAATCCATTACATATGAAACGAAGTACGTTCCGTCAAAATCTAACGGAAAAAGATGATAGATGTGATGGTTACGATGAACTCGGAAAGATTTTACCTGAAAAAAAATTCGTAACCCCAGAACTTTCATCTGGTGGATTATGGACAACCCCAGAGGACATTGGAACTCTTTTTAACGAAGTGGCAAAAGCCAAACAAGGGCGTTCTGAATTTTTAACTAAAGAATCTGCTGAATACCTACTTTCACCTAAAATGAGTGCGGCAAGTTTAACCGTACATGCACTTGTCGCTCATGGATTTTTTCTCAATCGGACTGGAAAAACAGAGTATTTTTTCCATGGAGGCCATACAAAGGGACATAAGTCTTTGGCCATTTTTAACGCTGAAAAGGGGTATGGAGTGGTCATCATGACCAATTCAGAAAATGGTTCCAAACTGATCTGGCGGATTTTACGGACCATTTCTGTGGATGAAAAATGGGATAAGTTTGTGAATTAAACTATTGACCAAATTTTTAAATTGGCTATTCTCTAAGCGATTCGATGGAATATACAGAATCTAAATCTAACGGAATTGTAGTCCTTAAATTGTTTGGCAACTTAGATATGTTAAATGCCGGCATTCTCAAAGAAAGGATCAAAGAATCTGCGTCCCAATCCGAACATCGATTTATCTTTGATTTGGAAGGAGTCAGTTTTATCGATTCCTCTGGATTTGGACTCATCATGTCTCTCAATGACAAACTCACCGAATTAGGGGGTGGATTAAGAATCGTAAACGTTTCCAAAACCATCCGTCAAATTTTTAGAATCTCAAAAATTTCATCCGTGATCCAAATCTTCGAATCCACAGAAGAAGCAATCGAGTCCTTTCACTCTTAATTGTTTCTCAAATTTTCTTCGTTTAACAAACTCTAACCTCACGTGACAGAAGTTGTTACCATTTTTTTCCAAAAGTTTTTTAGTTTTAAAACTTTGGGATTTTCTGGTGCCATTTCCTGTAATGCAAGTAAAACTTCTTTAGATCGTTCGATGTCTCTTCTATGCATCAATATTTCAGCTAACAAAAGCAAGTTGTTAAAATTCTTCGGATCTCGATACCTGAGTCGCTCAGCATAGTCTGTCGCAAGTACAAAATCTCTTTTTTGTTTATGTGCATAAGCAATATAAAATAAAAAGTCTGTATCACCTGGATTTAGTTGTAGATATCGATTTGCTAGAACAATCGCTTTTTCATAATCCTTAGATTTCATATAGAGTTTGGACAATTCTCTCAAACAATATAAATCATCTGGTTCTGATTCCAAGGCAAGTTCTAAAGCAAAAATAGCATTATTCCATTCACCATCTCTGTAGGATTGTATTCCTTCACCTAACATTTTGTAGTATGTATTGTTCTTTGTAGATTCTTTTGCAGCATATGCAACTTCTTCTAAAAAGGATATTCTCATCAGACTCAAGTCATCAGTTAATTCACCGAATAACATCATCACACGGCAAATCTCTTTTAAGTCTCCTGCACCTTCTGTGACATGACGAAGGAAAACTGTTTCATCATCGTTAATCATACGGTTTCCACCAGAATGACCCACAAACAAATCATCACGGCCATCGGATCCCAAAATCAATACGTCACCTGGACGTAATGGATAAATTTGAATGACTACTTCATCACCACTCATTTCGGTAAAACCAATCTTACGCAACGAATGTTCGTTTTCCAAGAAACTTGCTACACCATCACGGTATAAAACAATCCAAGGGTGTTCTGCATTGATGTAGTACAATGTACCTGTTTCTTCGTCCACCAAACCTAAAATAGCGGAAAGTAACATATGCCCATCAAAACTAATGAACACATTATGTACTTCTTGGAAACATTCCTTTAACCAACGTTCGGGGTGTCTGTCCTGCATGTACCTTAGTTTCTGAGTACGAGTGATAATGGATTTGAATACTGTTCCCATAACCAAAGCACCACCAGCACCTTGTATGGATTTCCCCATAGCATCTGCATTTAAGAATACAGTGTATTTTTTCCCCATGAGATAAATAGAATCAGAAACAGATAAGTCTCCACCAATCTCGGATTGTTTATTACGAAATTGGAACTGTTTCATTTGCCTTTCAAAAATTTGAATCGAAACAGTTTCTGATTTTGCAAATGATCCCTTTAGTGGTTTGATGAGTAGTGATGTTAAAAAATAATCTCCATCTTGTTTTTCCTGCATCTTTTGCATTTCAGATAAAGTATCATTCAGTTCTCTAGTGCGCTGGTTTACCATCTCTTCTAAATGATTTTGGTGTTCTGCTAACTCCTCTTTCATTTCAACAAAAACTCGCCCCATCTGCCCTATTTCATCACTTCTATGGGTTGGCAAAGTTTCAGGTTTCCATTGGTCTAAATCAACCATCGCAGAAGTCAAGAGTTTGATTGCTTCCACCATATCTCGAGAAAATAAAAAGGAAATCAAAAAGATTACGCCACATAACACTAGAGAAGCGACAACGAAAAAGGACCAAATTTTCCAAGTTTTAGATTCTACCTCGTTCTCATCAATCATCACATGAAAAACGAGTTGTTTGATTTTTTGTGAACTTCCTACGTATGGAATTTTTACTAAGTAATAAGGTTTATTTTGGAAATGAAATCTTTGTTCTTCTAAAAGTAAGTCTGGATTTTCATTCATCACCATTCGGATCATATCTGATCCTACTGTTTTCACCTTTCCTTCCTGAAAAATTGCTAGATGAATTCGATTGTCTTTTGAAATTGTTTTTGTAAAATTATCATCAACCACTTGGCCAATGAGAATTGTACCTCGACCAAAAAGTGGTGCCGCCAAACGAAATCCAAGTCCACTATGACCATCTTCCAAGGCTGCTGTCGCTTGGCCATTCAGAGCATTTTGTATAATGGGTTGGTTTTTTTTATCATCTCCAAAATCTTTTGGCCTATGAACACGAAATACTACTTTTCCTTGGCTATCACCTAGCTCAAAAATGGAAAGACCATACCGTTTTAAAATTTGTTGTAAATAAGGAAGTTCTCTTTGTAAAACTTGACGATCATTAAGTCCTCGTTCCAAAATCTCCCTTGTTCTTGCATTAAAGGTAATTTCTTCCAATAATAACCTGAGTTTTTCTTCTTTAAACTCTAACTCTCGCTGAAAGTTTCGTGATAAATCTTCCGCTCTTTGTGTTTGTGGGATATTTTTGACTGATTGTAAAAGGTAGGCGAAACTCGTTGTGAGAGCAATTACAAGAAGAATTTGACTCACACTCAATATTAATAAGAATTTGTAACGTATGCTCATAGAAAACTACGTGCATCTTCGCAAATTTACGTTACAATCAAATGACATTCCTTTGAAGGAAATGTATCATCTGGAATTTTTAATATGAAACCAAATGCCACCTTATTTTTTCTCATTATTTTGGTTTTAGTAATTTATTATACTATTGAGGTTATCTTACATAATCTGACTTTAAAAAAATTCAAACATAGAATCCATGTCAACGGAACAAGGGGAAAATCAAGCGTAACAAGACTTATACGAGCTGGTCTCTCATCCTCAGGACATTCTGTTTTTGCAAAAACGACAGGAACACTTGCTCGTATGATATTCCCGGATGGTTCCGAAAAATCCATTACAAGATTTGGGAAACCATCCATATTGGAACAAATCAAAATTCTAAAAAAAGCAAAATCATCTGGAGCCGATATAGTTGTTTTGGAATGTATGGCTTTGGAACCTCGATACCAGTGGGCAAGTGAAGGTCAAATATTACATTCTGACATAGGAGTGATCACAAACATTCGAGAAGATCACTTGGAAATTATGGGACCTAATTTAATTGATGTCGCAAAAACATTGTTGTCTGCAAGCCCAATCAATGGGACACTATTTGTGGGTCCAAACGATTTTGAAAAAGAAGTCCTAGACGTTTGTTTGGACCGAAACACAAAAGCAATCATCCTATCGAAAGAAGAAATTGAAACTGTTACTGATGAAGAAATCTTAAAGTTTCCATATTGGGAACACAAAGAGAATGTATATCTCGCTCTTAAAGTTTGTGAATTATTAGGAGTGGAACGAAATGATGCCTTAAATGCAATGTGGAAAGTAAATCCAGATCCAGGAGCTCTTTCCGTATTACCAATTCACTTTTTTGGAAAAGAGTTTATCTACGCAAATGCAATGGCAGCCAATGATCCTAGTAGCACAAAACTCATCTGGAATTCAATTTTGCAAAGGTATCCAAATATTAAAAAACGATTCATATTATTCCATACAAGAGAAGATCGTCCAGAAAGAACCATACAACTCACAAAAGAGTTTGCCAATTGGGAAGGTTATGATGCCATTATTTTAATAGGTTCATCTACGACATTTGCGTTTCAATGTTTAAAATCATATTCGAATACGGAAGTTCCTATTTATGTATGGGAACACTTAAGTTTAGATGGAATATTTGAATCATTACTTTCAATACTTCCAAAACAATCATTGGTATTTGGAATGGGGAATATAGTGGGACTTGGAATGAATTTGTCTTTATACTTTAAGAATAGGTCAGAACAAACATATGAATGAAATTCTCCCTTTGTCGATTGGACTTAGTTTGGTGATTAGTCTGGTTTTTTCAGAATTGTTTGGTATTTTAGGTACGGGACTCGTTGTGCCAGGATACCTTGCATTATCTCTCACACATCCCAAAAATATCGCGCTCACTTTCCTCATCGCATTTTTATCATTTATCTGCGTTGAACTTCTCTCAAAATTTTTAATGATCTTTGGCAAAAGAAAGATAGTCTTCATCTTGTTATTTGGATACTTTTTTGGTTATTTATTAAATTATCAAATTTTACCAGACATTGATTTATTATATTTATCAGAAGTAAGGGGAATCGGATTCATCATTCCTGGACTCATTGCTGTTTGGTACGAAAGACAAGGAGTATTGGAAACGACTTCCGTATTGATTTTAGCGGCTATCTTTGTGAAAATTCTTTTAATTTTTCTTTTAGGAAATGAATTAGAAAATTTATGATTACAAAAGTTTATTGGTCACCTTGGCAACATTCACGTGTCGCTTTATTTTTACTGGCCGTCCTTGGTGTAATGGGATTACTATTAATCGAAACTTGTAAGGTAAAAAAAGAGCAACCATACTTCAAAAAAAAATTACATGCTGCTAAATTAGCTGAACGTGGATTCCAGATCCTAAAACCCGAACTTTTAAAACATAAAAAACCTGATTATAGAGAGTTTGATCCAACTAACTCTGGTTTAATAGGCGAATTTTTAACTCCAGTGACAAGTAACAGTGGTTCTTTACAGGCAAAACAAACTTCAGTAAACCCAAACTTTGCCGCAGTAATGGTTCAATTCCTTAAAAAAGCTAAAGTAGAGGAAGGTGACACAGTAGCTGTTGCTATCTCTGGATCATTCCCTGCACTGAACATTTGTTTGTTTGCTGCATTAGATACATTAAAACTAAAACCAATCATTGTATCTAGTGCTTCAGCATCTCAATTTGGAGCGAACCATCCTCAGATGTTATGGCTTGATATGGAAAATGAATTAGAATCTTCTGGTATATTTTCGTTTCGTTCTAGTTATGCATCATTAGGTGGAATCCAAGACAAAGCAGCAGGCACTTCAAAAGAAGGGAAAGAAATGCTTTTACGCGCACTCAAACGAAATAAAGTTAAATTATTAGATCCAATCCACTTTGAAGACTCAATTGAAAAAAGAATGAAATACTATGATGAGTTATCACAAGGAAAACCCATCAAACTTTTTATCAATGTAGGTGGAGGTACAACGATTTTAGGAACAAGTTTGGGCAAACAAGTTTTTAAAAATGGATTGATCACTGATTTACCAGAAGAAGTACATATTCCCAATTCTGTGATTAAGTCGTTTTTAGAACGGGAGATCCCTGTTATCAATTTCATTCAAATTGAATCTTTAGCGCGAAAATTCGGACTTCCTTTAACTCCAAAAAAAGTTCCAAAACCAGGAGAAGGAAAAGTATTTTATTCAGAAGAATACAATCCAATATTGTATGTTTCTGTTTTCCTTTTTTTGCTCGTTGGATTGTATGGAGTAACAAGACTCGGTTGGGGTGAAAATGAAGAAGATCGTTACCTTCCGATCACACTCCGTTCTAGGTGATTCCATATGGCAAAAATCATTGTACTATCGATTTTACTTTTTTTCATTTTACGTTGGGTGAGTCGCATTTTGATCTTACCTGCAAAAATTGCGGAAGAACTTGGGAAAAACCAAAGGGAAACATTCCAAAATAGGCCCAAAGCCCCCCAATCCAATGAAAAAGACATCTCAGACCGTGGAAAAATAATCGAATAACTTCCAATTTCAGACGAGAAAATTTCCAATTTGGACGAAATTCTAAATAAGATGAGACAGAATTCGTCGGCAAAATTTGCCCATTTTTTCCAAACGAATCTCCTAAAAAACACCACTCGATTTCTAACCACATTATCTTTGTTAGTTTTTATCCAATGTGGTGTTCCCAAAGGTGAATTTGGTTGGACAACTACCAAAATGGAAGAAATGGACATTCTGGAACAACACATCCAAACCATCACTGACTATAAAATGATGAGGGATGATCTTATTTTTTCTCCAACTGATACCATTCATTATGTTTACCAATTTTCAAGGAATCCTGGACTCGAGACAGATTTCCATATTTCACTCAATCGTTATGAATTGGATTTTGTGGAAATTGATATTAAAAAGAAACGAGTAGAACCAGATAGTCTAGCGATACGGGATGAATTTTCTTTACTAAGAACTGGCGAATACCTAATTAAAATCGTTCATGAAGGTGACACCGTTGACGAAGTAAAATTTAGAGTTTTGCCTGATGAAGGATATACACAGGAAAATCTAGAACAAGAATTAGCTGGCGATCAAACCGATGAAATCATTAAATACTCTCGTTAATTGGTGGCTCTATATTTCCCGTTTCTAATATTTTTTTAATTCTTTCCAATTCTTTTAATGCAACACGGATATCTGTTTCCCCACCTTCTTTGATTACGAATTCGTAATACTCTTGGGCTTTTTTATAATCACGGTTTTCCTCTGCAAGAACTCCTAATCGAAATAAGATTTTAATAAGAGGAATTTTATTCCGTTTCGTTTCTAAAACACGAATCACAGCTTCTTGGTCTTCGATTTTTAAATCCATTAATCTATATTGGGATAAAGCATCATCAAGAGTTGTGACCATTAAATCTTTTTTCAAAGTTTGTTTTTTCTCAATTAATTCTAAGCGTTCTTTTTCTGCTACGATGAGTTTCTCATCGATTTTTTTCCACTGCATGAGTGCAATGTTCAGTTTGTTTTGTTCTAATTCGAATCTTTTGAGTTTTTTATCTTTTTTACTGAGATAAAAATATGCAATGGATTCCATTTCTGGAAGACCTGTATCCTGGGCCAAGGATGGATTCCAATCTTTACTATTTTTCTCTAACCAATAGGTTAAAAAACTGGCACCTCTTTCAGGATCTCCAATCTTATGATTGAAAAATACACCAATTTCATAGGAAACTCTTGTTTTTTCAGGTGTATCTGGACTTAATTTAAAAAATGTTTCATAATAATTTCCGGCTAAAATATTTCTTTTTAAATCAGCATTAATCGTTGCTAAACGCAAATTGGCTTTTATTATTTTTTCTTTTTCTTCATCACTTGGATTAGGATTTTTCAAATACTCGGTTAAAGCCTTTTCATAAAAATCAGCAGCTTTTTCTTTTTTCCCATCTTGCCTATATTGTTCGGCGATGTCATTTAATACATTGGGGTTTTCATTCCATATGCGATAAGCTCTTTCTAAAATTAACTCATAAGCAAAAAAATCAGTATTTCTTTTATAATCAAATAGAACGTATATTCCTTTTCCTGCTGTTCCTAATTTATTTACAATTTTGAGTCTTTCTTTGTTATCATCTTCAAGTTTTTTAACAACATTGGCAAAGGCATAAAGATCATTAGACTCGATTTGTTTTCGTTTGTTTAGATAAGCCAAATACCTTTTATTATAAGAATCTTCATAATTTGATTTTGCTTTTTTTCTGGATTCTTCAATCAAACGAACTTCATCATTCCAAAGTTTTCTTTGAGATACCAATTCAGATAACTGTTTTCCTTCTCGAATCCAATTGCTTTCTTTTAGATGAATGTCATCCTTTGCTTTTTTTAATTTTTGTTCTGCTTGGATCCACTCCGTGTACAATCTTTCGTGTTCTTTGGCAGAACTTTCATCATATCCAAGCACATCTTCTTTTTGCCATTCGCCCATACGGAAACCTTCTTCGGTCATCTCTAGTGGATGGTAACGAAAGGCCGCGATGTAATGTCTTAGAGCAGGTGCAAACTTTTCAGATTCTACATAAAGTTTTGCAAGTTTGGTATGCAAATAATACAAAAGTGGTGAGTCACGAACAATAAAGGTTTCAGAATGTTTGTGTGTACTTTGCCAAAGTAATAACCGAATGTCATTCATCTCTGTGCGAGAATTATAAACATTACCTTTTTCACGATCTTCCCAAATTCGTTTTTCTTCAATGAATTGGCTATAATATCGTTTTAAGAGACCTTCCGCCTCACGGATCTTAGTTTCCAAATTTTTGGGACCTGTTTCCTGTCCTGGATCCACAGGTAAATCAGCACCAGGTATGACAGGAACATCAGGTGCATTCGGATCCACAGGTTTTGGCTCATCTCGAAGGGCGATCCCAGAATCTTCATCGATGTTGATTCTTTTTTCAGTGTCGAGAGATTTGACTTCCTCCATGGAAATCACCTGGAGTGGGGAAAGATACAAACCTGAGAGTGGATTCCTGCGGTCTTCCTCCCCTGCCCAAATTGAAAATTGTAAAATGAAAAAAAGGAACCAAATGCACAACTTGGACATATTTCTTTTTGAAACCTGATTGTCCGAGAGAGAAAACTCCAATTGTGATTCCTACCTGTAGTCAATTATCGGCGAAATTTCAATTTTCCCAATACAAAAGGTGTTGTATTCTTTTGCCAGATGGCGTTCACTAAAAAACAAATCCAAACCCAATCAACAAAAATCACATGTCAAAAAATATAGTCGAAAGGTATCTCGTTCTCAAAAATAAATATCGGAATTATGATACAAAATATGCCTTAAAACGGATGCAAGCTTTTCGACTTGCGACTCAAGAACTTTCCAGAAAAGGTTATGAAGTTGCTCTTGAACTACTCGGTTCCATCAATTTTGGGATTGTTGATCCAACTTCCGATGTGGACTGCATACTATTACTCGAATGTGACTTGCACAAAGACCAAGGTTCATGTCCCCACCATTGCAACAACCTAACTTTCGTTAAAGCTGAAATTTCAAAATTTGTTACAAAACGACTAGCACCTGAATCGTTTAATATTGATTATTTAGATTCTATCAATTTAAAATATGTAGAAGAAAAAATTAGAACAGAAACTGTTCTGGGTGATGAGACACTTTATTGTCTGTTATTCTATCGTAATATTGGAAGACCTGTCAATCGCCCGCTTTTTATTCCTTTTTGTGATCAGTTAGAAGAAAATCATGATTTTGTCAAAGAAATCATTCCTTGGGCTTCAGAAGCTTTGGAAGGGTATCTAAATACCAACCAACATCGTATGTCTTTTAATAAGTACAATGAGAGAATCCGCGCAAGAGGCCTAAGCCTTCCAGAAGGATTACAACAAGAATTACAAGCCTATATGGAAGGTGAGTCTTAGAACTGACATATTTAGTAGAAACAACAATTACTATGTCCGAACATGATACAAAGATTCAGAACTCCAGTTATCCATTTTGTCTCATCACAAAATTTAGTTTTGATTTGAATATTATTCTTTACTACTTTTGTTTTTTGACTAGAGTATCGCCATGTTGGATGCAAGTTGGATGCCGAAAAGGAGACTGTTTCCTTACCTACTTACCAATTTTAGTTTATTTATTTTTGTCTCTATAGCCTTCGCATTTTATACAGCAAGCGAACGAAACATAGATGCTGCAGAAGAAAATCGATATAAATCCTTACAAATTGCCAACGAACTGAGGCAATCTTCCGACCAACTAACAAACCTAGTTCGTTTGTATGCAATCCAGAAAAAACCTAAATACAAAGACTACTTCCAACGAATTTTAGAAATTCGAAATGGTGAAAAACCTAGACCAAAGGGTTACGATTATGCCTATTGGGATTTAGTCATTGCAGATGAATTACCTCCTCCACCGGAAGAAGGGGAACAGATCAGTATCTATGATGCAATGAAACAAGCCGATTTTAAGGAATCAGATTATTCATTACTCTCCTTATCAAAAGAAAAATCGGACCAACTTACCAAAATCGAATTTGAATCTATGTCTTTGATTGAAGAAGAATTAAAAACAGGAAGGTCCAACCCAAAAGCAATCAGGATCTTATTTGATGATCATTATTTGAAGTGCAAAGCAGAAATTATGAAACCAATTAATGATTTATATATCCAACTCGACGAGAGGACTTCACAAGCAATCTTAGATGCAAAAGAAAAAGTTTTTTTCTTACGTACTGTCTTAATCCTCTCTGGTATAATTTTTGGGATTACTTTATATTTAACCCATAGATCATTAGTGTCTATTATGGGGGGAAGTGTAGATGAAGTTTTTCGCCGAATTTCATTACTTGGTGAAGGGAAATTTACAGGAGAAATTCAGACTACAAATAACAAAAATTCAATCTTAAACAGCTTAAATATCACACAAAAAAGATTACAAGAGTTATATGAAGAAAAAGAAATGGCAAGTCATGCAAAATCAGAATTTTTAGCATCTATGAGTCATGAAATCAGGACTCCTCTGAATGGAGTCATTGGTATCACTCAAATTTTATTTAATACCAATTTAGATTCGGAACAAAAAAACTATCTAAAAACCATTGTCGACGCAGGAAAAGCTCTCTTAAATATTTTAAACGATATTTTAGATTTCTCTAAGATTGATGCTGGGAAATTAAAAATCGAAAATATACCTTTCCATTTACCAAATTTAATCAAAGAAATTTTCGATTTATTTGTGATCGAATCCCAAGCAAAACAGTTAGAATTTTCTTATCAAATTGATCCCAAAGTTCCCGAAATGATCATATCAGATCCAAGCAGGATTCGTCAGATTTTGTTCAATCTCATTGGAAATGCGATCAAATTTACTGAAACTGGATACGTCATCCTTCATGTCGAAATCAAAGACCAAATGATTCTATTTGAAATTAAGGATTCTGGAATTGGAATTTCTTCAGAGAAACTCTCCTCTTTGTTTCAAAAATTTTCACAACTGGATGCTTCCACCTCACGAAAGTATGGTGGGACAGGACTTGGTTTGGCTATTTCAGAAAGATTGGTAAAGTTATTGGATGGAAAAATTGGTGTCAAGAGTGTTGAGGGTGTCGGTAGCACGTTTTGGTGTATGATTCCTCTCTCCACACCGAGGGAAACAGTTACCAATCCAATTCTAAATCGTGAGGATACGGAAGATAAATTCACAGTTCAAAATATTTCTGAAAATTTTTCCAACCAATCATTTTTGGTAGTGGAAGACAATGTACTCAACCAAAAAGTCATTGGTGGCCTGTTAAAAAAACAAAACATCAATTATGATTTAGCTGAGAATGGGAAAATAGCCGTTGAAATGTGCCAAAAGAAACACTATGACTTAATTCTAATGGACTGTGAAATGCCAATCATGGACGGCTTTGAAGCCACTACCAAAATTAGGGAAATGGAAAAAAATAAAGAACAAAAATCAGTCATCATTGCTGTCACTGCACACGTGTTAAATGAACATAAACAAAGGTGTTCAGAAGTAGGGATGGATGGTTTTATCAGCAAACCATTTTATATCGATGATTTATTGCAGACATATAAGAAAGTGTTAAATAACAAACGAGTCAAATAAAAATGATTTGAATGAACTTATATATTTAATTATTTCAAATTTATTATTTTTGCTTAGTCACGTGATCCAAATTACCATCCCCATACGTATGTAAAACTTGTGAAACAATCACTTGGTATCCCTCATACCATTTGTGATACTGTGACTTAGCTGATTTGTGATCAGAAAAATCTTTTAATGCTTTTAATCCATTTTCAGTTTGGAAATAATACACGACTGCTAACGTACCTTTTTCCTCATTTGACCACTGGTCTCTTCCTAAATACTCAGGGTGTTTTATGACAAAACTTTCTATAGATTGGTCTAAGGAGTCAAACTCATGGTCGGAAGATTTTTGTTTGAAAATAAAGGTAGCAGAAATCATAATTTAAACATAGATAATTCCTGATTCAATTCGACAATGAGAGAATTTAATTCTGCTGAAGATTTTGCTGTTTTTTCTGACATCATCGATAACTTTGCTGTGTCATTTGCCAAGTGATGGACAGAGGTTCCCATTTCTTCATTTACTTTCTTTTGTTCTTCGGTAGCAAAGGAAACAGAAGTGGATCTGTTGACTATATTTTCAGATTGTTTTCTAATTTCCTCAACTTCGGTTATTTGTTCTAAATTTGCTTGGTTCACTCTATCGATATTGTTGATAATCTCGATGACACTCTCTGATAAATATTGAAATGTTTCACTTGCTGATTTAACTGATGAAACTGACATATGTGTGGAAATAGAAACTCTTTTGATGAGTTCTGAAATTGTTTTTGTGGAGGAAGCAGTTCTCTCTGCCAATTTACCTACTTCCGATGCAACAACAGCAAATCCTCTTCCTGCGTCACCTGCCCGAGCTGCTTCAATGGAAGCATTTAATGCAAGTAAGTTGACTTGTTCCGAAATATCTTTAATGATTTCTAATATTTTTCCAATTTCCAAAGCATTTTTATCTACTTCTTCGATAGATTGGATCGCACTAGAAATTGATTTTCCACTTTTAATCACTTCTGCTTCGACTGAATCTGCTTTTGATTTAGCATGGAGTGATATTTCTTTCACACTTGATGAAATGGTAAATAGATGTTCGATGGATTCATTTGTGGCAGCAGTTAATTTTTTTTGTTCTAGTGCATCAGAATAAATACCATTGATAGAAGAACCATTCTCTTCTAATGCTGCTGCTACCTCTTCCAAAGATGCTGCTTGTACTTGTGAATGTTCTGCTGAATCACTGGATAATCCTTCAAGTGTTTTTGCTTCTTTCTGAATTTTGGTAGAATGTTTGGTAATGGATGTTAATAATCGATTGAGTTTGATTTTTGCTTCTTCCAAATAAAGAGAGATCACACCAATTTCATTTCTAGTTTGGTTGATGAGAAGATCTGATCGCAAATCTCCTTCCGCAAACAATTTTAAAATATTGGATACATCCCTAATGGTTGCAGAAGTATTCCCTGTCAGTTTCCATAAAACAAAAAACAAGACAGAAATCATTAAAAGAATGAAAGCACTTAATCCCAAACAGATCAATTCCAACTGCTGATCACTTACGAAGTTCCGAAACTGAGAGTAAATATAAAACGAAAACAGAAAGTATTCGATTACAAATGTTGAAAAAATTGGAAAAAGCAAATTCGCAAACAAACTAAGTGGTTTTAATCGTAATTCATTATATACATCGTACATCTTTTTCTCAACATAAATGTAGAAGAAGGATGAAATCGCCATTGCCAGTAATACACCAAGCAGGGAAAAAAACAGAACTTCCCCGTACGTTTTGACCAAACCAAAATGAAACGATAATACCATCGTGAGAATAGGTCCACCAACATTGGTGGATAGGATATTAAGAGCTCCATTTTTAGAATGGCTCCGAATGAGTGTGAGTTCTTTATCTGTATAGATGATTCCTTCCGGACGATTCATTTGTTTTTTGAAACTTCTATCTTTGAAAAAGAAAATGATGGCGTGCGCACCAATAATGGGTGGGGCCAAGTAGAGTAAAATTTTCAAAATGGATTCAAAATTTCCCAAACCAAAGATAAGTAACATTCCAGCAAAAAAAAGAAAAGGATCTAGATTGGTAATGAGTAAGTAAGGCAGGAAAAAACTTTTTGGTTTTGGTTGGGGAACATACTCTTTTGGTTTCATTGGCAGTGAATTCTATATCAAAACGATTTTCCTTTGTCAAATGAAATTAAAGTTTCATTCACATTCCATAATGATTCTATATTCGGAAATATTCTAAATAAGAAACATTCCAATCGTACAGTTTGTGCGTAAACATGGACAATTGTTTGGAATTGATAGGAAGGAAAAGGTTTAAGGGTAAGAGGAGGACTTTGATTTGACGTTTTCTAAATGGCGGATGTCTTTTCCTGTATTCAACCTGACAAGTTCTTCTGCCACATTCACTGCATAGTCACCTAATCTTTCTAAGGCGAGAATAATCCTATACACGTCAGCAAATTCTTGTTTTTCCATATCAGGTACGGCTCGGTACTTTTGAAAGGCTTGGTCACAAAGGTCGTTGAGTTCATCTTCCAGGGAATTTACACTTCCCATAAACCTTTCTTTTTCTTCTACTAAAGATTCGATCGCCATTCCCGCAAGAGTTGTGACCCTCGATAGAATCAAAGTCATTGGTTCTTCATTTTTAAAGAGACCTTTACGGATGGTTTTATGACGAAACACATCCGCACAGTTGACCACTTGGTCTCCCATACGTTCCATGTTCCGAGTGATCCGTATGGCCGAAAGAGCAAATCGCAAAGGATCTTTTTTTAATACGATGTCATTGTCCACATCCCCCATCCCAAGAATGTTACGGTTACTCACTGCTTCCAATATGGCATTTTGGGAAAGGTTATCGTTTTCCTTTTCTAAATCATCAATGAGGTCATCACGTTCTACAATTTTCTCAGCTTGAGCATAGTCATCTGATTCGAGAGCTTCACTGAGTAGGATCACTTGCTCCAAAACAAGTTCCGCCATGGAATATAAGTTTTTACGTAAGTAATAAAATTTAGAGATGATCATGTGAATTTCATACTGCTTACTTCCGTTAGACGGTAGCTAGTTCTGTTATCTCTTCTACTGTGAGAATTTTTTCGATATCGATTAGGATGATGAACCGGTTGTCTTTTTTTCCAACACCTGTGATGTAACGAGACGAGATCCCTTTTACAGAAGGAGGTGGTGGATCCACTTGGTTGGCTGGAAAATGTACTACATGGGACACTTTGTCCACAATCACACCTATTGATTTGCCAGACACATTGATGACAATGGCACGGTCAGCGGACTCTGTTACATTTTTGATGTTCAATCGTTTGGCAAGGTCAATCATCCTTACCACTTTGCCTCGGATGTCCATGATCCCTGCAAAGTAACTTTTGGATTGTGGAACGCGGATTAAATTTGTGATCTTAACAATTTCTTCAACAATTGTGATGGGGATGGCATACTCTTCATCTCCCAAATTGAAAATGATGTATTGCTCATGGATGAATTGGTTTGCTTGGGATGTTTCTTTGGCCATATCAATTTCTACTACTACGTCTAAAAATAGACGTAGCCGTTGTAGAAAAAATATGAACCGAAACTGAGAAATGACAACACTTTTGTCATTAGGACAGAACGTTTTCTCACAAGAAAATCGAGTAGGCCCGCGATCATCCCTAAGACTGCTAAACTGAGTCCTAATACGACATAATCATAATAAACATAATAGACCAAACATCCAAATCCAATGCCAAGACAGACATCCTGTAAATCTCCCCAGACCCTGCGTTTGAAACGTGTCCAGAGCGATCCTCGTGCTTCTCTTGCCTCTCTCCGTTCCCTTCTCCAACGTTGGAACCGGGTCTCACGGACAATGCCAAATATGGAATCATACCGAGTGGAGGGGAATAATGCCGATTCCAATGGCCCACGAGAGGTCCTGGTTTTTTCCGAAACCTCTGGTTGGAAAGGAGGGTAAATTTCATACGCTCCGCCAATGCTTACAAGCATATCCTTATCAGGAAGTGCACTGAAGTATTCACGGAATGGCCATATCTTTCGAAAGACGGGGTAAGCACGCCCAGAAGTAATATCCTTCTCTGTTTGTACGGTACCGTTTTTCACAGTGGCTCCGTACATACGTCCCTTCTCTTCTTTGATTTCGACAGTTAACCGAACGAGTCGTTCGTGAAAGTTGAACTCAGCCTCCAGGACATCCCCGAGAGGTGTTTCCATGGTAAATGCTCGGATGAAACCGGGGGTGCGGGGTTTCTGTTTCCTCCAGACTTGTTTCATAACAAATCTATCGGAGGAAAAAGAAAGTCACTGAAGAAAGATTATTTCTTCTTTTTGTGTCTGTTGGCTCTGCGTTTTTTCTTACGTTTGTGGGTTGCGATTTTTCTACGCTTTCTCTTTTTTCCGGAAGGCATTCCTTCCTCCTTATATCAAGCCTGTTCTGTCAAATTTCTAGTCGAGGTACTTTTGTAAAACTTTATTTTTCCTCATATTGGATAACATCGCTTTGATATCACCCACACCTTCACGTGAAGTTATGAGGAGTACATCTGGTTCTTCCACAACAATCAGATCTTTCACACCAAGAAATGTGATGAGCTCTTTTTGAACGGAGGAAATATTCCCTGATGCTTTGTGGTAATGTACTTCTTTACCTTGGTGGTGGTTTTTCTCTTTGTCCCCTGGCAAAATCCGTTCAAGAGACATCCAAGATCCTACATCGTCCCAATTGAAAGTAGCTTCCACCATTCGGATACGATTGGATTTTTCCATGATCGCAGTGTCGATGGCTTCGGAAGGTAACATTTGGAATGCGGTTTTTAAATCCCCAAAATTCTTAAATGGAAACCCATTTTTTAAAGGACCAAGGATATGGGGAGCATGGCGTTCCAGTTCCGACAATATGGTTTCCGTGCGGAAAAGAAAGATCCCTGGGTTCCAATAAAAATTCTTCTTTTTGATGTATTTGAGTGCAGTTTTGAAATCAGGTTTTTCAAAGAAGGCTTTTACCGTATAACCTACATCAGTTGGTTTTCCAGTGCTAATGTATCCATATCCAACTTCAGGTCGGTTTGGTTTAACCCCAAGTAAAACCATACCATTTTCAGTTTCGAACAAGGCTTGTTCGATGGTTTTTGTGAACTCTTTGACAGGATCAATAAACGCATCCGCAGAGAGAACGATGAGATTGGGATTTCCGTATTTTTTTTGGAAGTACAATGCAGAAAGAGCGATGATGGGAGCTGTGTTTTTTCCTTCTGGTTCGATGATAAAATTTCCAGATGGGAATTTTGGATCTTTTTTAAGAATTTCTGCCTTCAGAGTTGCATTGGTCCCAATGTAAATGCGATCCAATGATGTGATGGTAAGGGCTCTGTCGATTGTCTCTTTGAGAAGGGTTTTGTTCGAATAAACTTTCTGGAGCTGTTTGGGGGAATTGGTGCGGGAACGAGGCCAAAACCTCTCCCCTTTCCCTCCTGCCATAATCAAAACAACAGGGGTTTCTTTTGGTAATTTTGCCATAGGGTTTGGAACCAGAATTTAGAAAGGGAAAGAGAGGAAAACTAGAAAAGAGTTATGCCCCACCTGCTTCTTTCGGAGTTTCCTCGCTGTGAAGTTTGATCGGTTTTGCAGGGATGATGGTCGAAATGGCATGTTTGTAGACCAAATTCTGTTTGTTTTCATTTTCTAAAATGATGGTGAAATTGTCAAAACTGACAACTTTTCCTTTTAAAGGAACTCCATTTAACAAGTAGATGGTGAGATCAATTTTCTCTTTTCTTGCTGTGTTTAAAAGTTGGTCTTGGATGTTATTTTTTGCCGACATTGGAAATCCCGAGTGTTCTCTCTATCTTTGTTCTATATTTGTATACAATTGGACAGCGGCATCAAAAGAAATGGGCGAAAGGAATGATTCTTTTTTGAACCAAGTAATTTGCCTTTTTGCATAATTTCTGTGACTTTGCGCCAACTGTTCAATGAATGTATTAATGTCTATCGTTCCATTTAGGAATGCAAGCGCAAAATTGTAACCCAAGGTTCGTAACCCCGGACAGTTTGGTCCATACTTCGAAATGACTTCTTTCGTTTCCTCTAACATACCACTAACGATCTGATTCACTCGTGTATTGATGCGGTTGTAGAGAATGTCTCTTGGCCAATCCAACCAATGCCCAATCAATTTCACTTCTGGATGGTCTTGTAAATACCCACCTACAGTTTGTTTTGATACCTCTGACCACAAAACTCCTGTGAGTACAACTTCCAGAGCACGTTTGATACGGTATCCATCTTGTGAAGAAAGACTTTCCAAGGCTCTCGGGTCTTTTGTTTGGAGCATAGTCCTTGCCTCTTCCAAAGGTAGGTCCAAAACATAATCCTTGGTATCTTTCGGTACATTTGGTACGGGAAACATCCCTAAGAGAAAAGCGCGGAGATAAAATCCTGTCCCACCAATGAGGATGGGAATTTTCCCTCTGCTTTGGATATCGGAAATGGCTTCTCTTGCAAGCAGGGAAAACTGATTGGCATTGATGGATTCGTTTGCATTCAAAAAACCAACAAGCCAGTGGCGGATATGGGAAAATTCTTCGGGAGTGGGTGCCGTTGTGCCTACCGGTAAATCCCGGTAGACTTGGCGAGAGTCAAAAGAAACAATTTCGAAACGTTTTGGGTCAAGGGCTTGGGTAAGAGAGGTTTTTCCGGAACCGGTAGGTCCACCAAGGATGGGAAGGATCACTCCTCTTCCTCGGCAACGACCTCCTCTTCTTCGGTCTCTTCCAATTCCTCAGTTTCTTCTAAGAGTTCATCATCTTCAATGACTGGTTCTTCCTCTTCTTCCACTTCGTATTCCGAACTGCGAATGGCAGCCATACGGGATTTGATCGCTGGTTTTGCCAACTGGTCAGCTCCACATTTCGGACATTTTTTTTCAGGTTTATTCAAATCATAAAACTTCGTTCCACAGGAGTAACAGTTAAACTTCTTTCCGAGAGGGTTGTTCGGATCAATTTTCACAGCAGGAGCTTTGGCTTGTGGTGCCGGTTTGTCCTTGGTTGCTGTGGCTGTTTTAGGCGCAGGTACGACCTTTGCCTTCGTAGCAGGGGCTTTGGACCCGACTACGGCCTTTTTTTTATCTTCCTTCGGGGAAGAGGACTTGGCGTCCTTATTCGGTTTTTCTTTGGCAACCGCTTTCTTTTTGGGCGGCGGTGCTTGTTTCTTTGCTGCTTTTTTTGCGACCATAAACGTACTTTTGACAGTTTTGGAAATCCCTTCTCTGGGACAACCTTTTTGAAATTGGACGGTTTTCTCCTGGATGAAAATTAAAGGAAAGTTTTTTTTTTCCTATGACCCAATTAAGTGTCAATGTCAACAAGATCGCCACTCTCCGCAATTCTAGGGGAGGATCCATTCCAAATGTTCTGAAATTGTCAGAAATCATATTAGATTCTGGTGCCCATGGGATTACAGTTCACCCTCGATCTGATGAAAGGCATATCACCAAACAAGATGTATTCGAATTAAAGGAATTTTTGGAATCCTACAATCAAAAAATAACTAAATTAGGAATTTCTAAAAAAGAATACAATATTGAAGGAGAACCAAGTGAACGCTTTTTGGAGCTTGTCCTTAAGGCAAAACCAGACCAAGCCACTCTTGTTCCCGTAAAACCAGGCGAAATCACATCGGATCATGGTTTTGATTTTAGAGATCCCAATACCTTTTCGACTCTAAAACCGATCGTAGAGGCATTCAGAAAAGAAGGGATCCGAGTCTCTCTTTTTATGGAAACTGATTTTACTTTTTATGACCAGGTCACTCTTCTCGGTGCCGAACGGATTGAACTGTATACAGGTCCATATGCCCACGCATTTGATACAGATGTAGAGAAAGGCATTCAAATTTTTGAATCCTATCAAAAGGCCGCAATTGAAGCAAACAAACGAGGATTAGGTGTAAATGCTGGACATGACCTCGATACAAAAAATTTACAAGTATTTGCAAAACTACCGTTTCTTGCTGAGGTTTCGATTGGGCATCGACTCATGGCCCAAAGTTTGGTAGATGGTTTAGGGTTTACAGTAAAAGAATATCTTAAAGTTCTTTCGCAAGGAAACGAATCTTAACGTAACTCGGGTCTTGTTCGAGCAATAATTTTGCAGCTCGTTCTAAGGCGGTTGCCATCATCGCTTCCGATTTACCCTTTGTTTTGGAGACTCTGACTTCGGTCAGAAACTGTTTAAAAGCTTCTTTTGCCTGAGCTTCGTTCCCGGAAAGAGAAGTTAGTTTTACCTTACGCCAGGCTTCCGTCATCGGAGAGGGGCGAATGGAACCAGTAACAAGAGAAGGATTCCCATCAGCATTGGATGAGACAGTTGCAGAAACTGCCCCTTGTGTTCCACCCACCATTTCCTTTCCCAATTCCCCTCGGTGGTAAGAAGATGTATCCCAAATTTTGGTAAATGGATCCGACTTCATTTGGTCCGCATACAATCTTTCTTTATAGGATACATTGGGATTACGGATTTGTTTTTGGAGAGAAATTTGTTCGTTTGGTTCTAATTTTTGGAAACAAGTCGAAAAACTACCACGTTTTAATGACTCTTTGGTGAATACACCCCGTTCGATCAAAAATTGAAAGGTGGAAATGTTCGGGGATTTTTCCTCTTTGCATTGTTTCTCCAATTCAGAAAGAGAAGCGAGGACTTCCCCATCATACGAATGGGCTTTTAAATCCGCTAAGTTTCCCGATTTTTCAGCGGATAATCGTAACATGTTTTTATAAAGAGTGTCGTTTGGATTTTTTTCTAAAGCCTTTCGAAAACCGGCATAACTTTCATTGTAATTGCCACGTTGGTATTCCAAAAGTCCCCACATGTAACATAAATATCCATCGTCAGTATCTTTCGTTCGGCAAACATATCTTAGTCGAGACATTGCATCTTCTTTTGCGGAAGGGTTTTCCCAAACATCAAGTAATACCTCTTCCAAAAAAAGTAGGGTTTCCAAACTATAAGGATCACGATTTGGGTTCTTTTCTGGCTCGGAGGAACAAAACCAGAGAGAAAGGGCAAAAATCAGGACAACGAATGAGCGCATGTCACCGTCTATGTTATGCATGTGTCCTGGATTTGTCCCAATTTTTTTTGTCTTGCCTAGGCTGGAAATTCGGAAATTCTTAGGATAATCTATCCACGAAACGAGAGATCCCTTGAAACGATTTGTTTATCTACTATCCTTTTTCACCCTTCTAAGTTTTGCTTTACCAGTTGGTTTTATTTCCTGCGAACCAGAAGCGAAAAAAGCACAAAACCGCGAGACCAATTTCACGTATGTCGACTTTGAAACTGTCATTCGGACAGTAGACAAACTGTACATAGACAAACATATCAATGTAAATCGTGCTTATACCGATGCCGCAAGTTTTGCTTTTTTAAGTTTACCTCACCCTCTTTACATTTACCCAGAAAGTTATTTCAAAGAAAGAGAGAAATATGATGATAAGGAAGACCTCTGGCCAGGGACTACTTTCAAAATCTCTCCATCTGACAAGTTTGTCGTATTTGATCCTGATTACACCCAAGTGGAAAAAATCCAAAAAGAGAAACGGAAAAAAAATGAAAACCGTAAGTTATCTGATGCAGAACTCAAAAAACTGATCGAAAAAGAAAAACTGAAAAAATCAGTGATCTCTGCTCGTTGGGAAGAAATTAATTTTTCAAGAAAGGATTTTGATCGGGTTGTCACTTACATCCAAGACAATTTGGATAAATACAAAACGCCTGTACTAAAAGGACTCGTGGAACTTGACGGTGAACTTCCTGATGAAGAGGAAGAAGACAAAAAAGAATTCCGCATGGAACAAGTGTTTGTTGCCGCTGCGAATGGTTATTTAAACTCTCTTGATCCACATTCCAATGTCTTTTTGGAAGAAGTTTGGGAAGAATCCATGTCCAAAATCAGTGATGGATCTTTTGAAGGGATTGGTGCCATCCTCTCTGGTGGTGGAAGTCGTGAGGTGATTGTTGAAAATCCATTGGAAGGAAGTCCTGCACTCAAAGCTGGGATCCGCAGTGGAGACAATATTGTTGCCGTTGATGGTAAACTCATCAAAAACTTGTCTCTTGATAAAGTAGTTAAAAAAATCAAAGGACCAAAAGCAACAAAAGTTGTACTTACCATCTCTCGGAAAGGGAATACAGGAAAAATAGATATCGAAGTGATTCGTGATAAAATCACAATCAAAAACGTAACGTATCACTTAGTAAAAGAAAATCCACAAGTTGCTTATATCAAACTTACTGGATTTGTAAAACCTGGAAACGGGGAACCACCAATTGATACACAAATTGCAGAAGCTTTAGCAGAAATGGAAAAAACTGCCAAAGAGAATGGCAAACCGTTAAAAGCTGTGATTTTAGACCTAAGAGGAAACTCAGGTGGATTTTTGGATTTAGCTGTGGATATCGCTGATATGTTCATCGAAAAAGGACTGATTGTTTCTACAAAAACTCCTGGAAGAAGTGATGATGAAAAATATGCAAAAATCAAAGACATCACAAAACTTCCGCTAGCTGTTCTTATGAATTCAAAATCAGCATCTGCTTCTGAAATTGTGGCAAGTGCGATTCAACACCATGGACGTGGTATTTTACTTGGTGAAAGGACATTCGGAAAGGCAACTGTTCAAACATTAAAAAAATTGGACAACAATCCAAATTACCTTTTGAAAATCACAAATGCTAGGTATTATTCTCCTTCCGGAAAAACCATCCAAGTAGTTGGAGTTTCACCTGACATTGAAGTTTCAGAAGAACCAGATGGAACCTTCCCTTTCCGGTACAGAGAAGAGGATATGTGGAACCACTTACCTCTCATTCCACATGAAGGCGTTGTGAAATCAAAATTCAATTTGAATGCGATTAAGGATTATGCCAAAAAAAATGGCAAAGCTGATACGTATTTGAAAGAACACGCAAACGATGCGATCAAACCTGATTATATGTTAATTAGAAGTTTGGACTTTATCGAAGGGATGTTGAATACGAAATAAATGATTCTAGATTTTAGGATCATTTATTTTTGAAACTTATCATGAATTGGATGCAATGTGACTCGAATTAAATCAGATTTTCTGATCATAGGAAGCGGAGTGAGTGGTCTCTTTACCGCGTTAAAATTAGCTCCGCTTGGTTCGGTTGTTGTTGTTACAAAAAAAGCAGACTACGAATCAAATACCAACTATGCGCAAGGTGGGATTGCATCTGTTTTTGATGATAAGGACAAATTCGAAGAACACATCAAAGACACTTTAGAATCGGGAGCAGGATTATGTGATCTTGAAGCGGTTCGTGTTTTGGTAGAAGAAGGTCCAACCCGAGTCAAAGAACTATTGGACTTGGGTGTTCCTTTCACAAGAAACCAAACGGGTGAATTGGATTTAGCGCGAGAAGGTGGACATAGCAAAAATAGGATCATCCACTCTCTTGACAGAACAGGTAGTGCCGTTGAACAATCGTTACTTGATCATGTTCATGCAAACCAAAACATTCGAATTCTAGAAAACCATGCATGTGTAGACTTAATCACCAAACACCATTTAAAAAATAAAGAAAATTTACCATTACGATGTTATGGAGCCTACATTGTAGATACAGAAACTGGTGAAGTATTTCCAGTGCTTGCGAAAAAAACAATTTTAGCAACTGGTGGTGCTGGCCAAGTGTATTTGCACACAACTAATCCAAACATTGCCACTGGTGATGGTGTAGCCAGTGCTTACAGAGCTGGTGCCATTGTCAAAAATATGGAATTTTACCAATTCCATCCTACTTCGCTTTTCCATGAACAGGGAAATAGTTTTTTAATTTCAGAAGCAGTCAGAGGCCATGGTGGTATCTTACGCGAGATAGGTGGCAGGCCATTCATGAAAGACTATCATGAAATGGGAGAATTAGCACCTAGAGATATAGTGGCACGGGCAATTGATGATACGATGAAAAAAAGAGGGGAACCACATGTACTCCTTGATATCACTCATAGACCTGCCAATGACATCATAAGCCATTTTCCCTCTATTTATGAACGATGTAAAAAACTAGGGATTGATATCACAACCGATCCAATTCCAGTTGTTCCCGCTGCACATTATATGTGTGGTGGTGTCGCAACAGATCTCTTAGGACGAACTAACATTGCAGACTTATATGCTTGTGGTGAAACAACGTGTACGGGTGTCCATGGTGGTAACCGTTTAGCTTCCAATAGTTTATTGGAATGTTTGGTATTTTCCCATCGGATTGCAAATGATATCAAATTAGAAGGGAAACTAGAGTATTCTGCGGAAACCGATTTGATTCCTGATTGGAACAAAGAAGGAACAACGAACACGGAAGAATGGGTATTAATTTCCCATGACTTAATCGAAATTAAAACCATCATGAGTAATTATGTTGGAATTGTTAGATCTGATATGAGATTAGAACGTGCCCTTCGTCGATTAAAACTGATCTCACAAGAAGTAAAAGATTATTACAATCGAACGACTGTTTCTTTGGGTCTACTAGAACTTCGAAATTTAGTAAAAGTTGCCGAACTCATTGTGAGATCCGCGTTATTACGTAAGGAAAGCCGGGGTCTTCATTATAGTACGGATTACCCGGAAGACCGAACTCCTTCTAGGCAAGACACAATCCTTTCCCATCAATTATAAAATCCCTGCGCCAGGGACCGAAGCGGAAATCCTTTCTCAATTTGAGAAAGATTGCAGCGTAGGGCCCGGTCCATATTGTATTTTGTTTTTTTCTGGAATTGATTGGAGGCGCCCAAATAACAAGAGTTATCCGGAATTAACCTCTTAATCCTAAAATTGTATACACAATTCCTAAAACGACGGGTAAGATAGAGTAACTAAAAACATGAATGAAGTATCCTCTTTTTTCGCCCCATTTTTGTTTCATCGGTTCTAGTTTCCAAAAAAATCCTGGTTTATAAAGACGTAAAATATAGGTAGTGATACCATAAATGATAAAAAAGATGCCTAATCCGACTGTGACTAAATTCATATAACTCCCAAAGATTTCAGTTTGTGCTATAGCATGAACTTTCCAAGAAAAAAAAAATCCTTAATTTAATTTTCATTTGTCTGTTGCCCGTGGACGTGATAGAGGGAAGTTATTGGGTGGCGGGTCTAGAACCCCACCCTAGTAAGGGCGGGGATACTAGATTCGCAAACGCCCCTCAAGAACCATCCCCAATCACCAAAATTTTCTCACTGAACAACAAAAATCGAAAGGATCTCAGGACCAAAATAGTAAGCCCTCACCTATTCCATTGAAACAAACTAAGTTAGGTGTTCTATGATCAAACTCAAATACAAATCAAATGATAAACGATTCCATCTATATTTTCCGTATTCGGAATTGTACATCAAAATCGCAAAATCGATTCCAAAGGCAATGTACCACCCGGAAGATAAGAGTTGGTCCTATCCTAATGAAGTTTCATCCATTAAACGCGTGTTATTTGAATTTTCTGAATATGATATTCGATATCTAGCGAATGAGATCCCCAAACAATGTGGGATTTTGGAAGATTTTTTTCGTTCGGCCAGGGAAAGGAATTTTTCATTCTTCACAACCAAAACATATTATTCACATCTATACAGACTGTTGCTTTTTACAGAGAAATTACCAATGAATATTGTATCGAAGGATATAGAAAATTATTTGGACTTTCAAGTAAAAGAAAAATCATTACGTTCTGCTTCCATCCGAAGTGCAAGACAAGCATTCATTTTCTATTTTCGGGAAGTCCGTAAGCAGATGAAAAATCTTAAATTTCCAAAAATGAAAATCGATAACAAATTACCTGAAGTTTTATCAGCGGAAGAAACTAGAGCTATATTCAATGCACTTCCGAACTTAAAACATAAAATACTACTCCTCATTAGTTACTCAGCTGGATTACGAGTAGGTGAAGTGATCCATTTACAATTAAAAGATATCGATTTAGAAAGGAACATGATCCGTATCACCCAGGGAAAAGGCAAAAAAGATAGATACACAATTCTTGCCAATTCCCTCATTCTCGAGCTTAAAGAATACTTACAGGTAAGAGAATACAATTTGCTTTTAAAATATAGTTTTAATGAGGTAAAAAATATAACTTGGTTATTTCCGGGTGCTGGGAAAAGACCCCTTCACATCAGAACGGCTGAATCCATTTTTAACCAAGCAGCCGCTAAAGCAAAGATCACCAAAAAAGTCACCTTTCATAGTTTGCGGCATGCATTTGCGACACATCTGTTGGAACTCGGAACGGATCTAAGAATGATCCAAACTCTACTCGGACACTCAAGTGTCCGAACCACACAAATATACACCAAAGTTGCAAGGAGTCGATTGGAAAATATCAAAAGCCCTCTTGACCAAATGCCAAAACCAAAAACTTAAAAAAAACTCACCTTTCCTGCTTTTAACATCACTTCACTTCACCATTCATTTCCTTCCTACAATTGAACTTTAAATCCAAATTGGATCTCGGATTTCGTTGACGGATCCCAAATCTTCCTTTAAAATCAAATCCTTAGTCAGTTACTAAAAAGGGAACTCACAATGAAACGTCTTTCTTATCTAGTTTTATTCACAATATTTTTATCCCATGTTTTTTTACAGGCACAAGTAAAACCTCAATTGGAAAACGAATGGGCAGTCGCAAAAAATTTAGGACCGATCATTGATGGAACATCTGTTCGCTGGAGCTTTTTAGCAATAGTAAAAACTGATGTCATTGATTCTGTACGTGGTTTTGAAAGGAATGGAGAGGATAAAAAAGATTACTTTATCCAACAAAAAAAAATAGAAAAAGGAAAATTATACCTAGAGAGTCAAGCGTTAAACGAAACTGAATACCAATGGATTTTTGAATCTGGAAATACTAGCAAATTTTTTACGATTGAATTGAAAAACAAAGATGGTGAAATCAAATCCTTACACATACCAATCAATTTTTCCGAACAAAACAAAGAGAATTTACGATTGGTTATCGATAAGAATTTTGGAATCAAAAAAGAATTAACGAAAGTTCCATTCCATCGAAATTTTGACGGAAGAAAATGGGTGATCGGACACTCAGAGAATGACGAAAATATCTCAATGATAGAATTGTTCCCCGGAGGTGTCACAAACCAAAATTGGTCGGAACTCTATCGGTTCACTCTATTAAAAAAAATCGGCACTTCAAGACGTTATGTATTTGTGGATGCTGTAAAAGCAGAGTTAGCAAAAGATTGTAGTGATCTATATTTTAATATTCTCAAAGAAACAGATTCAGAGATTATTTTTGAATGGTCTCATGATGGTTGTGGTGGTTATCCAACAGGTTCCGAAATTAGTCGTATGGTATCAAATGAAGAACAATCATTAATCTTTACGTTTGCCTCAAACCAAACAAAACATTCCAAAAATCAAAAAGAAATTTATTTAAGTATTTTGGAAAATGAAAAGTAAAATCAAACAATCAGATTCTCTAAAACATAATCAATTGGAATATTTTTATGCAAGTCTGACAAAATCTGAATTGGAGATCGTTACAAAACTAACGGATATCATTAAGTTATTCAGCAATTTAGAAGAGAAAATATCCTATTCGGTTCTTTATTATTTCCAAAATAGTAGAGTTTGTTTTATTTGGCCCGCTTCTATAAAACCAGGACCAAAATCAGGAGTGCAATTTGGATTTTGCAATGGTTATCTGTTAGATGATCCTAAGAATATCTTAGAACGAGAAAAGAGAAAACAAGTTTATTGTCTTACTTTTCACTCAACCGATGAAATCGATAAAAATACCCTTATAGCGTTTATAGAAAATGCAATTCGAATAGATGAAACCATTTATCAAAAAAAGAAGAGATAGGGCGTTCCTAATCTTTCGATGCAGTTGACCTTTCGAAACAAGGGCGGGTCAATCCGGGGTTCGCTTACGCTTCCGTCACCTACCCAATGGTAGGTGACCAAGCCCTACTTGTCCCTAACGCAAACCGAAATTCTATAGGAATGCGTTAAGAAAAAAATTTGGTCTATTTACCTTTTTGTGCCCAAAAGTAAATCAATACAAGTAATCCAATCCCTGTAAGACCAATTAATTGCCACCAACCACTCATTCCTACATCATGCAACCTTCTTGCACCAACACTAATGCTTGGTAAAAAAACTGCCAAAGAAAATACCATTCCTAAAATGGGAAGGAACATCTGTAAGATAAAACTAACAACAAATGTAAATGCTACCCAATACCAAAATTCTGGACGTTTTGCATTTCCATTAAAATCGACATATTTTTGAAAGCAAACCTTGATTGCATCTTGGAATGACATAAAATGAACCTACCTACTTTGATTTGTGTATGGTAAAACCAAACTGGCAAAATAAGATTCTTTTTCCAAAAAAAGTAAAGTAAAAAAGTGAATCAAAAGTATTTTATTCTTCAGCTAACAAATAAACGGTGAACTTTGTTTTTCCAACTTCACTTTCGAATTCAATTTTACCGTTCATTTTGTTGATCACTTTTCGACAAATGTCCAATCCTAATCCAACTCCTTCACCTTTTGATTTCGTTGTAAAAAAAGGTTCAAAAATTCGGTCTTGGATATTTTTTGGAATTCCACTCCCGTAATCGATAAAGCTGACCTTGATCCATGGGCCATCATCTTCTATAGTAAGTTCAATGATTCCTTCAAATGAAATTGCATATAAAGCATTGTTTAATAAGTTAACCCAAACTAAATTTAAATTATCCCGATTGCCTTTGCATTTCCGATGTGATAAAAAATGTTTTTGAACTTTTACTCTATGATTGATATTATAATAATAAAGAGTGAGGATCGTTTCGATTTCGCTAGTGATATCAATTTTACTTTGATCTGAATGGGTAAGATCATCAGAAATTAAGTAATTTTTTAAAGATTTTACAACATGAGATGATTTTTCAGAAGCAGTCGAAATGATAGAACAAGAACGGAAGACACTCGCTACCTTTGAACCCATAGTTAATATTTCTTTTTTGTGATCACTTTCTAAGATAAATTTTAGATGATCCCCGAGCAAAAAAGCGGAAGAATCAACAATTAAGTTTAAGTATTCTTCTCTATCATCTTTTAAGTATTTTTGGAAAATTTCTGCATACTCAATTTCTAACTCTTTTTTAAATTCCCTCTCTTTTTTACCTGTATAAAAAACATTTTGAATGTTTTGATACTCTCTTATTAAGAAATAAAATCGTTCTTTATCTTCATTCGAAAAAGTAAAAAGGTAATTTATGATTGTTTGAAATTGATTCTGAAAAAAATTGCTGATAGTACCATTAGAGGAAACAATCGCACCCAATGGTGTATTCAATTCATGTGCCATCCCTGCTGTTAAATTACCTATGGTCGCTAATTTTTCCCGATTTAATAACTTTTCTTGTGCTTCCGTCAGTTCTTTTAATTTTGATTCTAAAACAAGATTAGTTGAATTCAAAGCATTGTTGGAGATTTTTAATTCTTCTGTTCTGAGTAAAACTTCTGTTTTTAAGGTTTCTGAATACCGTTTGTTCCATCTATACCTTTGGATCACCCAAGCAACTAACACAATAAATAAGAGTAAAATCAAAATCGAAAAAATAGATTCGTAATTTGGTTTTGGATTGGCGTTATAGAGGAATCCACTCAGATCCAAATTTTTAGGTAACATACCGAAATCTGCATAGACTTCATTGATATGTTTCCAACGCCCTTCATACATATATCCAATCTCGACAAGCGAAGGTTGGATCAATGGTTCCATCTGTTCTGCTTCAAATAATAATTGTTCTTTCGGAATGGAACTGGCATATTTTTCTGAGATTAGATTTACAATCTCTTGTTTGTGTTTCATTGCATAGTCCCATCCACGAAGACTTGCTTCACGGAATTTTTTGACTCTTGTTGGGTTATTTTCTATTTCGAGTTTGCTTGTGAATAAATTGTCTCCATAAAAATCAATACCAGAGGTTCTTGGTGAAAACACCATCAAAGGGAATCCCATTTTCTCGAGTTCATAGGTTTGAGTGGTAGAATAACCATCCAAAGCATCTACCTTACCTTCCACTATATCCAAAAATCGAAAGCTATGTGGTAATTGACGAAATCGACTTGGGTCTAATTTTTCCTTTTTTAGCAAAGCTAAAATTTCATAAACATGAGGAGATAACATGATCTTTTTCCCAACTAAATCATGTACAGATTGGTCAGGATGAGTTTTTTTTGTGAATAAAACAATAGGAGAATGTTGGAAAATAACAGCTATGACGACGATGGGTGCACCAGCATGCCATTGTAAAAGAACTTCGTTTGCACCTACTCCATAACGTGCTTCTTTTTCTGAAATAAGTTGGTGTAATCCTTCTATTCCATTTTTACTTTCGTGAATGGAAACATCCAATCCAAGTTCTCTGTAGTATCCTTTTTCTAACGCAGTATAATAACCTGCAAATTGGAATTGGTGGTACCATTTTAAATATAAATCAATATGATCCGTAGCAAAGAGGGGATTTGAAAAAGGGATCAAACCAAAACAGAGGAAGGAAGATAGAAGTTGTTTGAAAATTGGAAACATTCTTACTTATCACCACTGTGTCACTTTGTTAGCCGAAAGTGACTCATGGTGTTCTCTGAGAGAAAAATTAGCAACTTGTAAATTAATTTCGGAACAATTTCTCCTTCCAAATGATCCATTCTGCAAATACAAAATTAATAAGCCAACCTGCTGCCATCATTAAATCTCTTGGAATCCCCGATGGTTCGCCTCCCACAATGATAAACCAAGGTAGATGAGTGAATACTTGTGTGCCTGCGCCTAATCCAATCGCATAACCTCGGATCATCCAATGGCTATGGGTTCGGAATTGTTTCCCCAAAGCAAATGAAAAACCGAGTAGGATACAGGCAAACATCCAGACTCCGACAACCATTCGAATTCCAAATAACCAATCCCCATCAGTAGGTACCCTTGGGTATTCCCAAGTTAACCATAAACCACTGCCCGCACTAAGAAGTCCAAAAACAACGAGGAACCTACCAGAAATCCGATGCCAACGAAGGTGACGGCTTCGAAAACCAGGTGCAAATTGGAATGATCCTAAAATACTATACAATAAAACAGCAATGATATGGAGGATTACGGGTATTGGGTCATTAAAAAATCGCTGATTCTCAACCGTATAACCAGAACCAGTTGTTAGTTGGAAAATTCGAAATAGTCCAGCTATACTTGGAACCAAACTGAGAAATAATAAAAAACCAATGATCCAATAGTCTTTTTTTGTAGTGGAATTCGTGGGCATATGGATTCATTACTGAAATTAATTTCTGAAACGGCAAGAAGGAAATAAAATCCAAAAAACAAATAATTTTTCTCCCAGCTAACCTCCCGAAGTTAAAACGAGAGTATGTTACCGATGCCAGTCAATTCTCTTGAATCGTTTGGAACAAATGGAAACCATCACACGACAAACAAACATTTCTAATATTATGAATCAACACTTGTTTCAAACGAATTGGCAATCGTAGAAATTGTTTTTGCCACACTACTGATCGTCACACTCACTCGGTTTAAATCTTCGGAACTTTGAGCAAGTTCCTGAGCACTACCTGAAAGTGAATTCACACTGACCACCATATCGTCAGAAGTTCGTTTTTGTTCTTGGCATGAAGTTTCAATTGATTCAGCCAATGACTGCAGTTCCTTGAGTTCGTGAGATACATTGGTTAAACTATTGGATTGTGATGAAATTTCACCTTTTAGCTTTTCAACACCTGTCTGAATCCGATTGGATTGGCCAACAATTTCATTCAGAACTTTTACTGTATCATTCACATGATTCACTCCAATGTTGACTGCTGAATCACTCTTCGCAATTAATGTCATAATATTTTTCACTGAAATTCTTGTTTTATCTGCCAGTTTTGAAATCTCTTCCGCAACTACTGCAAATCCTCTTCCTGCATCACCAGCCCTTGCAGCTTCGATACTTGCATTGAGTGCAAGTAAATTTGTTTGTTCAGAGATATCAGTGATCAAATCAACAATTCCAGAAATTTCTTTTGTAACCAATCGGATTTCTTCCATTGAATTATCCGTACTTCGTATCGACATATTTCCGTTATCTGCTAATTTAGTTGATGCAACAGACTCAATTGATAACTGATTGAGTTCCTTTTCAATATTAACGATGGAATATTCGATATTTCGAATTTCTTCTGCAATTTTTGCAATGTTTTTGGTTTCATCAGAAATAGATCCAAACATAACTTCAAAGGAAGATGATAATTCTTCTAAAGAAGCGGCAGCCTCTTCCGAAGTGGAAGCAAGTCCAGATGCATTGTCAGATACCGAGAGAGCATCATGTTTTAATTGGTCAGAACTTTTTTCAACTTGGTTAACTGAATGTTTCAGTTGGACAATGATATCATGCAATTGGCTCACAAATCGATTGATGGAGCCAGAAATTTCACCAATTTCATTCTCACCAAACGATGGTAATTTTTTTGTTAGATCGGCATCACCACTCGACAATTCCTCAACTTTCGTCAAAACAGTTTTTAAAGGTATGTTGATACTTTTAAAGATGAAAAAAATCAGAAGTATGGAAACACTCAGTGCCAATACAAGAATGAGGATATTGACCAACCTGTGGAATTTTTGTTCTGATAAACGATCTTTAATTAAGTTTTCAAAAATCAAAATGGAAAAATTTTGAATTTCCGATCCTAAAAATGTTCCCTTATGGATGATGTTGAATAATTCATCTGATGAATCAGGTTTGTTTGCATTTGTTATCAATACTTTTTTCAATTCATCAACATAAGCATTACAGGCTTGGTTTGTTTGGTCTATGTTTTTTTGAATCTCACCTTGATAGGTTGGAGCATTCTCCATTGTTTTTTTATAAGAGTTCGTTATGTTGATACAAATGTTCTCAATTGCATTGATGGATATGATTGATTTTGTATAACTGATATTCGAAAAGGTTTTCCGTTTTTGGTTTTCTCCTAGATATTCATCTCTAATTAATTCTTTGAGTTGTCCTACATGTTTCCATAACATGGGAACTTGGAATAGTATGATATCCATTTGGTAATAGGATTCCAATTTTGGATCCAGTATTAAATTCGAATTGTCTCCAATCTTAACTGCTAAGTCTTGTGTATCTTCCAAAAAATTGCGAGTTGTTTCTTGGTCAAAACGTTCGCGAGTTAAATAGGTAATCCATTTTTGGATTTGTTTTGAATCTTCAGAAAGGATTCCTGATTTAAGGATTGTAGCCTTGCCTTCTTCCATCACAGGTTTCAAATCATCTACATTCTCGTTACCAATTTTAAATTTTGGTAATGCAACCTTAAAGGCGAAATAAACAGGTTTGATGATCTCAATACCTTGCTGTTCTTTCGCTGAGAAATCAATTTCCTTGTTTTGTGATTGAATGTACAAAGCGAGCACAATCAATAAAAACAAAAGGATTGGAAGAGGCAAAAGGATCAGTCTAGACCGAATGGTGATATTGGAAAAATAAGAATGCATACAAGTAATTTCCCTCTTTCAGTAGTAGGCAGTTTAATACCTGTAGAGAATTAGAAAATAAAATAATATCGAATTTGAAAATTCTAAAATTAAATTAATGCCTATCCTTCTCCCTAGTTTTTAATATTCGGTGTTAGTACTAATCTAAAACAATTATGTCATTTGCTGACAAACTCGTACGAAAGAAAAACTAGTTCGAAACTGTAAGGAAAACGTCAGAATGGATTTCTGAGTGGGAGAAAAATTAGACTTTGGAATTTTACAGTTTGATTTTATGAGATTTTAGATTGGTCTATATTCCACAACTTCTAGTCGTAGCAATCAGTTTGTATTTCGCTCTTAAGTAACAAAATACTTTATCGATTTCATTTTGTGAGAGGGCTGAATCAAAATAGAAAAATTCAGCTATATCACCATCTAAATTTCCGTTGGAAAGGGATCCAGTGGTACCTGTCACATAACTTTCAATATTGGAAGTTGCATTGCCTTTTAGATCTCCATTCCAATACTCTTGCCAACTAACGGTAGTATTCTGAATGCTGGCGATGGCTATAAATGAAGTCACCGGTATGGAGTTAACAGATGCTGGAGTCATTCCAGAACCATTTCTCCAAAGAAACAATTCATTTCCAGGTGATGCACCAATATTGATCTCTCTACCGTTTGCAGGACCAACTAACAATAAATTCGTCGCAGGATGAACTTCTGGCATTCTAAATACTAAAAAAAATGATCCGCTATTAATAGATGAAAATCCAGTTCCACCACTATAACTCATCGAAGTCAATGATGTTTGTGCAAAATTGAGCGCAGGTAGTCCGTTTACGCGATTTGTTTTATAAACTGGTTGTCTTGTTGGAAATGTTACTTGTGTTAGATGATTGCCTTTCCCACTAAAATCATTCCAGGTTTGAACATTTTCTCCATCCAATAAAATAAGACTGTCTGCTTTAAACCAAAGTGCCAAAGAGGAACCTCCATAGGTTCTAGGAGCAGTCAGTGTGACAGTATAATCCTTAGTCGTACCATCCGTTGCAGTCACGGTATAGACTAGATTTGCCGAAAACGAATTTGATGTTACTTCACTCGTTTGCGTTACGTCACCTATCGAAACATTTTTCCCAGTCGTGGTAAATTTGGCAATTAACGGAGTAAAAGTTGTGAGAGTGTCCGACAAAAGGCTAATATTGGAATCTGATATAATTCCATTGATTCCCAATGAAGGAATCGAGAAGGATGTGATTTCTTTTCCGGGTATAGGACCAATTCCACAAGCGACACTTTTATCATTCAATGCAATCTTTAAAAAAATAGTCTGATAAAATGCTTTGCTCTGTGGGTCACAAACATTGGAAAAATTTTCCCCTTTGCAATGATTGAAAAAAAATAGAGATAGGATAACAAAAAAAAAGTAGCGGATCGATCGATGCCAAACAATTGGGAACACTATCATTTAACACCACCTACAATCTCCCTCTCAATGTTCGATCATTCATCGCAGACGAATTGAGAAGGTTTTCATGGAATTCTTTATGAAGTTCCCATTATTGAAAGTGGACTGGATTCAAGGCGAATCTATTTTTGCAAAAAATTTCCAAAATATAGAAAAATCAGCTGAACCTACAAGATAACCCGATGGCATTTCGTTTAACTCTGATTAGACAAGATCTATAACCAAATTTCCCACTCGAACTCTATTGCAAAATCGTTCGAATCCCAATTCAATTGATTCTTAAGTAACTTAAATGCTTATCCCAATTTCCCAAATGAAGTTCGATTTCTTTTTGAAAAAATGGTTCGGGCGCCGCAAAGCATCCACGGATGGATGCGAGCGAGAGCTTTGGCCATGGAGGGCCAAGCGAACGCAAGGCGACCAAACCATTTTTTCAAAAAGTATATTCGTTGAAGTGGGAAATTAATTAGTGGGTGGATGACGGGATTCGCCTTACACGGTTCTCCCATCCAGGTCGAACTCGCTCCAGGCCGTCTTTTCCGAGCCCTCGCGCGTCCTTGCGCTCGGTCGTTCTCGCTTAACGCCAATTAGGCAAGGTATCTTGCCAAATTGGCTACTCGAACTCTATCGAAAAATCGTTCGAATCCCTATCTTTTGGTTATCTATGTAAGTTGTTTGGAGTTTGAATCGCCGAAGGCGATTTTAGTGGGTGGATGACGGGATTCGAACCCGCGACGACCGGTACCACAAACCGGGGCTCTACCGCTGAACTACATCCACCGTTTCTAGAACAATCATCGACCCGAGAGGGATTCGAACCCCCGACCAACTGCTTAGAAGGCAGTTGCTCTATCCAGCTGAGCTACCGGGTCAGATAGAACCAACTGATTCGGGATGACAGGATTTGAACCTGCGACCCTCTGTACCCAAAACAGATGCGCTACCACTGCGCTACATCCCGAGAAAGTCCTTGAAACACCAGTGTTTTTGGAAGAAGGACTGTGTCAACAAAAGGGAGATTTATTTCTTTAGGTTCTTGAGTCTTTCGAGGAGGACTGGGTGGTTTGGGTTCTTTTGTAAGGCCTTACGATATGCCTTCCATGCTTCTTCTGGTTTCCCATTGGTTTGTAAAAAATACCCAAAGCTATCCAAATAAGCAGGATTATTGGGATCCAGTTCTAAGGCTTTTTTTAAGGAACGAATGGCTTCTGCTCTTTCCTCTGCGTTTAGTTTCTTTTTTAAAGCGAGTAAATAACCAAGAGAATTCAAACTATTCTTATAATCAGGATTGGCTTTTAAAATCCGTCTGTGGATGTTGATCGCATCATCCAAACGGTGAGTATACTCATATACATGGGCTAAAAAGGAGAGGAGTTTGGCATCATCTACCGCAATCTGCAATCGTTCTTTGATGATCCCTTCTGCAGATTCCCATTCTTTCAGTTCAACAAGAGAAAACACTTTGAGTCGGTAGACATTGTCTAGTTCGATAAAACCTGGGTATTCACTTAAGATCCGATCTAAAACCTGAATTGTTTTTTTAAAGTTTTTGGTTTGGAAACAACAAAGAGCAAAATTGTATAAGAGGATAGGATCTTCTGGATTTTGCAATAGTGCTTGGTCAAGAAGGTTTAAGGCCATGGCATAATTGCCTTTGTTCATATAAGAAAGGTAATCGTTGTCTACAGCCATAGGTTTTATTTGGATTGTAATTCCTTCAGTCGATTTTTTTCCGTTAGGTCCAATTGGATAGGTGTCACAGGGATTTTTCCTTGGTAATAGGCTTCAAAGTCTGTGCCTGTTTCTTCATCGTGCCCAAGTAAACTTCCGTTTAACTGAAATTCGCTGACACCCTCAATGATTTGTTTTTTCTCATATTTTTCTGAATATCGCCTACGACCAAGTCTGGTAAAAACGAGTTCACTGATGGTTCCCGTTCCGCTAATTTCTGGCGGAAAATTTAAATTCCAAATTTCACCTGACTGGATTTGGGATTTGTATGTTTCCAAAAAGGTTAACACGAGTTCGGCTTCTTTTACATACCCATCCTCAGGATCAATACGACCAGAACTCACAGCAAGCGACGGGATCCCATGTAAAGCACCATGTTTGGCAGCACCAACTGTCCCTGAATAATGTACATCATATCCCATGTTCACACCTCTGTTGATCCCAGAGATCACAAAGTCAATTTTTGGAAAAATCTCTGCATACAAACCAATGTTCACACAATCCACAGGGAATCCGTCAGCGATGTAATGGTTGTCATTGATCCGCTCCACCCGCATGCCTTGGAAAACAGTCAGAGCCATGGATGTCACAGATCGTTCTTTGAGAGGAGCAATGAGGTATGTTTTGTAAGACTTGCCAAGGACTCGTTCCAAAGCTTTGATACCGGCGGAAGAGATTCCGTCGTCATTCGTGATGAGTAAATTCAATTAAAAACCGCCTGATACCGATTGCAGGAAACTTGTTGCTGTGTACAAATTCATTAAAAATGGAAACAAAATGGTTAATCCCAATGCATAAAAGGAAAAACGAATCGAATCCCGATTTTTTAGTTCATAAATGGATTTGAGTCCACGTGCAATGACCAAACCATACAATACGATAAATGTAAGTAATAAAAAAAATCCTGAACCCACACCTGATAATCCTATGGCATGGATCACAATACAAATAGGAGCAAATAACAAAAAGAGTACGGTCGCGTGCCTTGCAAACATCACAAGGAACAAAAGTTTTTGTGATCTTCCTTTTTTTTGTACATAATAGTCAGCAACCAGTGAATAAAAAAATGGGAAAAAACGAAACAAAATCAAATTGGCAATAAAACCAAAAAACAGAAATGACAAAGTGGATACCGTATAAGGAGCAGATAAAATACTCATACCCACTGAGAGTGACAAAGCTGACAAAATGGAAAACAACCAACTGGAACTTGGGCTTAGGGCAAAAGGAATTTCTTTTACTTCTTCTGAATAACGGAGTGGGTCAAGAAAGACCAACTCCAAAGTATCTACCAAATCAAAGAAAAAATCTCTCATAACATCAATTTTCCAAGGGAAGTAGGAAGGATCACTAAAACTTGTGATTGCAAAAGAGATCTTATTTTTGCAGTTTGAGATCCTTCACCCAAAAACTTAACACCGAGTGAACGGATCATTCGTTCAAAGGGTGAATATTCCTGTTCAAAAAGTGGGATTTCACCTTCGTATTGGCAAAGTTCTGAGAGTTTTTTATGGGCTTCTCGTCTTCCACCAATATCATCTACTAGTTTGTTGCGGAAAGCATCTTCCCCAGAATAAATTTTTCCTTCTGCTAATTCTTCAATCGATTTTACCGTTTTGTTGCGACCTTTGGCAACATCTTCGACAAACTTACGATAGGTGTCTTGGAGCTGTTTTCCAATCATATCATCTTCTTCGTTTGTGGAATCACGAAACGGAGAATACATATCTTTATATTTTCCTGCTTTGTATGTACGAACTCCCACACCATAACGATCGAGTAGTCCTTTCACATTCGGTGCAAACGAAATGACACCTATGGATCCCGTGATGGTTCCGTTTTCAGCAAAGATATAATCGGAAGCAGAGGCGATATAATACCCACCAGAAGCAGCGACATCTTTCATACTCACCACAATCTTTTTGGTTTTGCGTAAATGTAAAAGTTCGTTAAAAATCTCTTGGGAAGCAGCAACGGTTCCGCCTGGAGAATTGATTTCGAGAAGAATCCCTTTGATGTTACCATCCTCTTCCAGATCGCGTAATTGGCGTAAAATGGTATCGGCTCCAGTGGAATCAAATGTGGATTCCCCAGAATGGATTTCGCCTACGATTGGAATGACGACAGCACCGATTTCACTGGCTTGGAAAAGACTTCCACCCGTCCCACTCGAATAACGAGCAAGGCTAGATCCAGAGAAAAGGATCGCAATTCCTAGAATTGTGGCAATGGTGGAGAACAAAAAGGAGAGAAAGAGAAGAAATTGGTTTCTTTCCATAAACTCTCACTAGCAAAACTGTGTAAAAACCCGAGTCAACTTTAATAATTCTTTACTTTTTTTTAGAAAAAGTTTATTTTCCTTGTACGGGTCAGCCGAAAATTAGACAGGTAGTCATAGGATTTATGTCCAGGCACCGCCGAGACATAAGGCCTTTACCAAGGAAGGTAGGACATGGATGTTCGTCTCAATCGTCTCCTCAACTCAGCCGAAAAATTAATCCAGGACAAAAAAGACACCAAAGATGTCTCTGGAAAGGCAGGAAACCAAACCCAGAAGGCAGATGAAAAATCTGATTTTGTGGTAAGCCTTCCTGTTCAGTACCACAATATCCAATCACGGCTCACAGAATTACAAAAACAACTTTCGAAAGAACAATCTCGGATTGGACTTTTAGAAGACAATACCCAAGAAGAAAACAAACTCAAAGAACTTTTGTTTGAGGGAGAGCCACTCTTTCCAGAGTTAGCAGAAGGAAACAAATCCAAACCTGAAATTTTGGAAACAAGTAAGGCAACGGTTTCTGGCCTTCTTGCTGAACTTAAGAAAAAAGAAGTAGAAAGTGAAAATATCTTTTCTCTAGGTATGATGTTAAACCCAGAAGAGTTTAAAGGAAAAATTGGATCGGTTTCCACTGCTTCCATGAAACCTATTTCAGAAACAATGGTCAAACGTCTCCTTGGCGGTTAATTGGAATTAAAACGTAGTCTTAATACTTTTGATTCCATCTCCGTTTTATTCTCATCGATGGTGGGATCGGGGATTTTTTTCACTTCTGGGTATTTAATCAAAGAAACAGGAAACCTTTGGATAGTCCTCCTCTGTTGGATCATTGGTGGTCTGCTTGCTTTATCAGGTTCCATCACTTACGCTTATGCCGCAAGACTCCTCCCCTTTGCAGGTGGAGATTATGTATACTTAAAAGTTGCCTATTCGCCAGCCATCGCCTTTATGAGTGGTTGGTCATCTTTACTCACTAATTTTTCTGCCTGTGTTTCTGTACTTGCCTTAGCCTTTGGTAAGTATGTACAAATTTTATTTCCCGAACTCCCCTACTTTGAATCGCCCACCTATACACTATTAGGTCTTGATTTACAAGTGAGTTCCCTTACCCTCATTGGAATTTTACCCATTCTCTTTTTTAGTGGATTGAATTATTTTGGAATTAAGTCTGCGGTTCGCGTACAAAATGTATTTGCTGTTCTAAAAATTACAGGACTTCTGTTATTTTTGGCACTTGGGTTCACAATAGGTTCTACACATTGGAATTACCTTCTTAACTCTCCCTTTCCAAACATTTTGGAACTTTCCTTTTATTCCAAAGTTCTCATCGGAATTGTACCCGTATCTTTTTCTTACCTCGGGTGGAATATGATCACATACATTGCCGAAGAAGTGAAAAACCCTGAAAAAACCATTGTTCGATCAGCCATCACAGCTTGTTTTCTTGTCGCAGGACTTTACTTTGCAATCAATTTACTTTTTGTCATTTCAGCCCCTATCGATGAATTGGCGGGACAAGACGGGATTGGAGCTATCGCCTTTCAAAAGTTATTCGGAGTTAATTACTCAATCTTAACAACAAGTTTTATTGCATGGGTGATTTTAGGATCTATGTCCGCTATTCTGATTGGAGGAAGCCGGGTATACTTTGCCATGGCAAGGGATGGAGTGTTTTTACCTTCGTTTTCCAAAGTCCATCCAAAATGGCATAGTCCATATGTATCCATTTTCTTTCAGGGTTTTGTTGCGATTCTCTTTTTGTTTGTAAAAGAAATTGAGGCCTTACTGTATATGATCACTTGTTCGATTCTTATCCTGTCTTGTCTCACAGCAGCGACTCCATTTCGATTTGAAAAGATGGGAATGAAATCCGATTATAAAATTCCTTTTTATCCCCTACCAATCTTTTTGTATATCTTTGCGAACATTGCTGTGATGGTAATTTTATTTGTCGAAAAACCAATCACTGCCTCCTGGGGGCTCATGATCACACTCATCGCATTGCCTGTGTATTATTTACTTCGATTGGACAAAAAACTGAAACCTTCTAAAAAATAATGTTTGTAACCTAACAAAAACTTTGTTAGGCGATTGACATAAAGGTTTTGCCAATGATAGGCATTACATCATCTTTTGCTAATACCCAAACGACATCCCCACCTTTCACTTGTGTGTTGCCGGAAGGAATTAAAAATTGTTCTCCCCGCGCAATGAGTAGGATGTGCGACTGGTCCGGTAGTTTGATTTCAAACAAAGCTTTATCAACAACACTTGAATTGTATGGAACGATTAACTCTTGTAAGGTCATTCCAGGGAACTCGATGTTATCAAAGTCTGTAGGACGATAAATTTTACGATCTGGATCTACTTTTAAAATTCCTAACCACTGTGCCACCCTTGGAATGAGAGACCCTTGGATGAGTAGAGATACCAAAACGACAAAAAATACAATGTGAAAGAGTAAATCCCCCCAAACAAGACCTTGGGCAATCGGAAAGGTAGCAAGGATAATGGGTGATGCACCTCTGAGTCCTACCCATGAGATAAATAATTTTTCTTTGATGGGTAAATTAACTCTAAATAAGGAAATGAAAACAGCGAGTGGTCTTGCCAATAATATGAGTAATACCCCAATGAGAAGTCCAGGAACCCAAATATTTGCCATTCTTGTAGGATACACAAGTAATCCAAAACAAAGAAACATACCAATTTGTAAGATCCAAACATAACCATTCAAAAACCGAAAAATGGATTTTTTGTGAATGAACTTATTGCGACCAACGATAATCCCCGCGATGTAGACTGCTAAAAACCCATTCCCTTGGAATACGGTTGTCACCGCATATATGAAGGGAACCGATGCAGTGATGAATACCAAATAAAGACCGTCATACCCTAGTTTGACGGAATTCATTAAATACAATATGAGGATTCCCATACTATATCCCATCATCATGCCAACAAGAACTTGCATTACAAAAAAACGAAAGAATTGGAATCCACTAAAACTTGCATCTGCGGTGATGAGATTCATAAATATTGTGGTGAGAAGTACACCCACTGCATCATTGGATCCTGATTCAAATTCGATGATTTTTTTTAAATGAACAGGAAGGTCAGAAGAACCTGTCTTAAAAATATTAAATACAGATGCAGCATCAGTAGCACTGACAATGGATCCAAGTAAAAAGGATTCCATAAACCCAAGGACAGGAAACAAAAGATGGATGAGAACTCCTAAAATGAGTGCCGTTAAAATGGTTCCAAAAATAGAAAGTCGAATCCCAACTGCGAGAAAATCTTTTAAACTATCCCACTCACTCTCAAGCCCTCCCAAAAACAGGATGTAAATGAGTGCAAAAATACCAATGGATTGTGCTAAACTATAGTCGTTGAAGTCAATTCTACCTGGACCATCAGCACCAGCTAACATACCGAAGGTTAGAAAGATAAGCAAAATCGGAAATCCAAAACGGAAAAAAAGTTTACTCGATAGAATGGAGAAAATGACAAGAGTAGAAATAACGAGTGCTTGTAAGGTAAAACTATCGATCATGTTTAGTCCTTAGACGAATCCAAACCGATTAATGTTTGGAAGAAAGTATTTCGAGAGCTTTTGCTTTTAAGATGGGATGAACTTTAAAATCATCAGGATTTAAAGTTGATTTGGAATCTTGTTGTGCTTCGTTTGATTGATTGGCAGATGCCGGAACTTTCCACTTATCGCGGCCTAACCAAACAGAAAGAGCATAGACCATTCGTTGGTAAATTTCATCCACTTTGTCTTGTCGACCTGCTTTTTTGTAGTACCCAAAGGCCAACATAGGAAGTTTTCGGTCGTACATAAAATGGTCACCCAAACGAATGAGCCCATCTTTGTAGTCTGTTTTCAGAAAGATTTCACGAGCTTTCCGGATATCACCTGCATTAAAGGCAGTGTTTCCTTCCCGGATGAGTTGTACCCTTTCTTTCGAATCCATACAAAGAGTATCGAACCATTTTCAGAAATTGACAACTGAAAATTGTCTAAAAGAATGAATTTACCAGGAGTGAAAATTATGTTGGAAGTAGGGAAAAAAGCCCCCAATTTTACATGTGTCAACCAAAACGGCGAAAAAGTGAAACTCGCCGATCTAACAGGGAAAAATGGAGTCGTTGTTTATTTTTATCCAAGAGATATGACTCCTGGATGTACAACAGAAGCCTGTGACTTCCGAGACAACTTTGCCCGTCTCAAAAAATTTGGATATAATGTCGTAGGTATTTCCAAAGACAACCCAAAATCCCATACCAAATTCATTGAAAAACAAGAACTCAATTTTGATCTCATCTCCGATGAATCAGGGGAAATCTGTGAAGCTTATGGTGTTTGGCGCGAAAAAGTATTTATGGGACGCAAAGGAATGGGAATTGTTCGTTCGACCTTCCTTCTAGACAGTTCTCTCAAAATTAAAAAAATCTATGACAGCGTGAAGGTAAAAGGACACGTTGAAGAAATCATTAAAGACATTCAGGAAATCCAAGGGAAATGAAAATCGAAATCTCTCCACTCCAAATCCAAATCGGAAACTTCAAATCTGGTTCCTTTTATAAATTAATTCCTATTTTCCAAGAAGATGTGAAAGAGGAACTCGGAAAAAAATTCCCAACACAAATTGAAACCAAAGTGTTTTCTGGAGAACTGGGAAAAGAATTTCGAGATGAGGCAGATCAAACCATTTATCTTGGATTAGGCGAAAAGGATAAATTAAACTTCCGAAAATTCATTTCTCATTTTTTTAAGTATGGAGAAAAAATCCTAAACTACGATGGAATGGGATTGGAAATTCATATTTCGAAAGCACTTTCCAAAAAGTTTTCTGCAGACCGAATTGCCTATCAAATTGCCAATACACTCTATATTGGAAGTTATCCAGTTTCAGTATTGCAAACAAAAAAGAAAGACAAAGAAAAAAAGAAAGTGGGAGCCGTCTTTTTAAAATTCGAAGACAAATCTGTTAGTAGTTTAGCAGAAAGTGGTCTTTCTAAAAGTAAAGTTGTCGCAAAACATGTGAATGGTGCTCGCCACATCGCTCACTTACCGGCAAATTACTTCACTCCAAATGACTTTGTTTCTAGAGCAAAAGAGATAGCAAAGGAATACAAACTCTCTGTAAAAGTTTGGGATGAAGCTCAACTCAAAAAAGAGGGGTTAGGCGGAATCCTTGCTGTCTCTCGTGGTTCTGAGTTAGAAGGCAAAATGGTGATTCTGGAATACAAACCGGCAAAAGCCAAAAAGAAATTCGCCATTGTTGGAAAAGGATTAACATTTGATACAGGTGGAATTTCTTTAAAACCTCCTGGTGAAATGCATGAAATGAAATATGATATGTGTGGAGCCGCTGCAACGATCCATGCAATCGGTGCCATTGCCGCACTTGAAATTCCTATCCATATCATTGCAGCCATTGGTGTTGCGGAAAATATGCCAGATGGAAAAGCAATCAAACCTGGTGACGTTTATACTGCCTATAATGGAACGACTGTGGAAGTACAAAACACAGATGCAGAAGGAAGACTCGTGTTAGGTGACGTTCTTTCCTATGTTTCCAAAAACTACAAACCCGATTATATGGTGGATTTGGCAACTCTCACTGGAGCCGTCATCATTGCGCTTGGACATGAAGCTGCTGCCATCCTGACAAATTCTGATCCATTACGAGAAGCACTCTTTAAAGCATCAGAAGCATCCGATGATCGGGTATGGGAACTACCTCTATGGGAAGAATATGGGGAAGACTTAAAGTCTGACATCGCAGATCTCAAAAACATCACAGGTGGTGGGAAAGGTGCAGGGACGATTTCCGCAGGTGTATTCCTTTCCAAGTTTGTAGATGAATCCATCAATTGGGCTCATATCGACATTGCGGGGGCTGCATGGCGAAAGAAAAAATCGGGAACCCAATTCCATGGACCTACTGGTTACGGCGTACGTTTGTTAGTGGATCTAGCAAAGGAATTAGCAAGTAAGTAAAAAAGAACCTTCAAATGTAAGATTTGGATAGAGAACAAGTCAAATTCGGTTCTCTATCCAAATCCCTGTCACTCACTTCCCTTCTCAATCCGATCCATCCACCAACTAACAGTTTCTATCTGTTTACTAGAATACTACCTTTACCAATTGGATTTTTCCTTATGTCACCTGACCTACGTTCTCATAAAGACAAAGACCAACTAACAAAGATAAAAGAATTTACACAAATGAACTATCCATTTTGGTTTATCATTTAAGGAATGCTAACGCAAAAAACAACAAGAATGATTCTAAATCTTAATTTGTCACTTCGGACAACTCCTAATGAAATGAGAGTGTATCTTTTGTCCTTTTTTTCGCTATTTTATCAAAATGATTGCCTTAATGTTTAGCATTTCATTACTGTAATATTCCGTTCTATGCCAAGTAACCTTATGGACAATCACCAATTAACAAACGATAACCTAGGAGAGATTGTCACACCCAAAGCATCCTTTTTTGTATTCGATGATTCCTTATGTTTGAAGAATTATTTAGGACCCTACTTTCTGAATGAAGGAATCAATTTTGAATCAGAAGTTGGCAAAACGATTCACGACATGAATCCGGAGTTTGCCAATCGATGGGGATTATCCCTAGCAAAAGTCCGAGATGAACAACACCCCGATGACGCGGAGATTCTGTTTAACCGTCAAAAAATCCGTTCGCAAATTGCCCCCATTCCCATTGATTCCAAAAATTATTTGATCTTAAGTTTGATCCTTTCAGATGAATGCATCGTTTCTTCGTCAGATTTGGATGTGGAAGAACAAAATGTAATCCATTACGAAGAATCACTGCACCGAGAGATCATCCGTATTTTCGATTGGAGGCAGGAAATTGAGGGAAAAACCATCTCACGTGAATGGATGGAAACTGCTTTACCCAACCTCAATACATCACTCATGCAAGGTTCTGGCCTTGGTGCCCTTGTGACTACCGTTGGTGCCATGGTAAGGAAAGCAAAACGGGAAGGAGATCAGGTAACAATACCCACTGCGATCTTCGAAATGTTGGAAGAAAACTTCAAAAGTACAAAAAAACTAGTACAAACGTTAGCTGAAGCGCAATTGATTTTTGAAAATAAAAAAAGAACTTCAGAACTTGTGAATTTACAAGAATTACATACATTGATATTGGAAGAAGTAAGTGGTCTCATTGATATGTTAGGGATCAAAGCCCAACAAGTTCAAATTTCAAATTCAAAAAATGGACACAACCTTCATGTCAACATTCACAAAAACAATTTTAAAAGAGTGATCCGTGAGTTACTCATCAATGCGATGAAATATGGGAATGATCATTGTGTGATTTATGTTTTGTTATTAAGTGCTGGTGATCATATCATCGTAAAAGTATTAAACCCTCCTTTTGATACTTCCATTCACAAACTGGATTTTACCAAATCACAAGAAACCATTTTGTTCCAACCTTTCTACCGCCATAACAAATATGTAGATGAGAGGTATTCGAAAGAAGAATTTGGACTTGGATTAGGACTCCCGATCATCAAAAAAATGGTTGAGGACATGGAAGGAAAGGTATACTTTAACCTCCTTAAGTCGAACCTGTATTCCAACTCTAGCGAAGAAGTTTCTGTCTCTCTAGAATTCCCAATGAGTACAGTTCGTACTTAATTTCAATAAGCTAAATACGATTTAAAACAATCAAACCTACGAGGCATTTCAATGAATACGAGTGAATTTGATTCACTGACAGATGATAATGATGATTTCGAAAACGAGGAAGATACCCTTGAAAATCGATTTTTAATCTTTTCACTTGCGGACAGAAGTTACGGTATTGAAATCAAATACATTACCGAAATTGTTGGAATGCAAAACATCACTGAAGTTCCCGATATGCCTACTTTTATCAAGGGTGTGATCAACCTTCGTGGGAAAGTGATTGCACTCATTGATGTACGAGACAGGTTTCGAATGGAAAATGTAGGTTATGATGATAAAACTTGTATCATCATTCTCAATTTTAAAAACCAACTTGTTGGCCTCATCGTTGATACGGTAAAAGAAGTCATTCGAATCAATGCTCAAAACATCGAAGAAGCACCAAAATTTGGTGAATCGGAGAACAATCGTTTTGTCCAATCCATCGCAAAAATCAATGAAGATGTAAAGGTATTACTCAACATTGAAAATCTTTTGAAAGACGAAGACAAACTCGCGTTAGACTACGCACTCGCTATTAAAAATCAATAAAGGAACAAAAATATGAATTATTTAAATAATATGAAAGTAAAGTCAAAACTGATTTTAGGATTTAGTGCTCTCGTTTTGATTATCCTGATCAATACAATCATTGGACTTAATTCACTGAATCAATTAAATTCAACTTTAGGTGAGATTGTAAATACACATTCCAAAAAAGTGCAATTATCCGAACAGTTAAGAGCAAAGTTTATTTGGATGATCCGCGAGGAAAAAAACCTTATACTCGCGACGAGCGTAGAAGAACAAAACAAACGTTTGAGTATCAGAGATGGTCTCGAAGTTGATTTTGCTAAAATCAAAAAAGAATTTTATGACTTACTAGACCAAGATGAAAAAGCGAAAGTACCTGGATTAGAAAAACAATTAGAAGAGTGGTTTGCGGCTTACGCTGTCACCAAAAGTATCGCTTTACAATTTAAAGCAAAGGAAGCACAAGCCAACTCTTCTACTAGAGGAAGAGCTGCTGCTATGGCTCTCGACAAAACCATGGAAGATTTTGCGACATTATCAGAAACAAAAATGAAAACTGCGTATGATAATGCTTCGAAAGCATACAATTTTATGGTTCGATCTTTTATCATCCAATTAATAATTTCATTTGCAATCGCATTTATCGTTGCCTTTTGGATCATTAGAAGCATCACCAAATCACTGAATGCAGCAATGGAAATTGTAGGAATGGTCACTGTGGCATCCGAACAAGTATCCTCTACTGCGTTTTCCTTAAGCCAAGGAGCAAGTGAACAAGCAGCTTCCGTCGAAGAAACAACAGCATCCATTGAGGAGATGTCTGCCTCTGTCTCTCAAAATGCAGAGTCTGCCTTAGAGACAAATAATATTGCAGGCAAATCAGCAAGTGAAGCTGCAGTTGGCCAAGAATCGGTTTTAAAAACCTTAGAAGCGATGAAAAACATCTCTTCTAGAATTAAAATCATTGAAGAAATTGCTTATCAAACAAACTTACTTGCGTTAAATGCTGCTATTGAAGCTGCTCGTGCGGGAAAACATGGAAAAGGATTTGCGGTTGTCGCTGACGAAGTTCGTAAACTAGCAGAACGAAGCCAAGTAGCAGCACAAGAGATCAATCATTTGTCGACCAATAGTGTTTCACTTGCTGAAGAAGCAGGTAGAATCATCGAACAAATTGTCCCAAGCATCAACCGAACAGCCGAACTAGTTTCTGGAATTGCGGTCTCTTCCAGAGAACAATCCGCAGGAATTTCACAAATTTCAATGGCAATGACACAAATGGACCAAACCACTCAAGTGTCAGCATCTGCATCAGAAGAACTGGCTGCAACTTCCAACGAATTAAAAGAACAAGCAACTCATTTGATGGAAATCATGGAATCTCTTGTGAAACTGAATGTGAATCAATCAGTAAGTTCTAAAAAAATTAACTCCTCTGAATTAAAATCGATAGCAAGTGAATTTGGTAAAAATTCAAAAGTTGGATTTGGCAATTCCAACGGAGGGAAATCAAAATCTACACACGATTTGAAACATGAAACAAATTTAACTGAAAAATTTTAACCATCAATATGAATAGAGAAGATCTCTTACTCGGATTCATCCAAGAAGGTTTCGAATTGATTGAGGATTGCGAAAATGCAATCCTTGCCATTGAAGAAATCCAAAATTCGCATGGAAACTTTGATGAAGAACTGATGAACAATTTGTTTCGTTCTGTTCATACATTTAAAGGTTCCTCTGGACTTCTCAAATTAGAAACTCTTGTCAAGTTAACGCATGAAGCGGAAACATTGATGGATTTACTCCGAAACCAAAAACTTTTGCCATCCAATGAGTTAACACAAGTTCTCATCGATACTTTCGATCGGATGCGTGTTTTATTGTCAAAAGTGGAAACATTAAAAGCAAATCCTGAAATGGATCCACCAACTGAATTGCAGATCCAAGCCTTACAAGGTGAGATCCATAAACTACAACAACACTCGGTTGTGGAAACAGTTTCGGAAAAACCTAAAAAAGAGAAAAAGATATACGAGATTTTTGACGAAGAAGAACCACCGAAAGAAACTAACAAAAAATCGAACGTGTATGAAATCTTCGATGAAGAAACAAACCAAACTGTTGCAAAAAACAAAAAATTTGAAATTTTTGAAGAAGAACCAAAACAAACCCAAACAGAAGTTACATCAAATAACTCCAAGGTAGAACGTTTAGGCGACCAAAACAAACCTGTTATCTCCAATATTCGAAAAGAAATCAAAGTCGCAAATGATAAGTTAGATTCCCTTTTAGATTTAGTGGGAGAACTTGTCATCGCAGAATCAAATGTAACCCAACACCCTACGATTAAATCAATTCGTAACGAGAGTTTAAATTCAGCACTCACTCGATTTCATAAAATACTTTTAGATTTACAAGAAGTTGCATTTTCCACTCGGATGATTCCTATCTCAGGTGTATTCCAAAAGATGTCACGTTTGGTTAGGGACCTGCAAAAACAATCAGGTAAAAAAGTACTCTTACATATCAAAGGAGAAGATACCGAAATTGATAAGTCCATTGTTGATTTAATTGCAGATCCAATTGTTCATATCCTTCGAAACTCGATTGACCATGGTTTAGAAACTCCTGAAGAAAGAATGAACCGAGGAAAAGTTGATACAGGGAATATTTATCTCAGTGCCAGACAATCTGTGAATGAAGTTTGGGTGATGATTAAAGATGATGGCCGTGGTTTAGATAGAAATAAAATATTAGAGAAAGCAAAACAAAATGGTCTCATCTCTGGAGATACTTCTGCACTCAGTGACCAAGAGGTTTTTAATTTAATATTTTTACCTGGTTTATCAACTGCAAAAGTTGTTTCTGATATCTCAGGTCGTGGTGTTGGTATGGATATTGTCCGCCAAAATATAGTGAAACTAGGTGGAAAAATTGAAATCCATAGTCAGTTCGGAGTAGGGACAACATTTGTTTTACGAATCCCTTTATCATTAGGAATCATGGAAGGAACTGTTGTCAGAGTTGGTCAGAAATTTTTTACAATCCAAACCATTGAACTACGCGAATTCGTAAGCCTTCGAGACAAAAAGGAAATAGAGTTAGATGAAGGGCAAAAGGTCTTAGACATACGAGGAACTTTTATTCCTATTTTTAATATCAATCAAATCCTTAATCACAAGGAACAGATCATATATGATAATGAAGATCCATTGATGATCATACTTGAATATGAAAGGAAACTCATTGGAATCAGAGTCGATGAAATCATTGGAAATCAAAATGTAGTGATCAAACCACTCATGGGAATTATGGAAAATGCCCAAGGTGTAAATGGATTTACCATATTAGGAAACGGGAATGTCAGTTTAATTTTAGATGTTAAATCGATATTTAGCAAACTAGAATTCGTTGGAGTATCATGATCAAACTATTGATTGTGGATGATCAAAATATCGTGAGAAATGTTCTCTCTGATACGTTTAAAGATGATCCAACAATCAAAGTGGTTGGTACAGCCGCAAATGCAAATGAAGCACAAAAACTAGTCGAGTCATTACGCCCTGATGTCATTAGTTTGGATGTTGTGATGCCAGGTATGAGTGGAATAGAATTTTTAAATTGGCTTATGCCTAAATACCCTACTCCTGTGATCATGCTTAGCACATTTACACAATCTGGAGCAGATGCAACTCTTGCTGCACTTTCCAATGGGGCTGTTGATTTTGTCCAAAAGCCAGACGGAAGTGAATCTGATTTTTTACGTATGTTAAAAGAACTTACCACAAAAATCAAAAAATATGGAACTGAAGTCAAACTTCAAAAACAATCCTTATTTGCAAAAACAACAAAACTCAAATTCAACGAAGAAAAAAATAATCGTATCAAAATCATTGCTATCGGTGCATCGACTGGTGGTACACAGGCCATCGATTATCTTTTGAGTCGATTACCTTCCAATTTACCTCCCATTGTCATTGTCCAACATATGCCAGAGTATTTTACAAGTTTGTTTGCAATGCGCCTTAAAACAACAAGTGGTCTAAACGTAATTGAAGCATCAAATGGAGACATTTTGGAAACTGGTGGTGTTTATTTAGCTCCTGGAGATAAACATCTTTTAGTTAGGCGGTTGGCAGGAAAGATGTATTTAGAACTCGAAACTTTCGAAAAAGTATCTGGACATCGGCCAAGTGTTGATGTCATGTTTGACTCCATTGCAAAAGGGAAAATGGGGAATCATAGTCTAGCAATCATTTTAACGGGAATGGGAAGAGATGGTGCGTCGGGCATTAAAAACATTCGGACAGCTGGAGGAACCACAATTGGACAAGATGAAAAATCTTCAGTTGTATACGGGATGCCAAAAGAAGCATTCCTGTTAGGTGGCATAAACCACCAAACTGCATTAGTTGATATTCCACAAAAAATCATTCAAATTTTAGAAACGTAAGAAGGAGTCAGATATGGCTAAAAAAATATTATTATGTGACGATGCACCAACAGCACTCAAACTAATGGAATTAATCCTTTCAGGTGAAGGTTATGAAATTTACAAAGCTGAAAATGCAGAACAAGCAATTGTTTCATTAGAAGCAAATGGACCTTTCGATGGTTGTGTATTTGATATCAACATGCCTGGTAAAAATGGAATTGAATTATCAAAAGAATACTTAGCTCACCCAAAAGGACAAGGTGGAAAAATATTAATTGTTTCTACTGAATCAAGTGACTATTTAAGGCAAGCAGGCAAAGACGCAGGTGTAAAAGCTTGGATTGTCAAACCATTTGAGGACGAAGACTTGATTGAAGTTCTAACTAAAATTATTGGTTAAACGTAAAAATCGTAGTTTTCTTTAACATTCGTTCTTTGACTTTCGTTTCAAAATGTTTTTCTTGGACCGAAACATCTCCAATTGATTGTGGGTTTAACTTGGTGATATAAACATCAAAGGAATCTGTGTGAAAGGAAAGTTTACGATAGAGCTCACCACCAATGTCTTGGCTTGCGATTGGAATTTTTTCATAGTTTAAATATTCAGTCACAAATTGAATATTTTTTGGTCCCGCTGTAAAATTGGGAAACAATGGTGATTGGGTTCCACCAAATATCTTTGCCTTTAATTCAAAACGTGGGATCTGTCGTTTCACAAAAAAAGAAATTAGATTTTCCATCGAGTTTTCACCATATCGTAAACTCTTTTGTTCTTCTTTTACATTGGATACTTTTGGCAAAAGGATATGATTAATAGCCGAGAAATTTGTATGTTCATGGAATAGACAAACAGATACGCAGGATCCCAGGATGGTTCGAATCTCATGGAATCCATTGGAAAAAAAAGTCTCTCCTATATTCAGGTAAACAATTGGTTTCACTAGTGTAGCGTCAGTGTTAGTAGATGTACTCATCAAAAAATCAGACCGAAACGGATATCAGTTTGAATCCTTTGACTCAAAATTGATTCTTAAACCAACATGAAAAGTATTTCTTTCCCAATAGAAAAAGGAAAACAAAGAACTTTTCATGCATTGTAAAAGATTGGATGGATTTGAGTTTGGTGAAACCTCTATTTCTTTGTCGAAATCATTTCATTCACTTTGTACATTAACAAAATGGTACAAACAATCGCTGTCGCCACCACATAACCTAAAACTTCATATCTCTCTAGATAACCACTCGGAGTTTGGATGACAATGAGTCCAGCAACCGAAGCAGCAATGCCACCTGATATCTGTTGGATGGAGGAACTAATCGCCATAAAAGCCCCACGGTCATGAAGTTCGGGAACCGCTGAATTCATTGCATTTGCAGAAATCATTCTGGCTGCAATAAAAACAAATAGAAGAGAATTGATAATGATAACCGTCGGGAGTGGAGTCACTTTTAATCTAGTAAAATAGAGGATAATGATCGCTGCAATTGTTGATGCACCAAAGAACATATTGTACTTACCGATCGAATCACTTAACCTTCCCATAAGTGGGCCACCCAACATCGAAACTATACCCGTTACCATATAGATGAAAGGTAAGTCTTCTAGCCTAACACCTAAATTGTGAACGGAAAATGCGGAACCAAATGGCATCAGCATAAATCCACCTGTCGCAAGTAAGGTAGTTGCAATAAAGGCAGGCAAATATCTTGGTTGTGTTAATGTAGTTATCAAATGGTGGAAAGCATGCGTATCTGTTTTGTTATCTAAATGTTTTGTTACTGGTTTTAGAAAAAAGAATATAAAAAAACCAACCACTCCACTCACACCTGCGATCATTAAAAATGGAGATTGCCATCCCCAAATATTAGAAATATAAATTCCAATGGGTAGTCCAAACACTTGGCTTGCTGCAAAGGCAGTCATGATAAAACCCATGACCCTTCCTCTCACTTGTAAGGGGAACAAATCTGCAACGATCGCAAATGAAATTGAAGACAATACACCAGCAAACATCCCCGTTAATATTCTTACAAAAAGTAAAAATTCATAATGTACGGCTATTCCGCAAAGAAAAGTAGCCACCACAAATCCAATATAAAAAAACAAGAGCAACTTTTTACGATCAAAACGATCGGCAAAACCAGCAGAAAGTAATCCTGAGATTCCCGCACTGAATGCATAAGCAGAAACTACATATCCAAATTTTTCAGTTGGAATTTGTAGTTCGCTCATGACCAAAACACCGAGAGGTGATAAGATCATAAAATCTAGTACAACTGTGAATTGTAAAAAAGCGAGTAAGCCAACGACAAAGATGTGGTAAGGTGTAAATTTGAAATCCATCTTACTCAATATCTAATTTAGGCTTAGATAGGATGGCAAATCAATTTTAATGATTCTAAAAAAAGTATTTTTAGGACTTAATTGACTCTTCCAATAATTCCTTTAATTTGATTACCTGAGGGTGATCAGGTGTAATCATTGCTAGCCGATGAAAAATCTTTTTGGCTCGGTCACCATTCCCTAACAATCGGTAACATTCTACTAAATTGATCAGGTTCCTTACGTGTTTTGGATCCCTTGCACGCAATCTTTCCCCAAGGTCGATTGCTTTTTTAATGTTCTTTGATTTACGGTATGCGAAACTGAGTTGCAATAAAATTTCATTGTCTGTCACGAAGAAGGGAAAAATCGATTCTAAGGATTCCACGGCAACATCGAATTTTTTCAACAGTAAGGAAATACGGGATTTTTCTCGTATTAAATTAATCCTGATATCATCATTTAACGACTCATTTGATAATAAGGATTCGATGTTTTGGTATGCTTCTTCACCATTTCCAAGATCTAACAATAGTTTCACTTTTGCATATAAATAATCATCTGTTGATAAATTGGAGAGAGTATCTTTTGAAACTCGTTTGAAAGAACCTAACCATTCAATCCGAAGTAATGTAAGATCATCCGAAAATGTTCCTACATCTAATAAGTTTTCGACAAGTAAATTTAAATCACCATTTGATTTCTCAACAACTTGCAAAAATTTAGTTTCATCTTCATTGATTAGGCGATTGCCATCTCCGCTTTCCTCTAAAACTAAATCATCTCTACCGTCCGATCCAATGAATAATATATCTCCTTTTTCTAAAGGAAAGATTCGGATTCGAACATCACCATCCATTCCTTTTGTTCCAATCTTTCGAAGTTCCAATTCCTCTTCTATAAAAGAAGCCACTCCATCGCGATACAATACTGTCCATGGATGTTCTGCATTCAGATAGTACAAAACACCTGTGTCTTCTTCTATAAGACCTAAAACTACAGAAACCAACATCGAACCATCGAATGACTCAAAGATGGTTTGTAATTCGTAAAAACATTCTTTGATCCAACGTTCAGGTGATTTGTTTTGGTTATCCAAAATCATTTGAGTACGTTTGATAAAAGATAAAAACACAACTCCTAAAACGAGTGCACCACCAGCACCTTGAATGGACTTACCCATCGCATCACCATTGATGAATACTAAGTAAGATTTTCCATTTAAAGTAATGTTATCGCTGATGATGATATCACCACCAATTTCTCTTTTTTTCCCGCGAAACTCAAATTCCTTTTTTTGTTTCACATAGGATTGAAGCAAAACTTTTGTAGATTCAACTTTTGTTTGGCTAAGGGGATCCAATAGTAGAGATGTTAAAAAATAATCACCATCCTGTTGGACTTTCAGTTCCTGGACTTTTGTGAGTGTATTTTGTAATTCGTTTGTCCGCTCTTCTACTTTTTTCTCTAAACTCAAATTGAGTTCTTCCACTTGCCTATGCACTCGTAAAAAACGATTGGCCAAGACAACAGCAATGCCCAAAACAAAAACCAAAAAACCAAATCGTAACAAATTTAGATTTTGAATGGGAAGAAGTCCAGATGCACCCAAAATATCCCAAGTTCCTGTCCCAAGCAAAAACAAAACTCCTATTAACAAACGTTTTGCGTCTTTGTTTTTTGCACGCACAGCGGAGATCATTAGGTAAAGTAAAATCACCCCAAAAACTAAAACTGATATTTGCCAGATACGAAGTAAGGTAACGGAAGTAGCTCGACTAACAAAAATTTGAGTGATCGCCAAAACCAAACTAAATAGAAAGTAAACCTTTGATACGATGCTAATTTTTGAGCGGAAAAATACATCAGTGAATAAAAGTAACCAAACTGGCGTTAGGAATACAACAAAATACTCTATTTTAGTTTGTGTGAATGGTTCCAAACCAAATGAATACACTCCTTGAGAGCGAAAGATCATATAAACAGCTAAGAAGATAGAAAATAAAGCATAATATAAATTATAGGTTTCTTGCCTCCGTTTCCAATAAAACAACCCATGATAAATTCCAACAAAAATATACAAAAACAACAACATGTATGTTTCGTATTCATCTTCAATTTTAAGATGATTAGATGCTAAGTCGATAGTGGTTGGATAATCGTTAAAGAGTTTGTATAAATTTAATTCCTCACCTTCTTCAGCTGCGATCAAAATCCGAATTTGGTTTTGTCCAATATTCAATTGATTTCTTTTCATTCTGATGAGTATGTGTCTTCTATACCCACTTTTTTCTATTGTTTCATTTTTGATTTTGCCATTAGAGGAAACAAGAGTTTGGTTAATGTAAATTACATAATAATTTGAGATGTAAGGTATGTGAAGGCTGAAGGCATCATCCTCCGTTTTTTGAAAATCAGATTGTGATAACAAAAAGGACTTTGCCATCGTTACCTTTCGGAGTTTTCCTTTTTCCCATTCAAATTCTGAAAGTATTGATGCTAAAGGCAATGATTCTAACGTTTTCCATTTTTTACCATCAGGGTTTTCTGTGGTTTCAAATCCTTTAGTGACATACCAATTTTTTGTTAAATCAATGGGAAGTGCGAAAATCGTTTGGGAAAAACAAATAAAACAACAAATAAGGTATAAGGTTTTTTTCATAATGGATGTAAGTGAAATTCTAAATTTGTACTAAATGTATCTTCGAATAAATCCTTTTTTTCTGACACAGACCAAATTTCTAAATTGGGATCTTCTCCTTTTTTGAAATACAAACGGCAATTCACTTTTCCTTTTTCAATGACTGCATCCAATCTTTCAATCATGGATTTTTCGGAACGATCCAATCCATCTCCGATTCGTAAAAAGGAAGCTAACTTACGAACCAAAAGTTGGTCTTCTGGCCTAAGGGTTTTAAACTCTTCGTGTTTGCCTTTTGGACCACCTTTCCTATGGTAACGAGCAAGAAGAGCAATGATTTCAATTTCAGAATTGGAAAATCCAACCATTGCTTCTGAGTTACGAATAATATAATAACTATGTTTATGATAATTATGATGGGAAATACAAAGTCCAACTTGGTGGAGGTAACAAGCTGTTTCCAAATAATCTCTTTCTAAGTTTCCAAGACCATGTAATTCCTTTAAATCATCAAACAACTGCAATGTGAGTTTTGCAACTGTTTCAGCATGATGTTTCCCTTGCGGGTAAAGGTTTGCAACAGTTTTGATCGCTTTTTCACGGATGTTATCAAGTCTCGGAAGTGAAGTGTCAGTATGTCTGTACCAGGACTCAATTGTATCATACACAATTCCTTCCCGAAGCGCAAAATCACTCACCGTAAAGGAAGGTGCTTTAATCCTTTGTAACACTTCATCCAACACCAAAATCCCACCCACAATGATATCCCCACGTTTAGCATCTAAACCAGGGATTTTGAGTCTTTTTTTGATACTTTCAGCATCTAATACCTGTTTGCGTATCTCTTTGAAAGAATCGATTGGAATCTCGGTCCCATTTAACCGTTCTCGTTTTTCTCCCTTCTTTTCTAAAACCATTGAGGTCACCGATGTGATGGTTCCCGAACTTCCTACAACCATAAAGGGTTTCCAGGTTTCAATTTGGGGTAAAAAAGCAGATAACACGGATTCAATATGGATCCTACATTTTTGCAAATCAGTGGCTGAAATCGGATCTTTTTTTAAATATTTCTCTGTTAAACGAATGGCACCTAACTTCATACTGGTGGAAAAAAGGATTTCACCTTTTTCCCCTATCAGTAGTTCCGTGCTCCCTCCCCCAATATCAATGAGAAGGATCCGTTTTTCATACACGGGGAGCCCTTGTAAAATCCCAAGGTAAATGAGCCTTGCTTCTTCGTTCCCAGAAATCACTTGGATTTGGATGCCCGTTTCCTTCTCCGCTCGGTCAAGAAATATCTGCCTATTTTCTGCTTCCCGAAGTGCACTCGTGGCTACAGCTCTGATTTCCGCTTTGTAACTGTCGGCAAGTGTTTTGAATCGTTTCAAACAAGCAAGACCCCTATCCATAGCCTCGTTTGTAATGACCGCATAATCGCTGCTACCGCTTCCTAAACGAACGGATTCCTTTTCTTTGGTCAGGTATTCGAGTGTACCATCCGGTCTTAGTTTTACGACAACGATGTGGAAGGAATTAGTGCCCAAATCAATGGCAGCAAGGATCTTTTCCGTGCGAAATGCCTGGTTTGGTTTGCGTAAGATTTGTGAGAAAGGAAGCATTTTGTATCTAACTAGCCTATCGAAAATTTTTACGGTTGAAAGCAAAAACCAGCCGAAAATTATGGGGAACGGGAAGAATTGTAAAGTTTTGGTGTTAACCCACCGTAAATTCCCCCCTTCGTACTTCTTTCACAGGATCTGATATGATATTTGATAATCTTTATGGACTTTTCTCGAACGATATGGGAATCGATTTGGGAACCGCGAACACCCTCGTGCATGTGAAAGGACAAGGGATCGTCCTATCAGAACCGTCGGTCGTGGCAGTCCAAGCCTCTACTGGTCGAGTCCTCGCAGTGGGACAAGAAGCAAAACGAATGCTAGGAAGGACTCCTGGTGATATCGTTGCCATCCGCCCCATGAAAGACGGGGTGATCGCCGACTTCGAAACTGTGGAAAAGATGATTCGTTACTTCATCGCAAAAGTCCACAACCGCACTACATTTGTAAAACCGCGCATTGTCATCGGAGTTCCTTCTGGGATTACCGAAGTAGAAAGACGTGCCGTTCGTGAGTCCGCAGAACAAGCGGGAGCCCGCGAAATTTTCCTTATCGAAGAAGCACTTGCAGCAGCCATCGGTGCCAACATCCCCATCCATGAACCAGCAGGGAACATGATTGTGGATATCGGAGGGGGAACCACAGAAATCGCCGTGATCTCACTTGGTGGTATGGTAATCGCAGAATCCATCCGAACTGGTGGTGACGAATTTGATGAAGCCATTGTGAAATACCTCCGTAACCAATACAACCTAGTGGTGGGAGAAAGAACGGCTGAGGACATCAAACTCACAATCGGTAACGCGTTTGCTGACAAACGTGTCGACACAATGGAAGTGAAAGGCCGTGACGCGATCTCAGGTCTCCCACGCACCCTCGAACTCGATTCCAACGAAATCCGCAAAGCCCTCAAAGAACCAACAGACGAAATCCTAGACGGTATCAAATCGGTACTCGAGCGCACTCCTCCAGAACTTGCCGCCGACATCGTAGAACGAGGGATCGTTCTCACAGGTGGTGGATGCCTCCTTCGTGGTCTCGAACACTACCTCACCAAAGAAACAGGTGTTCCTGTGTTCCGTGCCGAAAACCCACTCACTTGTGTGGTTCTCGGAACCGGACGTTACTTGGATGAATTGAAATACATCAAACCAGGGATCAGATAATTATCGGTTACATGGTTAGGTGAAAAAAGGGGGACTGGTGTTCCCTTTTTTTTTGGGCGCACAGTTCCGGCTTTTCGCTGCAATCTTTGCATTCGCAAAGGATTTCCGCTGCAATCCGGGGCGCGGGGGTTGTTACTTGGCTGATTTAAAATAAATCACCATTCACTCGAGTAACTCAAGCTATACGCTACTTTACTTCTATCATGGACAGTTGAAGGTTCCGTAACGTTTTCCCAAATAACAGTCAATGCCTGTTGCATTTTCATCCGAAACTCGATTGTCAAAATATAGAAGCTCAGCCAAATCCATTTCTGCTCCACCAATTCCAAGACCCAAATTGCCCGCAGCATATCCCGTCGCTGCTGGAACCGTTGAGACAACTTGCACTCCATCAAATTTGATGACAACGTTTGTCCCCCCATTTTGCAAAATCGAAACCTGGTGCACAGCATTTGCCACCCAACCTGAGTTATACGATGCTACAGTAAATGATCCAGATTTATTGAGTGCAACGATTCCTCCTGCTGTGATTTGAACTTCTCTTCCTGCACCACCTGAAGTTCCGATAGTGAGCACATTACTATTGACAGTTAAAGGCAACCTCACCACAAAAAATACACTTCCTGAATCCGAAGCACTCACACCGACTGGAGAGGTTTTTAATAAGTTGTTACCAGATCCATACAAAAAACGGACAATTGGTTTTCCATTGATTGTATTCGTAGCCGAATAAAAAGTCGGTGCTACTCCAGGAATCAGGTCATTTCCGGTCCCACTGAGATCTGTCCAGCTTGTCACTGTAGTGCCGTTAGCAAGAGGTAACCCTTCCGCGCGGATCCAAAACTTTCGTCCAGGAACCTGGTTCAAATCAAAAGGTCCATTCGACACATTCTGATTACAAACGCTAGAACGATTGATGATACAGGAGATTAACTGATTTTTGTAGTATTCATTGGTTCCGAATTCATAAGGACTATTTAAGTCCAATTGACAACTGATAAAAAAGAAAATTAGGGATCCCTTGTAAACATGAGAGAACCTGAAAAGAATCGATAAATATTCTTTCACTATTTTTTGATTAGATTAAATCTGCTCCGAAAGACGTGAGTAACTCCGAGTTATTTAAATTTCAAGGTTTTTTCAATCGATTCAGAATGACTAGTTTTTATCCTAATGTAGTTTGTTTCTACATTAAGATACGCCAAAAATTGAACTTTAAAATTCGATCCAAGATCCAGATTCTTTTTTTGAAAGGAATATATTTCTGTAGTTCTTCAAACTAATTTGATACAGGAAACGAAATATATCCAATATGGGATAAGAGAAAATAGGCTCTATCTATTCGTTCAATTTATTTGGATGATCAAATACTTTGGTGGATCAAATTCCTCACTAGTTAGTTACAAATGTTTCCAACTTACAAAAATGACTCACTGGAAATGATGGACTAACTTCCCTATAGAGAATTCATCATTCCAAGTGTTTGATAGTTCAAACGATATGGACCAAAGAATTCGACTTGTATGTGTTTGGTTACCTTGTATTATTCGTGCTAAAATTTTTCCATCTCCTCTAAAAAATAGAGTCGCTTTCAGACTCATTCGATTCCCATGATCGACATTGTGTCGCGATTTTTTGTACACCTACTGATGTATGGGGAACGAAGTCGCAAAAAGGCTTATATTCATTTTCTATGCGTTCAAAAACAATTACTCCAACCCTAAAACAAATCATTTCCAGTACTGATTTATTCCTAAACCTCTCCAAAGAAACAAAAGAACACTTGGAGCGATCGTTCCATAAAGTTAATTTTGTTAAGAACAAAGTTGTGATCAAACAAGGAGAACATGGCAATGCACTCTATCTAGTGGCGACAGGTAGTTTCAGTGTTTATGTGACCAATGACGGAAAAAAGCAGAAATTAGGTGAGGTGAAACCTGGCAGTTGTTTCGGAGAAGGAGCACTTGTGACAGATGAACCCCGAAACGCCACAGTTGTCTGTGACCAATCTGGCATCGTTTACCGCATCGATCGAAACGAATTCAAAAGAGCCTTTAAGGATCGATCGGAAGAGCTAAAAGCCTTTGTCAGACTCATCAGCCGAAGATCCCGTGCCCTCCATCGAAGTGTGTTTCGTCCAGAACCTCGGCGCATTAAAGAACTCATTTCTTCGGTATCACTTTTCCAAGGTGTTGGAACCAAACTCATCTCAGAGTTGGAACAACAGATGGAATGGATTTTTCTGCCAGGTGGCGAAACTCTGATGCGGCAAGGTGACAAAGCCGACGGAATGTACGTCGTCGTTAACGGTAGTTTGGTGTATGAAGTGAGAAACGACCAAGGTCTAGTCGTATCAACAGGAAATTTTTCAAAAGGTGATATCATTGGTGAGATGGCACTCTTAACTGGGGAACCGAGAACGGCAACAGTTGTCGCCACTCTCTCCTGTGAGATCGTAAAAATTAGCACAGTCGCATTCGAAGCGGTCTTTTCCAAACATCCTCCGAGTATGCTTGCGATCACCAAACTCATTGCTGATCGTTTTACCAAAGACCGAATGGGAAAACGAACCGTTAAAAAAACAAGAAGTATCATCACTCTTTTTCCCCTCCAAAAGGATCTTTCCGTTCGCGACTTTGCTCATAACCTAGCAAACGCTCTTAAAAAAATCGGCCGTACAATCATCGTCGAAAGCAAAGACTTCAAAAAAAAGAAGGGAGACCGCGAACATGCAGTCTCGGACATCCTCGAATCATTATACCATTTGCAGGACACACATGATTTCCTAATCCTCTGTCCCGACTTTGAAGACAAACTCTGGACGGAGACAATTCTCCATCATACAAACCGTATTTTACTGTTAAGTGATGCAAAAAAAGCGGATGTACTTTCTCCAGAAGAAATCCGTTTTCTTGGAGATTCGGAAGAAACCCATGGTCCCATCCGAGAACTTGTCTTACTCTACTCTGACCCAAATGAGAAACCAAAAAATATTTCTAACCTAACTCGCATTAGAAAAACAGATGTCATCAGACATATTCGTACGTATAGTCACCACGGATTTGAAAGTTTAACTCGATTCATCACTGGTCGTTCCATCGGACTTGCTCTCGGAGGTGGAGGTGCAAAAGGTTTCGCACATATTGGGCTTATCAAAGCCATGCAGGAAGAGAACATTCCGATCGACATGATCGGTGGAACAAGTGCAGGGGCCCTTATGGCAAGTATTTATGCTTTGGGCAACGATGCTCCCAGTTTGGAACGGATCGCCAAGGCTCTCATGAGCGACAAAAAGACATTAAACGACTATACCATTCCCGTTGTTTCTCTCATTCGTGGCAAAAAATTCAATACTGTGATTAAAAGTTTTGTCGGTGAAACAATGATCGAAGATCTCTGGCTTCCTTATTTTGCGGTCGCAACAAGCCTTTCCAAAGCGCAAAAAGTGATCATCGACCGAGGTCCATTATGGAAAGCTCTCCGAGCTTCCGCTTCGATACCAGGAATCTTACCACCCTTCTTCGAGAACAATGAACTGTTAGTCGATGGAGCAATGTTAGACAATATTCCCGGTGCTGTGATGCGAGAAAAGGGAGCTGATTTTGTGATTTCTGTGGCGCTTGCATCCGAAGGGGATTCAGCAGCCGATGAACTCTTTGGTCGCATTTATCCTAAAAATAATTCGGGAGCATTACCATCGGCTCTTCGATTGTTATTCAAACGACTCTTCCGTAAAGCGCAGAATTTTAAAGAAGCACCAAACCTTCTTAGCCTTTTGATGCGTGCGACTTTTGTTGCTTCCGATGCGGCAATGGCACAAGCAAAAGCTGAGTCTGATATATTTGCCGAGTTACCTGTTGAACAGTATGGACTCTTTGATTGGAAAAAGTTCTATGAACTGGTTGAGATCGGATACCGTTATGGGAAAACCAATGCGAAGACTTGGAAAAAACAACTTGGGATTCAAAGTTAACTAATAAGAAAAATAACTATGGAGTTTGCGAGATTTTGATTTATTTTTTTATCATCAATCGATTTCAAATCAAATCATTTGATAAAACGAATTTATATTCGCTGGCATTTTTCTTGTGCGGACTTATCCTAAATATCATTCACTGTTTGGAACAAATTGATTCACTAGCTTGGAAGATGTAGAATTGGTTCAGATTCGCTCGTATCAAAAAACGACAATGAATCATTTGTATATTCTTCGCTCAATCGACTCTAACGATTCAAGCAAATCTTGGTAATGTATAACTAAAATAAATTATTGACTAAATGGATTTGATACTAAATAACTTGAGATTCCTTCTTGAGTATTTTTGACTCGAAGTTGTTCTTTTGGTGAACATTGCCAATTTTTAAATTTAGGGATAAGTACGAGTTTGATTCATTTACAAAAAGACTTCAGCTTTACTGTATTTAGAATATTATCTGAATATCGAAATGTTCTACGCTGCTTTTGTTCCTTTGTTTTGCTATGTATCTTATTAAATTGTAAACCGGCGGATCTCAATACTGCCTGTGACCCCCAATCAAAAAATTTTTTTCTCTCAAAATTGATATCCCCGAATCAATCTTGCTCTGGACAAATAGACCCTTCAAAGTCGCAACCGGTACATTCCTTATATTTATCAGATGTTTCAAATGGTATTTTGTATATTTATAATACAGGCAACGATGGAGTTCTTACCTTAAAAGGAAACATTGCGACTACTTTAACAAATCCATTTTCAATTTTATGGAATGGAAAACATCTCGTGATCAATGGAGGAAATCAATTTCAATCATATCTCAGAAATTCCGATGGTACTTTATCTTTGAAAAATACATATCTTGCTAGTGTAACACCTGTTCTTATACAAGGTACCACAGCATTTCATCCAAATGGAAAATTCTTTTATTACACTGTAAATACATCTACAGCCATTACATCTTTTTCCAAATTACAACTAGATTCTGACGGAATATTTTCTGGTGAAACAAATACCGTGACGGGGCAAAATTGGTCGGTGATGGGCCCAATCCATCCAACGGGAAATTATTTTATGACCTTTCATAAACTAAGTGCAGCAACAAGAATGTTTTATCCGATTGCAGATGTAAATACTGGAGCCGTAGGAACTCCAACAAGTAATGGAACAGTGACTGATACTACCTTATATCCCGAAAACGGACATTGTATCTATTCTTCTAATGCAAACTTTTTGTATTGTGCGAACAATTCGAATGTTGGGAATAATGGAACGATAGTTCAAATGTCGGTTACTTCTACATCGAATGCTGTCCTTGCTCCATCATCGGTTTTGGTTCAAAGTCCTACAGCATACCTTTCTCCTAAATCCATTATTCTTCATCCTTCTGGTCAATATATCTATGCTTATGGGGAAACCAATATCTATGCGTATGCGGTTGATCAGATAACGGGCGTTATTAATGCGACAGTTCTCAGCTCGGCCCCGACTCCCGGTGGTGCTTCCTGTACATCAAACTCAAATGTTACCAGATTTGCAATTCATCCACAAGGCAATATGTTATATGCAGCTTGTGTTTCTACAAACGGTTCAAATCGTTTAGGCTCCTATCCAATCAATAACTCTGGACAGTTGAGTCTTCCGACATTAACTACAATTCCAAATACTACAAATAGTATGAATCTTCATTTTGTTTCTGGAATTTAATTTACTTGTTTAAATCAAACAAATGAACATTTTCTTGCGTTTAGCATATGATAAAGAATATTTATACATATAAATATTGTTTCATTTTTCGGACTAAATGAACGATTGATGATTCGGAAGTGAACTGGATTTTTTAAACGCCGACTCCGGACCAAAAAACTGGGGACAATCCTAAGTATTTCATTTAATTTGCACTTCTTTCAAAGCACAAATATTTATTGGTTGATCTTACCTCACGTTTATGTTCTTTTACTTTAGTCTGTTTTTTCAACTCTGATCTGGAAAAATCCATGAATCAAAAAAAACGAGAGTCGGTATCGACTTCCCAAAAGAATCATTCTTCTATTTTGGATTTTCAAACTATATTTCGATCCCTTCCAGAACTATACATGTTGTTGGATTTAGATTTTTGTATCATTGATATCAGCGATGCCTATGCAAAAGCGACATTGATCAAAAGAGAAAACGTCGTAGGACATAATCTTTTTGAAGTTTTCCCTGACAATCCAGATGATCACTCAGCTGATGGTGTCAAACAACTTCGTTCCTCACTGACACAAGTGCTTAACTATAAACGCACAAGTACAATGGCCTTACAAAAATATGATATAACGAAACCAGATGGAAGTGGCTTCGAAGTTAGATATTGGAGTCCTAGGAATTCACCAGTATTCGATTTGAATGGTGATTTAGTATGTATTGTGCATAAAGTAGAAGATGTTACTGATTTTGTATTTTTAAAAGAACAAAAAATACAACAATCCGAACTCACAGATGAAATGACAGAACGCATTTCAAAAATGGAATCAGAAGTGATTACCCGTGCAAAAGAAGTGATTGAAAAGAATGAAGCATTACTCAATAGCGAACAAAATCTTTCCATCACTCTGAGTTCGATTGGCGATGCCGTTCTCGCTACCGATGAACATGGAGTCATCAATCGTTTGAATCCTGTTGCAGAATCTCTTACCGGTTGGACAGAAAGAGAAGTTATCGGTAAAAATGTAAGTGAAGTTTTACAGTTAGTGTATGCATCATCAGGATTACCCAAAAGTATACCTATCTTCGAAGTCATCTCAAAAGGATCTGCCAAAGAAAGTAGCCAAGATGGAATTTTAATCCATCGTTATGGTCGAAAAATCAATATTGCGGATACATGTTCACCCATTCGAAATAAAAACGGTGAAATAATTGGATCAATTCTCGTTTTTCGTGATATATCGGAAGAATTTGCTGCAAAAACATTTCTGGAAAAAGCAAAAGAAAATGCAGAGATGGCAAACAAAGCAAAAGATTCTTTTCTCGCCACAATGAGCCATGAAATCCGTACACCTCTCAGTGGGCTTATAGGTATGTTAGAGTTACTGTACCAAACAAATCTCAATGAAGACCAAAAGAGTTTAGTGAATAATGCTTTGGTATCAGGTAATAGTTTACTTCGTATCCTTAGCGATATACTTGATCTTTCAAAAATAGAAGAGGGAAAATTAGAATTATCCCTTCAACCAACATCGATTAGACGACTACTATCTGAAGTAGTGACAACATATTTACAAATCGCAAGTTCAAAAGGATTGACTTTGAGTTATGAAGTGGATGAAAACATTGCAGATGCGCATATAGTGGATCCCTTACGTTTGTCTCAGATTATCAATAATTTTGTTAGCAATGGAATTAAATTTACTGTGAAAGGAAGTATAAAAGTTTCAGCAAATTTAATTAAAAATATTGATACATTACAACAAATCCAGTTTTCCGTAACCGATACGGGGATAGGTCTCAGTGAGAGTGATCAATCCAAATTATTCCAGTCTTATACACAAGCCACAGCTGACACAGCAAGATTGTACGGTGGCACTGGACTTGGACTTTCTATCTGTATGAGATTATCCGAACTCATGGATGGGAACATAACGATTGATAGTTCTCTGGGTAATGGTTCTACATTTAGTATTATTTTGTCGCTTCCCACATCGAAAATAGATACCGAAAATCAGAATTCGAAGGAAAAAATCCTAGTAACAATTGAACCATTACATTTCAGCGAATCTTATATTCCTCGTATTTTAGCTGTTGATGACAATTCAGTGAATTTAGAAATCATCAAACGCCAATTGAAAGTTTTTGGATTACAGGTGGATGGTGCGGATGATGGGGAAAAAGCATTGCAGTTGTGGTTAAACCACACATACGACCTCATCATCACCGACTGCCATATGCCCGTTAAAGATGGTTATCTGTTAACACAAGAGATCCGAAACATCGAAAAATCTAACTTTGCGAAACGAATTCCAATCATCGGTTACACTGCGAATGCATTGGCGGAAGAAAGGGATTATTGTTTGTCGATTGGGATGGATGAGCTTTTGATCAAACCGGCAAGGTTGGCAAACTTAAGAGAAACTCTTGTGAAGTGGTTACCTAAACAAGTGAAATCCATTGGTTGATAAGTTTTGGGATTGATTTAATTTTTTTGGTTGCGCTTTTGTTCTGAAAAAACCATCAATTTGAATGGATCGTCATCACTCTTAAGCGCTACAGCCAACAGTTTGTATCTGAGGAAGTTTTTATGTCATTTCGATTGTTCATCATTTATTTCTTTTGCATGATAGCTATTTTCTCTCAAACAACAGAAAACTGGAACAAAAAGGGTATCAATGCCCTGAGTCAAAAAGACTTTCTTACTGCTGTTGATTCATTTAAAAAAACTTTAAAAGACAAACCAAATGATGCATTTGCAAATTATAATTTAGCATGCACATATTCACTTTTGCTCGCACAATGTGAAGATATAGAAAGCGAAGTCCATATCTATCATCTAATTCAGGAAGCGATCAAATCGAAACCATCTTATCAAAAAAAACTGCTTACGGATTCAGACTTCTTCATTCTTAGAGGGAAATACCATTTTCAGAAATTATCTGGTAAATCAAAAAGAGAAATTCTAACAAGTATTACCTGGTTTGGACCGAGTCCAGGAGCGTATGGCCCGATGGATCAATTTCAGTTTAAGGAAGATGGCAGTTTTTTCTATCAAAAGCTAGATATGACAGAATCAAATCCGATAGGAAAACTAGAATTTACAGGAAGATATAAATGGATAAACGACTCCAAATTGGAAATACAATTTTATGATCCAAGTCCAATGAAGGAAGGCGGAAAAAACAAAAATTTACGGGTAAATTATTCCGATGGTAAATTAGAAATTCAAGGTTTTGATCATAGTTTTACCGATGATAATGACCGTTGTTCTGCTTAGACATTGACTAGATGAAACCGATACGATCAATATTTAGATAGTATTTTCAATAAACTTTCGTTAAATTCATGTTTGGTGACACCTAATGCAGAAAAAAATTCATGATCAAAGGTTTCTACTTTTTTCACAGCACTCTTTGTAATCGTTTCTCCGCTTTTAGTTAAACTCACAATTTTTGCTCTGGTGTCCGAACTGTGTTCCCTACGATCTACATATCCTTTTTGGATTAATGTACGAATGACAGTAGAAGTAGTCATTGGATCTATTTTTGTATGTTCTGACAATAAAACCTGAGTCACTTCCATATTTTGATGGGTTAACCAAAGGATACTTGCTAACAATACAAATTGTGAATGTGTCAATTTCAATGGTTCTAGTGCATAACGAATCTCTCTTTGCCAAAGACTCGTTACTTGCCATAATAGAAACCCAGAGCTATCTTCTGCCTTATTTACGCTAAAGTCACTCTTAACGATTGTACTATTTGATTTTTTTTGCTTCATTGATTTGCATTTTCACATCTTCCGCTAAATGACTTACAATATTTTTCATGACAATCATATTCCATAGAAACGCAAGTGGGCCTGACATCGACATGGTGATTGTAATCTTTAGACCTTCAGATGTTTTCTCATAAAAATGTTCCCCAACCATTTTTGCCAAAGGAAATTTTGTAAAGTCCTTGAAATAAGAATTGGGTCTCACCTCTATCAATTGGATTTTTACATCTGGTCCACCTGTTGGGCGAATCATAAAAAAATTCCCAGTTTCAAATGTTCCAAACAATTCTGATTTTTCAAGAGTAGAATCCCAATCTTTCCACCGATTCACATCTGACATCAGTTTCCAAATTTGTTCCTGATTGATTTCGTTTGTGGTGTATGTATATGTATTCACTATCATATTAGCTCCCATAGTATGTATACATACTATATTTACACATAGAATGGCAATCAATTATTTTCCACCTGATTCTCAGAAACTTGTCCCCCAAAAATCTCAGTGATTCGTCGAATATGGAAAGGTCCGAATGCTTTTATTTTGAGAAGATTTAAAGAGTTCAAATTGAATCCCTCCATAGCTACGTGTGATGGAGGTGTCAACCGATGGAATTTGATACGATTAGAAGTAGAAGAAAGAGATTTTTTTTAATGCCAACTTACTTCCGACACACCTTCAAGGCTCAAGTGTGAAGAAGGGCAAGCCATCGCGTGTATTTGAACTTTCTTTCTTTAACTATAGACTTGGTCTTTACAAAAATCTTAGAAATTACCTATTTCGTTATGGTGATTTCATTCAGAGGATTCAATGGGTAATTGGATTAAAACTTCCGTGCCCACTCCATAAGTCGATTCGATGTTAATGTTACCTCGACATTCTTTGATAATTTGATACGTTATGGACAGTCCAAGTCCAGTACCTTTTCCAGGGGACTTTGTTGTAAAAAAAGGATCAAAGATTTTTGATAGGATTTCTTTAGGAATGCCAGTCCCTGTATCTTTAATTTTGATTTCAATTGTATTGCTGATCTTTTGGGTAATGATCGAAATCGTACCTTCGTTGACTATCGACTGAATTGCATTCGATAATAAATTTAAAAATGCTTGGTGAACTCGGCCGTCATTGAGTAATATTTTGGGAATATTCTGATCAAATTCTTTTACGATTTGAATTCGGAATTGAGTTTGATTATTTAAAATCACTAAGCAATTTTCTAATATTTGATGTATATCACAGTTCTCTAATTTTGCTTCATTGGACCTAGAATAATGGTTTAAACTTGTGACGATTTGTCCTGCACGTCTAACACCTTCTAATATTCCATTAAAGATTGTTTCAAAGTCAGAAGCAGGAATGTTTTCTTTTGAATTTAAAAATCCTTTGAGTACATTCACTCCACTCGAAATGAAAGTGAGAGGATTATTGATTTCGTGGGCAATGCCAGCGGCCAGTACTCCGAGGGATGCCATTTTTTCAGATTGAATTAGTTTTGCTTGGGTTTCTCTTAATTTTTGTTTCTCATCTTCCAATGCAAAAATGGTATTTTCCAGTTTACGATTCGATTTCTCTAATTCCTGATTGGCTCTTTTGAGTTCAAAAGTCCGTTTTTCAACCAATGATTCGAGTAAATCGATATTGTTTTGTGTTTTTAGATTTAACTCCTCAAGGAGTTTTTTTCTCTCTGTGATATCAGTATTGGTTCCACTCAATAATAGGGGACTTCCATCCTTATCATATTCAACAATTCTCCCCCGACCCAATATCCAGATGTACTCCCCTGATTTTGTTCTCATTCGAAATTCTGCCACATAACCTTGCTTATTTGCAATTTTCTCCTGGACTGTATCCATTGTTTTTTGAAAGTCATCGGGATGACAGAGCGATTTAAAACCGGCTAAATCCATAGTGATACTTTCATTTTCATAACCGATCAATTCATACCATCTTGGAGAATAGTAAGTTTGGTTTGTTTTCAGATTCCATTCCCAAACGGCATCATGAGTGGCAACAATGGCATTGAGATAACGCCTATTGTTTTCCTTATGTCTTTCCAAATCCGATCTCAGGATTTCAATTTCCTGTTCTAGTTCGTGCACTCTATCTGGCATGGTCGAAATTTTAAAGACGTTTTGTTTGGATTCAAGTAATTTAAGATACCATTGTTAGAGAGAAGATGTCTATGGATGTGGATCTAATCTCTTTCAACTGGAACAAAAAACGTTTTTCGTTTTTCATTAAAACTGCGAAAAGAATAAACGTTGGTCTCCTTTTTGATTTGTTTTTTCCCTTCGTAATTCCGACCCCAACTTCGTTTTACTACCTAAATTTCCTGACAAGTGTTGAGTATTACTCCGAATTGTTAGCTTTTTATGTGTCATTTAGCGATATTTTAGAAATATTTATGACATTTGAATAATTATTTGACATACTTTCACCAAATTTATAAGTCTGGGTTACTTGAAAAAGGAGAGAAAGATGAAAAATACAATCAACCTAATACTGGCATTGCTGTTTGCGACGAGCATCAGTGCCGAAACTTACACCGTGTTCATTCACGGTAAATCCAGCAAAAATCACGACGGTGTGGGAACTACCGATGTAAACAGTTATTGGGGCACAAACGCAAATGCGGTTTCTGGTGCCAAAATATTCATTGGTTACGACGGAAGCACTGACCCAAGAACCTACGGATCTGCTAGAGCCCAAACAAATATCACAACTGGTCTCATGAGCTATTGCAAGGGAACAAACACTTGTAAGGTTGTATGCCATTCCGCTGGATGTTATGCAATTGAATATTGGTTAGCTAGTTTAGCTGATACAACAACTTCCAAAGGTTTTAATATCACAAAGGTAACTGCACTAGCAGCTGCTTCTGGTGGTTCTGAACTTGCAAATGTAATTGGTGGTGGCGGAAACGCAATGGATCAGTCACTTCAGGTAACGACTGCACGTGGAGCTTACAATCACAACCTAACTGCTTCTGTTACGATCAACCATGTTCCAGGATACAAAAGTAAATTTGGTGCCAATTTCATCCTGCCTGGTGCTGATGATTATGCAGTTGCGTTTCACTCTTCATGCGGATACAACCGTGCAGGTGCTCTCGACAAATGCCAAAGTTCATTTGTAAGTGGGAACACAACGTACACTCAGTATTCTGGTCACGTCCGAGCACCGTCTTTGACAGCAGCTGGACTCAATAAAAATCACAGTGAAATCATGAACGAAGGCGCAAGATAATTTCAGCTCCATTGTTTTGAAATTTAGTCTGGCAACAGAAATTGTCAGACTAAAAGAATGCGGGGCGCACATTTCCGGCTCTCCGCTGCAATCTTTGTTTCCACAAAGGATTTCCGCTTCGATCCGGGGCGCGTTAGCTTGTTTTTTTTCCCACCAAAATGGTATTCAATCGGATGTTACTCATAGGGGAAACACGTAGGTGTTTCAGATGAAAAAAGTATTGCATCTGGCTTAGATACTTTCAGTTTGTTCTACACGTTTCAATCGATTCTTATATGCCAAACATTGAATGAATCAAACTCATAAACCAATGAACAATAACAATATTCAATTAAATGTTTTATTAGTGGAAGATGAAGCAATTCTTGCTTTAGCAGAAAAACGAAACCTTGAATCATATGGATATTCTGTACTTTGGGCTTCTAGTGGTGAAGATGCCATCGAACTTTTTAGGAACGATCCATCTATCAATATCATCCTGATGGATATCAATTTAGGCAACGGAATCTTAGGCACCGAAGCAGCTAAAATCATTTTAAATCACAAAGACATCCCTCTTATCTTTGTTTCTTCCCATACTGACAAAGAAGTAGTCACAAAAACGGAAGGAATTACCTCTTATGGTTATGTAGTTAAAAGTTCAACGATGACAGTCTTAGATGCCTCCATCAAAATGGCATTAAAACTTTTTTCTGCGAATCAAAAACTAAAAGAGTCAGAAGAGATGTTTATGAAGGCATTCCAATTTTGCCCCACTCCGATGGCCATCCATGACATTTCAAACCGAAATGTATTTATGGATTGTAATCCAGCTTTTATCGCAATCACCGGATACAAAAAAGAGGAAATCCTTGGCAAAACGGCACTTGAATTAGGACTTTATTCTCACCCAGAAGAGAGAGCCAAATTGTTAAACCAATTCCAAGAGCAAGGGTTTGTAAAAAATTTCAAAAACACTTTTAGAACGAAAACCGGGAAGGAACTAATTCGATTTCTATCTCTCAGTAAAATCTTAATTTCCAATAAAGAACATATTTTTTCAGTCCAAACCGAATCACCCATCGAATATTTTGATATTTAATTTTTTCAATCAATCATAACTTTCCCTTACAGAATGTTATGTGCAAATCTCCGAAATTTCATTTACTTTCTTTCCTAATCCACTTACAATTAGAATCGTATTAGGAATTCATTTTTGAACGATCAACAATTGATAGACGCATACTTTCATCGTATTGGTTACAAGGGTCCACACAATCCTTCCTTGGATGTTCTAAATCAAATCACATTGGCTCATGTTCGCAGTATCCCTTTTGAAAACTTAGATATTCTTTTGGGTAAAAGTATCAACATTAGTTTGGATGCTGTGATTGAGAAATTAATCAATCAAAAACGTGGTGGGTATTGTTTTGAACAAAATGGACTTCTATTGTGTGTTTTGCAAAAACTTGGTTTTGATGTGACTCCCATCAGTGCGAGGGTTCGTTTGGATAGGCCAAGGGATTTTACCCCTCCACGAACACATGTTTTTCTAAAGGTAGAACTTTCTGGAACCACATGGTTTACTGATGTTGGTGTAGGTGGGGTATCACTCACATCTGCGATACAATTCATTCAAGATACAGAACAAATCACAAATCACGAAACAAGAAGAATTGTTTATGAAGGCAATCGTTATTTCCATCAGGTTCTGTTTCCAACTGGATGGGTCGATGTCTGCGAATTTACACTAGAAGAAATGCCTGAAATCGATCGTGAGTTAGCCAATTGGTATACGAGTAACCATCCCAAATCACATTTTAAAGATCGCTTAATCGTTGCTAGAGCAGGAGATAAAGGAAAAAGACTTACACTGGTCAACAGAGAATTTTCAGAACGAGACAAAAACGGATCTGCTAACAAAACAATCATCAACTCACCTAAAGAATTAATCAAAGTTTTAAAAGAAAATTTTAATCTTACCTTTCCAATCGATACAGAATTTCAATCACCTGGTTTACGATGGGATTAATCCTCTGTTAGACTAAAAGAAGTTTAGGGAATCAGAGTTTTTGATTGCAATTTATTTCCATCCATTTAGAGATGAACCCTCCAGGAGAGATTTTTTGAAAATCAAACAACTTCTACCAGTCACATACCTACTCTTAAATTATAAGGGCCGAATTGATAGAAAAGTGTATTGGATTGCCTCATTGTTTATGTGGTCCAATTTTTACGTATTTTACCAAACTTTGGATTATTGTTTGGGAGAAACAAGTACCTGGATCATTTACCCACTGATGCTTTGGGGGATTCTTGCTGTTTCCGCAAAACGATTTCATGATATTGGAAAGTCTGGAAACACAATTTTACTCACACTGATACCCATACTTGGTCCTTTGGTTGTGATTTACTTTTTGGCATTCAAAAAAGGAGACCCACAAAATAACAAGTATGGTTCCGTTCCAGGCTCAGAAATTGATTATTATAAAAACGATGATGGAACAAGTATCCCCCACTTGAAATCAACGGAAGTCATCATCAATGATGTGACTCGTTTAAATCCTGTGATTGTATCCTCTGTTTTTCGTCCAGAATCATTGGATGAATTGATCCAATTTGTAAAATCATCCACTGCTCCCATTTCTGTTGGAGGTGGGCGTTTTAGTATGGGAGGCCAAACTGCAAGTCCAGGCTCGTTGCATATTGATATGAGAAAACTCAATCAGGTCATCGATTACAATCCATCTGAAAAGTGGATCAAAGTACAAGCGGGTATTCGCTGGTGTGACATCCAACATTATATCGATAAAGATGATTTATCCGTTAAGATCATGCAAACCTATGCAAACTTCACTGTGGGTGGTGCATTGAGTGTCAATTGCCATGGACGTTATATGGGACTCGGACCCGTTGTATTATCGGTTCGATCCATTGAAGTCATCCTTGCCGATGGCAGTTTGATCAAAGCAAACAGAAACGAAAATGCAGATGTCTTTTTTGGAATGATTGGTGGTTACAATTCCGTTGGTATCATTGTTACTGTAGAATTTGATTTGGATGACAATGTCAAAGTCAAACAAGTCAGTAAAAAAATGAAAAGAAACCAATACTTCCAGTTTTTTAAATATAACATTCGGGAAGACAAAAAGGTAATTTTTCACAATGCCGATATTTACCCTCCACAATACCAAAACATTAGAGCCGTTAGTTGGGAATTTACATTAGACAAACCTACTGTGAAATCTAGATTTATGCCTCTGCAATCATCTTATCCGATCCATCGATATTTTTTCTGGGATTTTACAGAATCTCCATTTGGGAAATGGAGAAGAGAGTATATTGTTGATCCACTTCTATTTTTTTCCAAAAAAGTGCACTGGAGAAATTATGAAGCTGGTTATGATGTTTTAGAATTAGAACCATCTGCACGCGAAAAATCAACTTACGTATTACAAGAATACTTTGTTCCTATTGAAAAATTCAATGGGTTCTCAGATCGTTTGTGTGATATTTTAAAACGACACAAAGTCAATATGGTGAATATTTCTGTTCGTCATGCAAAAGCTGATGAGGAAACCTATTTGTCTTGGGCACCTAAAGAGAGTTTTGCCTTTGTATTGTATTACAAACAAAAAGTAAACGAAACTGATAAACTTAAAGTAGCAGTTTGGACTCGAGAACTAATGAACGCAAGTATTGAATTTGGAGGTTCATATTATTTACCGTACCAAACGCATGCATCCAGAGAAATGTTTCAGAAAGCCTACCCAAAGTACAAAGAAATTTTTGCCTTAAAAGACAAGTTAGATCCTAAGTTTCGATTTAAAAATATTTTCTGGGATACCTACTATAAAGAAAATCCAAAACCAGATTTGCCAGATTCTGCATTTCACCGAATTTTTGCGAATGTTCATTGGAGTGATGCACTTTATCGTTTTTTGCAAGTGATCTTTAATCTTTATCCAGAAGAAAAATTCTTCCAATTGATTTACGATACCACCAAACAATACAAAACTGATCAGGAAATTTATTCAAAAATTGTAGAAAGATTAAATTCAGTAAAACCTTTCCATGCTGATCTCACCTATGCATTACCTGCACTGTTTAAACAAAAAAGAGAATTATCTCTTCAGATAATGGAACTTCTTGGATCCAAAACAACCATTAATGGGTATTTGGAAATTGGAACCACAGGTAGATACATTTCCAGCTTACAACATAAACTAAAATTGAATCAAAAAATCTATTTAGTAAATTCGGTTCCACCAAAAAACAATCCTGTCGATATTCTCGAAAGAGGTGGGATTAAAAAAATTGGAACCTTTTTCCCACTCAATGATTATGATCCAATCACGGATGAAATACCTTCAGAGAGCCTAGACCTTGTTACATGTTTGATTGGTTTACACCATATACATTTACATAAATTGGATGCGTTCATCCAATCAATTAATCGTGTTCTCCGTGTGGGAGGTAAATTCATATTAAGAGATCACGATGTAAAAGATCCAGAAATGTTTGAATTTGTTTCCATTATCCATACAGTTTTTAACGCAGGTTTAAAAGAAACATGGGAATATGAATCTGCTGAATTTAAAAAATTCCGTTCCATCGAGGAATGGATAGAGATTCTAAAAAAGTACAATCTCCAAGCAGGACCAGAAAGACTCCTTCAAAAGGATGACCCTTCTGATAATATTTTAATGATTTTTACAAAGGTATCAAAATGAGTCGATTGATCTTCACAACTCTAATTTCCTTTTCCCTTAGCATTTGCATTTGGACAACAAAACAATCTAGTACGGAATACATTGAAAAAGTTCCAAATGAATGGATGGTAAATGATACCAAAACTTACACTCCGAAAGAACACATTCGTCCCGGTGACCAAACATTCTTAACCTTTCCAGAATGGTATTTGGTTCATAGTCCCAAGGAACAGGCAATGTATTTTCGATCCAATACATCTAGCACCTTTCCTTACTGGGAACATGTTTTACAATTATGGAAATCATATATGATTGTTTCTGAGCAAATTTTAGAATCATATGAATTTAACTATGGATACCATCTAATGATTGTTGTATTGACTGTCAGTACAACAGTTGAGTATGGAGCAAAGCAAGTATATGAAAAGATGATTGGTCGCATTACTTCAAATAGCGAGGACCAGGCACTTACCGAAGAGGATCAATTTAACGCAAAATTCACCCAATCTTATGTAGATTTTATCTTACAAACACCTTGGTATGAATATAATTTTTTCCAAGAACTCAAAACACTTTGGATCGATGTTCCTTTGTTTGGCGATCATATGATCCGAAAATGGGAAAGACGTTATTATCTGACCTCTGATATTTTTGTAAAAGCAGTTTATGGTTTTTTGATTAAAAAAGCGACAAAAGCCACTTATGAAGATCCCATCTTAGGAACTGCCATTGTATTGGATGAAAGTATCCCAACGAATGATAAAGTACAATTACTCAATGGAAATGATCCATTTCATTCTGTGTATTTGATCCCTAGGTATGCAGATTTCCATCCCACATTGGAATCAATCCTGATCGGAAAAACTGTCGAATTACAGGAGATAGCTGGGAATTCTTCTGCAACTTTGGTGACTATCTTATTGAAAAAAAATGAAAGTTTACCTAAGATTCCCGATTCAAAAACGGTATTCAGACAAGACATCATGACAAGGCCCGGTGAAAACCGCTATGCACTCGTCTCAAAAGTTCAAAACTTAAAATCCATGTTGGAAATTTTAAGAGAACAAAACATAGAAATTGAACATATTTACGATTTTTAAGAAACCAGTAACGTTAGGATTATATGAAATTCATTCGATATTTTGTTTTGTTTGTTAGTTTGGTTATTTTCTCCATTTTTGCCTTTTATGCCAGTTTACGATTTTATCGTGAATCTTTTACTCCTGAAGAAATCGCACCTAAAACAGGAAGATGGATCCAAAGTTATGATGTAAACATCTACATCCAAGAGATGGGAGATCCAAAAAATCCAGCAGTTGTTTTGATTCATGGAATGGGTTCCTGGAGTGAACTCTGGAGAGAAACTATGGTTGCTTTATCACAAAATGGATATTATGCGATCGCAATTGATTTACCTCCTTTTGGTTTTTCAGAGAGGCCAAAACCTACTGAACTAAAATCAATCCAACAGGGCAAACGAATTGTCTCGGTAATTGATGCATTAGGTTTACAAAACGTACATTTACTGGGACACTCATTTGGTGGTGGTGCAACTCTACATACCGCACTCCTAATCCCCAATCGTATTCTTTCTTTACAATTAGTAGATATTGCGGTTAACCTAGAAGAAAAAAAAGAATCAATTCCTTCTGAACCAAATCGATTCGAAACATTCTGGAATTTTCCACTCTTACGAGATAGACTCCTCGAAGTAACGGCAACAAACCCACATTTAACCAAGGTATTGTTTAGCCAATTTGTTCATTCCTCTGATTGTATCACCGAAGAAAAAGTAAAGGTAATCCAAATGCCAATGCGAATCAAGGGAACCACTTCTTTTTTAGGTGATTGGTTGGGTGAATTTATTTTCCACTCTGATGATTTATTAGCCAAAGATACCAGATTGTATGGAAAAAATCTAACTATGCCCATTGATTTAATTTGGGGAGATTTGGACACTGTGACACCTATCGCAGATGCTGAAAAAATCAAATCCATTCTCACCAATTCTCGATTGCATTTCATCCAAGGAGTTGGGCACATTCCACAATTAGAATCACCAGAAAACTTCAACAAATTGTTGTTAAAGAATCTAAAAGAAGTAGAATCTAGATGAAATATTACGCACTCATTCCATAAAAGGAATATCACTCGATTTAAATCAGTTTGGATTTTGGTATGCAGATAAAAAACATCGTTCTCAGACTCTTTTTACTCTCCCTTCTAACAACAATACAATCCTATCACCTTCTCTCCCAAACAAAGGAGAATGAGAGTATCAAAAGACTTCCAATGCCAGGTGAAATTTGGTATGTAACAAGCCCTCGCGGATTAAACTTACGATCAAACCCTTCAGAAAAATCACAAGTGGTATCAAAACTTCCAAACAAAAGTAGCGTCAAAATTTTAAAACAAAATCCGGAGTTAGTCCAAGCGAAAATAAAATTCTTAGATGCGATCACGCAAGAAACCAATAAACCTAGCCAAATCATTCTGGAAGGAACATGGGTTAAAGTAGAAAACAATGGTATTGAAGGATTTGCATTCAGTCCACTCCTTAGCCCTTACCAACCAATTCGAAATAATGAATTTAGAACAGGATATGATATCACTCCATATCTTGTTAGAATCTTTATGCTCAAAAAAGTATCTTCTGATAAAAAACTCATCTCAGAAGACCAAACCAAATATTCACAGATTTTTGAATCTTACAAATCGGAATTAGGTGTCACTCTAAATGTTGAACAAAGTGAAAATGAATATGGTTGGGGAAAAGCTGTTTTATTTTTACCGAATTGGAAACTCGATACGACAATCGTATTTTTTTACTCTATCTTTTCATCACCTGATTTTAAAATAAATGATCTTACTTATGTAAAAGAAACATCAGCCGAATATTCTTTAGATCAAATTCCAAACACAATCTCATTCCGAAAAAACAAAATGGGTGTTACGGTTGAATGGGCTTGGGGTGCAGATTAAAGTTCTCAATGTCCTCCTCCTCCGTGACCTCCTCCGCTGGATCCACCACTACTCCCTCCGCCACCACCAGATGAAGAATGCCCTCCTCCGGAAGAGGAATGACCTCCACCTCCAGAGCGACTGCCTGAACGAGAGGAAGTACTACGAGATGAGGAGGAATGGTATTTTGAATCACAACTGGAGTAACATCCCAAATACAAAACGGGACAGGTAAGATTCATTTGGTTTGTGTTTGTGGTAGAACTTTGCATCGTAATCAGATAACAAAGTGATTGGTCTGCGACACATTTTTTCCGACAACTATCGATTGAATGATTGGAAAATGTATTGGAACATTGAACGGTTAACAATAAGAACATTAGAGAAATGTACAATTTAGGTGAGATTATGAAGAGTTTCATTTCGCACCTTTCTCCCTAAGTAACTTAACTATCTCTTCCCTTTCGGAAAGGAGAATTTCCGACAAAGCGGTGTGACCTTCATTTGTGACTACATTTGGATTTGCTCCAGCATCGAGTAATATTTTAACAATTTTCGGATAACGATTATAAGCTGCCATCATTAAGGCAGTATGTCCGTTTCTTGTTTTTGCATCTAAATCTACTCTCATAGAAACTAAGAGTGATACAATTTCTGTATGACCTTCTTTAGAAGCGATCATAAGAGGAGTCAGTCTTTCAAACGTATCTTCAGGTGTGTTTAAATCGTACCCTTGTACAATTAATTGTCTGACTCTTTCTGTATTTCCAATTGCAACTTGGTAATACAAATTATAAAAACGATCTTCTGATCTCGTTTGTACATTGGCACATTGGATTGTCAAAAGCAGGATACTGATAACAAGGTAATTGGTTCGCTTCATGCCTACATTTTTACATGACCGAACCAATTTCGAAATAGTGGTTTTCCGCAAATGTGGAAAACTACTACAAATTCATTGCAAGGTATATTCTAAAAACTAAATTCAATACTCATTGAATGATTTCATTAAATCCATTTACTCCAAGGAACAGAACCAAAATGATATAAACCTGACCAAATGGTAAAGACCATCCCTAACGAACCGAACACAAAACATAGTATCCACTGTTTCCATTCAATATGATGGTCTCTGAGTGCAAGGTATGTTAAGTACATGTAGATTGGAAAATATAAGAAGATAGCAGTGAAATAACCAGGAGAATACGCATTAAACTGAAACTGAGTGTAAATATGGAAAACAAAATTCCAAAACTGTTGCCCCGATACCCATAAAAATAATAAAAAGGTAGAAATTGAATTCTGCTTTTTGAATGCAAAAAAAGTAAGTAGGAGTAGGACAACCATAAACATCAAATTGTTTATATAAAATACACTAACATCCATTTGTCCTTCTAAGATATATGTGACCCAAAAAGGAAATCCGTTTGATTCTTCGATCACATGAAAAAAAAATGCAATCGGAAAAAGCCAAATTAACTTCTGATAAAAGGAGTGTTTTTCAAATTCAATCATATTTTAGTCTCCAATGTTTTCAATTTCCCTAATAAGATACTATCTCAACGGAAAAAGTATTTGTTCCTGCTGAAACAGGAAATCCAACTATCGGAGATAATGCTCCTGTTTCTGAAATCGTATACCCTGATACATTCCCATCTTGAGTATTAGAAGTATACAAATACTTTCCACTTTGGTCTATACTGATTCCAATAGGGCTAAATCCAGAACTAAATGGAGATCCACTAATAGGCGTTAATGTTCCATTTACTTGGTCAATTTTGTATGCAGAAATGGTACCTTGCCCAATTCCACTATTCGCAACATATAAAAATCGATTGAATGGATCGACAAGAGTATAAGCAGGAGCTGATCCTGCCATGATTGTTGATTGAGCTGTCAAAGTTCCTGTTGTTTGATTTCTAACAAATGGAAAAACATCTTGCGAAAAATAATTGGCTCCATAGACAAATTGTCCATTCGGTGAGATTGCAACGGAAATGTTGTTCTCACTTGTATTATTTACACTAATGGATGTTAATAATCCACTCAATGAATCCAAACTAAATGTTTGGATTCCAGATACACTTGCTGCTGCCCCTGTAAGTCCAACATACAAATGTTTTCCAGTGGAATCAAATGCCAGTCTACCGACGGCACCTGCGGTTGGATTGGAAGTTGGTGTAGCAGGTGATACGATTGATAGATTTCCAGAGGGATCAATTGCCATTCTATGGATTTGTTGGGTGGTTTCAGAACTGGCAAATAAGTATTTTTCGGATGGATCCATTACCAATGAATAGGGAGTCGATGGTAAAACCAAATCCGTCGATTTGGTCGATAAGATACCATTCTCTGGATTCAGACTGAGTGTAGACACCGAAGTATTACCAACATTGGCAACATAAACGATTGTTCCAGCTGAATTGGTGAGGGTGAACCGTGGACGGTTTGTGAGTTGAAAAGGAGATCCCGGAACCTGGGTAATCTCACCAGTGGTTGCATTGATTCGAAATACATTGATGTTACTTGTTGCGAAATTTGTTCCAACATTCGAAACAAGTAAAAAACGAGGACTTTTCATCCGTTTTTGGAAAACTGTTCCACCACAAAATTGAAACCTATCACTCGTTGCAAGAAGTAGTATGATCGAATCTTTATATGAAGTTGAACTCGAATCACATACTGAATTAAGCTCAGTCGGTTTGCAATGAAAGGTAACTTCGACACATGCTAAAATGAAAAAGAGAATGTGTAGGCGGTGAATGAATTTCCCTAGTATGAATCCTAGTGTATTGAGTTTCCAAGTATTTGGCTCTTTCAGTTCCATCAAGAATACAAACTAATCAGTTAGAACCGATCAAAATAAAGTCAATTAATTGTTGAATCTAGAAAAATCTGTTTTCTGCATTGCCAATCAATCCAGATTTCTAACTCAATTGATCTCCTAATCCTACTGTTCGAGACAAAGAAGATTGTTAAGTGTCCCTCCATTTCATATTAGTTTCTATGACACTCTCATCATTCTCTAGTTTAACATTTAGGAAATAATTTTTTCTCAACAATTGACGGTAATTCTTTTGTCACATGGAAAAAAGAATTCGTTTTCCCAAGCATACTCCTGATAAAAAAATTACTGAACACCATTTAAATTGATTCGAATTGACCATACCAACTGTCGTAATAGGTATGAAACAGAAGAATCAATTTTTACATCATTCGGATTGTTTTCGATTTCAAATTACATTCGCATTTGTATTGAGTGTTCTTGGTTTTACCATATCTTGTTCTGCCCTCCCAAATGAAATCACAGGAAAATCGGATGCAAACAATAATATGTTACTCTCCACTCTCCTCCTCGTTCAACTTAGCCAAACAAACATCCCACCAACTGTGAAACAAAATGTTACCTATACTGTTTCTAAATCGACATTTGTATATGCACAAGCCCTAAGCCATTCGAATTGGGGGACAAGCACAACCAGTGTAGTCAATTTAAGTTTAGATTTATATCTACCAGACAACGCGCCAACAAATAGACCTGCTATGGTTCTCATCCATGGTGGAGGGTTCACAACAGGATCAAAAGAGGATACAAACATCGTTGAGATGGCAAATTATTTTGCAAGTCGGGGCTGGGTATGTATTTCCATCAACTATCGATTGGTATCTGCTTACGGAACACTTTCTACTGCATGGGGAACATATGTGTTGAACTCATCCCTTACACCGACTGAAAAACAACAAAGTTATGCAATGTATCCTGCTGCTCGTGATGCAAAGGCTGCCGTTCGTTGGCTTTACGCAAATGCTTCAGCATATGGTATTAACACTAATTATGTGACTGCCTTGGGTGGATCTGCTGGTTCTTTTTTAGCCAATATGTTAGGGATTACCAATGCAAGTGATTTTCGAGATGAAACATTAACTTTAAACGATACCACTCTTTCGACGACAAACTTGTTAGCAGGTTCCAAAATCCATACCATCATTGACCATTGGGGTGGGATCAACCATATGACATACCTCCAAGCTATTACCGGTCAATCTAGGTTTGATATTAATGATCCTCCAGTGAGCATTGTACATGGCACAGCTGATGCAGATGTTCCTTTTACTCAAGCGGAAGCATTACGAGATGCATACATTGCTTCTGGGGCATCTTATGAGTTTAATCCATTGGTTGGCGCTGGACATGGTGCTTGGACTGCTACCATCAACGGTAAGTCATTATCTGAAAACGCATTCCAGTTTATTACTACAAAACAAAAGCTAACCGTAAACTAAACAATTCTTTCTAAACAGAAAAGCCGATGAACTTTATGAAATTCTAATCTATTGGTTCTATGAGCAAATAAGTTCTAATTTTTTTAAATTCATTCGGCATTTACCTAAAATTGACGACTAACAATTAAATATTTAATTAAAATAGATACTTTATAATTTATTGACTGTATTTTTATCGAATAAATAGAACAATAGTATGGATTGAGGAAACAAGTTTGAAAGCCTTACATTTAATTCCATCTTTTCCTTTATTAGTGAGAAATCGAAACAATTTCATCTTAATATTTCCACTCTTAATCAATATAGCACTATCGTTATCCTGCCAAAATATCCAGATAGAAAATGCATGTGATCCAAATGGAAAAGTTTACACTATTACACTGATCACAAAATTAATTTCGCAAGACCAGTCTTCACATTGTGGAGCCAATATATTCTCTCGATCCAAATCTCGTATTGCTTCCGACGGAAGTTTATGGACATCACGTACCATCCCTTCTGGAAATTGGGTATCTATAGCTTACGGTAATGGTGTATTTGTTGCAATTGCTGATGGAGTTGGAAACTCAATGGCAGCTACTTCTAGCGATGGTATTAATTGGACTCAACGAACAATGCCAGTAGGCGCATGGTGGATTTCTGTTACATTTGGTAACGGAATATTTGTGGCTGTTGCAAGTAGCAATAGTACAATTGCAGCTACATCTACTGATGGAATCAACTGGACACAACGAACGTTACCTGCTCCCACAACTGGTTGGCAATCAGTTACATTTGGAAATGGTATGTTTGTAATTGTTGCTGATAACAGCAATACCTCGGCAACATCCACTGACGGAATTACTTGGACGCAACGAACTCTTCCGCTAAACAGGTATTGGTATTCCGTAACATTTGGAAATGGTGTTTTTGTTGCAATCGCTTATAATTCTTCTATTGCGATAACATCAAACGATGGAATCAATTGGACAGAACGTAATTTACCAAACGTAGCAGACTGGTATACTGTTGCCTATGGTGATGGTGTATTTGTTGCTGTATCATATGGTTCTTCCTCTGCTGCTTCATCACCATAAAATTGATATTCTGGGCGCACATTTCCGGCTCTCCTTCGGCGAGGGCGCTCAGTCGATCCGGGGCGCAGAAAAAAATTCCACTTCCAACATTCTATTCATTTTGCATATTAAACCATAGAAATATACTGTTCAAATCCAAACCATAATTTTACAATCGTTATCTGAATGAAAGATATATACCTTTTCTTATGTTTTTCGAGTCTAACAGCGATTTTAAGTTGTTCGAGTTTACCTGTAAAACCAAATCCAATTTACAAAGGTTGTAACCTAAGCTTCCGATTAATAGAATTGTATTCAGGTAGCCAAAAAAATAATTATTTGTATGCTCCTGATCCCAAAATCAAAGTTAATCATAGTAGATACGAAGATTTATCGGATGTTTCTGAAGAGTGGATTCGAGCAAAACAAAATGGAAAATATGGTTTTATCAATACAGAGGATAAACTTGTATTTGCCTACGATCTTGAATTCGTAGGTGATTATTCAAATGGATTTGCCGTATACCGTGATGGTGCCAGTTTTAGAGATCCAAAGGCATATTTAGATAAAAAAGGAAATCTGTTAGGTAATCTATCATTTGATGAGGCATATTCATTTTACAATGGTTATGCATTAGTTCAAAATGACGACAATTACGGAATTATAGATACAAAAGGAAAATTCATTTTACCTACAAAATATGATTTTCTAACTAATTTTCACAACGGATGGGCAGTATTCAAACGAGAAGAACACCAGGGACTTGTGAATACAAATGGGATCGAAAAAAAATTTGTTCATGATCTTTATGATATTAAATCTTATTTTTATGAAGGGCATCTCACATTTACTCACTACAAAAAAATGGGTTTGATGGATTCCAATTTTAAGATTCTAATACCACCTAAATATGATTATTTGGGACAAGTAAAGGAAGGTTTAATTCGATTTCAATTGAATCACAAATGGGGATTTTTGGATGAAACTGGGAAAATTGTTATCGAGCCAAAATTTGATGATGTGTATGATTTTTCAGAAGGTTACGCAACAATTAAGATCAAAGAAAAATATGGAAAGATCAATAAACGAGGAGATTATTTCATAGAACCAAACTTCGATTATATTGGCTCATTTAAAAATGGGATCGCAATAGCAGAAGAAAATAAAAAGAGGGGCTTCATCACATTAGAAGCGGAATGGTTAGTTCCACCTATATTTGAAAGTGTAAGTGAAATCAAAGATGGCATTTTCAGTTATAAACTAAACAATTTATGGGGATTTGTTAATTTAAGAGGATGCATTCATAAATGAAAAAATTTACCTGGTTTTTAGTCTTTACAATCGTTACCTCACTATTAATTGCGAATCCGCCCCCAGTTAAACAGCTAAAATCATTGGGGTTTTCTATGGAAGTTCCAGTTCATTGGGATGAAGTATCAACAGAAGAGTTTCAGGACAATCTGCAACGTGTCAATTTGGGTTCGCCAAAGTTTAATAAACTGTTACAAGAAAATTCAGAGATTCCAATCATTTCACTTCGAAAAGGAGACCTAGAGAATGATGAGTATTTGACGACAGTCAATGTCAAAATACAAAAAAACAATTTAGAGTTTCGAAACATACCTAAGACATTACGAAAATTGTTATTTTATGTTTCTCTCGAGTTGAAAAATTTTGACTATTTAATTGAACCAAAGACAGTTCGGATCAATGGAAATTTAGCAGGTTATAGTCTTTTTTCCTATTCTATCTATAATGAAAAGGAAGAAGAAAAAAAAATTATATCAGCAGTTTGGATTTTCCCCCAAAAGGATTATTTTTATTTTATTGGTACAGGAATTCCATTTGAAGACTTCGAACCTAAATTAAATGAAATCAAAACAATAATTACATCAGTCAAAATTGAATCCAAGTCCCATTAGATATGTAATGGGACTGTATACAAGATTCGTATTTTCATTACTAAATAAAATCAAACCAATATGAATCTCAATTTAATGATTGTTATCTCTACTTCTTTACTCCTCATCCTGCTTGCTTCTATCCATATATACTGGGCATTTGGTGGATTATGGCCAGGAAAAAACAAACAAGATTTAAATAACAAAGTATTTGGAAGAGGAAACTATTTTCCATCACCATTCAGCTGTTTTGTGGTAGCAATTGGATTGTTTTTGTTTTCATGTTTACCAATTTTATGGTTGGTTCGAAGCAATTTTGGTTTAAATCCGCAAAGTATCAATATGATTCGGTATGGTAAAATTTTTGTAGCAATCGTCTTTCTTTTAAGAGGATTATTGGGATATCTCCCTTGGGTCACAAAATATTGGGTACCAATATTTGTATTCTATACAAAACGAATTTACAACCCAATCTCTCTTTTGATTGGCATTTCATTTTTAATAATGAGTGTGTGATTGTGTGGTGTGTTTAAAAATCTTGAACTGAATTCAAAATGGAATCTTCCCAATTGAGATTCAAAATAGCTCTTACAAACAAACGTTTTATGTAACATTTGCTTAGAAAATTTCTAAATTGACCTTGTAGAAGTCCAAAATGTACTTCCAAGCCAAAACGAAGCTTATATAAAAAGGCGAATGAGAAAAGTTGTCTTTGGAATCAATGTTTCATCGGATGGGTTTTATGGCCATACAGGCATGGTTGTCGATGAGGACCTACACCAATACTTCACCGAATTTTTGAAACAATCAGACCAAATCTTGTATGGACGTATCACTTATGACTTGATGGTCCCATTTTGGCCTGATGTTGCAAAAAATAAATCAATGTCTCCCGTTAGTAATGAATTCGCTGACGTTTTTACTTCCCTTGAAAAAATTCTCTTTTCTCATACGGTCACAAAAGTTTCAGATTCCAATACAACCATTGCTACTCGGTCACTCGAAGAAGAGGTAAAAGTTCTTAAAAAACAAGTTGGTAGGGATATTAGTATTGGAAGTTTAAGTATCGCATCTCAACTTTCTAGTTTGGGACTCATTGATGAATACCGATTTGTCATCCATCCGGTCATTGTTGGACAAGGACCCAGGTTATTTAGTGATCACCCTTTAAAAACACCAGTTAGATTAGATTTGATAGATACCAAAATGTTTTCCTCTGGAAATATAGCACACCATTACAAAACTAGAAGAGAGAATTAAAGTATGGAACCTACGCCAGAACACCATCAAAAAATTGCAAAAATGTCCTTTGCCTCCGTATATCCTATGTATGTCGCAAAAGTTGAAAAAAAAGGAAGAACTGTAAAAGAATTAAACCAAGTGATTGAATGGCTCACTTCTTTTGATGAAAAAAAAATTAAAGAACTGATCAAAGAAAATGTAACCTTTGATACATTTTTTTCAAGAGCATCATTGAATGAGAATGTATCTTTAATCAAAGGAATGATTTGTGGATATCGAGTCGAAGAAATCCAAAACCCGTTGACCAAAAATGTGAGGTACTTAGATAAACTTGTTGATGAGTTGGCCAAAGGGAAATCAATCGATAAAATCCTAAGAAAATAGACAGAACCTAACCAATATCTAATGAAATCAAAAATAACAGCTCCTCTTCTTATCATAATTGTCCTTTTCCCATTCACTATTTTTGGAGAATCAAAGCTCTTTATGATGTATGGAATTAAACTCGGTCAAAAACGAAACTTAGTTTCCGAACTTTATGGCAAACCATTCAAATCACATACATTTGAAGATGGGTATAGTTATGATGCCTACAAATTAGACGAACATATATTAGTTGTGGAATCCGAGAACAAAAGGCCAGACTTAGTGTGGGCGATTCAAATCCAAGGAAATAAAAATCCAAAATACTATGGACTCAATGAGATCAATCTAGGTGATCCAATTGAGAAAGTTGTTTCTTCATTTGGTAAACCAGACGAAATCAGAAATGCCTTTGATGAAGAAACGAAAGAAGAATTGTCTACAATCCAATATTACTCATACGATCGTAGTAGAAATTTTAGCATTGAAGTTCAAAACCAAAAGGTTTCAAGTATCAAACTCTCTTTTAAAGGATCGGCAAGTGTCAGCGAAACACTCGATATCAATGAAACATTTAAAATCTTAAAAAACAAAAACATATACAACATTGCGCAATTATTGGATCAAAATTTTGTATTAAAAGAAAAAGACAAAAAAGAATATAAAATCTCTGGAAATCCAATTCAGATCATCAATTCTAAAAATGAAATCTCCAATCGAATTTTTTATCTCCCAAATTCCCTTATCAATTTAAATCCAAATGAAATTTCAGAAAACGTAGACCTAACAAACAAGCAAAATTACATTTTTGGGAAGTATTTAAAAATAAAATCAGGTGAAGAAATTTTCCATATATTCTTTTTAAAAACATACGAAGGATGGACTTTAAAAGAAGTCAATATCGAAACTACTTTAAAAGCTTCCGAATGAGATCTCCAAAGGAAACTAACGAAACAATGAAACTGTATTCAAACAATGTACATAAAATGAAACAATATTCCTTACTATTACTCTTATTCATTTTCCCAACGATACTTTTGGGAGATGAAACTAATACAAAGACACTAACTGATTACGAACCTATATTAAGAAATGCAATTACACAATTTGAAACTGTATTTAAAACTTCTCCGAAAAAACATGATCTCGTTGAACAAAAAGTAAATTTTATGATTAACCAAGCCATGAAAGGCGAAATTACTTTTTTAATCGATGTAAATGGAAATCAAGATTTATCAGCAATGGGATTTGTTGATTTTTACAATGAAAACAAAAAACCAGCAATTGTCATAGGAACTTACTTTTTAGATCAATTTGATAAACATCCAAGTATATTTTATTCTGCATTAGTGCATGAATTCACTCATGCTTATGATTTTTTTAATAGCCAACGTTATTTCATATTTTATAAAAATAATCGAATCGTAAAGGCGCTTTTTGAAGCTGATGCTTACGCAATTGAATCATTATTCATACAAAATTATCTGGTTTCTCAAAAAATCAAATTAACAAAATTCGAACAATTTTTATTGGATGATTTTGAAAAAACACAATTAACAAAAATCATATTGATCAATCAAATTGCCAGTTTGCCTTTATTACATGCCTTCCTTGAAATCAGAGATTCAAAAGATTCTATCGAAAAGAAAGTCATTTCATTGAACGACATTGGAAAAAACTTAATTGAGAAATTTGATACAATTAAAGGCTTAAAAGATTATGACAATAAGATGGAGATAATTGCATTTTATTTCACATATCATTTACTATTAGACCAATTAGTTTACGATATAGAACAAAAAGAAAGTGAAGTGATGATAGAACCAGAAACATTTTCACTAGAAAAATACCCAACACTCTATCAAACAAAAAAACAAATCTCTGAAAAAGTAAAATCTTATGAAAATGAATTTGAAAAATATATCGTAAAAGAAAACCAGCGGATTCGAACCGAAATATAGACATTTTACGTAAGGACAAAATAGAAAGTTTCCATTCAGAATCTTCTCATAAAAAAATTCTGAAGTGAGTAAGTTTTAGAATTTCTACGAAAAAATTTTCGTTTCTATAAAAAAGTCAAATTCCATTGAGCACTACCTGGATTTACAGTCCCAACTAGTGTGAGCTCACCAGTGGATTCATTGATATTTAAATGTTTAATATTTCCGCTGTTGTCAGCAACATACGCATACCGACCTGCTGGTTCAATGATGATAAACCGTAAACTACTTCCAACAAATCCAGTTAAAGTTTGGAATAATGATATTCTACCATTATTTGGATCAACAGAATAACCTGAGATTGAAAAATTATTGATATCTACAGTATAATAAAATCGACCATTCGGATGAAAGGCAGAACCATTGATTGTCTTTGAGTGTAAGACAGAATCCACAAAACTCAAGTTACCTGATATGCTATCAAACCTTAAAATTGTGATTGAAGGAAAGGAACCTACATACAAATAAATTCCATTGGGATGAGTGGCAATGCTCCCTGACCCATCATTGGCAAATGTTGGACTGGTTCCAACCAAAGTTAAATTTCCATCGTTATAGTTAATTCGATAGGATACAACTTCCGTTAGGTTTTGACTGAGATAAAAAATAAAATTTCCATTCCGCGAGATTTGGATTTGCGAATGCCCAATAGAAGTAGAAAAGGAATTAATAAATGTTAGAGTACCATCCCCATTTATAGAAAAGGCTCTAATTGATTGTGTACCTTCTGATGCAAGATACACATACTTACCATTAGGAGTCACTACTAAATTGCGAGGATTGGCACCAGCGATTGTATTACCATTTGCTGTTAATGCCCCTGTGCTTTGGTTGATGAGAAAATGCGATATGTTCCCACTCCCAAAATCTCCAGTGAACAAATACTTTCCACCTGGATCTGTCACAATTCCATTTGGGTCACTTCCTGGAAGGACGGAAGCTGTACCATTCGATGTTAAAACACCGCTGACCTCATCCATCGTTAAGTGACCAACACTATCGATAAAATTAAGAGTCGTATAGACATATCCAGAATAGACGGAAACGGCACTCACGGCACTCGCCCTTCCATCAAGAGTCGAGGCAATGATTGAAACTTTACCATTCGAAATCCCTTGCACAAGACCAGTTTGATCAACTGTTGCTACTGAAACATCACTACTAGACCATTGAAAACTTGTACTAGTATTTTGACCGAAAACAAAGTATTGAGCCGATAACTGTAAGGTTTGGCCTTTTTTGATACCGGCCCAATTTCGATTGAGTTCGACATAATAATTTTGATTCGCAAGGAATAACCAAAAGAGGAGAGAATCTCGAGAATCATTGTTTTTCTCGGAACATAACACCTGTTGTACAATGGGATTGAGAAGACAGGCATTCAAACTCAACATAGTTAAAAATAGTAAAATAAATTTCAAAACTAATCCCTATTTATTGTACAAAAAATATTATATTCAACACTTTCAACAAACATACATAAAACGGATTTTTTTTTGTCATTCCAAATTCGAATGGGTGGCTAAAAATTGGAGATGCCCTAACAGACAGATGGTGTTTTATGGTTGCATAAATGTTAAAAAAGAATCAAACTACTATCAAGTTTCAATGATCTTATCTATTGTTGGTAATGTATCATACAAAAGCTTTTGAATTGACCTATATGAACCAAGATGAACTCCTCCACATTTTAAAAGAAAGATTTGAAAGTTTCCCAAACCGTCACAAGGGAATTCAATGGAATTGGATTGAAGAAAAATTAAAAAATCATCCAGACAAAGTAACTGTGCTTAAGCGAATGGAAGAATCTGGTGGCGAACCAGACATTGTCTTTTACGATAAAAAAAATAAACTCATTACCTTCTTTGATTGTTCACAAGAATCACCAGAAGGCAGAAGGAGTTGTTGTTATGACAACGATGCTCTCCAATCTAGAAAAATGAACAAACCTAAAAACAATGCCATTGATTTTGCAAACAAAATTGGTGCAAAATTGTTAAATGAAGAACAATATCGATACTTACAATCTCTTGGAGAATTTGACAAAAAAACATCCAGTTGGATCGAAACTCCGAACCAGATCAGAAAGTTAGGTGGTGCACTCTTTTGTGATTATCGATATGGAACAGTTTTTGTTTATCATAATGGAGCAGATTCCTATTATGCTGTCAGAGGTTTTAGATGTTCAATTACATTTTAGAATCAATTGATTTTGAAAATATTTTATAAATCGAATTAAGTAACTCAGATAGAATAATTGGTTTTTTGACACAATCATCCATTCCATTTTCTAAGTACTCTTGTATCTGAGAATCCATGTTATTGGCAGTTAATGCAATAATTGGTATACGTTGGTATTCATCTTTACGATTTCTGATACGTTTGGTAGTTTCCAATCCATCCAGTTCTGGCATTTGAACATCCATAAGTATTAAATCATATTTTTTACTCTCATCAACAAGAGACGCATCTAAAAGTTGAATCGTTTCTATGCCATTTGAAGCAATCGTTACGTGAACTTTTTCCTTCTCTAAAACCTTTCTAACAAATTTCTGATTCAGGAGATTATCTTCTGCAACAAGCACGTTTATATTTTTTAAATTAAAGGTCTCAGGTGATTCAATTCGCGGGATGAATTGTTTAGGAACAGATACCTGGTGGAATGGAATCGTAAACTTAAAGGTAGATCCAATATTCAAAATACTATCAACTTTGATTTCTCCACCCATCAAATTCACTAATTGTTTTGAAATGTATAAACCTAAACCAGCTCCCTCAAATCGTTTTGTTCTAGCATCTTCCAATTGGACAAATCGATCAAATAATCTTTTAATATTCTCATCTGAAATTCCTATCCCCGTATCGTGAACACAAAATTCAATAAACTTTCGACTTGGATCTAATTTTACTGCTAATGTGATAATTCCACTCGGCGTAAATTTCAATGAATTACTAATCAAATTGTTTAATACTTGCCTCAATCGATTTTCATCGACCAATATATGTAAGTTAGTATCTTCAATTGTAAAATCCAAATTAAATTTTAGATTTTTTTCAATCACATCAGATTGAAACAACAACTGTATGTCTCGACAAAGTTTATATACATTTGTTTCAGTTGGGATAATTTCTAATTTATGGTTTTCTAATTTGGATACATCCAAGATATCATTGATGATCGTTAGAAGCGATAAAACAGACTTTTTAGCATTGTCCAAATAATCCTTTTGCTCAAGATCCACATTGGTTTCTTCTAACAATGTTAACATCCCCAAAACCCCATTCATAGGGGTGCGAATCTCATGACTCATGTTTGCAAGAAACTCTGACTTTACTCGGTTTGCTTTTTGCAATTCGAAAGTTCTTTTTTCAACAATTTCTTGGATGCTCTTTTCTTTTCCAAGAATGATGAGCATTAGTATTCCAAGAAGTCCCGTTAACAAGGAAGAAATAATGAGTATAAATCGAGAAGCGTTTGTTAAGTTTTTTTCAAAATATTCTTTTGTAGCAACAATTCTAAATGTCAGAAGATGGCTTCCAATCTTCATTCTATGACTATGAGAAAAATCAGAGAATATTTTTTCCTGTGAAGCAATACAATTACGATTATATACTTCATTAGTATTTTCATCATCACTTTCCAATATTTGCACACAAAGATTATTTTGATCACTTCCAATTAATGATTTTTTAATAATTGTAATGATTTTAATAACGGCAGTTGCAAATCCATATTCACCATCATTTCTATTCAAAGGATAAAATACTAACAAACCAGTATTATCTGATCCCTTTTGGATTAAATTTACTTTTCCAGTCATTTCCAATCGATTTGTTTCCATTGCGTTTAGTAAGGCTTTTTTTCGAATTGGATTTGAGAAAACATCATACCCTACTGCAGATTCGTTGCCAAGAATAGGATAAATATATCGTATAAAAATATATTTCTCTTTGGTTTGTGAAATTTTGGATTCATTTCCTTCCTTATAATTAATTCCTATTGAACTAGGATAATCGATCTTTAACCTCGATTCGTATTCAATACGTTTTGCATTCGGTATTAAAACATTCCAAGATAAAGCAGAAACACTTTCTGTTTCATCCAATATAGATTTTGCATAAGTATCAAAATCTTTTTTAGTCATGTTTTTTTGTAGGCTAATAAAAGAACCTAATGACTTTACAACACGTAAATTTTCCAAAATACGGTTTTCGATTTCTGAAGATATGATTTGTCCATCAGACTTAATTCTGTACTGGATAAATTCTTTTTCCCAATCTCTTGTTACAAAAAAAATTGTAAGTGTAAGAAGAAATGTTCCCATCGTTGCGGAAGTAAAAAGAACTAAACGCATTCCGGTTTCTTCTTTTAATAACCATTTGTATGTCAAAATGAGAATGGGAGTAAATATGATGATTCCAATTGAATCACCTAACCACCACGTAAACCATGTTTGAAATAAAAAATCTTTGTAAATGATACCGAAAGACAATAATGAAATGCTACCAATCAGGGAAGACACAATCGCTGCGGATGGACCAGCTAAAACAAAAAAAGATAATAGATCCCTTACCGAAAAAATATTCAATTTTGAATCTGAATATTTCTTAAGTAAATATCCACCAAACAATGCTGAGATGGAATTACCAATCGAGATAAAAATATTTTGAGGATTGTTTGTGATCGTTTTGAACCAGTTGAAATCTGGATCAAAAAAATGTGTGTTAGTAAAATAAGCTGCTAAAAAAAGCGCAAACCAAATTCGATTACCAAAGATTAATATAAAACCAAGAGCAAATCCTGCAGGTGGCCAAACGGGAGTGCTGTAACCATCAATCGAAGATAGGTATAAACTTAGTTTTCCAGAAGCGAAATAAACTACAAAAACAAATAAAAATGCACCTATTTTCCGAAAAAAATAACTCATCCTATCATCTAAAGAGTGCATACTCTTATAGAGACGAGTAAAAAATTAAGAATCTATACCAATTCAAAACGTGAAGGCGAAATTTTAATCAATTTTGAGTTTTTAGCGACATATAGAATTGAAATCACAAAAAATGTTCAAGAATCAGACAGATCCATCTTCTGCGAGTATTCTTATTTTTTCTAATATTTGCCTCCAGTTTTACTCTGAATGTTTTTGTTGTTCTTCTGAAAAAAATCCTGTTTGGCAAAGAGATAAAATGACACCTTCTTTTTTTTCCACCAAATTCATTGTAATGACGGAATAGCTTTCTGGTATGTTTGGCATTCCCGAGAAACTTGAAAAATAGGAATACTTAAATTCTTTTTGAAACTCTAAATTTAAAATTGTTCCATGGAGTTTTGGATTGTAAAAACACCTCAATAAATGATAGGACAAAGTCCAGAAAAGTACCTAGAATCATTAAAATGAACTCTGTAGCAAATTTGAAATTCACTACAGAGTATATTTGATCTATTTGTTTTCTATATTCATTCCGAATTCATACCAATTTACCTTTCTGGTAAAATGCATTACAAGTGCCAATATCATAAAGAGTGTGATTGATCCGAGTAACAACGCTTGGTCTTCTGATGCTAATATGATATACAAAAATGAATATAAAAAGAGATAATAAATTCCTGTCATAATCCCTTTTTTCTTATTCTTTAACGCATGGATTGCATAATAACTAATTAAAAAAGTCACTGAGAGAGACGAAATCATGTAGGAAACTAAATATCCAATATGTTCAGATAAGGATAAGTTGAGAACATAAAAGATAACCATAGCACATCCAATTAACACATATTGAATTGGATGTAATAAAATTCCACCAAACACTTCCATGAGAAAAAATAGTGTAAAACTCGTAACTATAAAAAGTAATCCATACTTTACTGAACGTTCTAATTTTAGATAGTGATCAACCGGAATCAATAAACTCACTCCAAATGCAGAATTATGAATTGAGTTAAGAATCGAATCGTCCAATGAATGAATCACTTGTGGAAATGAACGTGAAAAATAAGATGTTTCCCAAAGAGAACGAAAACCACCATCAAAAATCTCTCTATCAACTGGTAAAATATTTCCATTGAAAGAAGGATCTCTCCAATTAGATTCCATCATCATTTTTGTTTTTTTTCCAATCGGAATGATTGAAAAAGTATCTGATCCTTTTAAGGAAACATCCATAGTAAAAACAGAATTTCCTTCATTCTCCTCTAATTGAATGGGAAGGCTCATTCCCGAAGGAAAAAAATTTGATTTTGTACCTGGTGTAAATGTTTTTTCTTTGCCATTCCAAGTTAATTTTAGATCACCACCTAAACCTTTTAAGTCGGTTACTGAAACAATAACTCTGATATCATCCCAATAAATGTATGTTGTATCTAATGGAAAATCTGTTATTTTTACGGGTGCAAACTTTCCCTTTGCATTAATTTTACTTGTGTAGAGTGGAATATGATAAATTCCTCTTTTTCTTTCTTCTGTTACCATCCCTACTTGGTATGAAAGATCTTCTGGAAGAAAATATGCATACTCTGTGATATAATCCCATTTTTCTTTGGATTGTGCATTCCCTGACTTTGGAATTCTTATGTTATACGGAATAACTAAAATTGGTCCAAGGAATGTTTGGTTTTGACTCCACTTTTCTCCTACTTCAGAAACTGCATCTAGTCTAGATTGATTTCTCTCTTCAATTAAGGAACCAACCATAGAAAGGGGAATGATAAATAATATGATCATCACACCGAGGATCATAAGACGTAAATTGATAGACGAAATTAGTTTGCTCATACAAAACTCCTACAGATTTACTGTAACTGAAACTAGTGAGCAAATTATGATGGCAATGTGAGGATTGTGTGAGCATTACTATTTTTGGAACAAAATGCTCACTTCCACTCCCTTCGGAGACCTATTTTGTATCTTCAATTCTGCTTTGTGAAAATCTAAAATTTCTTTTACGATACTTAATCCAAGACCAGAACTTTTTCTCTGGCCAATTGGTCTAGGTAAGGAAAAAAATTTATCTGTAACTTTTGTTAATGCAAATTCAGGTATCAATTGCCCCTGGTCAGAAATGATTAATTTTGTTTGAAGATTGGAAGTAGATTCTAAATGTATGGTAATCAAATCATTTTGATTTGCAAAATCGATAGAATTTCGAATTATATTTTCTATGGCCATCCGTAGGTAGTTTTGATTTCCTTTGATCATAACTGAAACTTCTGGAAATATTTTTTTAAGTGATAAAGATTTTCTTTCTAATTCAATTTCAAAACGAAACAATATTTCATTTAAAAAAGAAACCAAATCAATCGTATCATTTAATTCGATTGAATTTTTACCTTCCAATGAAGATAATTCCAATAACTGATCGATAAGATTTTGGATCCGTTTCGCCTCCGAATCAATTGTTTTTGTTAGGCGATCCATCTCATTTGGATGAGACTGTATTAGTTCTACTGCCGCAAGTATCGAAGACAAAGGACTTTTCACTTCATGAGTTAAAGTTTGCACATATGACTCTACATATTTTTTTCCTTCCAACTCAACTACCAATTGATCTACTTCTTTTCCCAACTCGTTTAGTTCCTTCATCCCTAATTTTGGGAACGGATTTTTCTCCTTATTACGTAAGGCCGTAATATATTGAGACAAACGTAAAATCGGGCGAAAACTAATATAAGCAAGTAAACTAAATACAATGGCAATGGACGAGGCGACGAGTAATGAGATTCGCCAAAATTTATGTTTTGCTTCTTCGATGAATGGAATGACACCTATTTTCGGTTTGATGACTGTTAATACACCAATAATCTGATTCTGAAAACGAATGGGAGAGGCAATGAACAATGCTCCTTCTTTTTCTGTTTCGATCATTTTACTGGATCTAACTCCATATTTTCCTTTTAAAGTTAAATAAACATCATTGTATTTGGAATAGTCAAGGCCCTCACGATAACTCTCAGAATCAAAAATCACGATTCCATATGCATCAGTAATGTATATTTGAAGATCTGCATTTGTTTTTAATAATGAATAAATTTTTGCTTCAAAACTGCGATTACGCACATTTTGAAATGGTTTTCTAAATAATGATTCAACTAAAGATTTAAGATGGAACCTTTCATTTGGATTTGAATTGATTCGTTCTTCAACAATTGCAGAAAGAACATGAGTTGTGTCGTTTAATGATTCCTCGATAGTTTCCATATATCGAGGACGAATTGATTCTTCGGTTTTATCGATTAAGTAATAAAAACCGATTGATAAGATAAAAAAAAACTGATGATAATTCGTAACCAAAGATTCATATGGTTTCCTTTAATTCGTATCCTTGACCTCTTCTCGTTTCGATTGGATCAAAATTGGGATCTAATTCTTTAAATCTAGCTCTAATATTTTTAATCACAGTATCCACTGCACGATCAAAACTATCTTCAGGTTCTGTCCAAACAATGTCCATAATTTCTTCTCTAGTAAAAATCCTTCCAGGCCACTTAAAAAATAATTCCATCGTTTTGTATTCGTAAGGTGATAAATTCAACGAATTTCCATTGTAATAAACTAGTTTTTTATCTAAAGAGATCCTAATTTTTTGATTGGATATTTGTTCACTAGACACGGGATTTTGTGTTCGTCTAAGGATAGCTCTAATCCTTGCCAATAGTTCTCTCGGACTAAATGGTTTTACAATATAATCATCAGCTCCAATTTCCAATCCAAGTACCTTATCAATTTCGGAGTTTCGTGCTGTTAAAAATATCACTGGGATTTGGTATTTTTGACGTATCAATTTTAGAACTTCAAATCCATTTAAGTCAGGCAAACCAATGTCTAAGATCACAATTGAGATATCAGCTGTCACCATTTTGAGTCCTTCTGATCCTGTGGACGCAATTGTTAGTTTAAATCCTTCAGACTCTAAAGTAATTTGAATGGTTTCTTGTATACCTGGTTCATCTTCGATGAGTAAAATTTTGACCATAAAAAAGTAAATGAGTTCCCTTTCGAATGAATAGAAACACGCAAACCATAGTGGAACACGATTCTGGGGAAATGCAATCAGTATTCACAGACGAAAAACTATGTGATGATTAAAACCAAATCACCTCCTTTCTTAAAGGAAACATAAAACAATCAAACTTGATTTTCTGAATCGGGAAGATTGGTTATTTATTTGAATTACGTTCTCTAATTGAATCCATAAAATCTAGATTGACATACCAAATAATCAGGCTACAAACCAAGTTATGAAAAAATCTACGATCCTATTCTTATTTCTTCTGATCCCAACCATTGTTTTTGCCAATGCTGAGAAAAAGGCAAAAGAGATGTGTGAATGTCTGAAAAATGCAAAAACTTCGCAAAATGAAGCGGATAAAAAATCTTGTTTAGAATTAAGAGAAAAACATGTCAAAGCCTTAAAAAAAGGCTCAAAACAACATAAAGGTTATTTAAATTCCCTAAATTCCTGCGAACAAGAATTAGCTGGTCTTCCGCAGGCAAATCCAAATTTGACTACAGAAGAAAAAACTAAAATCGTTTGTGATTGTATGAAAAATGCCACCAAACAAAATCGCATGGGATGTTTTAAATTACAGAGTGATTATGCAAAAACCATCTCTGATTTAGATGAAAAAAAAGCATTTAACATCAATTCACAATCCTGTGGAACTGAATGAAATGTTTGGTTAATCCTTTTTTCTGATCCAATTCAGTACTTTCCTTGCCGGAAGGTACAATAAACCAATCAATAAAAAAGCTGGGATCATCCAAACAAGAACATATGTGAGTTCTAAAAACAAATTCAAAATCCCTACGAATGCATTTTGGTATTGGGGTACGATAATTTTGTCAGCAGGTGTGGGGATGCTAAAGCTGACATTTAAGGTAGCCCATTTTACCTTATCATTAATTTTCCAGATTTGAAGTTCTGTTTGGTCGATCTCATTTTCACTCTCCGTAATTGTTTCTTCAATTGCAGACCAATTCCTTGAATTACCGGTTGTTTGGTGATTGGCAGATACCCTTCTTTGGTAACGAATTTTTTCTCGGTTGGTTTTAATTTTCTCCCAAACCATTCCCTCGGTGTGATCAACCGTGCTTATATTTTCACTTAGTAATGTGCCATATGTATCTAATTCCAATAATGCATCGTATAGTTTGTCAGAACGAATGTGCATTTTCACATTCATATAAGGTGATTCCGAATTCATTGCAGAACTATTTTCAATGAACCCATACTTACTCACGAATAACAAAAAATCTTTCCTGGTTTTGATTAAATCTTTTGTTTGATACGTTAAATCCACTTGGAATTCCAATAAACGATCTTGGTTATTTTGAATCGGAAGGAAAACAGGCCCTATCGTAGTTTCCTTCATCTGCGGAGTGGAATCGGAACTTTCTTCCAAAGAAGGAGAACTCGGAGCAACTTTTTTTTCAGCAGACGCACTCGCAATTTTTCTATCTTCCGATGTTACGGACACACTTTCCTCTTGTGCATTTCCACAGCTCCAGAAGAGGAATAAAATAAGAAGGTAAATTGGTAATTTTATTTTTTTCACAACAAATCCTAATCAAAACAATCTAATTATCATTAACAACCAATAGGCAATTCATTCTCAACAAGAATGGAATGATCCTGTTAGAAGACGATTGGTGCTCCTATTGATACTGATGATCTTAAGAGATTCGTTTGGTTAAAAAAGATTGTTTTGCGATTGAAAAAGGTACTGTAATTTCAGCAAATCCAATTCCTCCACTCACTACATTTACTAAGTTGTTTTTGTAATAAATTTCATTGACAACAAATGAATCAACATCCAGAGAACGTGGATTAATCACTTCTAAAACATCTCCCATTTCAATTTTATTTTTCACTTCAATGATGACTCTTTGGTTTTTCTGTTGGTATTCCTTGACAAGTCCTACGTAATGATGAGTTTTTTGTAGACTTGTTCCGAACTCATTGTTTTGAAAATTTTGTTCTTCGACAGGTATTTGGTCTTCCATACCTCTTGTTAAAAAACCTGAAAAATACTTTCTGGAAGAAAGTTTATCCAATTCTTCCAACCATTTCCGATCAAAACTCTCTCCACGTTTGATTCCATCTAATGTTTTTCGATAACTTCTGGCAACCATACCAACATAAAAATCATTTTTGGTTCTTCCTTCTACTTTAAGTGAATCGACTCCTGCATCACATAACTCTTGTAAAAACTCAATGGCACGAAGATCCTTGGAATTCATTAAAAATGTTCCATCCTCATCAGTTATCAGTTCCATTGGTTCATCATTTTGTTTTGGATTTGTAACATACACTTTATATAAATCACGACATGCATTATTACAAGATCCTTGGTTTGCATCTCGATTTTTAAAATAATTGCTCATAAAACACCTTCCGCTATGAGCAATACAGATTGAACCATGAACAAAAACTTCGATCTCCATATCAGGTACTTTATCTTTTATCTCTTTAATTTCAGGAATTGATACCTCTCTAGACAATATGACTCTTTTGGCACCATATGATTTCCAAAATTCGACTGCAGCATAGTTCATAGTATTTGTTTGTACTGAGATATGAATCTCTAATTCAGGGTATGCATTTTTGGTAATATGAATCAATCCAGGATCCGCCATGATCAAAGCATCTGGTTTTAAACTTGCCATTTGTTCTAAATACTTATGATAAGAACCAAGTTTGGAGTTACGAGGTATGTTATTAACTGTAAAATAAATTTTTTTCTTTAGGTTTCTTGCGATTGTGACTGCTGTATGTAAATCCTCCATTGAGAATTCATTCTCTCTGGCACGTAATGAATAACGTGGTACTCCACAATAAACTGCGTCTGCTCCATACAAATAAGCAATGTTTAACTTATCTAAGTTTCCAGCAGGTAATAAAAGTTCTGGAATGTTTCTAAATGATTTCATATACATTTTCCATTCGAAAAAGTAATTCCATCTATAAAAGGAAAATATGATTCCACCTACTTAGAGTGTTTCTAAAATAAAAAATAGAAAGACAAAAGATTCTCGTACATAAACTTGAAACTACGATGTGGACTTATTTGTTTTGTTTAATTTTACATATCCTTTCGGCAATGGTCTGGGTTGGAGGAATGATCTTCTATGTGATAGTAGTAATGCCTGTCATTCGAAACCAAAAATTAAAAGATCAGAAGTTAACCTTACTCCAATTAACTGCCATTCAATTTCGAAAAATTTCCTACACCCTATTTTTTATTTTGATCACCTCTGGTTTCGGAATATTATTTAGCAAAGTTTTATTAAGAGAGGACAATCTCTTTACTTTTTTTACATCTTCGATTGGTTTTATGTTTAGCCTTAAGATTGGATTGTTTGGAATCTTATTCATCTCATCTTTGTACCATGATTTTGTTTCTGGCCCAAAAACATTTTCCTATTTAGAATCTGATCCCGTTCAGTATGAACGATACCGAAGGATGTCTGGTTTTTTTGGCCGTTTCAATTTATTACTCTCCTTATTCATTGCAATTTTAGGAATCCTTGCTTCAAGAGGGGTCTCCTTCTTTTAGAAGAAATTCCTCTTGACACTTATGGTCTGGAAAATCGACTCAAATCAATGATTCCGAGTCGCAATTTTAAGTTTATATTGATTCTAATCTGGATTGGGACAATTCCAGATATGTCCTCCCCAATAGAAGCTTTCCAAGGGATCATGCAACCAGCGTTTGGTGCAAGGCAAGCGGGAATGGGTGGGGCATTCCAAGCTGTAGGTGGATCCGTAATGGATTTAGAGTCAAATCCGTCTCACCTTGCAAGAGTACAACGAACAAAATGGGAATTGGGTTCCTCTTTCCATTTTCCAACAATTGAATATAACGATAGTTATATCGATCAAAATCCTTTAAAATCATACCAAAACAGAATTGTAGAAAGCCCAAGAGCCGTTTTACCTTATCTAGGGATCATCAAACCAATCACTGAAAACATAAGTATCGGTTTTGCATTGTATGCACAAGGAGGTGGAGGTGGTCATTTTAAAGATATCAAACGATTCACTCCAGATGGTCGTACACTCAATGATACATTTAATACGGTAATTCCAGTCATTGGAGAAAAAAATTCAGCAGTAGAAGACTTAACCTTTCGCTTCATGACCGTCAAATCAACATTTGGTGTTGGAATTAAAAAGGGTAATTTTGCATTCGGTCTTGGACTCGATTTTGTTTATGGATTTATGCAATTAAAACGAACCTATCAAGATGAAACAAGAAGTCTTACAATTCCTGGTGGTATCAGATACCAAAGTGATTCAGCTTTTACCCTTGGAGGTAAAATTGGATTTTCTTATGATATAGCTGAAAACATAAGAATCGCCTACTCATATACTTCACGAAATGTATTACCATTAGATGGAACCATGCATGTAGATTCTTATATGCCAGAACGATCCTTTGGCACAAGAGTATCTCGTTATATGATTTGGCCAGATAAACATGTAGCGGGAATCTCTTATCATAATGACCGATGGATTATCGACATGGACATTAAATATATCCCATGGTCTGAAAGTTTTAATTCTAGCAAATTTCGATTAGAAGATGTTTGGGTGAGAACTCCGATCGGGGTAGAAACAAATGCATTTCAATTTAATTTAAATTGGAGAAATCAAACGATTCTCGCATTGGGAACAGAATACAAATGGAATGAAAAATACAAAACACGAATGGGCTATAGTTACGGAAATAATATTATCCCAGCAAGTGGTGTGAGCCCAATGTTAGGCGCGAGTATAGAACATCATTTGTCGATAGGTGGAAGTATCACATGGAATGAAACTTCATTTCATATTGCTTGCGAATATGGATTCCCTAAAAAAACGGTTGGAGGTAAAACTTCTGACTGGACGTTATCACACTCTATATTTTCTACTTCTGAAATACATCCCATACAATATTCGTATCAAAAATCGATGAGTGTCTTTAGCATTTATTTAGGACTAGAACAATACATTTAAAGGAAAGTTTATGAAACATCTACATTTAGCAAAAGTTGCAATTTTATTATGGTTATTCACTATGATAACCATAGGTTATTTTTTTTACTTTGGTAATACTACAAAGTCTCTTGATACAAGGACTGCAATTCGTTTAACGCCTGCTGAACGACAGCTTGTTCTGACTGAAATGAGAGCCTTATTGGAAGCACTCAATGGTATGTTGGCTGGTCTTGGAGAGAAAGATTATGAAAAAGCAGCAAAGTCTGCAGACGCAGTTGGTATGGGACTTGTGACAAGTTTAGAACACCAAGAAAAAACGATTTTGTTAAAACTTCCTGTTTCCTTCAAAAAATTAGGTTTTGGCACTCATGAAAAATTTGATGAAATCGCTTCAAAGATTCGCAAAAAAGAAGAGATTCATACTCTCTTGAAAGAAATGGATGAACTAACAAAAAACTGTGTCGCTTGTCACGCTGGTTATAAAATCGAATTAGAAACAGAAGCTAAATAATTCCCAATATAGACACATGCCAAAAATATCTAGGTACTTTATCAAATCAGGGATGTTATTTTTGTTGTTTGGTGTTGTGATCTATACCTTGAGCGAATTTCCTGAATTACAAATCAATGTATCACTTCTAGCAGTTTATTGGCATATGATTGCCATTGGGTGGATCACTCAAATCATCATGGGAGTCTCACTTTGGATGTTTCCAAAAGGAAAAAACTCCATCTCTAAAAATGGATCCATTTTATCTTGGATTTCATTTGTTTCCTTAAATCTCGGACTTTTGTTTCGATTTTGTTCGGAACCATTTATCAATGGGAATTCAGAAATTGTCAAGATACCATTTTTACTTTCGATCATTTTACAAGTTTTGGGTATCTTATGTTTTATCTTAGAGATATGGCCAAGAATTACACCTATGAATAGGAAACCTTCTTAAGTTATGTTCCCAATTCAATCGGTTTGGCTATTGAGAAGTTCATTAGTTTATTTTCTATTTGGTACCTTACTAGGTGCACTTCTCATGACTCAGAAAATTTTTTTATGGGATCATTCTCTTTGGTTTTTATTGCCTATACATTATTCCCTAATGGTTTGGGGATTTTTCATTCAATTCATTATGGGAACTGCCTATTGGATGTTTCCCAAACATTTATCAGATTCACCAAGAGGTTCTCAATTTCAAGCGTGGTTTCTGTTTTATTCTTATAATATTGGTTTCGTTTTTTTTCTTGTGATTAAGATAACTCAATTGCCAAACAATTTTGAACGAGTCGCCAAAATACTCATTTGTTTAGCAATTGTAATGTTTATCAAATTAATGTGGGCAAGATCTATTTCTTACAATTCTTAATAAAAATTATAAAACTAATTTGATAAAAGGTTTATAATTCATATCCTCTTTTAAAATATGATTAGTTAACCAGAGTCTCAAAAATTGAATCAAATCGCTAAAGAATTGGTTCAATTCGACATCATTTGTTACTAAATTACCAGTTGTTAATCTTTTTTTGAGTTCCAATATTTTATCAGTAAAACGATCATGTTGTTTTTTGTGAGCTTCCAATTCTGGGTATTGGTTCAACTCCATCACTCGTTCTTCAATCAAAAAATGACTAATGGTATAGTCTTCTAATTCTGAAACTGCATCAATCAGTAACTTTGAATGATTCGATAAATGAGTTTTGTTTTCCTCATATATGGTTTCAATTTGATTGATGAGTCGAAACAGTTTTTTATGTTGAGAGTCAATCTCTGAAATATTGGTCTCATATTTAACATCCCAATTTGCGATCATAACTACCTCTTACTTTCCATTTTTTCCTCACACCCTTAGAAACAAGGTTTAAATCCTTAAAACCTCCCAATTCAACTAGACCATCGATTGATAAATATCAACCAATTCTTCCCTCTTCCGCTTGATCCAGATCAATGTATTTCATCTGAGACTGGTATTGAATGATACTAGATTTAAAAATTGGGCGGAAACAAATGAAAAACAGATTCTCACATATAACAATGATTACGATCCTCCTCAGTTTTGCTCTTGTTGGCACAAACTGTGGAAAGGGTGACGATGCAGATACCGGAAAAGGAATCTCTGCTGTATCTGATGATAAGTCACAACAGGATGTTCTGAAAATTGCGATTGGATCAAAAGACCATACCACACTCGTTGCAGCCGTCCAAGCGGCAGGTCTTGTTGATTCACTAGCAAACCAAGGACCTTTTACAGTCTTTGCACCAACAAATGATGCTTTTGCAAAATTACCAGCTGGAACAGTCGATGATCTTCTGAAACCAAGCCAAAAGGATACGTTAAAAAATATTTTAGAGTATCATGTGGTAGTTGGAAACCTAACAGATGCTATCCTAAAGTCTGAATTCACTGGAAAAGATGATGAACTTGGAATGGCAAATGGCGCACACACCAAAGTAACCGTTAAAAATGGAAAAACACTAATCAATGGCGCAACCATCATTGCTTCCATACCTGCAGCAAATGGAATCATCCATGTTGTGGATACAGTGTTACTTCCACCAGAAAAAAAATAAGTCACTATCAATGAAAGGAGCAGTAACAATGAATCGATACAAATCAAAAGAAGGATCCATTCGATTAAAAATCGGAATCACAATGGGTCTTTTATCGTTTTTAACAATTTTCGCTTGTGGAGGTGAGAAAACAGAAGAAACACCTGCATCTAACGCTGGTTCAAAGGGTATTGGGCCCGTGTCTTCAGTCACAATTGGTGCATTAGATCAATCAATGGCTGATAGAGGGAAAAAACAATTTGAAGCAAAGTGTTCAGCATGTCATAAATTTGAAGAAAAGGTAGTTGGTCCGGCTCTTCAAGATGTTACACTACGCAGAACTCCTGAATGGATCATGAATATGATTCTCAACCCAATGGAGATGACCCAAAAAGATCCAATTGGACAAGAGTTACTTGCTGAACACCTCGTACAAATGACATTCCAAAATGTGAAAGAGGAAGAAGCGAGAGAGATACTCGAATACTTCCGTAAAATGGATTTAAAATAGGTAACCATATGTTAAAAAAATCAAACATAATCGTTGTTACACTAGGAATTGCCCTTTTTATTTTTTTACCAAATTGTAAAAAGGGTGCTGCAACAGCCACATTGGCATCTGACGCGGCATCTAGAGTGTACGTAGCTCCAGGAGAAAAGGATGAAGTATATGCCTTTTTATCTGGTGGATTTAGTGGCCAGATGTCTGTGTATGGAATTCCATCCGCTAGACTTTTCAAAATCATTCCCGTGTTCTCTGTATTTCCAGAAAATGGTTACGGTTTTGACGAAGAAACTAAAGACATGTTAAAAACAACTCATGGATATGTTCCTTGGGATGATAGCCATCACGTTGAAGCTTCGATGACAGATGGAAAACAAGATGGACGTTGGATGTTCTTAAACGCAAACAACACTCCAAGGCTTGCAAGGATTGATCTAAAGTCTTTTGAAACAAAAGAAATTTTGGAAATTCCAAACACTGCTGGTAACCACGCGTCTCCTTTTGCGACTGAAAACACCGAATACTTGATGGCAGCAACACGGTTTTCTGTTCCAGTTCCACAAAGTAATGTTTCTATAGATAGTTTTTCCAAAGGTGGGTTCAAAGGAACTGTCACTATGGTAAAAGTTGACAAAAACTCAGGAAGACTATCTATCGAATTACAAGTATTAGTTCCTGGTTTCAACTATGATCTATCCCATTGTGGGAAAAAGAAATCTCATGACTGGTGTTTTTTCAGTAGTTATAACTCTGAACAAGCACACAAAATGTTAGAAGTTGGTGCTTCGAAAAAAGATAAAGATTTTATCTTAGCATTCAACTGGGTTCGCGCAAAAGAATGTAAAGACCAAGGTAAAGCCTATAATTTTGGTGGAGAATACGTTAACAACTTTAAAGATGAAAACAAACCTGCCGTCTCAACAAAGTTAAGTGGCGTCAAAATGTTAAATCCAAAGGATTGTCCAGGTATGATGTACTACATGCCTACTCCAAAAAGTCCACATGGAACCGATGTTGACTCAACTGGAGAATACATTGTTGGTGGAGGTAAATTGGCTTCTGTAATCCCAGTTCACTCATTCAGTAAAATGATGGAAGTGAAGGATAAAAAAGAACATCACTCCACTGAAATTGAAGGTATTCCAGTTCTTAAGTATGAATCAACACTTGCTGGAGAAGTACAAAAACCTTGTCTTGGACCACTTCATACAGAATTTGATGGCCAAGGTTATGCATATACTTCTTGTTTTGTGAGCTCAGAAGTTGTGAAATGGAAACTCGGAACATGGGAAGTAGTCCAACACTTACCAGCTTATTATAGCGTTGGTCACTTATCAATTGTTGGAGGAAGTTCTACTGAACCTTACGGTAAATATCTAATTGCGATGAACAAAATCACAAAAGATCGTTATTTGCCAGTAGGTATGGAGTTACCACAGAGTGCACAACTTTATGATATCTCTTCTGGAAAAGCAGAGTTACTCTCCGATTTTCCAACTGTGGGAGAACCACATTATTCACAAATGATTCCAGCAAAACTCATCATGGATAAAACTGCGAAGTTATTTCCATTGGAAGAGAATAAACACCCTTATGCGACAAAAAGTGAAAATGATGCAAAGATTGTAAAACTAGGTAACACTACACACATTTACATGACTGCCATCAGATCTCACTTCAAACCAGATATCATTGAAGCAAGAACTGGAGAAACATTGTATTTCCATGTTACTAACCTAGAACAAGACTATGATATCCCTCATGGTTTCGCAATTGGTGGTGCACCTAACATGACTAACTTACTAATCATGCCAGGTGAAACAAGAACCTTCAAATGGGTAGCTCCTAAACCAGGAATTTATCCTTTCTATTGCACTGATTTTTGTTCTGCTCTACACCAAGAGATGCAACAATACATCCGTGTAAGTCCGTGATCAATATGAAAGCTTTACTTTTCCAAACGTTAAGTAAAAAAAACCGACTCCTAATCTTAGGGGTCGGTTTATTCCTCGTATTGGTCTATTTTATTCCAATTTGGGCTATCTCTATTTCTGCACCTCAATACCCTGAGGGACTTGGAATGCAAATATGGATCAATCAAATCACTGGCGCAACTCCGTATGATTTAAAAAATATCAATTTGTTAAATCACTACATCGGTATGAAAGAAATCATTTCAGAATCAATCCCTGAACTCCTTTTTATGCCTTATGTATTAGCATATTTGATTATTGGTGCTTTTATCACAGAATTAATTCCAAAAGTGGGAATGGCAATTCTTGGTATCATCAATCTAATCATCGTTGGGCTCGTTGGTTTGTTTGATTTTTGGAGATGGGAGTACAATTATGGACACAACTTAAATCCAGATGCTCCTATCATCATTGAAGGAATGGCTTACCAACCTCCACTTCTAGGTTGTAAAGTGATGTTAAATATCACTGCTTGTAGTTATCCTTCTTATGGTGGTATGATTTTAGCTTTAAGTCTCGTCTTACTTGTCTATATCGTATGGGATGAAAAAAGAAGGAAAAAGTCAAATGTGGTTTAAACTACAGAAACTTGTTTTTTTCACACTCACAGTTGTTCTCTGCAATTGTGGGGAAGTGAAACCAGAGGCTCTCACAGTAGGAGAAAAAAAATGTGACCATTGTTCCATGTCAATCGTTGATATGAGATTTCATACACAAATCATTACATATAAAGGCAAACGTTTTCATTTTGATGCAATAGAATGTGCAAATAAGTTTATAAACCAAAAACAAATTAAACCAAAACAAATCTGGGTTTCAAATTATTTACAATCAAACGAATCGATACCGAAAGAAAACGCAATCATCATCCAAACCAATAAAATTCGATCACCTATGGGCGGAGGATTAGCCGCTTTCAAATCTCATGAAGATGCAATACCCTTTCAAAATTGATGGAGATGGCTTATTCTCAAGTGAGATACGAGACCAATTGAATTACATTTTTTTTATATTAATACTCTTCTCCATTCATGTATTTCCATCATCAATCATTGGTAAAAATATCACAGTTTGCAAAACATGCCAAATATCCTCTCTCAAACAAGCGATACAAGTTGCGAGTGAAAGAGATACCATCCAAATCAAAAAAGGACTTTACCAGGAAGGATTCATTCCCATCACAAAATCAATTACCATAAGTGGAGAACCAGGAGTCACCATTGATGGATTAAAAGAAAAACATGTGTTTGGAATCTACCATGATTTTGTGAAAATTCAAAACTTAAAAATCATTGGAAGTGGGATCTCTGATTTGGCTGAATATGCAGGAGTGTATGCAGAAAAAGTGAACCATTGTTATTTCGAAAATTTGGAATTGGAAGACAATGTGTATGGTTTTTATCTTTCTGAATCATCGGAATGTATGATCAAAAATAGTTCTTCCATTGGAAATGCGGAAAACGAAGTTTTGGGAGGAAATGGAATTCATTTGTGGTCATCCCATAACAATCAAATTATCGGAAATCACTTAACAAAACATCGCGATGGAATTTACCTAGAATTTTCCGAACATTTAAAAATTGAGAACAATGAATCAAAAGAAAATATCAGATATGGAATGCATTTTATGTTCTCCAGTGAAAATCAATTTACAAAAAATATTTTCAAAAATAATTCCGCTGGTGTTGCGGTGATGTATAGCAAAAGAATTCTTATGGAAAAAAACCAATTTATCGAAAATTGGGGTGAAAGTTCGAATGGAATCTTGTTAAAAGATATAACAGAAAGTGTATTATCTGAAAATTTATTCCAAGGTAATACAATTGCAGTATTTGCAGATGGTATTACAAAAATAGAATTCCTAAAAAACAATTTCATAGATAACGGATGGGGAATCAAAATTTTAGGCAATACTGATCATAACAATATTCAAGATAATAATTTCATTCAAAACGTTTTTGATATTAGTACGAATACAAAATCAACAACCAATCTATTTCTAAATAACTATTGGGATCATTATGAAGGTTATGATTTAAATTTAGACCAATTTGGAGATGTTCCTCACAAAACAATTCACTTCTTTGGTTATTGGATTGCTGTTTATCCTTTTCTCATGATTTTGTATGAATCTCCTGTTGTATTATTCCTACAAGGTATCGAAAAGGCATTTCCCATCGTCACACCAATTGAGTTTGAAGACAAACAACCTAGAATGAAGGTTAGAATATGATAACAGTGAATGATTTATCTATCAGTTACGGATCCAATACATATGCAGTGAAAAATGTAAACTTTACCGTAACATCTGGAAACATTGTATCCATCATTGGTCCAAATGGTTCTGGGAAAAGTTCTCTGATCAAAGGTATCCTTGGCCTCGTCCGACCAAATAAAGGTTCCATACAATTTAATGGGAAAGAAGAAAATTCGTATACAATCGGTTATATGCCACAAACTCCTCGATTCCCTACCAATATCAAAGTGAAGGAACTCATTTCATTTTTTAAAAAATTAGAAACCGTTGATGAATCGAGATTTGAAAAATTATTCAATTTACTTGATTTAAAACACCATGAAGAGAAAAAAATTGGCAACCTCTCCGGTGGGACAAAACAAAAAATCAGTATCTTACAATGTTTTTCAAAGCAAAAAGACTTATATGTGATAGATGAACCAACTGCAAGTTTGGATCCTTATATTTCACATTTATTAAAAAATCTACTGGTCGAACAAAAAAACCAAGGATCACTTGTATTATTTTCCACCCATATTCTATCCGAATTACAAGAATTAGCAGATCGATTTCTATTATTATCTGAGGGATCGATATTGATAGATGATACACCTAAAAATTTCCTAGAAAAAAACAACAAAGTGACAATGGACGAAGCTTTGATGCATTTCTGGAATGAGGAATACAAAACAAAAGTATGAAAGAAATATTACTTTTCGAAATCAAAGAGAACATCCGAAGCAGATGGATCTTTATTTATTCAGGACTCTTAGCCTTTGTAATGTTAGTATTGAGTTTTTTTGGAGACCAAAATGGCATCAGATTACTTGTGAGCACAATGAACTTAACTCTAATTGTGATTCCACTGTATTCCATTACCTTCTCTGGAATGACATTCTTAGAATCAATGCCTTTTTCCGAAGTGTTATTGTCAAAATCTGTTACACGTAAGTCATTATTCTTTGGAAAATTTTTTGGAATTACAACTTCTTTATCCATCGGACTTTTACTTGGACTCGGAATCCCTGGTTTCTTTTTATTTATGAGTGATGCTAAATTTCTTTTTTTATTTTTGGAACTATTGATTTTTGGAATCTTTTTAACTAATATTTTTGTAGCATTAGCTTTTTTAACCTCGTCTTTTATCAGAAGAGGTGAAATCGTACTCACCATTTCTTTGTTAGTATGGTTGTATTTCTTTATCTTCTTTGATGCAATCGTGTTTATGTTCAGTTTGTATCTTGGTGACTATCCAATTGAAATTCCATCACTCATCATCATCTTGCTAAACCCAATTGATTTGGTAAGAATTTTCATTTTATTACAAACCAGTGCAGCAGCTCTACTTGGTTTTTCTGGGGCTATTTTGCTCAAAACTTTAGGGATGACAGGTGTATTTCTAATCACCATTTTGTTCCTTTCCTTATGGGTGAGTATCCCTCTATTGATCTCTTATTTACGGTTTCAGAAGCGAAATTTTTAAAAAGGATCTAATACTAACTTCTTCAATTTTTTAGAATCTTGATTTAGATCATGGAAGGATTTCCTTTTTTAATGCAAACTAAGTCCAACCATGAGGAAATGTTGGAACACAATCATCACGATATTAGTCTTGGTTCCATTTTTAGGAAAAATCCTTTTTTTGGAATCAGGGCTCTTCGCACAATCATTGTACCAATTATCTATTGTTTGCCATTGTAACCATAACTCAGAATCCGAAGTTCATCATGATTCAGAATCCACACCTAAAAAAAGAATGACCTGTCATTTGAAAAAATCATCAGGAACACATACTTGTACCTGCTCCAAGAAAAAAATGGCTACAAAAATCATTCAATCCCAATCAATGAATCCGAGTTATGTGAATTCTATTAAAATCCAAAATAGAATTCTCTTCGATTTATTTTCCATAACATCTTCAATCTCTCTAATTTTGACTCTTGGTTATGACCATCTTCCTGATAAACCACCAAGACTTTTGACTTAATTCAACCTAAGTCATTCATTCACTCTATTGATAGCTGAATGTAAAACAAGTCACTTGGAATCTATTTACAATGGAACCTTGGATCAATCTAGTAAGGTATTTTTATGTTCTCAAAAACAATTCGAATTTGTATCATCAGTTTATTTTTCACACAATGTAGTTTAACATCAGACAAATCTGGCATTGAAACAACGAACCTATTGTCTCTTCTTGCTGCATCAAACTTAAATCCCAATTGTGGAATCACACAATCACAAGCAATTCCTAGTAACCTAACCCAAGTTGAAAGTAAATCAAGGGTTAAGTACAATGTTTCCGATTGTAATGAAGTTGGTTTTGCAAATTTGGGCCTAACCCAATCAGGAATCACAAAAGGAGCAACTGGTTCTTCTTCAAGCTCTGTTCTATCTACAACTACAGATGTGATGTTGGCGACTAACAAAGGAGGAACCAATATTGAAGTAACATTCACTTTAAATTCGGCATCAAGTTCAATTGATGTCATAGCCTATGGAAGTGGAACACCAACATCAGGCCCCACATATCGTTTGCTTGCTGGTGCACAAACACAATATAAAAATGCTTCAGGTGTTTATGGGAATACAGGGAAAGGAGGTTCTGTTTCTGCTCCTATTCCAAGTGTTGGAACAACCTACACATATTGTTTAGATTTCCAATACACTTCTGGTGGTTCCCGATTTCTCAATGGATTTAATAAACCATGTGCTGAATTGACATCCACAGAAAGAGGATCCATGTCTTATTACCCCATCATGCAAATGATGAATGTTCCTGCCTACACTGGCGGAAACTCATTGGGATTTGTTTTAAATGGAGCAACTATCACTTCATTTACAATTGGATCCATCGTTTCTAATACAGAAATGTAAACCGCTCTACAAACACTCGTCATACTAACGGATGATGTTCGTTAGTATGACTTTTTTGGAAAAGGAAAACTTAATTTTATGAAACTTAAAAAAATAATCATCAGTATATTCATACTGCTTTTTTCCCCACTTATTGCAAGAGATATAAACATCACCAATGCTTATTTAAAGTATACAAATGGATCAAATTCTGCCATTTATCTTACAATATCCAATGTTTCAAATAAAGATATAAAACTGATCCAATCAATTTCAGATGTCGCAAATCGAGTTGAATTGTATGACATGCAAAAAAGTGAATATGGGAAAAAGATGGTCCCTGTCGCTGAGATCCCCATTCCTAAAAAAAAATCGGTTACGTTATCACCACAAGGATTTCATATCATGGTGTTTGGAATCAAATCTCAACTAAAACTAAAAGACATGATACCATTACGATTGGTTTTTAGTGATGGATCTGAAATTGAAATAAAAATTCCAGTAGAATCTTCTTCACCTAACGCGATACATAACAATAATCCGCCATTCACAAATGATTCAAATTCAAAACCGACAACTTCTACAGAAGATGAAATGAAAGATCATCAATTCACAAACGGAGATGGAAACGAAGAAGAAGACCACTCCAATCACGACGAACATGGAAATGGTGATCATCATTCACACCATCGAGCTGATATGATTGGACCTGCAGGCATCATGAACCCACACATTCATGAAAAAGGTAAATGGATGATTGATTATCGGTATATGGGTATGAAGATGTGGGGATTACAATCTGGAACAAAAGGTTTATCTGATTTAGGTACATTGTACTTTCCTTATACAGATCCAACAGTGGCAATGCCAACAGGTAGTTTGATCACAAGTTCGCCGATTGGAACTACGATTCCTACACTATCTCAGAACAAATACAATTATATGTCTGTGCCAACAGATATGGTGATGGAAATGAATATGGCAAGTGTTATGACATCAATCTCAGACAGATGGATGATTATGTTCATGGTGCCAGTTGTCAAAAATCGTATGACAATGTTATCTAGTAATTTTGATCGCGCTCCTATGAGTTCAGCTGGGATTGGTGACGTTAGTGTGAGTGCTGCCTACAGGCTTATCAAAACAGACCATCAAAACTTTTTTACTGGAATGGGAATTTCCATGCCAACTGGATCAATTGATGAACGAGATAATATGCCGATGATGGGAAAACAAAAAGTTCCTTACAATATGTTACCGGGAACTGGAACTTATAATTTACTCCCACAACTTTCCTACAACGGACAATATGACCGATTTTCTTGGGGAGTATTATCACAGGCAAATTTACGTATGGGAAAAAATGATAACAATTATAAGTTTGGGAATCGTTATGAAATCTCAAGTTGGATATCGTATCTATTATTTGATTCGATGTCTTTTTCCTTCAGAGTAGCAAAACAAAGATGGCTCAATTTACAAGGGTTAGATGCAACACTTGACCCCAAAATGGACCCTCAAAACGATCCCTATCGGCAAGGTGGTATGAGGAGTGATTGGTTTGTAGGACTCAATTTTCTTGTCACCAAAGGAATGTTATCTGGCATAAGATTTGGTTTCGAATATGGAAGACCATTCCATCAAAACTTAAATGGTCCACAATTGGCAACACGTGAACTATTCAATGTGTTTGCCTCCTACAGTTTTTAAAATTGTTTTCCAAAGATTGGGGCGCACATCTCCGGCTTTACGCTCCAATCTTTGTTCACACAAAGGATTTCCGCTACAATCCGGGGCGCGAAAAAAAATATCTATTTTACAACTATCTTATATACTTTTAGAGAAGATAATTTAAACTCATTCCTGAATATCATTTTTTTCTGGATATTGCCAAGTATCCTTCTTCCCATATACGATATCCATAACATCACCTTCAGGAATATTACGCTTTTTTACTTCTCTTGCAATACGACCGTTAGGAATTGGAAATTTGATCCCCTTAGATTCTAAAATTTTAATTAATCGCTCCTTGTCTGGTTGGTATTGTTTATTTACTGCTATGATTTCAACAATGGCTGCCAATTCCTCTAATTTAAAATTATAACCGTGTTCGAGTAACCATATTGCAATATCATATCGAGGATAGCTTGTGATAGCTAAAATTGGAGCTGAGTAATAAGTATATTTCTCATTATGGATATTTATATCAGCACCTGCCTCAATTAGTATTTTAATATTTTCAAATTGTCCAAATTTCGTCGCAACTAACAAGGGAAACCCTATTCCAGAATTGCCTTTTTGAGCATTCAAGTCTCCACCATACTTTATTGCCAATTTTAAAAAGGCGGGATTTGAAAGTGCGGAAGCGTAAACCATACTAGACCATCCATTTTCTGGTATCCCATTTCTTTTACTATCTTTTTGAAAATTCCCTCCCAGATTTGGATCTGCACCAGCTTTGAGGAGAGCCTCATATCCTTCTAAACTGTTGGCGCAAATGGCCCACATAAGAATAGGTTGTTTCTCATCCTCTAAATAATTCGGATTCGCTCCATCAGCGATTAACTTTTCTATTCTTTCTTTATCGCCTTTGATTACAACGCGCAAAAGTTCAGAAGATTTTTGGTCTATAAAAGCAACGCTAAGTTTACAATCTGCACATTTCAACTCAAATGCTATACATGAGTTTTGCAGCAAGAGAACAACAATAGCTGCAAATATAAAAAATAAAAACTTTTGCATATTTTGCCAGTTTGTTTTTCTTACGCACTTATCTAAGTTCATTCTAATTTTTCGCTATTCTTATAACTTAAGAGAGAATCTGGAATCTGTCGAATATAAAATATTTCTAATCTAACGAATATTGTCTTTGAGAATTTCATATATCACTCACCAACTCACCTCAAGCAAGGATTCAGGATCAGCCATTGATATACCCGTTTGCGTGTTAGCTGAAGTATCCCATTTGAAAAACAGAGTTACCTTCTTTCTTTTTTACAAATTTTTATTGTATACCTATGTCCAAAAACAATACAATCGATACTATGCCATCCCAAGAGAAACCAAACCCCGTTACCATCCGCAATGCAAAACCCGAGGATATCAAACATATTGTTCCTCTCATCCATTCCTCTGGACCACTCGCATGGAATTTTGTTTTCCAAGAAGGTAACCTAACTGCATTTGATTTTTTAAATTCCACTTACCCAAAAAGAGGAAACACTATCTCGTATACAAATCACTATGTTGCTGAAAAAGAGGGACAAGTGGTTGGATCTATCTTACAATATTCGCAACCAAGTTTTTTAGCTCTGACAGCGGGAACTGCCTTACAAATCCTTACTTTATACAAATGGAAGGCACCAAAGGTAATGGCACGTGGTTTAAAAACAGAAACAGTCATACAACCACCTAAATCAAAATGTTTGTATTTAGGTCATATCGCTGTATTAGAATCACATCGAAACCAAGGGATCGCAAAACAACTCATCAAGTTTATGATCCAAAATCATCAAGCATACAAAACCATCGTTTTAGATGTTTCTGTAGAAAATCCCTCTGCGATTGGCCTCTATCAAAAATTAGGATTTATCATCAAAGAAACAAGGCATCCAAAAGGTTGGGAGGGAAAAATCCCATCTCACCACTATATGGAAAAATCGATTTAATAGAGATCCATATTACAAAAATTCATGATAAAAAAACAGAGATAAATTGTAGCGCCAGCGACTGCAGTGGAAATCCTTTCCGGAACGGAAAGATTGGAACGCAAGGCGCGGTCGGTTTAGAATCGATTTCGAATACAAATTCCTTTCGAGGCGCCCCATTCCTGATTATTGGAATGTCAAATTCGTTTCATATCTCATTAGAACATTCATTTTTTCCATTTGACTATCAAATTACGATATCGTAATCTGATTTTGAATGCGTATCAATGAATTTTTTTCCAGTTTTATCAAAATTCACATTTTACACCATTGCCTAAAAGAAGAAATCTACGGTGTTTGGATGATGGAAGAATTGCGAGAACATGGTTATAATATTAGTCCTGGTTCCTTATATCCACTTTTAAAACACTTAGAACAAAAAGGACTCATTCGTTCTCGCATTGAACAATTGGGTAAGGTAAAACGAAAATTTTATCGCATCACACCTAAAGGAAAAAAAGAACTTATTTCTGCAAAAATCAAACTAAAGGAATTGATCGGTGAAATTCTAAGTTAACGGGAAACAAATCAAAATAGGATAATTATGAAACATTTACAAATTTTTTTCACTGCTCTCAAACTCGGATGTACTTCGTTTGGTGGTCCTATCGCTCATCTGAGTTATTTCCATGATGAATATGTTACCAAAAAAAAATGGATCAGTGCTCATGCCTATGCAGACTTAGTTGCGCTTTGTCAATTTTTACCAGGACCTGCCAGTAGCCAGGTTGGTATGGCAATCGGACTTTCTCGTGGTGGATTATTGGGAGCCATCCTTTCTTGGATTGGATTTACTTTACCTTCTTTTTTGATTCTCGTATTGTTTGGTTTAGGTTTAGGGACAATTGATGTTGCAAACCATAAACATTGGTTACATGGATTAAAGGTAGTAGCTGTTGCTGTCGTTGCCCAAGCAATCCTTGGTATGGGAAAAAAACTTTGTCCTGACAAAGAAAGGTTAACAATCGCTATCATAACAAGTGTTATTCTTCTATTCTCTAGTTCAGCAGTTTTACAAATATCACTTCTTACTTTCTCCGGATTATTTGGAGTTTATTTTCTAAGATCAAATGAAATATTACCTCATGAATCAATGCACACTGGCAAAAAATTTTTTGGCTTCCTGTATTTAGCATTATTTTTTATTCTTTTATTCCTTTTACCTCTTTTACGAAACATTTCGAATACAACAGAAATTCAGTACCTAGATAGCTTTTATCGTGCTGGTGCCCTTGTGTTTGGGGGTGGGCATGTCGTACTACCTTTATTACAAGCGGAAGTTGTACCAACTGGATGGGTGAGTAATGATTTATTTATGGCAGGATATGGTCTGTCAAATGCGATCCCTGGACCTTTATTTGCGTTTAGTAGTTATTTAGGGGCCGTGTCATCAGCATCACCAAACGGATGGTTTGGGGCTATCATTTGTTTGGTGGCAGCTTTCCTTCCTTCATTTTTACTCATAGTTGGAGCTTTACCTTTTTGGGAACAATTGAGAAAAAATCAATGGATCAGAAAGGTTATGTTAGGCATCAATGCATCCGTTGTGGGAATTTTACTGGCAGCATTTTATAATCCAGTTTGGACAAGCGCCGTGTATTCTCCTAAAGACTTTGCCCTTGTGATCGTGGGATTTTTACTTTTGGAGTTTTGGAAACTACCTTCTTGGTTAGTGGTCATCGCTACAGTTGCAGTCAGTTTTATCGTTTACCAATAGGATTGATATAGAAACCGCCAACGAAGGAAACAAAAAATAAATTTCTCATTGTCTCCTTAAATAATAGGGAAAAATCTTTCTTAATGAAAGATTTTTTCCTTCGGAACAATGCTTACCACCTTTGGGCAACAAATCTTCTTTACCAATCCATCGAGAACTTATCCGATGATGATTACAAAAAAGATGTTGGGCTGTTTTTTAAGTCAATCCATGGAACACTCAATCACTTGTTAGTTGTTGAAAAAGTATGGTTCTCAAGACTCTCTGGGGAAGTATTTATTCCAACATCGCTCGCAGAAGAAATAGAATCAAAGAAAGACAAACTAAAAGAACAACTTCAAATTCACATTGAAAAATGGAACAGTTGGATACAAAATTTCGATGAATCAAAATGGGAAAATATCTTTCGTTACAAAACCATGCGAGGATTCGAAGCTGAACTATTATATTGTGATGTTGTACAACACAATATGAATCATAGAACCCACCATCGTGGACAAATCACAGCTGCTATAACTCATTTAGGTGGCGATGCACCTGAAATTGATTATGTTTATTATTTACAATCATTAGGAAAATGAAATGTGGAATCCATCTAAAAAAACAAGAACCATCACAAGTAAAATCTTATTTGTTATTTTCTCCTTGGCATCAGTCTTTCACGTATTTGCTTTATTGCAAATCATTCCTTACCAATACCTTTGGGGTGGTAGACTCCAATCGATAGAAGAGATGTATTTGATGGAGAGTATATCCTTAATTGCTAATGTTTTTTTTGTGTATTGTAGTTATTTATATTTACAATACATGAACAATGGTTTGGTTCCGATATGGATCCGTATTTTATTCGGATTTATTTCCGCTGTATTTTTTCTAAACACAATTGGGAATTTAGTTGCCGTTACAAATTTAGAAACTTTACTGGCTACACCAATCACTGCCATTTTATCAGTGATTAGTTTCACTTTGGTACTAAAATATGAAAATCAGACAAGCTAACTATTCAGACATTTCAAAACTCGCAGAACTTTTCGATTTATATCGTCAGTTTTATGGCCAAAAAAGTAACTTAGCAGGTGCTTCACGGTATTTACAAGACCGAATGGAACATGGCCAATCAGTTCTATTCCTAGCGGAAGACCCGAATACTGGAAATTTTTTAGGATTCACTCAATTGTATCCAGTTTTTTCCTCTATCTCTATGCAACGTTCTTACATACTAAATGATTTATATGTTAAATCGGAAAATAGAAAACAAGGGATCGCCAAACTATTGATCCATGAGGCAAAATCTTTTACAAAATTTTTCCAAGGAAAAGGTTTAGAATTATCTACCTCTATGCACAATAAAGAAGCTAGATCCTTATATGAAAGAGAAGGATTTGTTCAGGAAACAGAATTTTTATCTTATTTCTGGAAATCAAATTAATCAAAATATTCTGCAGAGGTAAACTGCGATGTACATTCCCGAACATTTCCGAATGGAGTCTTCGTCTATACTTCATTTTGTAAAAGATAATCCATTTGGAATTCTTGTTTCAAATGTCGATGGGAAAATGGAAGCTACCCACTTACCTCTATTAGTTTCTTCAGATCAAAAGTTCTTGATTGGACATTTTGCAAAACCAAACCCACAAAAAAATTCTTTAAACCAAGAGGTCCTTTGTATCTTTCCTGGCCCTCATTCTTATATCTCACCTTCTTGGTATGAAACCAATCGTTCTGTTCCAACATGGAATTTTACGGCAGTTCATATCAAAGGGATTTTAACTTATATGGAAGATCCACAGGAAATCCAAAATAGTTTAAAAACTCTCGTACAAACATTTGAGTCCCACGACTCGAGTTACAAGCTAAGTGAAGTTGATAAGGATTATTTGATAGGTTTAGAAAAAGGAATTGTTCCCTTTCGGATTCAAATCACAGAATTAGATGGGAAAGAAAAGTTAAGCCAAAACCATACAAGGGAAAGAAGATTACGAGTCATAGAGAATCTAGAGAGAATGCCAGGTGAAAATGAAAAAGCGATTGCCAAATTAATGAAACAATCCTTAGATCAAAATTCATAAGAATTGTTCTCTTCAATTTCTGAATTGGATTTCTTTATCTTGAATCGATCAACTGAGTTTAGTGAAATACATTGAAACTAGAATTAAATGTCCGAGTTACACCTGAGATAGCTTCCAATCCGGATCACCTTTTACAGTTTGTATCCAAACAGAATAAAATCCCAAAACAAGACATCAAACATATTGAATGTACCTCAAGATCCATTGATGCAAGACAAAAACATGTTGTGTACCAATTAAGATTAGATGTTTACATCAATGAAGAATTTATCCCATTTCAATATTCCATTCCAGATTTTCAGAATGTAAAGCTGGAAGAACCAATTCTCATCATTGGAGCAGGACCTGCGGGTTTATTTGCCGCTTTACGCGCTTTAGAACTCGGTAAAAAACCAATCATTCTGGAAAGAGGAAAGAATGTAAAAGACAGAGTATCTGATCTACGTGGCATCAATGTACACCACATTGTGAACGAAGATTCTAATTATTGTTTTGGAGAAGGAGGTGCTGGGACCTATTCTGATGGAAAACTTTATACCCGATCCAAAAAAAGAGGTAATATCCGAAAAGTTCTCGAGTATTTGGTTTCATTTGGTGCCACAAAACAAATACTAGTCGATGCTCATCCTCATATTGGAACAAATAAACTTCCAAAAATCATCCAGAGTATACGAGAATGTATTCTCTCAGCAGGCGGAGAAATTCATTTTCACACAAGAGTCACCGATCTTATCATGAATGGAAATTCGATCACTGGAGTTAAATCTGCAGATGGAAATAAATGGATGGCAAATAAAGTCATCATTGCAACTGGTCATTCTGGACGAGAAATATTTCAGTTATTACATGAGAAAGGTATCGAAATTCATACAAAACCACTTGCAATTGGTGTTCGAGTGGAACATCCCCAAAGTTTAATCGATTCCATTCAATACCATTGTCAAACAAAGAATCCCCTATTACCTGCATCTGAATATTCGTTGGTAAAACAAATCAATGGTCGTGGTGTTTATAGTTTTTGTATGTGCCCAGGTGGAGTGATTGCACCATGTGCCACAAAACCAGGAGAAGTTGTCACCAATGGCTGGTCTAGCGCAGAACGTTCTAGACCAACAGCAAATTCAGGAATTGTCGTAGAACTTCGTTTAGATGATTTTAAATCATTTGAATCCTTTGGAGTTTTTTCTGCCTTACAATACCAATCTTCAATAGAACAAAAAGCATTTTTAATCAATGGTGGAACACAAAAAGCACCTGCCCAACGTATGGTCGACTTTACAAAGAACATAGTTTCAACAGATCTACCTAAAACTTCTTATACTCCCGGGCTTGTTTCCGTTTCTTTGTCGGAAGTTCTACCCCCGCTCATTGTAGATGCTCTCCAAAAAGGTTTCAAAGAATTTGATTCTTCAATGAAAGGATACTTTACAAATGAAGCGATCCTTCACGCTCCTGAAACACGGACATCTTCTCCGATTCAGATTCCAAGAAATCCAGAGACTTTAGAACACATTACGACTCACGGATTGTATCCTTGTGGCGAAGGTGCTGGGTATGCAGGTGGCATCGTGTCAGCAGCCATTGATGGAATGAAATGTGCAGAAGCTGCACTCACTGGCCAATTCACCAAATAAGAAAATGGATTGATTCCTGATTCAATTTGATTATTCTATGATTCCGAAAATGAAACATTACTACGCCCTTATCATAGTATCCCTCTTATTCCAATGTTCCACTGACCTTCGCCAAGTCCCCCCTCCAACCAAAAATGGCAATCTCACTAGGAATAAAGTAAACTTGCCGATTGTCATTGGTAAGTTTGAGATCCTTTCTGCGGATCGAGGTGTTTACACAGATGCATGGCGCATGGCTTGGAAAGGCCATTTACAATCATCAGGTATTTTCACAAATGTTTACAATGAATTGGATCCCAAAGAAGTTAAAGATTTTTATACAATTGATGTAGAAATGAAAACCAACTATTCAGACAGGTATAATTGGTGGTATACTTGGCCTGCTTTATATCCCTTCACTGCAATCTGGCCCATACAATATCGATTAGGTGAATATTCTGTCGAATTTCATTACAAACTCTATCTAAACAAAGAATTACAAAAAGAAGAGACCATCACCAAAAAAGGAAATGCCGAAGAATTCCTGTATGGATTTTTTAAGGTTAGAAACTTTCAAAGGATGATTGAAGAGACAAATTTAGATGCGGTGAATGTATGTTTAAAAAACTTAGAATCTTCACTATAACTCTAACAATCTTTTCTTTTACTGGATGTGTGAGCATTCCCTTCCAACCGGCAAATCACACAGAAGAATGTAAGGCATATTATTTTCAAACGAAAAGGCAAGTGACTGAAGTTTTTGATGAAAATACATTAACCATTGGACTCGTGGTAACTCTTTCGTTACTCAATTCTGCATTTTCTCCGATATTTTTAGCACCAATCCTAACAACGCCATACATTCATTACAAAAACAAAGTCAAATCAGATGAAATTTTGAACCAATGGAAATCGGAAAAATGTGGTATGACTGGAAAAAAAGAAACAAATTCTGATACACCAACAATTGTGCTTTAATTGTTTAAAAACTTCATCGTATCGCCTAACAAAAGACCGATCTGAAGTCGTAATTGGATTAAATCATAACGGTTTTGGATTTCATTGCGCATCACATCTCTAAGTCGTCTATCGACTGTTTGTAATTCAATAATCGATGCCGATCCCGTTTTATAAGCTTTTTCCATAATTTGATAATTTTCTTCTGCGATTCTTTTACTTTCACGAGAAATATCATACAACTCAACTAGGTTATTATGTTGTTGGATTAATTCAAATAAATACAATCCGGTGTTTTCTCGTAAAAACTGAGATTGGGATTTTGCAAGTTTCACTTCAATTTTGGATTTATCAAATTCATTTTTATCTAACCAACGATTGAATAGAGGAAATCGAAATCCAAAATTTCCTCCCACATTCAAATCTGAATTTGATGATCTTGCATAAATACTATAATCATTTCGACTATAATCATATACTTGCATAGGATTTGTCCAAGTTCCACTTAGTCCAGAAAAAGATTCACGTGAATTTTGATTGTATATGTTTACAAAAAAATCAGGAACCCATAATTCATTGAAACGAACCTGTTTTTGAATTTCTAAGATTTTGATTTGATTGACTGTTAAGATTAAATCAAAATTTACATCAGATAAATTTCTTTCATATTCAGCCAATGTTGATTCAAGAGGAAGGATTTTGTATTCTCTTTCTGGAATCTGTTTTAAGGTAACATCTTTTAATAAAAACTTTCTTCTAAAAATTGATTGGCTTTTCTGTTGGTCAAGTCTAGATTTAATCGCATTGTACTTATAAAAGAAATAGTCTACTTTTGAGTTTTGAGTTACCAAATAAGACTCTATTCCCTGTTTATAAAGTTTTTGTACAGTTTGAAATTGTTTGTCTGCATCTGATTCATTGGAAAAATCATAATTGTAAAAAGCCAAAAGTTTCAAAGTTTCTGCATACTGATATGCTTGCTCAAAAAGTTCTTTTTGGTAAAGAGCACGATATTCAAGGAGTAATCGTTCATATTCCAATTCTAGAATCATGTTGGTAAGGATTGTATTACCTTGTTCCATAAAATTCCAGTTTAGATTTAATGTTGTACTCCAACCTTTTCGGTTGTATCCATCTCCTCGAAGTGATTCAAAAAAAGGAGAATGTTCCAAATTCACAGATGGTAAATAACGTAAGTTTCGTGAATCGATATCCACTTTTTTACGTTGGATTTCCATTTCCTTAAGTTTTAATTCATAGGATTTCTCTCCAACTAACTTTGGTAAGTCATAAAAATCCACCACCTCTGCCAAAAGGTGTGAATTTGACATAATTAGTAAGATGATACAACTAAGAATTTTCCGAAAATTTGTCACTAATTGAATTATCGGATCGCTTCTTGTTTGGAATGAAGCAATTGGTAAATTCCGCCTTTGGAAAGTAACTCTTTATGATTTCCTTTTGAATCCAATTTTCCACGTTCTAATACAAAAATTTGGTCATAATTTCGAATTGTGTCCAATCGATGAGCGACAGTAATGATAGTGGAATTCGCAAAAACGGAATTGATATGTGACAGAATACGCGATTCCGTCTCCTTATCAAGTGAGGATGTTGGTTCATCTAATAATAATAAGTTAGGCCTCTGTAAAAATAATCTAGCTAAAGATATTCTTTGTTTTTGACCACCTGAGAACAAAAATCCCCGATCTGAAAATTCGGTATCATATCCCAAAGGTAACTTCACAATATCATCATGAATACAGGCAAGTTTTGCTGCTTCTACTACTTCGCTTAGTGTTGCCTCTGGTTTTGTGATGGATATGTTTTCTCGAACCGTTCCTGAAATAAATGGATTTTCCTGGAAACATACACCAATTTTTGTGCGTAAACTTGGTAACCAAATTTCATTGAGCGGAATATCATCTATGAAAATTTCCCCTTGGCTAGGATTGTACAAACCTAACAATAATTTTATGATTGTTGATTTACCACTACCACTCCGTCCTACAAAGGCAATTTTTTTTCCAGCTTGAACTTTGAGAGATAAGTTACGAATTCCTGATTCTGGTTTCTGGCTGTCATACGCGAAAAAAAGATTTTTAAATTCAATATTGCCTTTCACCTCAGGCAAATCAACTTTGAATAAATTGTCCTTATCGGAGATTTCACTATCCAAAGATTCAAAACTTCTGAGACGATTCCAAGCTACATTTGCTTTTTGAAATTTCAAAAAATCTTCATATAAAGAAATCAATGGAGTTCGGATATAGGTGATCAAACCAACAATAGCATACAAAGTTCCCAAAGTCATTTGATCATGTAAAATCAACAAACTACCTACCAACATAACGATAACTATTGTTATTTGTTTAAAAAACTCAGTATTCGCCGAAAGTAAATTGGAATAAAAAAGTTTTTTTCCTTCTGAATTCAATTGAGCAGTTAATCTTTTCTCAAAATCCCATCTATGTGAATAGGTTGCCCCTAAATTTTTGATCGTTTCAAATCCATTGATTGATTCGATAAAATAACTTAATGTTTCGGCACGTTTTAAAGATTCCTTTTTTGTTTCTTCAATGATTTTGGGTGATAAAAAACGTAAAACCAAAATCTCAGGTATGATAAACAACATAATGATGACTAATAAAACTGGAGATAAAAATAGAAATATAACAAAAACCAATGAACTAAAAATCAAATCGAAGATTTTCATCGCTCCTTGGTCTGAAAAAAACAAAATTACTGATTCAATTTCTTCCCACCGATTCAGAATTTCACCTTTTCTATTCCTTTCAAAAAAAGAAATTGGAAGTGAAATTAATTTAACTAAAAATCGTATAGCAATTGTTTGATTAACTCGATTACTTGTAAAAAAGATTACATTCGATCGAAAGTATCCTAAAAATGATTGTGCCAAACTTAATACGATTACTGACACAATGACAGGTAAGAAAAAATCACGACTTTCCTGTAATAATACAGCATCGATTAAGTACAAGTTGACTAAAGGAATAAATACCTCAAGTCCCTTCAATATAAAACTAGCAAGTATACCTGCTTTTAAATATTGTATCGCAGGTAAAAAGTACTCACTGATTCCACTAAAAAAACGATTTTTCCATTCCCAAGATGAACTTGGAATGACTTTGGGCACAAAATAAATCACAATCTCCGATGATTTTTTCTCCCATTCCTTTCGATTGATAACAACTTCACCAATTTCTGGATCAAGAATGGTTACACTCTTTTCTCCAATGTGTTTTACGATGACATACTTTGAATTTTCTAAATAAGAAATGGTTGGAATTGAATTCAATTCCGATTCATGTTCACGCCAATTAACAAAATAACAATTTCCCTTTTCTTCACCAAAACATTGTTTCCAATGGTATGGCAAAATATCTGGATCAAAATCTGGAAACATAGGATCTGAGTCGTATTCAGCAAATGAATAACCCCAATATTTTAAGATCATCTTACGGCAAACATCACCAGATTGGAATTTCCCTTCTTGGAATAAAAATGGAAAAGAAATCTGATTCCGAATAGGTGGTGAAAATTTTAATTTTGGTAAAAAATGAAACTTATCTTCTTCATAAACATTCGTTTGTTCAAAATCATCATCATTTGATTTTTCACCTAAATTAAGTTTCCTTTCACTCATAATGGAGCGAATTGTAATTAACAAGCTCTCAGATTTTTTGAAGAATTGTTCAGCACTCTTCGAAGAAAGTTCATAAACGAAACTATCTTCCACTGCTGTTACAGTAGCATTCCTTACTTTTTTTTCCAGAACACCCATTTCACCGAGGACGGATCCCGCTTCTACAAATGAAAAATAATCTTTTTGCCAAGTTGTTTTTGTAACTTTAAACTTTCCTGACTTTATAAAAAATAATGATGAACTTTTTGAACCTTCCTTAATCAAAACTTGCCCAGCATTTATTTTTCTTTTGATTAATAATTTTGATAGTTCTTGGATTTCAGAATTAGATAATTTTCGAAAATAAGGATGAACTCTAAGTTCATCTCTTAATTGTACATTTTCTTTATATTCATCCCAAATTCGTTTGCGATCTTTATCTGAATTGATAAATTTCAAAAAAGATGAAGTTGATAATGTTAATACTTTGGAATTTTCTTCAATGTAATATAATTGTTTTCCAAGAGAATCGGAAGTGAATTCGGAAATTCCATAAAGTGATTCTTCTTTTAATGTTTTAATCAATAACTCATTTTGATTGATTTTAAGTTTGATTTGAATTCGTCCTGTTTCTAGTAATAAAATAGGAGTGGGATCATTTTCATTTCCTCCAATTTTATCTCCAGCGACTAAAGATCTAAACTCAAATAGTGAAATTATTTTTTTCTGATCTGAATTTGAAAGAAGAGATAAAAAACTATCTTCTTTTACTAAGTCTGAAATATCTTTGAAATTTCGTTTCAAATTTAATTCCTTGGATCAGCGTAACGAAATAAAATTTGATAAATGTTTTTTCTATCAATTACAATGTCTGCTACAACTTTTAAACCTGGAAACAATTGAAACTTTTTTCCATCTTGGTTTAAATCCTGTGTTCCCAAAACCAAAATCACACTAAACGAATCCTTATCTTTTGTATTGGGAATGATTTGAGAAACAATTCCTTCTACAACACCAAAATCATTTTGGTGAAAAGCCTTTACCTTAATCACTGCAGTCAGTCCAAGTTTGACTGCACCAATATCCTTACTACTCACTTCTACAATGGCTTCTAAAGGCTGTCCTTCTTCCATAAGTGAAGCGACTGTTTGGCCTCGAATGATGTTTTGACCTACGTTATTAACTGCTAATTCACCAATCACTCCAGAAAAAGGCATACGAATCACTGCATTGGCAACTCTTTCCTTTTTTAATTTTGTATCTCCGCGAAGACTTGCGATTATATTTTCTTCTCGTTGAATTTCATCTTTTAAATTTCCAAATTCTTCATTAAACTCTAATAAACTTTGGTCATAAATGAACTTTGCACCAACTCCATTTTGAAAATCCATATAAGCTTTTTTTAAACTTACAAACTTACTTAGTACACCTCCCGATAAGGATGATCCAGAATTGTTTTCTAAATTATAAGCAAGACTCTTTAAAATTTTTTCAGCCTCACGTTTATTACGAATTAATCTTTGTAATTTTTTTTCTTCGTAATCTAAATTGTTCGCATCTTTTGAAAGTTCAATTTGTTGTTCGGAGAATTCTAATTCCATAATGGGATCTCCTTTTTTAAGAAAATCACCTGATTTTACATACAAATTGGTAAGTGTACCTGTTTCTAATGCTTCTACTACATGATAATTACCTTTTGGGCGAATGTTACCGTTTGCTTGTACGACAACATCGACTCGTCCAAAAACTAAAAACAAAACAAAACAGAAAAAGAATACTGCGATAAGATAAATACCTTTCTTTTCCCAGTTAGGTGCTGGATGTTTCAGTAATTCATCATAATACGAAGCAGAATGCCTAGATTCCCAATTAGAATCTGTTTCTTTTAGGTTCTTAAATTTTTTAAACATGGCTTTCCTCTTCGGTTAACGTAGGGAACAAATGATAGTAGTAACCTTTTGTTTGAATCAGTTCAGCATGAGTTCCCATTTCAACGATTCGACCTTCATCAAGGACAATAATTTTATCTGCACTAACTGTAGTATGTAGTCGATGAGAAATCTGAATCACAGTACGATCCAAAAAAACAGTTTCCCATTGTGATTGAATGTGAGCTTCCGTTTCGGAATCCAATGCAGAAGTAGGTTCATCTAAAAATAGAATACTTGGATTTGTGACTAAAGCGCGTGCTATCGCAAGTCTTTGTTTCTGACCTCCCGATAACCCAACTCCAGACTCACCAATTTTGGTCTCATATTTCATTGTGAATCTTTCCACAAACTGATCAACAGAGGCTAACTTAGCACCAGCTAATAATGATTCCATATGGAGTGAGGGATTTTTTTTAGATAAATTTTCTGTGATCGTTCCAGAGAATAAAATTGGATTTTGTTCGACTGCACCGAATTGGATTCTAACTTCTTCAGGATCAAGTGTAGATAAATCAAATGAATCGACAAAAACTTTGCCTTTCGTTGGGGAAAGTGTTCCCATCATAATTCGCATGAGTGTAGATTTGCCACACCCACTTCTGCCTACGATTGCAATTTTTTCTCCTGCTTCGATATCTAGGTTGATCTCTTTTAGAATTTCAGAAGACCCTTCTGAGTATCGAAAACTTACATTGTCCAATTTAATTCTACCCGATAATCTAGGAAGTTCACCAAACGGCCGTAAACTGACAATTTCACCTGGAAGCGAATAAATTTCAGTGAGTCTCATACGAGATTCTCTTAATTCATGTAAATCCTCATACAAGTGGCATAATCTTACGATTGGCTCCATAAGTAAGGAATAAAGTATTAAAAAACCCAAAAAACTTCCAAGTGATAATTGTTCATCTAAAACAAGATTCACTCCATAGGCAATGACTGAAATCAATCCTATTTGCTCAAAGAATTTGCTAATCAATTCGAGGATATGTACTCTTTTTCCCACTCTAAGGTTTGTTAAGATTGTCCTCGCAATTTCATTTAATCCTTTTGCTAAATAACGACTTTCGATTGAAGAAGCTTTGATCAATTGAATGCCTGAAAACAAAGATAGAAAAAAGGAAGTTGTTTTTTTCTTAGATTCGAAACTATGTTTTTGTAACTTTTTGATTTTTGAGCTAGAACGAACGACAACGATTGCATATACGATTAAAAAAAATAATCCGACAAAGGATAATCCACCATCCAATCGAAATAAAATGAATAAATAAATTGGAAGTGTAATGAGGTCCAAAATTAAAAACAAACCCGATCTTTGTGTGATTTCCAAAATTCTTTGGTTCTCTTTTAGTCTTTGTGTAAAATCTCCAGTCTCAAATTTACGAAACTCTGGAAGTGTTAGATTTAAAATATGTTGAAAAAATCTAACAAAGTAATTATATTCCAAATTTTGCATGAGACCAATCGAGATCAAATTGCGGAAAAGGGAAAACAATGATTGGAAAAAAACAGAAAGAGTTACACCAAATACAACGGTAAACAAAAAGTTTCGATCGGAAAAAACTAGAACTTGGTCAACAATCTGGCGAATTAAATAAGGTAACGAAAGTGATAAGATTGCTGAAAAAAAAGTAGCCACCATTACCCAACGAATCTCTTTCTTTTTAGGGCTAAATAACATCCTTAGTTCTTTAAAAAAACTAATCAAACTTACTTCTGCTGACAAACTGCTTGGAGCAAGAGAAAATTGTAAGATCACTCCATCCCACAGTTTTAGAAATTGTTCAGTTGATAATTCATATACTCCTTTAATGGGATGTGAGATTAAAATTGCATCTAATTCAGGATCAACTAAATATAATAAACATGGAATATTTTCATCGTCTGTGATGAAAACTGGATTCTCTAAACTTGTTAATTCTGAAAATGGAATATGAAGTTGTTTTGTTAAGAAACCAAGTTTTTCTAATTCGATTGCTAATTCAAAAATACCAGGAACAATATTTCGACTCAGTTCATTTTTAATTCTTATTTTCCAATTTGATGGAAGTGCTTTGTCAAAGGTCCTTAATGCCAACTCAGAACAAACCAATCCAACAAGACTCATTTGGTCAGTTGTCACTTGTTCAATTAAAATAGTTCGAGTTGTTTTCCTGATTTCAAATCGTTTCGATACAAAAGGACGAATTGAATTTTCTTCTTTTTCCTTTGATTTGTAAGTGGAATACCTTAAGAGTCTTGATTGGACTATCTCTTCAAGTTTGTTTCCTTTTTCGGCACCGATGACCTTACGAAAAACATTTCCAGGAATTTGATAGAGTTCGGAGTCTTCCGCTGTGATGGCACTTGCTAATCTTTTTTGTTGTTTAAAGATCGCAATTTCACCAAGGATATCACCTGATTTCATAATCGAGATGATTTTCCTTGGATTTTCAGTTCTGATTTGTACTTTTCCAGAACGGACTATGTAAGCTGATTCTCCAGACTCACCTTCAACAAAAATGAATTCACCTTGTGGAACTTTAATGAGTTGTATCGATTTTAGAATGGATTTGATTTCTTCAGGGGATAATTCATCAAAAAAACTTAGTTTGCGAACGTAATGAAATTTTTCTTGTTCTTCTTCTCTATGTTTTGCTTTTTCAGCTATTTCAGGATGAGATTCAACTAACTTTAAAAAACGGGAAGTTGGTAATAATAAAACAATAGAAGGTTCAAGTGCGTAATAATCATGTTTTGATGGAGTTTTTGTTAAAGTGATCCTTTCCCCTATCGACTCACCTTCTTCAACGAATGCATACCTTCCTAAATGAAGGTCCTCTTTGTTTTGTTTCATTCCAAATTTGCCTGTGAGAACAAAATGAATGTACTCAGGCATTTGGTTTGCTTTGATTAGTATTTGTCCAATCCGAACAAATTTAACTTCAATAAATGGGATTAATGATTCTCGTTCCGAATCGTCTAATTCTGCTAATAAATAATTAGACCGAAATACATTACGAATTTTTTCAAGATTACGCCTAACTTCTGATTGCATCTATTTTTCCGCTAACATGAGCATATGAGTCACAGGGAAATCAAAAGGGATTAGGTCTGCGGTCAGTTTTGGATTTGGGATCCTTGGTAAAAAAAGTTTTATTTTACCTTCATATCGATTTTTTACGAGCCATTCATTTCGATAGGCACGCGAATTCGGGGAAATTTTAAAACCAATTGATTCTAATTGTTCTTTCCACTCATTAAAACTCCAAAAACAAAAGGACTCGTGCATTTCACTTTTCCAATTGTCAGTATAATCTTTTTTTGAGATGTATTCGCAGATATCCTTGAGTTTCATACAATGGTATTCTATACCATCGACTAAAATGGAAGTCGTCCTAAGCACATAACCTTGCTCTTTGCGAAAGTCTTGTTGGAATTGGAAAAATCTTTCTTTGGTCGATTGGGATTCCAGGTAATCTTTAAAACTTGGAAATTTCTCAGGACCAAACCCTTGGTTTGTACTCGAATCCTCTTCCATCCAGACATAAACTTCTTTTTCTTTGTCTTCTGGACCGACAACATCCCGATTGATCCAAACCCCTCCATAAACAAGTTCCTCAAAACGGTTTTTGATAAATGCCAGGAGTTGTGACCTGTCACCGTATGATTCGATTTCATGAGTTAGCGATGAGGTATGTATGGCATTCATACTGAGACGTGGATAAACAAGTCCACTCACAGCATTTTTACGCAGAAAAAAGACATTGGGATTTTGGAACTCACCATTTTCTTTTCTTTGTTCACAGAGTTGGTAAAGATGGCGTGCGATTTCCACTCCATAAAAATCAGATTCTGTATACTTAGGATCCTGACAGACAAGTTTGATCCAAGAACCAACAGCACATCCGATATCCCCAATCCGACCTGGTCTCAAAAAGGGAACTGTTTCTTGGAATTTTAGTTCGGCGATTTCATCCATCTCACGGACATAGGTATTATAATCCCGAGATTCGGTTAGGTCTCCATCATCTCCGATCAGAGAATCAGAAAACAACATATCTACTTTTTCAAATAAACCATAATCCTTCCACAAACGTATACAGGCAGGATCAAGATTTTGTTTTGATTCTTTTTGTTTTAAAACAATACTTTCTAATTCTTCCCAAGGAAGTTTTGCCAAAAACGAATCCGCTGAACCAGGGTCTTTTTCAACCGGTAAAACTTTGAAGCCAAGTTCCAGATACAAGTTCGCCACTGGAGTGGAACAAAGGACTATTGTATTCTCGGGAGTTAACTTTAACATTAACTCAGTTTCTACTTCAATTTTTTTAATTGTATACGAAGCAAAGTTAGGTGACTGACCAATGTCATCGATTGGAATGACAAAACTTGGAATGTTGAGTTCTTTAGAGAAATCCTGAATCATCATCGCCCTTTGGTAAAGGGGAAGTGGGTTACGCCTTGTGTTGTTATGATTGGCCGATGTAACGGCAAAGATGATGGCACTTGGGTGTTTAGAAATTTGTAATGGATTTCCAAACACATCCAATTCTTCCGAGAGTCCCATGTTTACCAAACGAAGTAAGTATTCCTTTTGGTACCTGGTGAGGAGATGGTGACGCCCCGGAAGGAGTAGGTACATTTTGTACTATGCTTTAGGGTTTTCTAAAACAATCGCGATTCCTTGTCCTCCACCGATACAAAGAGAAGCAACACCATACTTCACTCCACGTCTTTGCATCTCAAGAGCCAAGGTCAAAGTCACACGATTACCCGATGCTCCGAGTGGATGTCCAATTGCAACAGCTCCACCGTTCACATTGGTGATCTTAGGATCAAGACCAAGTTCCTTTTGCACCGCTAAGTACTGTGCTGCAAATGCTTCATTCACTTCGACTAGTCCAATGTCTTTTAAACTGAGTCCTGCTTTTTGTAAAGCAGCTGGAATTGCCAGTGCAGGCCCAATTCCCATCTTTGCAGGATCACAACCAGCGTGGCCCCATGATTTTACAATTGCGAGTGGTTCTTTGCCGAGTTTTTTTGCTTGGGATGCGGATGCAACAATCATTGCGGAAGCTCCATCATTGATCCCAGAGGCATTACCTGCAGTCACTGATCCATCTTTTTTGAAGGCAGGTTTTAATGTGGCAAGTTTTGCTCCACCAGCCTTACCTTTGATGAATTCATCTTTATCAAACACAATTGGATTTTTTCCACTGATCGTGATAGGATGGATTTCATCTTTTAGAATTCCTTTGTTAGTAGCTTCTTCTGCACGTTCTTGTGAAGTTGCTGCCCAAGCATCTTGTTCTTCTCTGGAAATTTTGTATTGGTCAGATAAGTTTTCTGCCGTCATCCCCATAGGAAGTTCTACATAAATGTCTGTTAAACCTTGTGCAAGTGAATCTTCGAATTCTGCATTTCCATAACGAACTCCAAATCTTGCATTGCGTACAACATAAGGTGCATTACTCATGGATTCCACTCCACCAGCTAGAACCGTGTGAGCTTCACCTAACATGATCTTTTTGGCAGCTTGGATCACTGCTTCCATTCCCGAACCACAAAGTCTATTGAGTGTTAAGGCTGGACTTGTGATTGGAACTCCTGATTTTAACCCAATGTGACGAGCTAAATAAATTCCATCTTTACCAGTAGGGATAACATTTCCAAAAATACTTTCTTCAATTAAGGAAGGATCAACACCCGTTTTTTGGAGTGCTGCTTTTGATACTTCGACCCCTAGGTCTACGGCACTCATGTCTTTGAGAGTTCCGCCAAAACTACCGAATGCGGATCTCAGTCCGCCCAAAATGTAAACTTGTTCCATAGATACCAGGAATGGGCAAAATTGGTCACCTGTCAGCTAAGAATTGAAATTTCACTTGAAAGAGAATGCCAGTTCAATAGACTTCCTGCATGAATCGAGAACCAATGTTCGGCCTAGACACAGGTTTTATTTCCAAACAAACCGCAGGCCTCATTCGAGGGATCCTCCAAAAACGTTATTCCATTGGAGAAAGCTCCATTCCCTTATTTTCTTCCCCTTCCCCTTTGTACCCAGGTCTAGAACTCATTTCCGACAAAGGAGAAAACCCAATTGAATCACGATTGCTCGTTGGAAGCATTCGGATGGGATACGGTCACCACCGGATGGCACTTTCTGTGTATTCCCATTCTTTGAAAAAAAACATCCCCACTTACTTACACGATTTACTTGCCATCACCTCTCCTGAATCAAAAGCCATTGCCGACATCGATTCTGGTTATAGTTTTTTCTCTCGGATGAGTGCTGAGATAGGTGGACCCGTGGAATGGATTTGGGGACAACTTATGTCACAGGGAAATTTAACCTCACTTGAACTTTCATGTCAACTTGCTGCCCTTTACAAAGGACTCATGAATGGAATTCCAAAAGATTCACCTGTCATCACCACATACCCGTTAAATGGTCAAATTGCTGTTGCTTCTGGTTTTAACAAAATCATTCATTTGATTTGTGATAACTACCCTCAATACTACTTACTTGTTCCAGGAGCATTAAACTTAGTACAATCTCCTTCCTCTTATACCAAGTTTATCGAAATGGGTGTTCCTAAAGACAACCTCGCTGTTGCTGGGCATTGGGTATCAGAAGACATTGTATCAAATGCTGTGACTGATTCTGAAAATAGAGTGAGAAGGATTGATTCCAAAAAAATCCGAAGGTTCTTAATCCCAATTGGTGGAGCAGGTGCACAAAAAGGTTATATTTTAGATCTCATTCGTTTGACCAAGTCATATCTCACCAATAGAAAAGCTGTGTATTGGATTAACACTGGTGACCATGTGAAAGTGCTCAAAGCGATTGAAGAGTATTTGATTTTTCAGAAAATACCTTATTTATCGATTGATTCCTGGGAAGACCTCCTAACATTCATTACACGTCACCCTCTCAGGTCAGAAGACAATGAAAACAATCCACCTGTTGTGTTGTTTCATTTTCCAACCCACACAGAAGCATTTTCAGCAACTGATAGGCTCATTCGAATCGCAGATGTCCTTGTCACCAAACCATCTGAGTTGGCATTTTTCCCTATTCCCAAACTGTTTATCCGCAGGGTTGGAGACCATGAAGCGGCGTCAGTCATAAGGTCTTTGGAACTAGGAGAAGGAACTGTGGAATGTAGGGAAGTGATGCATGCAAAGGAGCTGGTTCAAATTTTCACTGAGTCCGATGATTTGTTACTCAGAATGAACGAATCCATTATCAAAAATACAATCGAAGGGATCTATAACGGAAGTAAAACGGCCGTCGAAATGGCGACCGCAACATGAAGATTTAAGAGGAGAACTTTTTCTCTAACTCTAGTTTCGTGGATTCCCAAATCCCTGGAATTTTTTTTCCTTCGGTAATGGATGAGTCCACGTCTCCTGACTTCACAAGAGCCTCTGCTTTGACCACCACTTCCGAAAGACCTGCCAGTCCAAAATTGGCAGCAACTCCTTTGATTTGGTGGAGTTCGGATTGAAGTTCTTTTGGATCTTTGGATAACATCAATCGGTCCAAATTTTCAACCCGAGTCGCCATATTTTCCAATAGCGAAGTAATCATTTCCTTAAGCCATGCTTGGTCTTCAGGATCATTCATATCCACAAGAGATTCGATTCGCGACCAGTCTATTAACAAGTTCACACCACCCATTCAAAAGATAACAGACTCATAAAAGCGTGTAAATTACATTTTAAAAAATCATTTGCAGGTCTTTCCAATTGGTTTTTTTTGTAATTCAATATGAAAATACACCCCACTGCCATCATCGATCCAAAGGCGGAATTACATGAATCCGTTGAAGTAGGTCCATTTTGTATCATCGAAAAAGATGTGAGAATTGGAGAAGGAACCGTCATCGAATCCCACGTAAAAATCTTATCTGGGACGCGGATTGGTAAATTTAACAAAATTTCCTCAGGTGGTAGTTTCGGTGGTTTGCCTCAAGATTTAGCCTTCAAACCCGAAACCAAAACGTATTTGGAAATTGGGGATCACAATCATTTTAGAGAAAACGTTATTTTTCATAGGGGTACTGTTGAAGGAAAAGCCACTACCATTGGAAACCATAATTATATGATGGGGAATGTCCATATTGCTCATGACGTACTGGTCGGAGACCATAACATCATGGTACAAAATACTATGCTCGCAGGTCACGTAGTCATTGGAAACAAAGTCTTCATTTCTGGTTCTGTTGGAGTTCACCAATTTGTAAGGGTTTCCGATTATGCAATGTTAGCAGGCCTCACAAAGGTAGTAAAAGACGTTCCTCCATATGCAACAGTGGATGGCCATCCAGGACTGATAGTAAGTTTGAATGTTGTGGGAATGAAACGTGCAGGAATTTCTGCCGATGTTCGCCTTGCCATCAAAAGAGTTTATAAAACGATCTATCATAGTGGCCTCAACACAAAACAAGCATTAGCTGAACTTAAAAAAGACCCAAATCCTGCTCCTGAAGTACAAAAAGTAATCGAATTCTTTGAAACAAGTAAACGAGGAGTTGTTGACCATCGTTTTGTTTCTGGCGGATCCGACGAAGAATGAGAGTCCTCGTTACCGGGGGAGCCGGTTATATTGGGAGTCACATTGTCCTAGAACTGATGGAACTGGGACATGAAATCATTATTGTAGATGATATGGAAAAAGGGAACGAAGCCAATTTGTTTCCTGGAAATGAATTTATTAAAGGCGAAATCCAAGATCCAAATATTCTAAAAAGAGCATTTTCCAAAAAGGTTGATGCTGTCTTTCATTTTGCTGCTTGGAAAGCAGCCGGTGAATCCATGACAGATCCATTAAAATATACAATGAATAATTTAAATGGAACCTTCACTTTGTTAAATGCCATGATCCAATATGGTTGTCAGTACTTTGTATTTTCTTCATCCGCCGCGGTATATGGTGCTCCAAAATACTTGCCAATAGACGAAAATCATCCATTACAACCTGAAAACTATTATGGTTATACCAAACTCTGTATTGAAGAGAATTTGGAATGGTTTGATAAACTTAAAAATTTAAAGTCAGCTCGACTACGTTACTTTAATGCTGCAGGTTACGACCCTAAAGGTAGAATCAAAGGAATCGAAAAAACTCCAGCTAACTTACTGCCCATCATCATGGAAGCAGCTTCAGGCATTCGGAAAGGTTTTGAGATTTATGGAAATGATTATGATACAGAAGATGGAACTTGTGTTCGTGATTACATTCATGTAAGTGATTTAGCAAAAGCACATGTTTTGGCTTTGAACTATATCATGGATAAAAATGAAAGTCTAACGATAAACTTAGGTTCGGAAGCTGGTTATTCAGTCAAAGAAATGGCTGATTTATCTGAGAAGGTTGTGGGAAAAGAAATTCCCCACAAAACAGGGCCTAGGCGATTAGGTGACCCTGCGAAATTATTAGCTTCTTCCAAAAAAGCTAGGGAAATTCTGAACTGGACACCAATCTATAGTGATGCAGAAACATTACTATCGAGTATGTGGAATTTGTATAAAAATCTATAAATTCTGCGAACTGATCTTTTCACAATCCGGGTTGATGGACCTTACATAATCCAAAGCCCGGTCACCCAACACTTCAGCACCCATAAAACTTCCAATTAATTTGATCTCACCAGATTGAAATGATTTTACCCATTCTTTCGTGAGTTGGTTTGAGATAGGTGCATAAGACCAATGCCATTTTTCTTCTTGGTAACCTTTATGATTCCGTGTAGAAAGTGGACTGTATGGTTGGCAAAATCCATAACGGGAAGCATTTTCTTTTAGCCAATCGTATAGAATTTTTCCCTTTCCGTTCGATTCAAAATAAGCATTATCCAGTGCATTTAAATCAAAGTCGGTTCCCCAATGGTGACGTGATGTTCCAGGAGCACTCGAAAATTCTAAAATTAAATTAATGATTTCTTCAGGTAATTTACCAGTGATCGGAACTCGCATCGCTTTTTTACCAGAGTATTTGGATTCCCAAATTCCTTTTTGGTGTGAAAAATTACGGAAACTCGATACTAAAAAAATATGTTGTTTATAAGAACTTGGCTTTGAGTCTTCAAAATCATTGATCATTTTGTGAAGCGCTTTTTTAACATCTGGTCTAAGGAAATGTTCTTTTGCATTTTCTTCTAATATAACAGGCGCTAATGGTCCAGGAGAATTGAATTTGCCTGTTAAATAGGAAACTTTATCAATACCCAAATACAAATCAGATTGAGTTTGTTTGACAGGTTTCTCTCCACATACACATAGTATTGAGAGAAAAAACAATAATAGATATTTCGTTCTGAACATGGTAAGGTTCATTTAAAAATTACCGATTAATTCGCAAATAAAAATTTACCTTCACTGAATCGGATCCTCAGTTCAGATACCTCGTTTGGATCATCTAAAGGAAAGGATGTTGCATCCTCTTTTGCATATTCTAAAAGTTCACGATCCACAACCAAATCAGCAATTTTAAACTCAGGCAGTCCACTTTGTTTGACACCTAAAAGTTCACCTGGACCACGGATGGCGAGATCCTTTTCGGCCAAAAAATAACCATCATTGGAGGTTACTAGTGCTTCTAATCGATCTCTCCCTTCATCACTGATAAAATCACCTGTCATCAAAATACAAAAACTTTCCAAATCACTTCGTCCCACTCGACCACGTAACTGGTGTAATTGGGAAATTCCAAATCTTTCTGCATGTTCCACTACTAAAATTGTAGCATTGGGTACATCCACTCCGACTTCCACAACAGTTGTAGTAACTAAAATTTGGATCTCACCTGATTTGAATTTCTCCATTACAAATTCTTTCTCGACACTTTTCATTTTTCCATGTAATAATCCAATTTTAAGATCAGGAAAAATATTTGTTCGTAAGTTTTCATAAGCAACCGTACAAGATTCTAAATCAACCTTCTCCGATTCTTCAACGAGAGGATAAACTATATAACACTGTCTACCAGAACTTACATACTTTCGAATTGAATTGTATACGCCTGTTCGTCGGTCTTCTTTGTACCAACGTGTATCAATAGGTTTACGACCTTTTGGTTTTGTTTTGATATTTACGAGGGTTAGGTCTCCATATAAAGTGAGACAAAGTGTTCTGGGAATTGGAGTTGCAGTCATCGCCAAAATATCAGGATTTTTTCCTTTCGCACGAATGGTCTCCCTTTGGTCGACACCAAACTTATGTTGTTCATCAATGACAACCAGTCCCAGGTCAGAAAAAATCACATCTTCTTGTAATAAAGAATGGGTTCCAATGATAATATTAGATTCGCCAGTTTTGATACGATTTAATTTTTCAGCTCTGGATTTTTTGTTCTCACCACCTAATAACAATTCTATACCAAGGAATGGCATATTGCCCATAAATTTATAAATTGTTTGGTAGTGTTGTCTGGCTAAAATTTCTGTAGGTGCTAAAAAAGCCACTTGGATGTGGTTATCAATATAATGTAAACCGATCAGAAGTGCTGTAATTGTTTTTCCAGAACCTACATCACCCTGTAACAAAAACGCTGATGGTGTATCTGTATTTGTTTTGGAGAGTATTGTCGTAACAGCAATTTTTTGATCTTCTGTTAATTCAAAAGGAAGATTTTTCTCTAATTTAACACGAGACGGTGAATTTGGAAGAGGCCACAACAATCGTTTTACTTTTTGGCGTTCTCTTTGTTTATACAATAAGAGCCTTTGGAAATAAAAAAACTCTTCATAGGCAAATCGTTTTCTGGAAACTTGGACAGTTTCCATCGAATCGGGAAAATGAATTTTACGGAATGCTTCGTCACGACCGAGTAACTGACGTTTTTTGATCAATTTTGACGGAAGGTTTTCTCCAATCTCACCACTTACTAATACTTGGTGGATGAGTTTGCGTAAACCCTTAGAATCCAATCCTTCTTCTTTGAGTGCCTCAGTGGATGGATACAAGGGTATAATTCTTCCAGCATGTATTGAATCTTCCGGATCATCCGTGTCTGATAAAAATTCATATTCAGGATGAACGATTTGATATCCTTTGAAATATTCCAATTTACCAGAGATCACAACTTTTTTCTCAATTGTGAATAGTTTGTGAAAAAAATTAACTCCACGAAAAAAAACTAAGTTGATCCTTTCATTATTTAAAGTGCGAAAACCAACGAGTAATCTGCTCTTTTTACCGTGCACAATGTAACTATCAACAATACTTCCCAGTAAAGTAACATGATCACCTTGTTTTAAAATGATATCCTTTGTAAAATTTCGATCTAAATAACGCCTCGGAAAGTAAGTTAATAACTCGTAGTACGTGGAGACTCCATGTTCTAGCAAAACGGTTTTACGTTTCGGGCCAATTCCTTTTAAATTCGATAAATTTTGTGTGAGATCAAACATAGAATTTATATTTCATCCGTAGGTTTTGGTGGTCCAAATGGATTCTCTTTACCAATATTTGAATCATGATTATTCTTTTCAGAATCTAAAATCAGATAACAATATTTACATCCGTATATTTGTGCCTGTTTTTTCCCTTCACTATTTGTATAAGTAGAAATAGCAGCATATAAATATTCATCTTTTCTAAGAACTGTTCCACAAACAGGGCATAGGCGGAGTCTTGGCAGATTTGGGTCTTTCTCTTTCCCGTAAACCTTTCGTGGATCCCCCACCCGAAGATTTTCTTCTTTTTTAAGGCGTTCTTTTTCTTTTTGGTTTAGAGATTGGTTGTCAACTGCAGAAAGAGCATATAGAAAAAAGGCTACAGTGAATAATACGCCACAAATCGTTAGAAAGGTGACCATTTAATTTCCTCGAATGTAATCTTCGGAACTCACAGTTGAAATTGGATTTTGGGAAATGAGTTTTAATTGTTTTTCCGAACAATCCACTTCAATTAAAGTATGGCATACATCTTCCTTTAATTGGCACAGATTGGATTGTACTACATCTTTTCCTTCCATAAATATTTCAGCATAATACCCACCTTCTTGGAAACCATGTAAAGAGTCCACAGCACCGAAGTTAGATGGATTGATAAAAACAGTATTTTTTGTTTTTTTGATCCCTTGGTCTTCGTGAACATGTCCAGAAACAACAAGAGAAGGAGATTCATCATCTAAATAACGACGTATCCCTTGGCTACCACACTTACCTACTCCAGGGATGGTATCAAAGTATCCATAAGCAGGATTGTGAATCCAACAAATGTCAGGTAATTCCTCTCGGAAAAAGTCCTCAGGTTCACTATAATTTTTTCCATTTTTGGTATATTCGTGAAAAACAACCGTTAGTTTCTCAGGTATCCCCGAAGTCCAAATAGGAGCACCACCATACCCAGATACTTTAATGTTTCTAAAATCAAAACTTTTACGATGCACTTCTCTTTGGTACAATTCCGTGTATTGTAAATCCAAATCATAATTTCCCGGCAAACAATAAACAGGTGATTTTGCGTATTTTAATATCAATTTTTCGATGATTTCATATTTTTCTTTCATCGTTTTGGCAGCTAACTTATATAAGTCTCTATATTTTTGTGACTTTTCAACGATGGCCGTTGAATACTTTTCAGGAAAACGAATGGCATGAGTTGTGAAATCAAAGGGAGTTGAGTCGTCTTTTCTTTCCGTTAACAAATAATACAATTCTTCTTGTACACCACAAAAATCGATGATTCGATCAAAGGAAAAAAATGCTTTGTAGATAATATCTCCGGAAAAAAGGTACAAATCTGCTTCTGTAGATTGTAGAATTTTTTTAAGACCATGAAGACCATCATGGATATCCGTAAGATAAATGATTTTCATTTATTCGTTTTCCCAAAGTAACATCTGAATATCTCTATCCTCTTCTATATAATCGATCTTTAGATATTCAGGTCCAAAAAAATCAACTAGAGGTTTTAATATGGTAGAGGATCTCACAAAGATATACAATTCATTATGATCAGCGACTAGGTATTGGATTTCGATTTTTCCTGCTATTGTCGGAACCAAATTTAGAAAATAATTGAGATCAAATAATAATTCCCATTGTAGACCTGTGATTGATAATATATGGGGAGCGGCATGGATGATGGATTCAAATACCTTTTTTTTATGAAAAGGATCAATTTTAACAAACCACCTAACAAAGTCAAATCGCCTCGGTTTTGTGTCCCATACACGGTATCCAACAATTTTTAACCTTGCTTTGTTATCTTTTACTAACACTGGTTTGAGTCGCACACGGTAACGAATCGAATTTACTTTTAGGATTCTTGCAATCCAAAGCCATTCCATCCTGTAAGTCCCTGTTAAGATGACTTCCCCTTTTGCAGAACCAACTTCCATACTCTCTAAATCAGGGTCTTCTGCGATGATTTCTGTTTGTATGACTTTTTTTAAGCTACCAAGCAGTAAGGTAACTTTGTAATTACTCTTTGGGACCACTTTCGGTGGCAAAAAGAGGTTGAGTGGGTTGAAACGGAAGAGATCCGTTAAAAGCATATTTTAATTTTATTTTCTATTGCCTTTTTGGAAAGCAGATTTAGAATACTGAACTCATGAAGATTGGAATCATAGGTGCTGGAAGTTTTGGCACTGCACTAGGTAGTATTTTGGCAGATAAGGGTTATGACGTCACCCTTTGGACACGGAGTGAGGAACAAGCTCGTTCCATCAATGAAAACCATATGAATTCCAAACATATGCCTGATTTGGTCCTTCCTGAAAAATTGAGGGCGAGTACGGACCTCATCCAGGTGGTAAAAGACAAGGAAATGATTGTTTCCGCACCACCAAGCCATGCGCTATCAGGCATCTTAAAGGAAATCAAAGACCACATTCCCCATAAGGTTCCCATTGTTTCCGCATCAAAAGGGATTGAAAATGAATCCTTACGACTTGTCTCGGAGATTTTTGAATCGGAACTTCCAGGCCAGTACCATTCTCAACTTTCCTATCTTTCTGGTCCTAGTTTTGCGAAAGAAATGGTAAAAAGAGTACCTACCATTGTTTCCATCGCTTCCAAAAACGAAGCAACCGCCAAACGAGTGCAAGAGATCTTTAGTTTCACTTACTTTCGAACCTATTGGACTCCCGATGTAGTTGGTGTGGAAGTGGGTGGTGCTTTGAAAAACGTGATCGCCATTGCCGCAGGTGTCGCCGACGGTCTTGGGTTTGGACAAAATACAAGGGCTGCTCTCATCACACGTGGGTTAAACGAGATCACTCGAATGGGAATCAAAATGGGAGCAGACCCAATGACCTTTCTTGGGCCATCTGGTATGGGAGATTTAGTGCTAACCTGTTGTGGGGAAGCATCTCGGAATCGAACTGTAGGTTTTCGATTGGGCAAAGGAGAGAAGTTAAAAGAAATTTTGGCATCGATGAATGAAGTGGCAGAAGGTGTCAAAACCACACTCTCCACCAAAAATCTCTCGGATAAATTGGGAGTAGAGATGGCAATCACTCAAGAAGTTTATCGTATGTTATACGAAGACAAAGACCCAAAAGAAGTTGTAAAAGCTCTAATGGGTCGTGACCTCAAACGGGAAGGTGTTTAAAACAATTGGATGAGTAAAACAATATAAGTTATAATTTGGATCATATAAAATGTAAAACGGATGTTCACTGCAAGGACATTCGTTCCAATTAAATGAGTGAGGGATTGTAAAACTCTTGCTCCTAAAATCACAAAACCTGCCTGGTTCACAAATTCATTTACCTTTCCTAAACTCACAGTTAAGAATACAACTGCCACAAATAAAGGTAGGTTTTCCAAACTATTAAGATGAGCACGATTTAGCCTCCAATTAAAATCACTTCCATGTTGTATCCCTGCTGGAAATTCATTGGATTTTTTTTTACCAAGTAACACTTGTACACTGCGATAGGTAATCAATGTAACTCCGAGGCCCAAAGTCCAAAGAGTAAATAAAATCAATGCTAAATAGATGGGTTCCACAATTTCTCCTTTGTAACCTTTCACCTATTTAAAGTGAAATGATACAGGCGAGAATTCTAACTGACTCTGGTTCATCTGTAAACCAATTATTGAAAAAAATTTATGTGGGAGAGGATTCTTTAGTTTTCCATCCAATCGATTTGATCTCTTTCCAAACAGAAAGCCAACTCTGAGAAAAAAAATGATCGGGTGCTTCTAGGATTTCTACCAAACGAATATGGTTCCGTTTTGCGAATTGGGAAGTGAATTCCTTTGGAAACCATTTGTCCATTGCTGGTAAAAAAATGGTTATATCGGTTCTTTTTTCAAAATCATAGTTTTCCACCTGAAACCCTGGTAAAAATAAATTCTGTAAGAACTCTGCGAGAGAACCCACTTGTATCCTGGTATTTTTAACCGGAAAAGAAAGATGATTTACTTTACCCGTTTCCAACCAATGAGAAGTGGATAAAGTCTCTAATATCTGTTTGTTGGGAGAATCATCATCTGAAATGTTTGGTAAAAGTAACAAACGACTAAATTCTTCAATGGATTTTGATTCATACAAAAATTCTAAACTTTTGACACTATTTAGTATGGGAGATAATAAAAACAATTTTTGGAACTGGACTTGTTTTGCGTATAAGAGAAGAGCTGCGCCTCCCCCACTGTGTCCAATTCCATACAATGGTTTCCCTATATAATTTTGTTTCTTTAAATATTCATCTAACAGAGTAATGGCGGTTTTTGGATCATAAGTTCCAGTGGAATCACCGTGTGATGGTGGATTGAATCGGATTAACCTGAGTCTGTAATCGATAAGTTCTGAATCGCGGATACGAAAGGAACGTGCATTTCCACCTGTGCTTGGCCAAAGGATGAGAATCCCTTGTGCTCCTTCAGGTGGAACTCCTTGTTCAATGATTTCTAAAGAAGTCAAAGAATCCTCGGTATCGAATATCCAACCAAAAATTACAAAGTGGCAATGATGGGTTTACCATTTTGCACAATGACAGTATGTTCACATTGTGCTACATAACTTAAATTTCCTAACCTGTTCCCTGCCACAAGGGTCCATCCATCTGCTTCTTCAAAGGCAGTTTGGCTACCAGTGGAGATAAAGGATTCAATCGCCAGGACAAGGCCATGGTTCAGTTTGCGATGGTCACGTTTGTCTTCGTAAACCAACACTTGTGGTTCTTCATGGAGTTTTTTTCCAGTTCCATGACCTGCTAAGTTTTTTATGACAGTGAATCCATTTTCTTTGGCTGCAGAATGTATTTCTTTTCCAATATTTCTTAAATAATTTCCAGTATACGCTTGTTTTGTGGCACGCATGGTTCCTTCAATTGCCGTATCACATAGTTTTGCCAAATTTGGATTTGTGTTTCCAACAACAAAGGAAATCCCCGTGTCAGCATAATAACCGTCGAGTTTTGCTGAAACATCTATGTTCACCAAATCCCCGTCTTTCAAAATGGTTTCCTTTTTTGGAATCCCATGAGCGATTTCAAAATTAGTGCTGATACAAGTGTAACCAGGGAATTTGTAATCAAATTTGGGAGCAGAAAATGCACCAGCCTTCTCAAACTCTTGTTTGGCGGACAGATCAAGATCCAATGTGGATACACCTGGTTTTGCCAATAATTTTAAAAGTTCACGTACTTTTGCAACAAACTTGCCAGCTTTTAAAATGCCTTGTAGGTCTTTTTCATTTTGAATTGACATTTATACAATTTCTCCACCACAACTAGAACCAGCTCCAGCTGTACAACCATAACAATGGTTTGCTACAACGATTTCACGTCCAAGAAAGGAGTGCAAATCGAAATCTTTGATGTGTTTTACAACCTTTGATTTTAATTCCAACATTTGATTGAAATCACAATCGTAAACTGACCCATCATACCCAACTGAGATTTGATCGAGACACATCAGTCCATTCACTGTTGCTGGATTGTAAGCATTTACCAATGTTTCCATATACATTTCAAACTTACCACTTCGGACAAGGGATCCTAAAAACCGATTGATGGGAAGGTTATTGATACAAAAGAGTTGGTTGAATACGATTCCATATTTTTTATACAAACTATCTTTGTATTCTTTCTCTAATTGAGCCTGGCCTGAACTTAAAAAAAGTCCATTGGGGTTATAAACCAAATGAATCGGGAGGGTTGTCCCATACCCAAAAGCATTTAACTTCTTTAAGGCGGTAATCGATTTCTGATACACACCCTTTCCTCTTTGGTTATCCGTCACGTTTTCCAAAACAGAAGGTAAGGAAGAAACAATTTCAACCTCATTATCTTTTAGAAATTCATACAACCATTCATAACCTGGTTCCTCTAATATGGTGAGGTTACAACGATCCATCACTCGTTTACCAAGCCGTTTTGCTTCTGTTACTAGAAATTTAAAATGTGGATTCCCTTCTGGAGCACCACCCGTGATATCAACTGTTTCAATCTCTGGAATTTTCGAAATGAGTTCGATACAAAGTTCCGCAGTACTTTGATCCATCATCTCCGTACGAATGGGAGACGCATCCACATGGCAATGCCGACAAGCTTGGTTACACCATTTGCCAACATTGATTTGAAATACCTTAATCGATCGAGCTTGGATTGGTTTTCCAACCGTTTTTAAAAATGGATTCCCGCTATAATTTTGTAAGGTGGAATGTTGTTCGGCTAAGTCCATAAATCAAAACGAAAGTTCGTCAATTTTGTTTTGCATTTGTACACTGTGAACCAAGTTGATTCCCGCAGCCATAGCCGCAGCCACGTGCACAGCTTCATTCATTTGGGCTTCATCAGCACCTTTTTGGAGTGAGGTGGTAGTGTATGCGTCGATACAATAAGGGCATTTTAAAGCATGAGCCACAGCCAATGCAATGAGAGCCTTTTCTCTTTCTGTGAGTGCTCCTTCTGCCATCACAGCATTGTAATACCCAAAAAATTTATCTGCAAGAGCAGGATTTGTACGCCCAATCTCTCCAAATTTTCCTAAGTCTTTTGCATTGTAATAATGATTCTCTGACATGATTTTCCTCTCGATAGAATGAAGTTTTTTGACCTTAGGATTTCGTCAAGGGCAAGCCCGAACTAGGGTATCCAAAAAGACTTTCTATTGGGTCAATATCTTAGACAAAGTTTCTAATTCTTAAGGATTGGTTTTCCATTCTTTTCTTAGCTAAAAGAACGACTAAAGGCAATGACTGTCAGAATCTCCCAAATGATTTGGAAGGGAATGGTGATGGTATCCCAAAGGACGGCAAAAAGCAAAACAGGATACCATTTAACATTCGTTCCATATTTTTCTATAGAATCAATTTCCATATATTGGTTGAGGAGGTATCCATATCCTTTTATGTCTATTTGGTACATCTTACCTACGATTCCCTTTTCATCCACAAGGGCAACGACAAGGGAGTCTTCTGTAGGTTCTTTGGGAATGCGAATGGTCTTGCGAATTCTCGTTTGGCAAAAATCACAAAGAGACAAAGCAAAGGAATTTTTTTCCTTAGCATCTTCGATCGGAATCGCTTCGTAACATGTTTTTTCAGACTTTAATGCAAAACAAATACCGAAGGAATTTTCATATTCAACATATTCAATTTCCTTTGGAATACCTGTGTAATCAACTGTCGATAATTTGTATACAACAGGGAACTCCTTTGATAAATAAAGCGACCAAGAATGAATGTATGAATTTGGACGGAAATAGATACCACCCTTCTGTGTTGTTTCCCCCTGGTTTACAATTTCTCTGATCTTTAATGTGATTAAGTCACTTTGTGGGTGTGGTGTAAACCATTTGCCGGAACTTCGATCCCAAGCATTGAGAGAAGGATTGTATGTTGTCCCATCTTCGGTTTTCAATTCAGGAGATTCAAAGAGAAAATGATAATTAGGTTGGATGAGCTTAACGGAATCCAAATGATTGATTTTTGTAGCAACAATCTTGGATCTCTTTATGACTGCTTTTGTGGCACAATTTATAAAAATTAGTACCACAAATACAATCAAGATTCGCATCATGTGCTAAACTTGGGTCTACGTTTTTCGATGAGTGATAAAAATCCTTCCTGACCATCGGGAGATAAAATCACTTTTGTGAATAAATCTGCATCCAATTGGAATAAGGATTCCATTTGTTTTCGGTAAGGTTCTCGTAAGGCAGTTTTCATCCCACGGCTTGAATTGTAAGTGAGTTTGGAAAGGGATTCCGCAAATTTCATTGCCTCTGGAACTAAAGCCTCAGCACTAAACAATTCATCCACAAGACCAATTTCTTTTGCCTCTGGACCTTTGATTTGTTTCCCTGTGAACAATAAATCTCGAGTGGCTTTCACGCCAACTAAGTCTTGCAATACGATTGTAGGTATCGAAGGAAAATTAAGACCAACAATTGCTTCTGAAAAACCGATCCTTCCCCCTTTGTCCACCATGTAACGGTAATCCGAAAACAATGCAAAAACAGCACCTGCCGCCATACAATGACCATTAATCACTGCAATGGTAGGAACTGGAAAATGGAAATAGGTTTGTGCCGTTCGTAACAACTGTTCTACGGAACGTCTGACATCAGATTCTGATTTCCCATACATGAGAGTTGGTTCGATCCCATTGGAAAAAAATTGTGTTTGAGCGGATGTGAATAATAAAACACGCAAGTTTGGATTGTTTGCGTGTTTGTTTAAGATTTCTTGAAATGAAACAAAGGCTTCAAAATCAAATGTGTTTTTTTCATTGGACTGCATCTTGATTTCCAAGATGCGGTCTCCATGAAAGATCTCTGCAAAAGGAGTCATATTAACTGTTTTTGTAGAGCTCCAAAATTCTGTCTTTGTATTTTTCTGTGATCACATGTCGTTTCATCTTCATGAGGTTTGTGAGTTCGTCCCCAACTTCAAATGGTTTTGTGATGAGAGTTACGTATTGTACTTGTTCGAAGTTTTTGAATCCAGTTTTAACACTGTTAAAATTGCGAACTTCTTTTTTGTAGAAGTCCACTACCTTTGGATGAACAATGAGTTTCTCAGGACTTTTTTCAGTGATTCCATTTTCTTCAGCCCAAGGGATGAGAGCATCAAAGTCAGGAACAATGATTGCTCCGAGAACTTTTTGGTCTTGTCCCACAACCATCGATTGTTTGATGTAAGGTGACTCATCAATTTTGTTTTCGATAGGTACTGGTTCTACGTTTTCCCCACCGAGTAAGACAATGGTATCTTTTGCACGGCCAGTGAGTGTCAGGGTTTTTTTGAAATTGATCATCCCAATATCACCCGTGTTCATCCAATTGTCTACGATGGTCTTTTTAGTGGTTTCTGGGTTTTTGTAATACCCTTTCATCACTTGAGGCCCTTTGATATGGACTACACCTTTGACACCTAACTTTCCAAAAATGATATTCTTTTTGTCGTCGATGTGGCAAAGGACATTCCCAGCATCATCTCGGATTTGTACTTGGCTGAGAGGAACAATATCCCCAACAGAACCCATAATGGGTCGGTCAAATGTCCGAGCCGAAATCACAGGTCCCGTTTCCGTCATACCGTACCCTTCGAGGACTGTGATCCCGATATCCATAAAAAAAGCATCTACGTGTTTCTGAAGAGCCCCACCACCAGAAAGTGTAGCACGTAAGTGGCCACCTGTCGCTTGTCTGATTTTAGAAAGCACAATGCGATCCAAAGTTAAAGAGTTAAAAAGCACACCAAGACCAGCCAAAACATACAGTGGAGTTTTGAGGGCACTTTCTTCTGGCACCAAAAACTGAGACGCAATTAGGGAAAGGATTGTTACTGTAAACGGTCCAGTTAACAACAATTTAACGACTGATACAATGGAAAGAAATAATGATTGAAGGATGTTTCTTCCTTCGTAATCCACTTCCCAATCTTTGAGAAATCGAACCGCTGCATGGTAATGTTTCGAGAAAAAGTATGCAACCTTAAACAAAAACCTTCTGACAGGAGGTGTTTGTTTTGGATCATTGATACGAGTGTAAATCCCGTTATAAATACTTTCCCAAACCCTTGGAGCAGATGCCATAAAGGTAGGTCTTGCTTTTTGGATGTCATTACGAAGTTCAGTTACTTTTGTATAATACGTAGAACCACCATTGATGATCGCAAAGTATTCCACAACTCGCTCAAAGATATGCCAAACTGGTAGAATGGACAACATACGATCGTCTGGAGTCACTTTTGCAACACGAGGTACCACATAATGCATCTGGTGGATCATGTTGGAATGCATAAGCATTACACCTTTTGGCATCCCAGTCGTTCCCGATGTATAAATGAGAGTGTACAAATCATCTGGTTTGATTCCAGACATCCGTTTTTCTGCTTCTCGTTTCCCTTTGGAGCGAAGTTCCTTTCCCTTTTCTAATAGGTCATAGAAGTGTAAAATCCCAGCACCTGACTTGAGTTTGGTGTCTTTGTCCATGATGATCACGGTTTTTACCGATTTCACCTGGGACTTGTTGTTTTTGTATTTTTCGTAAACCTTATCGTTTTCTAAAAAAACAACTTTGGCTTCCGAGTGGTTTAAAATGTAAACGATTTCCGAATCAGTGATATCAGATCCGCGTGGAACATTTGCCGCTCCAGCAGTTAACACAGCACAATCGGCTATGATCCATTCGACTCGGTTGTCAGCTAATACGCCAACATGTTCTCTCGCTTTTACACCCAAATCAATTAGGGCTTCTGCAAGTGCGATACCATCTTCGTAAAGTTGTTTATAGGTAAGTGCTTGGTAATCCTTCTGTGCATTTTTATACCAAAATGCTGGTCTTGGACCAAATTTTTCTGCGGATTCCTTATAAACTTCTGCTAGGTTATTTGCCATATCTCTCCATCTAAAAGCGGTCTTTATGATAGACTCTACTTTCAGATGGTCAAGAGAAATTTAGATGATTAGTCCCAGTGGAACCCTTCGCGTTGGTGTCCTTTTTTCAAATGGCGTTTGCGTATTTCGTGGAGTTTGGTCATCTGCGAAAGGTTCAGTAGGTTACGTGCCGCAAGACCTTTTTGTGGGAGAAGGGATTCGTCTTCTGTGTTAGCAAAAAACTGGTTGGTTTTAACGAAAGAGCTTTTAAACTCCAAATTCATATCAGGATAGAAATCCATACAAGCCTCCGTGCTTTCCGGTTTCCGGGGTTTCTGTATTTTGAAGGTTCCCACCATCCGTGGTAGGTAGCCTCCCCCCGATATATGTATCGCCGAAAAATGAATATCCTGAAGTAAAAAATTTTGCTTGTACTATTTTTTTTTCTCTGATTTTTGGTATTCGTTCATGACGATTCGATTGGAAAATTCTACAGGGAGACGAAGCGGGCGCTTTGTCGCTTATGAGTATGGAGAAGACCTATTTGGTACTCTGTATTTGGATAAGTTTTCTGGTCGCGAGAAAGGACGTCTCATCGACAAATGGAGATTAAATGACTTAGGAAGTCTCATCCGTGTCCTCGATACAGAGATTTCTCGTAGGGAAGAAGAAAATTACGAACGACCACTTTTCCACTAATCCAACCTATGTTTTCCTTTCCTTAAGGAAAAATAAATACAAATCCAAAATTCAGTTTTTATCCAACCGCCTTAGAATCGTTTCGGTTTTTCGATTATCCACTTTTATAACCTTTTTATTTGCGATTTCTTTTTGTTATCTAACCAAACTCACCTGGAAAGAATATGGATTCTCCCTTCTCGTGTTAGTTCCCTTTGTATACCTTGTTCGATTGTACTCAAATCGAAAGTCACAATTGGATTTTGCGAAAAGAACCCTTCAATTTTTAGAAGGAGAATTACTCCGTCTTTCTGGAGATTTTAAAAAATTAAAAACAAGAGAACTTTGGGAATATCCAATTGAAGTCAGAAACCATCCATTATCCATTGATTTGGATCTTTGCACCAAACAAGGGTTTTTGGGAGTTTTTGACATTACCATCACAAAAGAAGGATTCCATTCCTACTTGTTCCGATTTTTGCAAGAACCAATCGAAGATCGGTATACCATTTCAGACAAATCCTTAGTCAAAACAATCCTAACTCAAAAAAACAAAACATTCCAGTTGATGAGGAAGTTTTTAGTTTTGGAGGGGGAACCAAATGAAAAATTTGAAATCCCTTCGACTAAGAACGAAATCAATTTTTGGAACAAACGAAATTGGCTACGTTGGTTGTTTCCTATATGGGGAATCTTCTCACCAATTTACATCATCTTAGGTTTGTTATTTGATCTACCATTCATTCCTCTTTTATTACTCACCAATGGAATCTTATTCCTAAGTTATCGAAAAGAATCCACTTTGATTTGGAAGGAAATTAAAACCTTAAGCCAATCATCCGTTCGGTTTCAAAAAACATTTTTATTTCTTTCGAAGGAAAGAAATTTCACAAAAAAAATGTTATCAAAAATTGCAAACCTAGGAGATTCTTCAGAACTTTTGGTTTCTCCGCTTCCCCATTTGGTGCTAAATGTTCTTTGTTTATGGGACCTGTGGAAAATCAAATCCTTACAAAAATGGAAACAACAATATTCCTTCCATTGGAATGAATTACAAAATGAAATCATTAAAATTGATTCCCTTCTTCCTATGGTCAATTTTGGATTCTTAAACCCTGAAGCAAACTTTGCAACGATTAGCAATGATGGAACTCTTACATCGGATTCACTGGTCCATCCCATGATTCCTAAAACAAATCGTGTCTTCAATCCATTACCAAAAATGAATCCAGGGGATTTGATGATCGTCACAGGTTCGAATATGAGTGGAAAAACAACTTATATGCGATCGATCGCCATGTCATTGTTACTTGCTGGATCAGGAGCACCTGTATTAGGAAATGGTTTTGAATACCCAGAGTTTCAAATTCATACCTTAATACGTTCACAAGACTCAATGGAAGATGGAGTTTCCTTTTTTTATTCAGAAGTTAGAAGACTCGCTTCCATCATTCACAGTGCAGACAACGCAAAGAAAATCCCCATATTATTTTTAGATGAAATTTTAAAAGGGACAAATTCAAAAGAAAGGTATATTGCCACCCGTGAAATTTTAGCTGTCTTACGCGAAAAAAACTGCATCGTGTTTTTGACAACACATGATCTGAAACTTGCTGAGATGAACTCGGCAAAACGATACCATTTCACGGAACTAGAAACCAATGGTAAGATGGATTTTGATTATCAGATTAGAGATGGAGTTTCTGGCTCCACAAATGCGCTAAGGATTTTACAAAATGAAGGCATTCCCATTCGAAACGATAAGGAAAATTGAAGTATTTAGAGTAATTTAAGAAATGATCAGCTAACAAACTTTATAAAAGGAAAATACTAAGGAAATTTCTCTTTGGTGTTTTCTTCTTTTTTCTCTTCTTCTTCCTTGCCACCAAATATAGATTTTATTCCTTTCCAACTTTTTTGTACACCACCTGTTACATTTTCCACCGCTCGGTTTACATAGTCAGACATAGCAGATCCAGCAATACCTCCAACGGCTGCACCTGCAGGGCTAGCTAAAAAAATTGTACCTGCATATACTGAACCTAACCAAATGGGATCAATGAATGGCGAAGAAACTCCGTATGTTCCACGGTAAATAATGGGAAGTTTTAATGCCTTACCTGCAACTCCTGGAAAACCAATCGTAAACTTCATATCAATGGCTTTGTTAAATCCTATTTTTCCACCACCTGAACCTGCGATGCCATCAGCTTTTAAAGCAAAGTTTTTAATTTCAATGTTTTCATTTGCATACTGAAAATCAAATTTGAGTTCATTATAAGGTGTAGCTCTGCTAAAATCGATTTTCTTTAAATTGATAACACTACCAATGGAACTGATGGGTTTTAATATATTTGTATAACTTAATAATTCTCCATTTTTTGCATTAATATTCCCAACAATTTGTAAATTATCAACCAATCCATCTTCGGTATCAGATGGTGAAAGGATTACAAATTCCGAATCTATACTCCCTGTGATTGGGGATATTTTAAAAATGTCTGATAAAACTGGCGCAATCGAAACATGTTTAATTTCACCTTTTAATGTAAGACCAACAGGTTGTAACCAACGATATTCACCTGTACCAATGACTTCTCCATCATAAACTTTTAATTCGTATCGATTGATGTTTAACTTTCGTTTTGCATAATGCACATTTAATTTTAATGAATCTGCTTTAAAATCGACGATGGTTAAATTTCGAAAATGAAAGTTCAAATAAACATTCATTCTGTTTGCATATCCAGTACTTGGCAAACCACGAGTCAGGATTGATTTTTCAAAATCAGGATCGATCCAAATTTTCGAAACCTTGATGATAGTTGGAACATCTAAATAGTCGGAAGTTCCTTCAAAGGAAACAGTTGGTGAAAGTGGAGGTTTTAAAAAGTTTACAAAACCTGATCCATATAGTTTTGATTTTCCTTTCCATTCAACAATGATATTGGCAAATGACAATTTGTCTTCGTTACTATCATAATTGATAAGAGTCGAAACGTGACCATCGGCAAACGTTTTACCATCTTTTAATGCCAAGTCTTGTACATGTAATTGGTCAACTACAGCATAAATTTTTGATTCATCTCTTTTATAAAATGGGATAGCACCTGATGTTTTTACAAAACGTAAATCACCTCTTGTAAAAATGATTAAAATATCATGTAAATCGATGCCTCTTACGTTTTGAAATTGGAACTCACCTTCTAATCTTAACGTTTCATATGTTAATTTATCTTCGGCAAAAAGAAAATCGACACTTAAAGTAATGGGTTCATTATTTAATTTTCCATACAAATAAAAATCAATATTCCGTAAATCATGGTCTATATGAAGCGTTGTTCCCCAAAGGTATAAATTGATTTTTCGAGAATACAGTTGATCATCGAATAAAATTGTAATGTTTTTAATTTCAATTTGATTAACTAAATTAACAAACACCTTGGAAAAATAGAGTTCCTCAGGTGATTCTTCCTGATTATCAATTTGAACTTTGGATTTGTTTTTAGATGATAAATTTGGTTCATCTAAGGATTGTTCTGAAAGTTTTTCAAATAATGGAAATGATTCATCTTTTTCTCTGGTGATTTCAATTGTGCCAGTATTTAAATAAATTTTTCTTAATTCTAATGGTTTACCAACAAACACTCCATAATATATTTCAATACGAAGTTTTTGGACGTGGATAATTTCATCATCAGCCTTAGAAACTGTAACTTCATTTAACTCAATACCAGGGAAGGGGAAAAATACTGGTTCTGAATTTTTGTAATTCACATTCAGTTGAGTCATTTTATAGGTAGACTCAAGAATTAAATTTTTGTAATAATCGGGATCAGCTAACAGCGGATACAATATAAAAAACATTGTCATTGATATGACAAATATAAATGTTAAAAGTGTTTTCCCGATTACACCTTTGATTGTATCTCGTAAGGATAATTTCACAACAAATTCATAACATCGGAAAGTGGCATTTCACACGATGTAGTTCCGAAGGATAAATTTCCTTTGGCTCCTCTGATTTGCAAATCTCTTTTGCAATCGGACACCTTGTATGAAACCGGCAACCTTTTGGTTGGTTCATAATACTTGGGATTTCCCCAACAAGAGGTTTTGAAATTTTGTTTCGTTGTTTTAAATCAAAACTAGCGGAAAATAAAGCTTTGGTATAAGGGTGGAGTGGATGATTGCTGATTTCATCCCGACTCCCTTCTTCTACGATTTGGCCTAAGTACATCACGGCAATTCGATCAGAAACATGTTTTACGATATTTAAGTCATGTGATATGAACAAATATGATAATCCATATTTCTCTCTTAAAAAAAGAAGGTTATTGATCACTTGGGCTTGTGTGGAGATATCCAAAGCAGATACAGCTTCATCACAAACAACTAAATTTGGTTCTAAGATTAATGCTCTTGCAATCGCAATCCTTTGCCTTTGCCCACCACTAAATTCATGTGGGTACCGATGTAAAATGTCAGCTGGCAAATTGACTTCTGATAAAGCTTTGATTGCTTTTTCTTTTTTCTCAGCCAAACTCATTTTTGGAAAATGAATTTGTAAACCTTCTGTGATGATCTCTTCTATCGTAAAACGAGGGTTTAATGAAGAATAAGGATCTTGAAAAACAACTTGGATTTTTCGCCTTAAATTTTTTTGTTCTTCTTTTGAAATGTTTGTGATGTCTTTGTCTTCAAAATGAATGGAACCTTGGTCAATTGGCAATAAAGAAAGAATGGCACGGCCTATAGTTGATTTTCCACAACCTGACTCACCAACAAGTCCCAAAATTTTTCCTTTTGGAATGGAAAAGTGTACGGAATCAACTGCTACGAGGCGTTTTGTCGAAAAGGAAAGAGATTGGGATTGTTTGTAAGAAACAACTAAGTCTGTTACATTAAGCACTTTCTTTTCCTCCATATAAAAAACATTCCACTATTTGAGAGTCGGATATTTGGGTTGGTTTCGGGATTACTGTATCACAAATTCCTAATTTTTCTTTACAACGAGTGTGAAAGCGACAACCACTTGGATACGATTTTGGTGAAGGAACAATACCTTCAATTGTTACTAATTTTTTTCCAATATTTTCATGAGATGGATAAGCAGAGATCAAAGCTTTGGTATAAGGGTGTTTAGGTGAATCTATCACCATATCCACACTTCCTTGTTCCACGATTTTACCAGCATACATTACTGCAATTCGATCTGCAATATGGCTCACTAGACCAATATCATGTGATATGAATAATACTGACATTCCATGTTCTTTTCTTAGTTCTTTCAGCAATTCAATTAACTGAAGTTGGATGGTGACATCTATGGCACTTGTAGGTTCATCTGCGATCAAAATTTTTGGATCACACATAAGTGCCATTGCGATACAAACTCTTTGTAACATCCCACCAGAAAATTGGTTAGGATACTGTTCCAATCGATGTTTGGCATCTGTGATTCCAACTCGTTCTAATAGATAAATTGCCTTTTTTTCAGCTTCTTCTTTGGAACCAAGTCCATGTAGTAAAAAACTTTCTATTAATTGGTTTCCAATTTTGTGTAATGGATTGAGAGAAGAAAAAGGTTCTTGGAATACATAGGCAATTTCCCTTCCACGAATAGACCTTAGTTTTTCACTGGATGACTCTAATAAATTGGTTCCTTCAAATATGATGGATCCCGTAGGATATAAGGTAGTGTTAGTAGGTAATAACTTGGTTAACGCCAAACATGTAATGGATTTTCCACAACCAGATTCGCCAACTAACGCTAATGTTTCCCCTTTTTTTAAGTGAAAACTAATCCCACTGACAATTGGTAACGTCCCCTCATCTGTTTTGATATGGACACTTAGATCCTCAACTTCAATCGCTATCTGATTGGGGTTCATTCGTAAACCACCTTATCTTTTGGATCAAATGCATCTCTTAATCCTTCTCCCACAAATGCAGAGAACAAGATCGTTAAAAATAAGGCAACCGATGGAAAGGTAATGAGCCACCAAGCTGTTAATCGTTCTCTCCCTTGGCCAATGAGTTCCCCCCAAGACGGATTGGGAGCAGGGATTCCATATCCCAAAAAGTCCAAAGCGGATAAAACAGAAATCGCAGAGATGAGTATGAATGGCAAAAAGGTAACAAGAGGTGTCAGTGAATTTGGTAACAAATGACGCATGATGATGGAATAAGATGAGGCACCTAAAGTTTTTGCTGCATCAACAAACTGTTGTTTGCGGAGCTTTAAAAACTCACCACGCATATAATAACTAAGTCCAATCCAACTGAGTGATCCATAAGTGACAATTAGAACCATAAATCCCCTGCCAAAAAAAGAACCCATGATGAGAATTAAATAGAGGAATGGTATTGCTGATAGGATTTCAATCAACCTCTGCAAAAATAAATCCAATCGTCCAACAAAATAACCTTGTACCCCTCCAATAAAGGAAGCTAGCAGAATTTCAACTACGATAAGAATCAAACTAAATGTCATCGCCAATCGATACCCATAAACAATACGAGTAAACACATCTCGACCACGATCATCTGTCCCCATCCAATGCCGAAATGTTGGTTTGGAAGGTGGATTGGTTCCTTCCTCTAAACTATCCAAATTATCTTCATTCACACCAAATGGGATCGGTGGGAACACCATTCGATTGGAAGAATCTTGGAACCTGGGTTCTCGATTTAATTTTTTATAATTTGGTTCCGTTAAATTATTCCCACCAAATTTAGTTTCTGGATAAAACTGAAAAATGGGAAACGAAACTGAACCTTCATACAATACAAACAATGGTTTGTTGTTAATGAGAAGTGGAGAGAACAAAGAAATTAGATATGTGTAAAAGAGCACAAGTAATGAATAATAGGCTCTTTTATTCTTTTTGAATTTTTCCCACTTACGAATGTTTGCCGGGTTGGAGATAAATTTCATTCGAAATCAATCCTTGGATCTATTAGAATGTAACAAAAATCTGAGACAATTTTACCAATAAGACCTAAAAAACTTTGTGCGAGGAGAAGGCCCATCATCAAATCAGTATCCCTTTCTCGCACGGCTTCAAAGCTAAGTAAACCCATTCCATCAATATTAAAAACAAGTTCAATGAATAAGGATCCAGAAAATATTAAAGTTAGATTACTTCCAAATCCTGTTGCAATGGGTATGAGTGAGTTTCGGAATGCATGTTTAAAAATGGAATCTGAAAAACTAAGACCTTTAGAAAGTGCAGTGCGTACGTATTCTTTTGCAATTTGATCTAACAAACTATTTTTCATGAGTAATGTCAGCACAGCAAAACTACCAACCACATAACAAATCACAGGTAAAAACATATGTGCCAATCTATCTTTTACTTTGCCCCATACACTTAAATCCTCATAAAAATCCGATACTTCATGTCCCAATGGAAAAAAAGAAAAAACTTCTCCTGAAGCAAACAAATACAAAAGTAACATTGCGAAGGCGAAAACTGGCAATGAATAGGTAAAAAAGATGATAAAACTTGAAATGAAATCAAAATGACTGCCTTCTTTCAGTGCTTTTTGGATTCCAAGTGGGATACAAATAAAGTAGGTAAGAAAAAAACCAGAGAGTCCAAAAAACAAAGATACGGGAAGTTTTTCAACGATGAGATCAGAAACCTTTCTTGAATGAAGTCTAGACTCTCCAAGGTCAAATTGAACAATTTGTTTTAACCAATAAAAATAGGCAACAGGTGCAGGTTTATCCAAATGAAGTCTTTTTTTGATGAGTTCAATTTCTTCTTGGGAAATTTGTTTGGTTGATGCTCCCGCTAAGTTACCCGCACCTTTGAGTTTTGCAATTTCACTATTCAGTGGGCCACCGGGCGCAAAATGAGAAATGAGAAAAACTAAAAAAGTGATTCCTAATAGAGTAGGAAAAATTAATAAAAATCGTTTTAAAAAATATTTCCACATGGTTTAGAACTCCCACCAGTCTTTCGATTTTTGATAACCTTTCAATTCTAAATATCCTTTGGCAGACTTTTTTTCCATTGGATCTTTGGCCAAAACCGCCCCTTCCCAATAGATAGTTTTTGTGGAAACACTTCCATCAAACTCTTGTTCATTGAAAATTGGTGAAACAATCCACTCACCACCAGGGTATTTGATCTTCCAATGTAAAGGGTATGTGATTTTTGTTTGATTACTTTTCCAGGAAGTTCCAATGGGAACCATTTGGATATCTTTTGGATCATTCCAATAAGTTACTTTACCTTTTGCATCACGATAAGTCCCAAATATTTCAGGTGTTTGTTCCGGTGCTTCTCTAAACCGAAAAAATACATAGTCACCTCCCCTTTCATCCATGAGACAAATCCAATCCCAACCTGATTGGCCTTTTGCTAAGGTAGGAATGTTTTGAGATGATTTTTCACTCCACTCATGGTCCATCCATGAGTTTCCTGAAACAATGGTTTCTTTTTTCCCCAAAAAAACCAATTGGCCTTTAGTTTTTAATCTCGGATAACTATAGTAATACGAAAATATATTTGGATTTCGTTTAGATTTAATGGAAATTCCATTTTTTCCTTGGGACAAAATGTTTCCATCCCCTTCTAAAGTGAATTCAATTGCGATTTCATTTGATTTAGGTTTTGCTTTGATTAAAAACTTATCTTTTGAAAGAATTTGAAATTCGTATTCACCACTATAAATTCTACTTTGATCATAACCAGCTAGACCACTTAAGTTCCGTTTGATGGTTTGTGCAGTTTTATGTTTACGTCCCGAAAGATCTGAAATTGCAAAATGAACAGGAAACAATTCGGGATTCCAATTCTCATCATCAGAAAACTTCAATCGAAAAAACGAAAGTTCGTAACCGTATGAATTTCCTGATTCGGTCTGGAGTTGGCCGACAAAATAACACCATTCCAAACTAAAATCAGAATGGAAACTATGGTCTTTTGGAAAACTAAAATGAAAAAAACAAAGAGAAAGTAAAATAACCTTAATTTGATTCATCAGGCAACGACTCCCACTTTTTTTCCAGTGGAAGGATATGTAAATACGTGGATTCTATGTATTTCATTTTATCGATCACATCTTTCATTTTTTGTTTTTGATTCAATTTACGATAAAGTTGTGCTAAATTATATAAATTAGATAGGTTCGAATCATTAATGGAATAAGCTTTTTTCCATTCCAATTCGGCTTTTTCGTATTGTTCCACTTGGTAATAACAATAACCTAAAATTGCATGTGATTTAAAATGGTTGGTTTTAAATTTATTATAAGATTCCAACATACCAATGGCTTCATCAAACTTACCGTAGTATGCCAAAGCCTTTCCATACGCGAGCTGAGTATTCAGTTCTCTTGGTAAAATTTGGTGTGCCTTTTCATAACAATTGACTGCAACCTGGTATTCTTTTTGGTGATAGGCTCTATCACCTTGTAATTTAATCTGATGAAACTCTTCTAGTCGTGGTGACAACTGTAATCCGAGTAAAGTGATGTCATCCATTGCGTCTGTTCCCATCGTAAATTCTCTATGATGGTTCATGATGGATTCAACTGTTTCTTGGATTGTGGCATTTGCATTTTCTTCGATCATTTGTAAAAGTTTACTTTCTCCAAATGCATGACCGTGATCATTTTCAGCTTCTGTTAAACCATCTGTGTATAAGAATAATTTATCTCCAGGTTCTAATTGCAGGTGTAAGTCACGGTATGTATCTCCAGCGTCAGGAAACATTCCTAAAAATGTTCCTTCTCCTTCACAGACCTCTGCTTTACCAGTTCGGTTGCGGAATAAAATGGGTCTTGGATGGCCTGCAATTGAATAAACAACTTTATAATCAGAGTGGATGAGCAGATAAACACAAGTGGTGTAACCTTGTTGTTTGACAAGGTCTAGTAACTCTCGATTGATTAGTTTAAATGTTTCAGAGGGTTTTGGTTTTTTAAAATTCGAAAATAACATTTTCGAAAGTGCAGTGATAAAGGCAGCTGGGACTCCATGACCCGATACATCACAAACAGCAACACCTAACTTATCAGTATGGTATGGAAAATAATCGTAATAATCTCCACTCACTTCTTGCATGGGACTAAATCCCGTCCAAAATTGAATCCCATTCCAATCTGGGATAATTTCAGGTATCAATCCTTTTTGGATGTTTTTGGCAAGGCGAAGATCCTTTGCCATCGAGAGTTGTTTTTTTTCTAACTCTTGTTTGAAAGACTTCAATACTTCAACGGCTGCTTCCAAATCACGATTTTCAATTGCAAGCTCACGTGATTTACCAACAACATCTCTTACATCAACTATAGACATCTCTTCCAATGTTGTTTCTGAGCGAGAGGTAACCATCACACGATGGCGAGAAGAGACGTTTTCTTTTGTTAGATGTGATCTAGATAAATACAAAACTTCATCTTTCCATTCCAATTCATATTCGTTTGCATCGGAACCAAATTGTATTTCTTCACCCAGTTCTTTATGAGAAATGTGAATGCCAAAAAGTTTTGTTTTTGTCATTCGGATATTAAATTCTTTGAGTTCAAAAAGGACAGCTAGGCCATTTAACATTCCTTGGAAAAATACTGCATCATACCATTTTTCTTGGAACTCAGGAAGGTAGGTAAAAACAAATTTCACATGTTTGTCTGAAATCGGTTTTACATTTAAATAAACTACTCTTGTTAGGCGACCAATCAAAATTGGTAACCTATAAATCATTTCCACTAAATCAATCCTAGAATCATCTAGTGGTAACAAATCATAGGCATTGGTAATCAATGCTTCAGTTCCTACATGGTATAAAATTCCTGAAATATCGAGTGAGGTGGAAATTTGTTGGATGATTTTATCTTCTAAAGACTGAGAAATCCAATAATTGGGATCCTTAAGAATACGATTGTAGGTGGTATCATCTAAAATCTCTGGAAAAGGGTTCGTGTGAATCGATAGATTTTGTTCACGCTCATACACTTGGATGAGGCCTGATACGCGTTTTGATGATATTTCTCTAGCAGAATGCAGTGGCTAAACCCTCCCGAAGTTTCCCCTCCGGTAGGAGAAAAATAAATTTCAATCGATCCCTAGGCAATAGATTTTTCAATGGAGATATGATTTGGTATCTAAGGGTTTTTGGAATCTTTCTCTTTGTTTTTGTTTTTGCCGTCGTAAGCCAAAAGGAAACTCGTTTGGAACGTACTTGGGAGGTAAAATTAAAACCTGACCAAACCTTAAAGAATTTGTATGAATCCTTCCAACCAAAATCCTTTCGAGCACCTGTCGTGGGTGAAGAATGGGAATCAAAATCCTTGGGCGAAACGGTGAAATGCAAAACAATTTCTGTCACAAATACACCGACAATTTCTTTCCAAATCGAAAGCCAAGGATTCAAACATTACGGAGTTCTAAAAGAAACCTACCAATTGGATCCCACTGAGAACGGTGTTCGTATCCACGGAATTTTAGAAATCCAAACAGCTCCCAATTTCCTTTCGAAACTTTTATTTTTATTCTTTAGCGATGCTGATTTAAACCACATCGCCACTGGGAAAGAAAAAAAATTTTAATCGTGTTTTTTTGTGCTCTCGATGAGCACAGTTGCCATCACCATCACACCTTCACTTCTACCTAAAGCTCCCATCCCTTCCGAGGTAGTCGCCTTAATGGAAACACAGTCTAACGGAAGTTTTGTGATTTTTGCCAAAGATTCATTGAGTTCAGCACGAATTGGATTTATTTTGGGATGATCACCAACATAGGTGCAATCCACATTGATGAGTTTGAATTTTTTTTCCTTTAGAAGATCTAAACATTTATCAATGATCATTGAGGATTTCATATTTTTATACTGTGGGTCAGTGTCAGGGAAATGAACTCCAATATCACCAAGGGCCAATGCACCTAAAATAGCATCTGCTACTGCATGTAAAATTACATCCGCATCACTATGCCCCAAAAAAGCAAATTCCGATTTCACTTCCACACCCGCAAGCATTAGGGGGCGAAATGGTTCATGGATTAATTTATGAAAATCGATTCCGTTTCCAACTCTAAACATACTATTTTTTATAACTCAACTCTAACATACGATTTACAGATTTTTGGGCAAGTGAAATCACTTCCTCATCCAAAAAGATTTCAAATTGTTCTTTTAACAATGCATCTCTAACTTTTTCCAGAGTAATTTTTTTCATATGAGGACATGTTTGGCATGTTGATACAAATTCTTTTTCAGGGAATTCAGCACGTAAATTATCACCCATCGAACATTCTGTCACTAACATGATTTTATCAGTTTTACTCTTACGAATGAAATCAACCATCTGTGATGTAGATCCAGAAAAATCTGCTTCTTTTACAACATCTTCGTGGCACTCAGGGTGAGTGATGACAGTAACACCACCAGGAAACAAACGTTTCGCGGATCGGATATCTTCTGGAGTGTACATTTCATGAACCATACAACGGCCGGGATGAGAGATAATGGTTTTGGTAGTTTGGTTCCTAACATTTCCTGCCAAGTATTCATCCGGTAAAAAGATAACCGTGTCCCCTTCCACTGCATTTACAATTTGTACGGCATTTGCTGAAGTACAACAAACATCAGTTTCTGCTTTCACTTCCGCCGAACAGTTCACATACGTAACAACAGGGACACCTGGGTATTTTGCTTTTAATGCTTTGACATCATCGCGTGTGATGGATTCAGCAAGTGAACAACCAGCTTTGGGATCGGCAATGAGTACCTTTTTTTCAGGAGATAAAATTTTGGCAGTCTCCGCCATAAAATGTACTCCATTAAACAAAATCATGGAGGCAGTTGTTTCTTTTGCCATCTTAGAAAGATACAATGAATCACCAATGATATCAGACACTCCCCAAAACACATCGGGTGTCATATAATTATGACCGAGGATCACAGCATTTTTTTCTTTTTTCAAACGGTTGATTTCTTCAGCAAGTGGGAGGATACGTTCTTCAATTTCATGAGGAAGGTAAATGGGATTTAATTTTTGAACCAATTGGTCTTTGGTGACTAGTGACATTTTATACTCCTATTAACAATCATTGGAAAGGGTCAGACCCAAGTACGGTGTCTGTTTCACGAAGCCCCGAATCGACGGGTGGAACGGAATTCTCAAGAGAACCACATTGGTTCATTGCTTCTTGCCATGAAGTTTCCGCAGAGGATGTACCTGTACGTTGGACTCTTCTATATTCGGAATTGGAGGCAAATGAACTTTGGTTACATGCTTTTGCAATATTATAAGTTAAGTTAATTTTCGAAAAACAATCAAAATACAAAACAGCGACTGAATCCGTACTCAATTCCCTTGGTTGGATTTGTGCTTTTAATTTGGAGATAAGACCTGGGCATACGTTTGTGCTGAGATCCGCAACTGCCACACAATTTGATTCTGTCAGAATAAATCTTTGACAAGCAGATTGTACAGGGCTCCCTTGAGTGAGTAACGTACTCAATAGTTCTGAATTTGAATCTTCACTGGATTTTTTCGTACAGGCAAAGTACAAACACACAATGCCAATGAACAAAAAGAAAACCATCTTCATCCTATTCATCACAATTCTACTCTCCTTCTTACTTGGTGGTCTTGTCTATATCCTTTTTCTCAAAAAATCCAAAGAGAATCCCAAAGAATCCTCTTTTGATTCACGATCCGAGATCTATTGGCAGAGGTTACAAAATCGCCCAGAGGTCCTAAAAGGGTCAGGGTATCCAAGTGATCTCAGGGATTTTTTAGAAACAATTCGAGGGAAGGAATCTTTTCTTTGGAAAGGGGACAGAGAAGAAACATACCGTTATTTACTCCAAGAATTTCCAGATGAAAGAGGGCATGTTTTATATGCTGTCTATGTCGCTTTTATGAATTGGAAGGACAAAAGTTTGGAAATTGAATCTTCTCCTTCCCTCTCCCAATATGAAAAACTAACGGCCGTAAACCGCCTTAAGGAAGAAATTTTTCCCAAATTTTTAAATGAACTTATTTTTCCAAAACACCCCACATCGCCTCCCGTGATTTTATTGTCTTTTTTGGAAGATTACATTCAGAGAAATCCCTATAGTTATGCAAGGGAACGAAAACGCATTTTCCTTCGTAAAAAAGCGGCACTTTACCAAGAGGAAAAATGGGACATCCAATCCTGGGAAAGCCCTTCCTTCTACCGACAGGTAGTCGAGTTAATCTACGAGAGGGAAATGAAGGAAATGTCCGAAGAGGAAAAAACTTTTTATCGTAGTTCTAAAATCGAGGAATTGAAATCGGATTTTTGGAATTGACAAGACATGTTTCCATCCCCCATATAAGTGGGGTTATGAAACAAATTCTATTCTCCTTTCTCTTAGTAGGATTCTTATTCCAATGCAGTTCTAGTCCCAAAAGACTCGACAATGCTGATGATTATATCTCCGACTCAGGTGGACTGACTAGCCAAGAATTGGTGAAAGCGGCCGAAAAATTAGCAGGCCAAATTGGGGAGTATTTCAAAGAAAACCCACATGAAGAAGGTGTTTTTGTGGCACACTTCCCTACACGTAACGATACATCGGAACAAATCCAAACGGAACTCTTTGACAATGCGTTTGTATCCAAACTCATCAAAAACAAAATTTACACAGTTCGTACCAAAACAAGAGAACAATCTCTCAATGAAATTCAGTTCAGTTTGTCCGGACTCACTTCCAATCGTTTATCCATTGGAAAATTGAAGTCTCCTAACTTTTTTGTACGTTGTGATATCAACGAAAACATGTTCACATCGAATGGAGAAAAAATCGTTGAGCAGTCGATTAACATCGAACTCGTAGAAGTGGAAACCACCATTGCGGTTTGGTCAGAAAAGGTATCGTATAGAAAATTAGCAGTTCGAGGAAACAAAGGGGTTAGTTGGTAATCCCTTCCACTATTGCATGAAAAAATCATTTCTCTTTCTTTTTCTTCTCATTCTCGGTTGTGCCAGTGATTACAACAAAGTCATCCAAGCAACCGAATCAGCATACTACGGACAGGATTATGATTCTGCCATTCCTAAAATTAGAGAACTGTTTGAAGGTTCATCGAATAAGGACAAACTTCTATTTTTGATGGAAGCTGGTATGATCTTTCATACCAAAGGTGACTACGTTACTTCCAATAAAGTTTTCAAAGAAGCAGAAGACATTGCAGACAATATCAAAGTCAGTATGACACGGTCTGGGCTTTCGTTCATCCTTTCGGATAACGAATCCAATTATACCGGGGAAGATTTTGAAAGGGTGATGATTAAGTTTTATATTGCGAACAATTACCTGTTACAAGGTGACACCAATAACGCAAAAATTTATTTCAGACGTTTGGATTTTGAACTGAAAGAAATGCGTTTTTTGGCAGCAGAATACCGCCAAAACAATGCAGCTCGCCTCATCGATGCCTATGTATCGGAAAAACTTGGTCGTTATAATGATGCAAGAGTTCAATACAAAAATATGGAACAACTCATTGGCAAAAGCCAAAACCTAATTGCCGACAGATATATGTTAGCTTATAGGGAAGGAGATTCCTCAGACCAATCAAAATACTCTGCTGGCCGATCAAGCTTACAAGCTTACAATCGTTCTATGCAAAGAACTTCACCCGAAAATGAAAAACTTTCAGAAGTTATCATCATTCACGAGGCTGGAAAATCTGCGATCAAAATGTCTAGGGGAAAACTCATTGAAGATGAATACTTTGCTGCTGCCCTTCGTGGTGCAGTAGAAGTTGGATTACGTGCCAAAGGAGCTGGTGCTTCCCTTGCTGGAGCCATTGCTGCTCTTTCTGTAGCTGAGAATCCAATCCCCATTTATAAAGAAAGAGATCCAAAAGGTTCCCTTCCGAAACGTTATTACATCAATGGAGTGGATGTTGGGTATTCCGATATTATGAACAATTACTCCGAAACGGCAATGAACAATTTTAATGAGAACTACAAAGCTCTCATCACCAAAAACTTAACTTCTTTATCGCTGAAGGTAGTCGCAGCCGTGATTGCATCGGAAGCAATGGCACGAGCAATTGAGTCTGGTGGAAAAGGGAAAAATAATGACCTAGTTTCCAGTCTCATTCGTGTGGCAGCTGGTGCTGCAGCAGGCCTTGCGGTTTCACAAACCATCGCACCAGACCTTCGTTGTTGGCGGACCATTCCTTCCAATTTTCAAGTAAAACGAATCTTTTTAGCACCAGGTGAATATGATTTTAAAGTAGAATCACCAGGTTCTGTTGTGACAAGTGCGCCGAGAAAATTGTTAGTGGAAGAAGGAAAACCTTTATTCGTATCGGTGAGATCCTACTCCAACTAACAGTTCTTATTTTAGATCAATCGTTTTTCCTACGTAAAAAAGCAGGAATATCATAATCCTCTCCATAATTCTGAAATGGGGAGGATTGTTTTTGCGCTCCAAAACTTCGATTACTTTGACGAATCCCTCTTGGAACTTCTGATTCTTTTGAAAAACCAGATTCTTTTTCATCCGATTTTTTGAGATACACCATTGGTGAAATTGACTCTTCGGATCCAACAACCTTTTGTTCTCTCTGGTATTGTTTTCCTTTTTTAGAAAAACCTGTGGCAATCACTGTCACTCGGATTTGGTCGGCTAGGCTCTCGTCTTCATTGAGACCAATGATGATATTGGCATCTGGATCTGCTTGGGCCGTGATGATTTGGGAAACTTCATTCCATTCATGGATGGTGAGGTCATTACCACCTGTCACATTGATGAGAAGGGATTTAGCACCTTGGATACTCGAATCCTCGAGTAAGGTATTGTTGATTGCTTGTTCCACTGATTCACTCACGCGGGTTTCCCCACGTCCTTCCCCTACTCCCAATATCGCATCACCCGTATCTTTCATGATGGTTTTCACATCAGCAAAATCAACATTGATGATTCCAGGATGGTTGATGATATCACTGATTCCACGAACACCATTTAACAAGATATCGTCGATCACTCGAAAGGCCATGTCCACTGGTGTATTTTTATCAACAACTTGGAAAATAGAATCATTACGAATGGTGATGAGGGTATCTACATTCGCACGGAGTTGGTCAATTCCTTGTTTGGCAAGTTCTGCTCTTCGTTTCCCTTCAAATGAAAAAGGGACAGTCACAACACCAACAACTAAACATTTTAATTCTTTTGCAATGGCTGCAATGATTGGAGCAGCTCCTGTTCCCGTTCCACCACCCATACCGGCAGTGACAAACACCATGTCTGCTCCTTTTAAAGCAGATACAATTCGTTCCTTATCTTCTAAGGCAGCTTTTTCTCCGAGTTCTGGATCACCACCAGCACCCATACCTCGAGTCACTTTATTACCAAGTTGAATCTTAACTTCAACAGGAGATTTGAGTAATACTTGTTCGTCGGTGTTCATTACAATGAAGTCAACACCTGTCATTTTGGAATGGACCATTCTTGTGACGGCATTCATTCCACCACCACCAACACCAATGACTTTGATAATAGCTGGGCTAGTTTTTTCTTCTTCTAGGTATAACATTCATTTTTCCTTAGAGATTATTCTCCATCCAACGACGAACCTTCTTCATCCATCCCTCTCCTTCGGAAACGGAATGCATGTTTTTTTGTTCCAAGTTTTGTATTTTTGAACTGTATTTGATAAGGCCAACTGCTGTTGCATATTCAGGGCTTGCAATTCTTTCCACAAGACCACTCATTCCAGCAGGTTTTGCACGTCCGACTGATAATCGAAATACTTCTTCTGCAGTGGATTCAATGCCTTGTAATAAAGAAGTGCCTCCTGTTAGGATCACTCCTCCCGCCAAACTCGACTTATAGCCTGATCGTACGAGTTCATGATCGATCATTTCTAAAATTTCGCGAACCCTCGGTTCTAAAATTTCAACAAGTTCTTGGCGGAACACAGATCGTGAAGGTCGACCTGATATAGATGGAATTTCAAATTTTTCAGTTGGGTCCACCAGTTCAATTCTTGTATGGCCGTATCGTTTTTTGATGATTTCTGCTGTTTCTACAGTGGTTTTAAGACCAATGGAGATATCACTTGTGATATGAAACCCACCAAATGGCACAACAGAAGAAAATGCGATTCCCCCATCCACATAAATGATGATATCACAAATACCTGCACCAATATCGACAACTGCTGTTCCTAAATCTTTTTCACCTGCTGTCAAAATGGCTTCGGAAGAGGCAAGGCTCGATAAAACTTTATCCATTTGCAAAAGCCCTGCTTGTTCCACACAACGATCTATATTATTGAGAGCAGTGTTTCCACAAGATACAATATGAACCTCGGCTTCTAGACGAACACCAGTCATCCCAATTGGATCTTTGATATTCACTTGGTCATCTACTTTGAATTCTTTTGTGAGGACATGAATTACTTGTTGGTCATTAGGAACATGTACTGCTTGTGCTGCTTCCACAACACGCATGATATCCATCTCACTTACAATACGTTCTCTATTAGTAACTGCTATAATTCCTTTTTCATTAAAACCATGTACAGATTTTCCAGAAACATTCACAACAACAGAAGTGATCTCTTGGCCAGCCATGAGTTCTGCATCACCAAACGCCTCTATGATGGACTTGGTTGTTGTTTCAATATTAACAATTGATCCGTTTTTGATCCCTGTAGAAGGATAAACTCCAGTTCCAATGATTTCAATTTCATGATCTCCTAATAGTCGTCCAATGACAACCTTGATAAGAGAAGATCCAAGATCTAAAGCAGTTATAATAGGTGAATCATCTTCAATCATATTAATGGTATACTGCGTCTTCTCCTCTCAAATCAATAGAGACTGCTTTGATGGATTCTGCTTCCATATAAGCAAGAAATGCATATAACTTACGAATTACGTTTATTTCTAATTTATCACCTATAAAAACTTTCATTGATTTTGGTGATTTTAAGTACATTGTATAATTACCGTCACGTTCAGCGACAAGTTCGGAAATTCGGGTGGAAAGAGCAGGGTAAAGAGATAGGGCATATCGCATTTCTTTGGTAATATCAAAAATCTGTCTGCCTTCTAGTTTTTGTTCTCCAACAACGAATGACCCGCTAATGACAATTAAATGGGCATTCAAAACTTGGTCTTTGGATAAGATTTCCAAATTTTCATCCACTTCGTATAAAGAACTTCCTACATGTATGACAAATTCTGCGACTTTCTCCTCTATATGAACCAATAGAAATCCATCAGGATCTCTTGTGATTCGAACTTTTTTGATCCGAGGATGACGGGAGAGTTTGGTTTCCCAATCCTTCCAATCACTCATATTGGGTGACTCTGCATCCGTTCCTAAGTAAACCAAAAGGTCCGTTGGAGTTAGGTACTTTTGACCTTCCCATTCCACACGAACAACTGGTTTGACTGGCCTACCCCATTTAAACACCAATCCGAGAGCCAAAAGCCCTGAGAAAACAAGGAGGATCGGAATCACACGCCCAAATCGTTTTTCTTTGATTTCTTGGGGGGTGTCAACCATATATTGATTATGTCACATAGTTAGATAGTTTGGAAAGCATTTATCAGCGGGGCATAAAAAAAGGCCAGGCGAACCTGACCTTTCTCGCGAGACTCAACTTAAAAATTGAGTGCTTAGTTGTGAGCTACCTGCATGGACTCTGCACGCATGTCCATAGAGACAGTTTGGTATTTTTTAGCTTCTTTTTCAAGAGCCTCAGCACGGCGAAGAAGTTCTTTCTTCTCGTTCATTTGGCTAAGAGCTTTACCACCTCGAGTTGATCCAGCTCTATCACGAAGAGCTTGAGCCAATTCTGTTTTTTCTTTTGCAACATTCGCAAGGTATTCTGAAACTGCAGATTTTTGCGCTGGAGTTGTTGCTTGTTCAATCATAGCAGACTCCAAAAGCTCTAATCTTTCGTTTGTGTCTAAAGCATGTAGATTTGCTGTTGCAAGTCCCATTGCTAAGATCCCTGTTGCGATTATTTTTGTTGTTTTCATGTGATCCTCTCTAGATCGGGAACCTCTTTTTCCGATTCCCTTTTTCTTTATGACTATACGATTCCAAAAATAAGGATTAATTTCAATCGTAAAAACTTGAAAAAAACCTCCATTTCAATCAAATCAGGGAAAAATCTTTCATTTTGGATTAATATTAATCATTTTTAGATTAATATTAATCATTTTGGGGGTTTTCGACCGCTATCAGGGTGGGGAATGGTGGAATGGGTGCTTTTTTTTGGTAAAGGCAGTTCAAAAAAACAACCTCAGATGGCTGGAAAACCAAGGCTCTTAAAAAAAAGACCCTCAATTGAGGGCCTTTTCCCAAAGCAAATGGCGAGAAGGGAGAGATCCCTTCCGCTTCGCAGTGGTTTGTTTTAGTATTTGGTTTTGGTATAACTCAATTTTTTATTGAGGATGATCTCAACCGTTGTGACTTCGCCAGGTTTGACCACAATCTCAGAGTTTTCGAGTTTCATTTCTTCCATAAAACTGGCTCTGATTTCGTATTTCCCTGGTTTTAGATTGGTAAACCAAAAGTATCCATCCTTGTCTGTTGTGACCTTAAAGATTTGGTTCGTAGACACAACTGTTGGCATGTAAATCGGGTGTTTTTCGATGGGGTTGTCCAATGTTTTGAAGAAAACTCTCCCTCGAATGGCACCAAATCCATCCATGGAACTCATTGCATCCACAGTCACCGTTTGTTTTGGAATCACTGCAGTTGCTGTTTTGTAGATGGGATAATTATCAGCACGGATTTCAATTTGGTGAACACCAGCGGGAAGGTTATCGATCTTCACATTGTAAATATCACCAGGGATGAGGGTTCCGTTCTTTGTGATGGAACCCCAAATCTTTGATTTTTCCGTAGTCACTTGTGCATTGTATTCTTGGTCATCTACTAACACTTTAATGGCACGCACTTTGCCTTCCGGAGTGGAAGATCTCAGTTTGCCTTGTTTGTTCAGTAGGTCATAAGGAGACTTCGTTGCGGCTCCACCATAAGACTTATCTTTGATGATGGATGTCCGAATGAGAATGTTTCCAGTGGAGACAGATGGAGGAGCTGGTGGTTCCACTTCCGTGATCGGTGGGATGACCACAGTGGTTTCGTTCGCAGGTGTTGGTTCTGGCTCCGGTGTGACGGGAGTTGTGGTTTGGTTGTTGTTAGGTGTGGTTGTTTCCACAGGAGTGATCGGAACGTTGACCACTACATTGGGTGGTTTTGGTGGAGGGGTTTGTGGTTGTGGTGCCCCAGAAAGAAAAATCCCTGCAGCATTCCCAGAAACTTGTGGGGTTTGTTCATGGTTGAATTGACGAGCCATCCTCACGGTTTCTTCTTTTGCGACAAAAAATGCCTCTAACGCCGTGACCACACTGTCTTTGTTGAGGTCGGCCTTTTCGAGTGCATTTCCAAAATTATAGGTGAAGATTCCATGGTTGATGGTTCCCCCTACTTCGATGGAAGTTTGGTCATCATCAGAAGAAGAAATGACAGCTTTGTCTTGGAAAAAATAATCTTCTGCATTCTGGCGGACAACCCCGTCATTGCCTTGGGCAATGGGAATCTCTGCGGCACCACGAGTGTTTTTTCCCTTTTTGGCAATCCCACCCGAATAACAACAATCCATCACAAGGACTGTTTTTGGGGATTTGATATCTGTTAAAAATTCGTTGAGTTCTTCATCGGAAATATGCGGTCGATCGTAACAGATTAAGTAGTTACGCATTCCATTTTTGGCCTTCGCATCTTTCATGTACATCCCATGACCAGAAAAATACAAAAATACAGAATCTTCTTTCCCAGCTACTTTTCCAATTTGGCTGATTGCATTTTTGACATTATCCCGAGTTACCATGGAACCTAACAGGACTTTGATATCCTTGAAGTTACCTTTTTTTTGAATTTTCTCTTTTAAAAAATTCGCATCGGCTTCACAGAGATTCAACTCAGGGATTTTGGCAGTGTTCCCTTTGTAGTTCGTTCCTATGAACAACGCATAACGGTTCTGCGCTAGTATCGGGGATCCGATGAGATAGGCAGATAGAATACAAACAAATATGTTTCGAAACGAAAACATGATTGGGTTTCCTCTTATCCGAATGGAGTGCCTCATTCTCCAATACTCGAAATCGGAAATCAATTGGATTTTTATTTAGAAGATAAAAAACGAAAGACCTGAGGGAGAACAAATTGGCGGAATTCTTCGTTTACCCGTTTTTCTCCCCGGCAATCGTAATGGATATTATCTACAAAACGCTCTGCGGGGTAGGAAGATTCAGGAAAGAAAAAGAGTTTTGTAGCCGGATGGTTTTGGAAAAAAATGATTAACTTGGAAAGTAAGACCTTTGATTCAGGAGATTCTTGGCGTTCTTTGATCCACGGCAAATACACCATTCCAAATTGAATGCCTTTTTCTTCTGTGTAACGGATCAAATCTTCCAATACGACAAAATCTGGATTGGGATTAAAATGATCGTTTGGATTTTTTAATTCCGCATCTAATTCCTTTCGAATCATTTCTTTGGAAAAGTAGACTAACTCTGGTTTCAACCGATTGGAAATATTATATTTCCCAAAATGACGATTGATTTGGTCTTCGATGGTCAAATTGTCTTCGAGTTGCGAAGGTGATGGTTTGCATAAACCAGCTTCTATGTTTTCACAGGATTCACAAAAGATGGATTTTTCTTTGTACTGTTTGTCTACTTTCCAATTGGAATAACTTAGTGAATTTCGAATGGCACCATGGAATCTGTAGGATTCGTACAAAAGAGGTGTGGCTTTTGATAAAATAAACAATCGTTCTACACCAGAATATTGATCTGCTAATTCAAAAAAGGTAAACTGGTGGAGGTATCTATGTCCAAAAAACTCCCAAAGGATTTGGTTGGCATCTTCTTGTTTCCCACTATAACTAATTACATTGGATTTTGTTTGTGGTCTAAAAAAGTTTTTTTCAATTCCTTCGTTCCATCTCCGTTTCATAAAGTTTGAGATGGATTCATTTTCCTTCACAACCTTTGCATCCGGATCATACAATGGAGGACCATAACCAGTTGCATATAACTTTGGCGAGGCGGCAAACAGAACCATTTTTGGTTTTTTGTTTCCCTTCTTTAAGTATTTGTCCAAAAAGAATCGGTAATACTTCGGTCCCATCGCAGGCAAACTATGGTTGTAAACCGAATATTCTGTTTTATCGTCTTTTGCATATCCGGCGAGTGCCATAGACCTAGAGTCACCTAACACGATGATGTCGGCGTCACCTTTGCCAGATTCGACAAAGTTTTTTTTCAAGTTTACAAAAAAGATTTCTGGTTGTTCTAAATAATGAATTCCCGTCACTCGTACAGTGATTTCTAAAATTAAAAAAAATAAAAGAGTAAGACCGATGCCTAAAAATTTAGAACGCAAAGTAAATTACCTCTTTTCCGAATACTCCCCTTGTGAGGATGAGAAATGCCATAAACGATAAGACAAATGTTTGGATGAGCGGGTGAGTCATAAAAATCCAATACCTTTCTTTTTTGAAATACGTGATTCCATCTAAGATAAGCAGCGGAAGGAAAATTTTGAAGTACTCTTCCCAAAGTCCAAACATGTTTTTCACGTTATTATTGGGAGAAAGGTCCCAAGTCCAAACACTTAAAAATTTTTGAAGGTAAACAAACATCATATTGGCATCATACGAACGAAATGCAACTGCACTAAACGCTACAAGTGAGAATACCAACACACGGCTAAATGTTCCCGTAAGAATTTGTGAGAGTTTAGAGGAAAAGGAAATTGTAGTTTCGTTTGTTTGGTCTCCCAAATCTTCTTTCTTTTTGGAAAAGGTTACAAGGTAAATCATGGTATAGACACCCTGTAAACAACCCCAAGTGATGAATGTCCAATTGGCTCCATGCCAAAGTCCTGACAAAAAGAAGATGATACATAAATTTCGGTATTGGGCAAACTTTCCATACTTACTGCCACCAAGTGAAATATATATATAATCGCGAAACCACCTGTTTAGTGTTACATGCCAGCGATTCCAAAACTCCGTAGGTGTTTTTGAAAATTCAGGAGTTTCGAAATTCACAGTGAGGGTCACACCGAGTAACCTCGAGATTCCAAGAGCAATAAAGGAATACCCAGCAAAGTCACAATAAATTTGAGTTAAAAATAAAAACCCACCGGCAAACACTTGTGAGCCGTCCATAGACTGGATGATTGTTGGATTTTGGGTATAAAACGATTTGCCTGCAAAAAATACCTGATCCACATATGTAGCCAAATTATCGGCTACATACACTTTCATAAAGTAACCAAGTAAAATATCATACAAACCTTTTTGGACACCATCCATGGTAGGAAACTTAGGTGCTTTGAGTTGGGGCAGTAAGTCTTGTGCCCTTTCGATGGGACCTGCTACGAGTTGTGGGAAAAAATTCACAAAGAGTGCAAAATCAAAAAAATCACGTTCGGCTTTGATTTGTTGTCTAAACACATCAATGGTGTACGACATCGTTTGGAAGGTGTAAAAACTAATCCCTACAGGAAGCACAATGTTTTTGAGTAAGTATGTACTTGAATCGGTAGCGACACTGCCACCGAGCCAAATGGCAATTTGGTTCCAGGAATCAACAAGATTCACTGCAAAAAAATCATAGTACTTCATGGTAAAAAGTAGGCCCAAATTTGCAAATATCGAAACTGCTAAGTAGATCCTTCGGAACATTTGGTTTTGAGAGGATTCAATGGACCTCGCTGCTACATAATCAATGATGGTGCTGAGTAAAATGAGGGTGAGAAAAAACCATTCCCACCATCCGTAAAAAAAATAAGAAGCAAAGAGTAACCAAAGGTTTTGTGCTCGGTATGCCCATTTCTGTTTTTTGGCAAACCAACCAAAACATAAAAAGACCGAATACACGATGAGAAAGAATAATAAAAAGACAAAAGTGTTAAAAAGCATCGGTCTTCGTTACAATTTCTAGGTTAGCCGTTTCTGTAAAATTCAAAAATGAGCCAAAAAGGGAGAATCTTATCGTTGACCCGTTCCTATTTCCCAAAAATCTAAGAGTTACTTTGGATCTATTTTCGGAACTCAAAACCAAATTCGGTTTTTCAGAATTTCGCCCAGGCCAAAGGGAAGCCATTCAATCGGTTTTAGACGGCCAGGACACACTTGCCATTTTACCCACTGGTGCTGGAAAGTCCCTCATTTACCAATTACCAGCTGCGATCCAAAAAGACAAACTAACACTTGTCATATCCCCACTCATCGCCCTGATGAAAGACCAAATGGAAAGTTTACTTGCAAAAGGAATTCCTGCTGCCTTCTGTAATTCCACCCAAGATGAAGTGGAACAGATGACCATTCTATCGAAAGCGGTCAGAGGGGAAATTCGTGTTTTACTCGTATCTCCCGAACGAGCTTTGTCCAACGGGTTTTTACGAATTTTTCGTGAGATGAAGTTATTTTCTTTGGTGGTGGATGAAGCCCATTGTGTTTCTCAGTGGGGACACGACTTTCGACCAGAATACCGCCAAATTCATGTTTTACGAGAAAGGCATCCAAATCCAAATTTTCCCATTTTAGCTCTTACTGCGACCGCAACAGAAAAAGTACAAACAGATGTACAATCATCTCTCGGAATGCGTTCACCTAACGTTGTTTTATCTACCTTTTTTCGCCCCAATCTAAAATTCAGTGTAGAATACCCAAACCAAGAACGAGACAAAGCAGACCGACTGATGGAACTTCTCGAACCTTGGAAAGATGGAAGGAAATTCCCTGGTCGTGCCATTGTTTACTGTGCAACTCGGAAAAAAACAGACGAAGTGTATGATTTATTAAAAGACTTTGGGTTCTCGGTTGGAAAGTATCATGCAGGTCGAACTGACGGGATCCGAGAAAGAACACAAAATGCTTATTCCTCTGGAAAAGTTCCTATCTTAGTTGCCACCAATGCATTTGGAATGGGTATGGACCAACCTGATGTACGTTTGGTGATCCATTATCAAGTTCCTGCCTCACTTGAAGCTTATTACCAAGAAGCAGGTCGTGCAGGCCGAGACAACTTACCATCTGAATGTGTTTTGTTTTACAAAGCAGGTGATGTAGCCACGCAACTGTTTATGTTGTCAAAGGAGACAAACTTTAAAGGCGGAGACACCTTACTCAAATACATCAAAGAATATGCAAACAATGAAATTTGTAGGCAAGTCCAACTTTGTTCTTATTTTGGAGAAACAATTTCTCCTTGTGGAAAATGTGATATCTGTACGGAAACAGGTGTTAGCATCAATCGAAGTAAATTTTTAGAATCTGAAAAAGTTAAAATTCAGAAAAAAAATGAAAAAAGAGAACATCCACTTTCAGAATGGGAAGAAGAAACCATTCAAAATTTTTTGAAAGAACACCCAGCAGTTTTTGGAAAAAACATCATTGCAAAAACTTTGGTGGGAAAACGAACCAAGGATGTATTACGTTACAGAATGGAACGAAATCCATTCCACGGTAAATTGGAAGGGATTCCTGAAGAAGCAGTTGTCGCAAAATTAGAAACTTGGGTCGAAGAAAAAAAAGTATTAGTGGCAGGTGCTAAATACCCAAAATTATACCTTCCGAATTTTTCCAAAACAAAAGTCAAACAATCATCATCTAACTCTGATGAGACGAACACGAAACAATCAAAACTAAAAAAAGTTCCGACATTACATTCTCAAATCTTAAGAGAACTGATGAATTACCGAGATCGTAAAGCAAGACAACTCAAATGGAAAAAGTTTATGGTCTTTCAAAATCCCGTACTCAAACGGATTGCGGAACGAAAACCAAAAAACCTATCAGAACTAGAAGCCACAAAAGGTGTTGGGCCTGCCAAGGTAGAACGTTTTGGGAATGATATCATCGAAATATTATCCAAATGGGACTAGTCCCTTTCATTTCGATACTAGCAATCAACTCTTGTCGATTTGAGATTTTCTTCCTTACTTTTTACTGAGTCATATGATATCTGATGAGAATTCTTTGTAAATTCCCTTGAAACTTTCCTTCCCTCTAAGAATCTGCTGAATCAAAGGGTCATTATGGAAAAAATCGCAGGAAAAATCGTCACTCACGAAAGGGAATTTTTGGGTACGATCGAATTTGATGTCACAACTGGACTCATCACAAACGTAAATGAAGGCATCGATCCGAATGCCCGACAGTTTTCTGATGAATGTGTGATATTTCCTGGATTTGGTGACATTCACATTCACGCAAGAGAAGATGTGAGTGGAAAACATACTTACAAAGAAGATTTTTTATCAGCAAGTGCTGCTGCCATTAATGGTGGAGTGATCCATGTGGCTGATATGCCAAACAATCCAGTTCCACCTATCGATGATGAATCCTATTCCGCCAAACAAGCGCTCACCAAAAAAGCGCCCATCCACATTACATTGTACGCAGGTATTGGTCCGCATACAAAACCACTCACAAACAAAGTCCCTTATAAAGTGTTTATGGGTCCTTCCATAGGAGAACTTTTTTTCCATGACAACCCATCACTTGAAGAAGTGATCAAACATTACCATGGACAAGATGTGAGTTTCCATTGTGAAGACCCAGAAATCCTCATCGCAAATCAGGACAAACCCACTCACGAAACAAGAAGGCCCAAAGAGGCTGAAACAATCGCAACTGATTTTGCATTGTATTTGATCGAGAAATACAACTTAAAAGGAAAACTTTGCCACTATTCGACAAAAGACGGTCTTTCTAAGATCGTTGCTGCCAAAAACCGAGGTGTGAATGTTACCTGTGAAGTGACTCCAACCCATTTGATGTTTGATACGGAGATGTTAACAGAAACCAATCACAAATGGTTCCAAATGAACCCCCCACTGCGAGGCCGTGAAGATAGAGAAGCGATGGTGAAAGGGATACTTGATGGGCATATTGATTATTTAGCGACCGATCATGCACCACACTCCATCGAAGAAAAACAAAAAGGAACCAGTGGAATCTCTCAACTTGATACATATGGACTTTTTGTCACATACATGATATTAAAATTAAACATTCCGATGACTTTAATAGCAAAAATCTGTTCCAAAAATCCTGGGGACTTTGTTGCCCCTTATTTACCAAAACAATTTGGAAAGGGTGTTGGAGTCATTAACGAAGGTTATGCGGCGAATTTTTCTATCTTAAATTTAAAAAAACCAGTTGAATTTAAAAAATCAATGATTAAAAGTAAGTCCGGATGGTCACCATTTGAAGGATTCCAATTTCCTGGATCCATTGAAGCGGTTTATTATTTAGGCAAAGAAATAAATGCGAAATGAGCCTTTAGGCAGTAAAATTCTCTCTGGTCTCACTGTTAAATCCCTACTGACCGAATATCCCAATAGTTTCCAAGTATTGGATTGGGAAGGCAATTTTGTCTCAGTTACAGATCGGTTTGCTCGATTTTTAGAATTTGAACCGAAGGATATTGTTGGAAAATCAATCCTTCACTTCACACAAGAAGACGACAAAGAAAATACCGAGAATACTTTCGAAAGTTTGGGCGAAAATCCGAATATAGTGAATTTTGAAAATCGCCTTGTGACCAAATCGAAAGAAGAAGTTTGGATCATTTGGTTACTCATCCCTTTACGCGAGTCCAAAATTATTTTGGGCTTTGATCGTGATGTCACGATCCAAAAAGATATCTCGTTTGAATTTTTACTCCAACAACAAAAGTATAAGTCTATCTTTGACAACTTACCTATGGGCATCGCCATCACAGATGAAAAAGGTAAAATTGTTGAAACCAATAAGACAGCAAGGACCTATTTTGACATCCAAGATGGGGAACTTCTCAATCGTACACTCAACATTCGAAAGTACACTCTCATCCAACCAAACGGTACAAAAATTTACCCAAGAAAATCAAGTTTGATGCGAGCGTTACGACACAAAGAAGTGATTCGTAATTTGGAAATTGGGATGATCAAAGAAGATAAAATCACTTGGTTTGATATTTTGGCGACACCAATCCCCATTGAAAACTTTGGCCTTGCGGTTGCATTTCTTGACATCACACAACGTCGGCATGCGGAAGAAAAAATTGCTTATATGGCTTTTTTTGACCAACTCACAAATCTTCCCAACCGTAACTCACTCATTGATAAACTATTTCCAATTTTTGAAGAAGCAAGACGGCACGGGAATTTGGTTGGAATCCTTGCGATTGATTTGGACAATTTTAAAATCATCAATGATTCTAGAGGCCACGACTTTGGGGACAAAATCATCAAACTTGTTGCTTATCGTATTCGTGAAAGTATACGTGTGTATGATCTCATCAGTAGACAAGGTGGTGATGAGTTTACTGTTGTATTACCTGATTTATCAAACGAACGTGATGCGGCAGTTATTTCGGAAGCAATTTTAGATGCAATGACACATCCTTTTGTAATTGATGGGGAAAGGATTTTTGTGAATACCTCGATTGGGATCGCCTTATACCCAACAGACGGAAAGGACTCAAATACACTCCTTAAAAATGCCGACAGTGCTCTCAACTTGGCAAAATCACAAGGGAAAAACTGTTACGTGTTTTTTACAGAAGAACTGCAGACAGTTGTGGCTGAACGTTTGGAAATCGAAAACCGGATGCGGATTGCCATCATCGAAAATCAATTTACTTTGATGTACCAACCCAAAATTGATTTGTACACAAAAAAACCTGTTGGTGTAGAAGCACTCATTCGTTGGCGTCATCCGGAACGTGGACTCATCTCACCGAATGTTTTCATTCCCATTTCTGAAGAAACAGGGATGATCCTTGCGATTGGTGAATGGGTGATTAAGTCTGCCATCCAAACTATGCGAGTTTGGAAAGATGCAGGGATCAAAGACATTTCTATGGCTGTGAATATTTCCACCAAACAATTCAAACACGAAAGACTGATTTCCACAATCGCCGAAAATCTAAAATTATTCAAAGTGGACCCACATGATTTAGAAGTCGAACTCACAGAAAGTTCGGTCATGGAAAATGCGGATGCCGCCGTTCGTACGATGCAGGAAATCCGAAAACTTGGAGCTAAAATTGCAATTGATGATTTTGGAACAGGTTATAGTAGTTTGGGTTACCTAAAAAAACTTCCCATTTCCTCCTTAAAAATCGATCGTTCTTTTGTATCCGAAATCACAACGGACAAAGACAGCAAAACCATCATCCATGCCGTCTCCAACTTAGCACATAACCTTGGTTTGAGTGTCGTAGCAGAAGGTGCTGAAACGGAAGAACAGGTGCGATTACTTGCCGAAAGTGGAGTCGACCAAATCCAAGGTTTTTATTTTGCGAGGCCGATGACTTCGGAAGATTGCCTGCATTTTCTGAAAACAGAACTTGGAATTTCGGATTGACCCGTTCGCTTTCCCACTGTTTTTAACAAATAAGGATTTCTCTTGAAACTTTCAGTTGATTGGTTAAACGAATTTACCCCGCTCTCCCAGATTCCATTCGAATCGGTTCTGGAAAAAATTAATACATCGATTTGTGAAATTGATGATGTGGAAGATTACAAATCCCACCTAACATCGGTGATCACGGTCAAAATCAAATCACTGGAAAAACATCCCAATGCCGAGAAATTACAAACGACCATCGCTACAGATGGATCAAAAGACTACCAAATTGTCACTGCTGCCACAAATGTAAACGTGGGTGATATTGTACCTTTAGCTCTCCCCGGGACCAAATTGGATGGGAAAGAAATTTTGGATTCGGAACTGCGCGGAGTTCGTTCCCAAGGAATGTATTGTTCCGAAAAAGAATTGGGAATGGCATTAGAATCTTCAGGTGTTCTTATTTTTCCAAAAGACACAACACTTGGTATCTCGGTTCGTAAATATTTTTTATGGGAAGATACGATTCTCACAATCGATAATAAATCCATCACACATAGACCTGATTTATGGAGTCATTTTGGTTTTGCAAGAGAACTTGCAAGCCAACTCCAAATCCCACTCCACCATTTTCCTCTCCAAGCAGATACAAAGTGGGAATCTGGAAACGAAGGTTTGACAGTAGAAACATCTGAACATGCACATGCATATTACGTGACTTCTATCCAAAATGTAAACATCACAACATCGATTCCCAAAATCAAATCTCGTCTTGAGAAATGTGGAATTCGTTCCATCAATAATGTGGTAGATGTTTCCAACTATCTTTTGTTAGAACTAGGGCAACCCACTCATTTTTTTGATCGATCCAAACTGCAATCAACTTCCTTTACTGTTTCCAAATCAAAGGATGGGGAAAGTTTTGCTCTCCTGGATGATACTTCTCCTTCTTTACCAGGGAATATCCTTCTCATTCAAAATGGTTCCACACCTGTAGCATTAGCGGGAGTGATGGGAGGAAAAGATTCTGCAGTCACAGATGGAACAAAAAACATCGTGATGGAATCTGCCGTCTTCAAAAGGGAAGATGTTCGTTTTACGATCCGTAAAACCAATATCCGTACAGAATCAGCTGTTCGGTATGAAAAAGGTCTGGATTCTTACACCTGTTTGCCGGTGATGAAAAGAGCTGTTCAATTACTCAAAGAAAACGGCAACCCGAATGTGAAGGTTTTCACTCCTCAAGGTTTTAATCATACCGAAACCAAAGCGGTAACCATTGAAACAAATTTACAATTTCTCCGCCATAAATTAGGAAAAAAGATCAGTTTACCAGAAGTCACAGACATCTTGCAACGATTAGGTTTTGGAGTAACAACAAAAGAGGAATCCCTCTCAGTTGTTGTTCCAAGATACAGACAAAACTATGATGTAACGATTCCAGAAGACCTTGTTGAGGAAATTGGAAGGACAATTGGTTATGCTTCCATCCGAACAGAAGCTCTATCCATGGCAGTGGAAACTCCGATTCGAAATCCACTCCGCGAGTTAGAACGTAGGGTCAAAAATTTCTTAGCATTGGAAATTGGATTTAATGAAGTGTATAATTATTCCTTCGCTTCTCCATCAGATGCAAAACTAGAATCAAGTTTAGAAGCCACTTCTCTCAAAATTGCAAATGAGATGCCAGAGGAACATTCAATTCTCCGAAACAGTTTGTATCCAGGTCTCATCAAACAAGCAAAGTTAAACCAAGATCGATTTGAATCAGTGAATTTGTTTGAATTGGGTAGAACTTATCACAAACAAGGAAATGGTCCTGAGTTAGCAGATGAAAAACGATGGATATCCATTCTTTCCTTATCCAAACACAAACCAACTGACCTTGTTTCCATTGAACAAGAATTCTTAAAAATTAGAGAAACGATTACCGAACTCTTTTTATTCCTAAATTTGCCAAATTTAGAATGGAAAAAAGAATCACGAAACCATTTCCACCCTAATGCAAGTTTAGTGGTAAAATATGATGGAAAAGAAGTTGTCGAACTTGGAATCCTTCATACTCGATTTGCTGATGTGTATGATGTAAAACGTAGGGTCATTTTGTCCAAAATCAACATGGAAGTGTTAGCTGAAATTTGGGAAACCCATGGAAGGAATTCTCATTTCAATCCGCCATCCCATTTTCCACAAGGCCAATTGGATCTTTCACTTCTCATGAATGAATCGGATCCAACTGAATCTTTTGCAAATTTGGTAAAAACATTACAAATTCCAGAATTAGAGTCTGTGTATGTCCAAACGATTTTCCAGGGTGATTCGGTGGGAGAGGGCAAAAAATCGGTTACATATCGTTTCCGGCTTATGTCCTATGATAAAACCTTTACCCAAGAACGTTTTAAGGAACTTTCAGACAGTTTGGTGACAACGGCAAAAGACAACGGTTATACCTTACGATAAATTTGCTTTGACAAATCCCAATTTTTATTGGGAAATCGTTCGAGTTTATGCGATTCATCTTTTTGATCATTCTTTCGGGAACTTTGTTTTCCTGTTCCCGATGGGAGATCCAAAAGTCCATCAGTGACGAAAGTTTTACACCCCAAAAGATTGATTATGCGATCCAATCAGGAAACGAAACTAATCAACAAAAACTCCGGTGGACACCGATTTTCAAAAACACCTTAAGTTTAGGTTTCCAATCAGAACATATTTATCTCAAAATCAAAGCCACAAACTTAACATCTGTTAACAAACTAATATTAGATTTAGGAAACCCACATTTAGACTTTATCCGAGTGTATGAAGAAGGAAATCCAGAGCCCATTAAAGAAGGTGGTGATTTTATCGCTCATTCGCATTGGGATGCATTTTCTAAATCCATTGCTTTTGAACTGAATTGGCCTGCTGGCGAAACAAAAACTCTCATTTTAGAAACCAAATCATCATCAAATATCAGTTATCTCATCCGCTTTTATTCCAAAGAAACATTTTATCTAAAGGAAAATTTAGAAAATACAATCTTAGGTTTTTTTTACGGCACCATTTTTATCATGGTGATTTATAATTTATTCATCTATTTCATCTTAAAAGAAAAAGCATACATCACCTATTCGGTTTCTATTTTTTGTAATCTATTGTTACAAATGTATCTGAATGGAATATTAAATCAAATTTTCACTTTAGACCATCCGGAAATACACAATCGAATTGGTAGTGTCATTGTAACATGTTCTGCCATCACTGGTTGGACATTTGCCCAACAAACTTTAAACTTACGTGATTTTAATCCTTGTTCCAATCGCCTTATCCAAACTCTAAAATTCATTGTATTGTTTTATATTTTAATTCCATACGCTTATTTACCAATTGAGATCGCAGTTCGGATTGGAAATTTTATCGCACAATTATTCGTTGTATCTGTGTTAGTTGTAGCATTAGTCAACTACAGTACGGGAAACAAACAAGCTAGATTGTTTTTGTTTGGTTGGAGCACCTTACTCTTTGGAATATTAATGTATACGTTGATGCAAAACGGAGTACTTCCTGTCAATGTCTTCACTATTTATGGAAACCAAATTGGTTCCACATTAGAAGCTGGCATTTTGTCTCTTGCTCTCGCGAATAAAATCAATGAGCTCAAAGAAGAAAAGGCGAATACACAAGCCGAAGCACTTGTCACTTTAGAAGAAAAGGTGAGAGAACGAACGAAAACCTTGGACGAATCATTAAACCTCATCAAAAAGGATTTAAACGTCGCCAAAAAAATCCAAAAAACATTATTCTCTGATATCAAAACCAGTGATCCACGAATCCATTTCCATTCGTATTACCAATCTATGTCCGAAGTGGGTGGTGATTTTTATGACCTCACCCAAGTAAAAGCTGACTACTATCGAATCTTTGTTGCGGATGCAACGGGGCACGGAATCCAAGCAGCACTCATAACTATGGCAATCAAAGCTGAGTATGAATCACTCAAAATGATTTATGACCATCCTGATGATTTGGTTTTTCATATGAACCAAATTTTCATCAATAAATACAGCAATATCCAAACTATATTTACATGTTCAGTCTGCGACATCGACTTAAAGAACAAACAATTGTTTTATGCATCTGCAGGCCATCCTGACCAAATCCACCAAAGAATCTATGATATCAAACTTTTACCTAGAACAGGTAAAATCATTGGACTCATGGACCATACGCAATACAGACTCATTGAACACCAAATCGAAGAAGGTGACCGAATCTTTTTATTCACGGATGGAATCTTTGAACAATTCAATGAAGAAAAAGAACTATTCGGTGAAGATAGACTCTATGAAATATTAAAAGAAAACCTAAAACTAAGCTTAGACCATACGATGGCAAAAGTGTTAAGTGAACTCTCTTTGTTCACTGATGGACAAGCAAAACAAGACGACATTACATTTATCGGTTGCGAAATTCAAAGTCTAGGTTGACTTTGATCCATGTCCTACAATCAAATTCCTATTTTTGCAAAACCATTCATCCATCCAAACGCCACAGCATTTGGGATGGTAGAATTTGGTACTTCTGTTTCGATTTGGCCTGGTGCTGTTGTTCGTGCTGACATGAACAAAATCAAACTTGGAGATTATGTAAACATCCAAGATAATTCCACTTTACATACTGATTCAACAAGTCCTATCTCTATCGGCGAATGGACATTAGTTGGTCATAATGTGATGATCCATGGATGCAAAATAGGAAGAGCTGTACTCGTTGGAATTGGATCCATCGTTTTGGATAATGCAGAAATTGGGGATGGATCTCAAATCGCAGCAGGGTGTATGATCCGTGGAGGGAAAAAAATTCCACCACGTTCACTTGTTGTACCCAATGGTTCCGATATTAAAATTTTCCCAGGAAAAGCAAAACCAGAATTAACAGTGGCAGGATGTATCGAGTATGCTCATCTTTCCGTACGTTTTGCACAAAATATTTTTGTTCCCTTTCAAAAAGAAGAAGAAGTACATTTTGTATCGCAAGCAAAAGAAATTTTGACAAAACTGGGAATCTAAAGATTGATTTTGTTGATTCAACTGTCTAATCCTTAGAATTTTAAAATTTATTGATTCATGAATTCCTTTTTAAATAAAATCAAAGTCCTTGGTATCTTTTCCATTACCCAAACCGTATTCCAAATTGGGACAGTGATGATTATGGCGGTTTCTGCACTGGCTGGGCAAACCATTAGCCCTTCTCCGGAATCCGCCTCACTCCCCGTTTCCTTTGTGATCCTTGGAACTTTGATAGGTTTGGTCCCCGCATCAAGATTTATGAAAAGGCAAGGGAGTAAATATGGACTTCTCCTTGGTACAATCATTGGCATCTTTGGAGCCATACTTGCGGCCTATGCGATTTGGGAAAAAAGTTTTATTTTATTTTCCATAGCACACTTGTTATTCGGACTTCACCAATCATTTATCCAATACCTTCGTTTTGTTGCAATGGAATCTGTACCAACCCATGATAGGGCGAGTGCATTGTCATGGATTTTAATCGCAGGAATACCAGCAGCGTTTCTCGGCCCACTTGCTGGATTACAAGGGAAAGAACTCTTTCCCACATCCTTATTTTTGGGATGTTATTTCATCCTAATTGTTTCTCTTTCCCTACAATTTTTATTAATCACCTTCTTACCTTCACCTAGTAAACGTTTCACGACAGAACACGAATTGGAACACCAAGAAAGTGAAAGAGAAAAAGTAAGACCATTTTCCTATCATGTTAGAAATTTAGGACTATGGGTTTCGATTCTTTCAACTTCTTTTGGATTTGGACTGATGGCAATGCTTATGACAGCAGTTCCAGTTGCGATGAAATCACATGGTCATGAAATGCATTCATCCACACTGGTATTACAATGGCATGTTTTAGGAATGTACATCCCTTCCTTTTTCTCTGGAGTTTTAGTTCGTAAAATGACAGCACCTTACTTAATTTTGATGGGAGTTTTTGTGATGGGATTAGAAGTAGTTTCAGCTATCCAAGGAACAGAATTTTTACCATTTGCCATCGCATTGATATTACTTGGTATTGGTTGGAACTTTATGTATGTTGGAGGTACAAATCTCCTTGTGGAACAATACCATCCAGCGGAAAAAAATACAATCCAAGCTGTCAACGACACAATCGTATATTCGATCGCCATCTTATCCACATATAGCGCAGGGTATTTGGAACACAAAATAGGTTGGTTGTCACTTAATCTGGTGAGCATTCCATTTTTAGTTTTTGTCTCAATTGTGACAATTTATTACGTCATAACAAAAAGGAAGGTCATTCCACATGGATCATAAAGAACATTGGGAGATCATTTACACAGAAAAACAACCGAACCAAGTCAGTTGGACTCAGGAAACTCCATCAATCTCCTTACAATTGATCCAAAATACAAATTTACCTACGTCAGCAAAAATCATTGATGTGGGTGGTGGAGAGTCCAATTTAGTAGATCATCTATTGGAACTTGGTTACAATCATCTATCAGTGTTAGACATTAGCCAAAATGCTTTAAACAGATGCAAACAAAGATTAGGTGAAAGCGGAAAAAATATTGAGTGGATTGTTTCTGACATCACTTTATTCCAATCCGAAATCAAATACGATATTTGGCATGACAGAGCAGTCTTTCATTTCCAAACAGAACCTGATACGATTTCAAAGTATAAATCGAATTTGATCAATGCTTTAAATGATAATGGCCAATTCATCATTGGAACCTTTAGTGATCTAGGTCCCAAAAAATGTAGTGGCCTTGAAATCAAACAGTATACGGAAAAAACTCTAACAGATACCTTTTCCCCAGAATTTTCACCAATTGAGTTCCAAAGGGAAGATCATCATACACCATTTGGGACAGTTCAAAATTTTGTCTTTGGTAGATTTCAAAAAAAATAACAGCGTGTAAGATTACGAGTTTAGCTATGCAAAAAGAAATACAATCATTTGAATCCATCGTAGGATTACATATCAAAGACGAAACATTATATTCAGAATATAGAAACGCAATGAAAGGACTTTTGGAACAATACGAACGTTATATGGACTAACTGATCTTTCGACTCGCTTTAATTTTCGCTGCAAATTCTTTAGCCATTTCAATACGCATTTTTCCTTCTGCAAACCGACGTTTTTCGAGATCCGTTTCCAATTTTAAAGGAGGTACTGGAGCAGGTTTTTTATTTTCATCTAATGCAACAAACGAAAGATAAGCGGTAGTAGCTCTCACCATTTCTCCAGTATAAGGATTTTCACGATTCACTTGCACACCCACTTCCATCGAAGTAGTACCTACATAGTTTACCATAGCTTTTAAATTTACATGATCTCCGATCTGGATGGGTGTTATAAAATTGATACGATCAATGCTGACAGTCACTGCTTCTCTACCAGAATGTCTTTGGGCGGCCATGACCGCAATTAAATCGATCCAACTCATAATTGCACCACCAAATGCAGTTCCGTAATGGTTGGCATCGTTTGGAAGAACGACATGTCGAGTTTCTACAGCCGATTCTTGAGGTGACTTGGGGGATAATTCATTAGGAGAGGACACAATGAGGATAACTTAGTCTTGACGTTTTGTTTCGAAAAGACTTTTTTAAACCAACCGGCAAAAGACAGATTTTGGAAGTAAAGGGCATATGATCATCGACAAACGAAATTACGTCTATTGGTTAAAATTCAGAAAAGATACCGGTCCTCTCCTGAGGAGATTTTTAATCGCTACTTCTGGGTTGTTTTTTGTTGCAGCGTGTTTACATCTAACTCCCCTCTTTACGAAGTCAGGTGAAATTGATTTTATCTTTTTTGTTGTCGATTTAGGAATTTCAATTTTATTCATTATCGAATATCTATTAAAAAATAAAATTCCATTAGTCATTCGGATTCTCACATTAATCACCACTGCAATCTTCATATCCGTTCTATCTTTTTTAAGAAGTGGTTTACTTGGGACAGGTGAGATCTCACTTGCCTTTATCATCATTTCATTTTTTGTATTTTTACCTCCCATTCCCAGTTTATTGTCTGCACTATTCATTTCAATTGTTCCTGCTATTTTTGGAATTTGTGTGTACCAATCGATTATTATATTTCCAGACGAATTAGGAATACGAAATCAGAGTCCAAGAGAATGGTATTTTAAATCTGTTAGTTTAATCATTTTTTCTATACTTTCTGGTTTTTTGATCCAAAGGTTAAGAGCAAAATTAATTAAAAATATTGTATATTTAAAAGAATCTAGATCAAAAATTTTAAAATCAAAACAATATATCGACAAACTAGCATTTTACGACTCTCTCACACAATTGCCAAATCGTTATTTATTTGAAGAATCAATCAATAATAGGATTTTTTCAGGTCAGAAAGAAGCATTTGTATTACTTATTAATATCAAAGGGATTAAAGTTATAAATGCATTGCATGGAATTAGCTTTGGTGACCAGATTTTAACACTGATCGGGAGTATTCTTAAACAATACACTTCTGAAAGACCAAACACACTTGTTGCTAGTTTAGGTGGTGACGAATTTATTTTATGGATCGAAAATTCTTCTCGGACAAGGATTGAGGAAGCAATTGTAAAATTTGATTTAAACAACAATCAATCACTAACACCAGACAGACTTGGCCACAGACTCCAATACCGAGTTTCTGGAATTCATTTTCCATCAGAAGCAAATAATTTGGACGAAGTCATACGAAAACTTTCCATTGCGATGAATGTTGCTCGAGAAAAATCAATGAACCATCTGGTTTGGTTCCAACCAGAAATGGAAAAGAAAATTGAAAGGGAACAAAGATTAAAAAACCAATTGGAAAAAGCAATCGAGTTCAATCACTTTAAAATTGCCTACCAAGAGAAGGTAGATATTTCAAACCAATCAGTGGTTGGGTTAGAAGCACTCGCTAGATGGACAGTACCCGAATTAGGTGATATCTCTCCAGATGAATTTATTCCTATCATTACCAAATCAGATTTGATTGTTCCTTTCGGTAAAAAAATATTCGAAAAAGTTGTCAGTCAAATTCCAAGTTTACGGAAAAATTATGGCAATGAAATCAAAGTTTCGATTAACATTTCACCAATCTTCTTTTTATTTCCTAATTTTACAGATTATATCATCACCTATTTAAATCAAAATTCGATAAATCCCAAAAATCTAATCTTTGAAATTACAGAAGATATCTTTATAGATGAAATTGAAACAATCCAAAGTATTGTTTCTAACCTCAGGTCAAATGGAATCTCTGTTTCGTTAGATGATTTTGGGAAAGGATATTCATCATTACACTATATGCAGAAAATACAATTTGATGAATTAAAAATCGATAAATCGTTTTTAGACGATATTGAAACATCTGATCGTAATTTTTTACTTTTGGAATCAATATGCCATTTAGCTGATTCTTTAGGATTAAAAACCATTGCAGAGGGAATTGAAAGAGAAGAACAAATCCAATCTTTAAAAAAGACATCCTGTCATATCGTACAAGGTTATTTTTATTCCAAACCAAAAATCCTATTTGAATGAAATCCAATTGCATTACAAAACTTAGTGGTGGTATTTAACGATTTCATGCCAACACTTTACTAGTTGCACACAAACTCAATCAGTGTTAGATTATCCTAATGGGACATGGACACAATCATTCCAATCACCAACATTCAAACCACAACCATTCGCATACTGACATCTCATCCTCTTCCAAAAACTTAGCTTGGGCCTTTTTCTTAAATTTATTTTTTTCCCTATTTGAATTGGTCGGAGGAGTTTATTCCAATAGCATTGCCATTATATCAGATGCGTTTCATGATTTAGGTGATGCTCTTTCACTTGCATTTGTTTGGTATCTGCAAAAGGTTTCAACAAGACCAAATGATCTAAATTTTGATTATGGATACAAACGTTTTTCGATATTAGGTGCCTTGTTCATATCCGTATTGTTAACAGTTGGATCAATCTTTATGATCATTGAATCCATCAAACGATTTATTTCCCCTGCGGAATCAAAGGCTGATGCCATGTTTGTTCTAGCAATTGTTGGTGTTGTTGTAAATGGAATTGCAATGATACGATTAAATCATGGATCTAGTTTTTCCGAAAGGACAGTTTTTTTACATTTCCTCGAAGATATTTTGGGTTGGGTTGCCGTACTAATCGGAAGTATATTTATGTATTTTTGGAATTTACCTTGGTTTGATCCTTTCATGTCACTTGGAATTGCAGTATGGATTTTATTCAATGCCTATCGAAATACCAAACAAGTAATGCGTGTATTTCTGCAAGGTGTACCTATCTCACTCAATCGATCCGAACTCATTGAACATTGGGAAAATATCAAAGGTGTCAAATCGGTTCACGATATTAAAATTTGGAGTTTAGATGGAAACCATCATGTTGCATCCCTTCATGTGTTGATGGACCAAAAGGTAAATTTAGATGAGTATCAACTCTTAAAAGAAGAAATCAGAAAAGTTGCCTCTGAATTTGAAATCATCCATACTACAATCGAACTTGAAACTGACGCAGAACAATGCAAACTGCAACCATAAAGAACGGAAATGAAGAATCAGTTCAATGAACAATGATTGGTCTGCTTTGGTCTTATTTCTTAGGAATAAACAAAATCACCTTTCCTTTTGTGAGTAAATGGTTGGCAATTTTGTCAACTCCGGTTTCATTTCCTAAATAAAAATCAACCCTGCCTTCTCCTTGGATGGCATTTCCTCTATCATGAACAAACACCAAATGGTCGTTATATGTTTTTTGAATTGACTTAAAACTCATTAACACTGGAAATCCAAGCGGGATTTGTTTATCCATCGCAACCGAACGTTCAGGAACAAGTCGGATCCCTCCACTTCCCAAAGGTCCAATCACTAAATCCGAAAGTTGTTTTTTCGGTAGGATCTCTTTTTCGAAGAAGATATATCTTGGATTTTTCCAAATAGCTTCGGATACTTCTTTAGGATTTGTTTCCATACAAAATTTTAATTCATATGGTTTTAAACTTGGACAAACTCCTGTTAAATGAACTGCAGGGCTCAAATAATCAAATCCATTGTCTGTGGCATAATTGATCCTAAATATTTCTTTTGTTTCTGTTTGGACAAGGGCAGATCCTTCCAATTGTGCCAAATGAAGATCGGTTAATGTTAGGTAGACAATCGGCTGGGAAACCGTTTTCCAGTGGGATTCTTCTTTCCAATACTCTCTAGGATAGGATTTTGAATGAGTCTCTTTGGAATTTTCATTTGGTGGGACAAGAGCAGGGTATACATAATTCCCAATTGGTTTTGTTCTCCCTTGGATTCGCACTTCATAATAACCTGTAATGAGTGGTGGTTCGGAATTGGTTTTTAATTCAACTTCTTTGAATTGTTTTCGAATCTCTCTCAGTAAATCCAAGTTTTTGTTTCCCCGAATTTGTTTGTGGAGTCCTCTCAGTGGGATTAAAATTTCATTTAGAGTGATGGTTTCCCCTTGGATTAAAAATTTTGTATCCAATGGGAGTTTTTGCAAGTATTGGATCGATTCTTGGATTGCGAGTTGTAAGGCAATTGATTCTGACTTCTTATGTGGAATTCTATGACTTTGTATTGTGGGTTTTGCAAGTAAGGTCCCAAATAACGGAACCATAGAGAGAGAGAATAGGCAAATGAGGAGTCGTTTCATTCTGTCCACTGTTACGGGAATTATTTCAAAACGATGGAAAAAAGCGAGCCGAGTTTTAGAGGCAAAAACCTGCAAAAATAGTCTTATGTCTCATAACATATACGCTGTCCAATCATTTTTACCAATTCCCCTTGACTTCCATGGGGGTACCAAAAACCTTTCAAAAGACCTCATATTTTTGCGATCATATATAGATAAATTAGGTGTTTCATGAAACGTACATTCCAACCGAGTAAAATTAAACGCGTGAGAACTCACGGATTCCGAGCCAGAATGGCTACCCCAGGCGGAAGAAATGTGATAGCGAACAGAAGAAGAAAAGGACGCGCTAAGTTGACTGTTTCCGACGAAAAAATCGGGAGAAAGTTCTAATTTAGGAGCTTCCTTCGGAGACCCTTCGCGACCAAACCAGGATCCAGGAACTCTTTCGTCAGAATCGAAAAATGGGCAAGCCACCACTTCGTTGGCTTGTTCGGAAAAACGGCCTTCCTTTTGCCAGTTTTTTATTTTGCCCCGATAAAACTCACAAAACTGCCGTTCTTCGGAACCGTTCGAAACGAATCCTAAGGGAACTGGTTCGGAAATATAATTCTGTTATGCCAGTAGGATACGATTGTGCCCTACTCGTTCAGGTTGGATTTGCGAAGTTATCTAAGGAAGACCGAGAGGTTTTATTCCTTTCGGCTCTAAAACAATTCCCATGAATCGGCTGTTTTTGTTTCTCATTTTCCTCTACAAAAAACTGCTCTCCCCACTATTACCTCCGTCATGCCGATTCACTCCTAGCTGTTCTGAATACGCCAAACAAGCGTTTGAAACCTATCCATGGTACAAAGCGTTTGTTCTAAGCATCATTCGAATTTCTAAATGCCACCCTTATCATGAAGGTGGACATGATCCTTTACCGAAATCTTATAACAAGAGTTAAATTATGCAAAACGATACCAACAACAGACAAGGTCGCTTATTCCTCGCTTTATTTTTAAGTTTAGCAGTATGGATGGGAATTAATTATATCTTTTTTCCACCACAAACTCCGAAACCAAAAACAGTAACCGAAACCGCAAAAACAGAAGGTGCTGATAAAGAAAAAACAGCAACAACTGATCCAAAAGCAGAAATCAAAAAAGCCACAACGGAATCACCGAAACTAAAACCAGTCAAACCAGAAAAAGAAAAAACATTCTCTCTCAAAACTGATTCCTTCTTGGTTCGTTTTTCGAGCTTAGGCGGAAGGATCACAGAATACTACATCAAAGATCACAAAGAACCAGACGGTTCCGAATTTACAATTGCAAAGGATCCGAAATTCCAAATTGAATTTGATGGCCAAACAGAAAAAGCAGTGGAACTCACAAGAGGCCAAGGTTTTGACTTCAACATCATTGAAGACAAAGATACCATTCCTTATTCCGCTTATAACCTCGTAAACTTTAGCTCCAACTATAATGCAGAAACAAAAACTGTTACCTTTGAAGCACCATCGTTCGATGGTAAATTCACAATTCAGAAAAAATTCCAATTTTTCCCATCAGAAAATTACTTTAAGTTCCATTTAACTTTAAAAAACAGAACTGGAGAGACCATTCACATCTCTCCAACTAAGTCTGATGTTTACTTTCGTTCCTTTAGTTCCCTTGGTCCCATCTTAAAGAAAAAAGAAGACTTCAATGACCGAGACAATGCTCATTACTTCCGTTACTACTATTTAGATGGAAGTTTTAAAGACCATATAGATGGCACAACGACCCAAGGATTTTTTGACAATCTTTTTGGTTCTAATGAAGGTAAAGACGCTCGTTATGAAATCAAAAAAGGTTCTAACGACAAAGTGGACTTTGTTGGAACTGGTAGTCGTTATTTCATTGGTGTGATTGACCCACTCGATGACAAACCAGCAGGTGTCCTTTTAGATAACCGAAAAGGAAATGAAACAGGTGTCCTTCTTGTGTATGACAATTGGAAACTAGGACCTGGCGAAGAAGTAAACTTAGATTATGCTGCTTATGTTGGTGTACGTGAGTTAGACGGTACTGCCTTCCGAGACAGTAAACTCGATCCAAAAATCAATAAGGACTCTGTATTTGCAGGTCTTAGTGAGTCACTGGATAAATCCTTTAACCAAGGGATCACAACACCACTTAGAAACGGAATTGTTTGGATCTTAAAAAAGATCTATTTAGTGATTCCGAATTACGGTTGGGCTATCGTTATCTTCGCAATTCTATTTAAGTTAGCTTTTTATCCGTTAAACAAAAAACAAGCAGAGTCGATGAAAAAGATGCAGGAGTTATCTCCTCAAATCAAACTCATCAACGAAAAGTATGCGGATGATCCAAAGCTCAAACAAGAGAAAACAATCGAACTCTATAAAAAGAATGGCACCAATCCAATGGCGGGTTGCCTTCCGATGCTCATCCAAATTCCAATCTTTATCGCTCTTTATACGGCATTCTCTGATACAGTGGACCTTTGGAATTCTCCTTTCCTTTGGATCAAAGATTTAAGTGAACCAGACACTGTTTTTACAACTCCAAAGTTAGCATTCATTGGTGCTCTTGCAATTAACATCCTGCCACTCATCATGGTCGCAACACAAGTAGTTCAGTCCAAAATGACAACTGTGTCTACCGATCCAAACCAAAAGATGATGATGTACATGATGCCTGTCATCATGTTATACTTCTTTTGGTCAATGCCTGCAGGGGTTACTATGTATTGGACCATGCAAAACATACTTTCCATCGCTCAACAAGTGTATACAAACAAGTTTGTTAAGTCAGATGATAAAAAACCGAATCCAAGTGGGCCAACACCTGCTAACAACGCTTCTGCGGTTGCAAGACCAGGTTTTAGAAACCAAAACAAAAAGAAGAAATGAAATCATTGTTTAACAAGGAAGATCACAGATGAATAATTACATTTTCGAAGCCGAAGGAAAAACGAAAGGGGAAGCAGAAGATTTTACTCTCGAAACCCTTCGTCTCCAAGCAGGCGATTTACGTTTCGAAGTAGTAGATTCCGGAAAGTCCGGCTTTTTAGGAATCACACAAAAAAAACCAGCCGTTGTACGCGCGTTTGTTGCAAACAACGATATCCCTTCTGAAAAAATCATACACGGTGTGATCATCACCATTTTGAAAAAAATGGGAATCCCTGCAGAAGTCGTGGGAATGGGTGATGTAGACGGAAAAATTTATGTCGAACTCACAAGCAAAGAATCTGGGCTCATCATTGGAAAACGTGGTGGTACATTAGATTCACTCCAATTCCTCCTCAACTTGATGGTAGACCCAAAAATCCGACACAATCGTAAAATTGTATTAGATATCGAATCTTATCGCGATAAACGCGAGTTATCCCTCATTCGATTGGCAAAATCGGTAGCTGCTTCTGTTATTAAATCCGGAAGATCAAAACTACTCGATCCTATGAATCCTTTTGAAAGAAGAATTGTTCACATGGCGATCCAAGATGACGAAAGGGTCTTCACAAGATCAGAAGGTAACGGAACATTCAAACGTGTTCGTGTAATCTCCGCAAAAGAAAAACACAAATACAAAGATTTGGAAGATCCTTCTAAAAAAGGTCTACCAGTTGAAGACTTTGCCGATGGAGTAGACCAAGAAGATCTTGATTGATACCATTGCGGCATTGTCCACAGCCCAAGGTCCCGGAGCGATTGGTATCCTTCGGGTCTCGGGTTCTTTGGTTTTGCCCATCTCCCTTGCCGTATTAGAAAAAAACGGAAACTCCCTCACCGAATCATTTATACAAAACCAAAAACGCACCGCCATTTTTTGTGACTTTGTCGAAAATGGAACTCCATTAGACCAAATTGTATTTTTTTATTTTCCAGCACCTAACTCCTATACCGGTGAAGATTTAGCAGAGTTCCATCTTCATGGAAATCCTATTCTATTAAAACGTGCACTACATATCCTTTTTGAAAAAGGAGCAAGACCTGCACAGAAAGGTGAATTTACAAAACGTGCTTATCTAAATGGAAAAATCAATTTGTCTGGTGCCGAAGCCATTAGTCGACTCATTGAAGCAAGGTCTAAATACGAATTGGAACTTGCTCAAAAAAACGTGTTTGGCGAGATCACAAAATTAAGTTCCAAAATCAGAAGTGATTTAATTTCACTGAAAGCAGAATGTGAAGCAGAAATTGATTTTTCGACTGAAGACTTAACCTTTGAAAGTTTAGAACAAAGAAAAAACCGAATGGTAGATCTTAAAAATTTATGTTCTAAATTAATTAAAAATTCTGAAAGAGCGGAATCGCTCATCTTACAATCAACTGTCGTATTATTCGGAGAACCTAATACCGGCAAGTCGAGCCTAATGAATCTACTGATTGGAAAAGACCGATCGATTATATCTGATGTACCTGGCACCACAAGAGATTATATTGCAGAAGAATTGAGTTTGGATGGAATCCCAATACGTTTAGTGGATACTGCTGGGATCAGAGAAACGACTGATAACATCGAACAAATGGGCATCGAAAGGAGTAAACGTGAAGCTGACAGTGCTAATGTGAAATTACTTTTGATCGATACTTCTGTCCCGTTTGATATCAATTCGTTTCTAACTAAACATAAAGATCGTTTATTTGAATCAATTCTTGTTGCCAATAAGATAGATGCAAAACATCCAACATGGGATTTAAAAAATTTAGAAAACATCCAAAAAGAATTTAACCTTACCATCTCAGAAATCTCCTGCAAATCAAAACAAGGAATCTCTGAATTATTGAATTTATTAAAATTAAAACTTACCTCACAAGAGAATACGGAAGATTTAGTTTTGTTAGAAGACCGCCAAAGGTATCACATTCAAAAAATTGAATCTTGTTTATCAGAATCCATCCAACTGATGGAAAACAATGCTCCTGCTGAAATTTATATCCAAGAAATCAACGTTGCATTGTTAGAAATTGGTCATGTGAATGGCATCGTTGAAAATGAGGAAATTTTAGGGCGAATTTTTAGCAAATTTTGTGTCGGAAAATAATTCCGTTCCGATTTAAAATTTAATCTTGTATAATCATCGAATTAGTATCTAATTGGTCGCACATTCGATACGAGGTAAAAAATGAAAAAATTTCTTGTGATTCTCACTCTTTTCTCTTTCAGCAGTTTTGGTTTGTTTGCTCAAGCAGTAGCAGACGAAGAGCCTACCATGCAATCAGAAGAGGCTTCTGAAACCGTTAAACCTAAGAAAGATAAAATGAACAATAAAGACGGTGAGAAAAAAGAAAAAAAGAATAACAAAAATGGCGAAAAAAAGGCTAAAAAAGCTAAGAAAGCCAAAAAAGAGAAAAAAGAAAAAAAAGACGCTGAGTAATCCTTTCTCTCTTTAACTCCAAAAACCCCTGGTTCCAGGGGTTTTTTTATTCCGTTTCGATTTGATACGAACTATGCATTACAAAAACCTAATCCTTTCCACATTCTTATTCCTTACACTCTTTCAATGTAACTCCACACCCGAAAAAAATTCGGATTTGAAACTTCCGAATGATGTTACGTTTTCAATCAAACTAACATCAATTCCACAAGAATTAATGGGAGAATCCATTTCGTTATCATTCCAATTCTATCGTTGCCCTGAAACAACATCTAAGGAATGTTATGTTCCTATCTTAGAAAACAAACTTGAAGTTGGAAAAATAAAATCAAATGTAACAGAAGGGAAAACGAGTATCACTTTACCGAAAAATTGGACTCATTTTGCGATTCGTATCTTAGGGATCGAAAAAGTACATGGGAAATTTTCACAAGGCCATAATCCATTTTGGTATTCACCTGCAGACATAACCAAATTAGGTTCTAACATCACAAAAGAATTTCGATTTCTCTCTCAAGAGAACAAAATTCCAAATAGAATCCAAGAAGAGATCGCCAAAAAATTTACTCCTATCCTTGTTTTCCATAAAGACAAAAAATACCTTCCATCTAACATTGAAAAGTATTCTAGTTTTTTTGCCAAAAAAGAATACACATTACCAGAAAAGGATATTCGTAGGAAAACCAAAGGGCAAACTACTTGGAACTACGTAGATTTTCCGGATTTTATTCCAATCAAAAATCCAACCCATTTGTATTATCATGTTCGTTATGCACAATCAACTGTGTCTGGGACACAATCAGAAGCCTTACCAGGATTTCGAGATGATTTGAATTATTGGTATGAAGTTGGAAATGGTGATATGGTGATTTCCTATTGGATTTGGTATGATTGGAATGAAGGTCCTACCAAATTTGGAAACATCCACCAAGGGGATTTGGAATCCTATGCCCTACTCATTTCAAAAGAAGGAAAACCAAAACGGATTTTACTCACTGGACACGATCATATCTTACTCGATACGGACTTTCGAAATATCAATTCCTTAATAAATCATCCTATATTGTATGTTGCAAAAGGAAATATGGGAGCCGATGGAGGCAATCCAACGTCAGCATATGGTGGTTATACGGTAAAACTAAATGCTGGGAATTTTTTATTCAATTATATCTCAGATCCTTGGGACGTATTTCCATCCTTTGACCCTAAGGAATCAATTCTTGTAATACCAGCAGAATTATCCGATAAAGAGTTAACATCAGTTAAAATAGGACCTGGAACACCAAAATTAAAATCACAAGAACAAACGAATCCAAATGGATTGGAAGGTACTACTACTGTCTATGTGGATGCAAGGAATATGATAAAACAAAGGATCGAGAAACTTGTGATGTGGGAAGAACCAGGTTGGGTGAACCAGAAATCCTCCCAAGACCCAGATGGACACCATAGAGTTGATCCATCGGTTGCTTCGTTTTTTCAGTTCCAAGGAAGGCTTGGCAAACACCCAAGGACTGTCTTAAAAATTGCGGAACTCAAACAGTACGGTGCTTCACCGGAGAATGCACCCTTCAAAACCAATATCGAACAACACTTTACATTTGAACGTCCTAGGATGGAACGAAACCATACAGACCGCGAAGGAAATTATGGTCCTAAATTTTATGGAGATGATTCCACTCCTCAAAAATGATAGTCAGCTTTGTAAAACGAAAACTAATAAATATCATCCAATGGTATTATTGGTTCGATCGAATCGAAATGGTTTTGTTACAGTTGAGTTCCAAATGAGACATTTACGTTTGATTCTATTGAAAAAGGATTTGATTGTATTAACTCAAATCCACTAACTTTGCTTTGGCGAGTTCTTCGGGTTTGAAAGGTTTTTCTATTTGGATGTATTGGATCATCTCTTTTCTAAAGGGATAAGTTTCTCCTAAGATGGCTTTTTGGATCACAAAGTCTTTCCATGTTTTGAGACAATGCCCAAATTTTTCTCGGTCAAGTAACCTTGTAATCGATTCCTCATTTTCACCCCATACAAAGGGATTTGCACCGGCGTAAAGGAGTTCTTTCAATGATTCCACTCCATCACAGGAAGCGGATAAAAACAAAGCTGTGTTTCCAAATTGGTCTTTTGATTCCAAATTGAGACTATCCTCTTCCAAAAGGATGGCGCACACTTCATCCAAATTGGGCTCAGCAGCTAAATGCAAAGCATTTTTCCCTTCCAAATCGAGATGGTCTTTTACTTGGGGAAAGGTTTTTAAAAGATACAATACGATCTCAATCCGATTTTCTACCACTGCTTCCAAAAAGATAGATCGACCAGCTTCATTTCGTAATGCCATCACTTCGTCAGTGATCCACGGGTGGATGCACTCCCAAAGAGTTTCCATGGATTCTAAAACAGCTATATGGAAGATCGTATTCCCTTCTTTATCGCGAGTGAGAAGGTTAGGTGAGTTTTTCCAAATGGGAGAGGTTGTGATCAGTGCATTTAAAAATTGGGTGCGGTTTTGACTGACCACATCAAAGATCACATTACCAGGAGTTCTGTAGGGTGAATTAGGATCCGCACCTTTTGTGATCGCATGTTGGAACAAATCCACATTATCTACTTTCAACATCCATGTGAGAGCATTCGTTCCATAAGAATCCAGTTCATTGGGATCGGCCCCCTCTCTAAGAAGTAAATCCCAATCTTCTATTGTACCTGACTTTGCAACATCAATGACACTCATTCCAGTTACGATAAAAGTTACTTAACTCTTGTCGATTTTTTAACCGTACGTTTAGTCGGTTTGAAACTAATGATTTTATCAAACCCGCGTTTCAGTTCAAATTTTAAATAGGGAACAGATGTTTCCTTTGGTGGGATGAGACTCATTGCTCTTTCCGACAAGGCTGTGATGGTTAAACTTGGATTCACACCTAAGTTCACTGTCAACATGGATGCATCACAAACACGTAAGTTCTCGTAACCAAACACTTTGTTTTCCAAATCGATCACACCTTTTTCTGGGGACTCGGCCACGATACATCCACCCATAATATGCCCTGTAACAGGAGCAGACAATAACGTTTCGTTAAGAGAACTTCTAGGAATCCCACCAACAATTTCAGCCAATTTACGAGTGAAGGCATTTGCAATGGGTATGTAAGTTGGTGTTGGCTCTCCTGTGGAAAGTGCCGAAGTCAAGGTCCTTTGGAAAGGCCAAATAAAACGACGTTTCCGAACAAGTCGTACACTATTGTCTACAGTTTGCATGACAAGCAAGATGATGGAGTTTTTTGCAAATCCAAATGGGTTATGTGCTTTTAAAAAATAAAGAGGATGGCGTACCATTGTCCAAAAAAACTTTAGTGGTCTTGGAAACTTGCCTCCACCATCTGTCATCACACTCGCCATAACACCAAAAAAATCGGATCCTTTCGAATACCTAACAGGTTCAATATGAGTATTTTCATCAGGGTGGACAGAAGACGTGATGGCAATCCCTCGTGAATAATCAGCATTATGACTTGATGGGACTGTCACTGGTAAAACTGTTTCACTATTGGTGCGGACAGTATCACCTAACTTCTCTGACAAACGAATCATTTTGTTTTCCTGTTGCATCTTTAACAGCAAACCAACAGTTCCCATAACACCAGCAGAAAGTACAACTTGTTCGGAGCGAAATTTTCTTTTTGGATATCCAAACCAACCTGTTGTGCTGTTGGTTTCTAATTCATATCCAAATTCGCCACTTGCTTCTGGATCAGGAATTCCCTTTGCATTGAGTGGAATAAGAGAGGTAACTTTAGTTTCAGGTAAAATAACAGCACCTAATTTCTCTGCTAAATATAAATAGTTTTTATCGAGTGTGTTTTTAGCATTATGGCGACAACCAACCATACACCCACCACAGTAATTACAAGGATCACGATCTGGACCATCTCCATCAAAAAATGGATCCTTAGGATCTTTTTTATTTCCAAAATAAATTCCAACAGGCGTTCTACGGAATGTATCTTCCTTTCCAAATGATTTAGCAGTTTCTAATAATAAATGGTCTGGTTCCCATAACTGAGGATTCTCAGTTACACCTAACATATGTTTTGCAACATCGTAATAAGGTAATAATGCTTTTTCTCCTCCCATTTTGGAATACAATGGCGAATTTAAAACTTTACTGGAAGGAACATATAAAGTGCAAGCATAGACAAGTGATCCACCACCAACACCTGATCCACTCACTAGTAAAAAATCATTTAGTAGGTTGATCCTTTGGATTCCATAAAACCCAAGTTTTGGCATCCATAAATACTTTCGTAAACTCCAATTGGTTTTTGGAAAATCTCCTGCCTTCCATCGTTTGCCAGATTCAATGACTAAAACTTTATATCCTTTTTGAGAAAGACGATATGCAGAAACGGAACCACCAAAGCCTGACCCAACTATAATCACGTCGTAATCAAATTTTTGTTCTTTTGGAATGGTTTGGTTCATGGTTCGTTTTTCCTTGTTTGTGGAGAATGAGCGAATCCGATTCTCAGATTGAATTCATTTTCTGTCAATTCGCTCTTAGGAATTCTGAAAAAACTTCTGGTCGAATCAAATCATTGGTTTTGAATCGGTTCATGCCTGAAATCAAAAAACAAATTCCACTACTCAACTCCGATGGAACAATTACAGAAGAAGGTTGGGCACGTTCACCTTATTGGACTTATAACCGGGAAAATATTGCCGCTTCCAAACTTAGGATTAAGGAATGGGATTATTATTCGATTCTTTCTCTGTCGAAAGAATACGGTATCACATTGACTGCATCAGACTTAGGTTATGCGGGACTCTTTGCGATTTGTTATTTAGATTTTAAAAAAGCAAGTTTCAAACAAATTGATACCTTATCGGTAATGCCACTCGGCAAAACAGGATTTCCAAAAGTGAATGATAGTGGAGTTGTTTCCTTCCAAGACAAAAAACTATCCTTACGTTTTGAAACATTTAACGGCAAGCGGACTTTAGAATTTGAATCCAAAGACTTTGTCGCACCAGATGGTTCCCGTGGGATCAAAGGAAAAATTGAACTGGCGGAACCAAAAATGGATACAATGAACATTGCCACGTCCTGGAAGGAAAACAGAAAGGCATTTTATTATAATACCAAAATCAATTGTATGCCTGCGACAGGTAATATAGTCGTTGGAAACCAGACTCTATCATTTGATTCCAAAACTGATTTTGGTGCTTTGGATTGGGGGAGAGGTGTTTGGACATATAAAAATCGTTGGTATTGGAGTTCTGTATCTGCTTGGATTGATGGAAAACCGTTTGGACTCAATTTAGGATATGGATTTTCAGACAGGACACCTGCTTCAGAAAATGTGATTTTGTATGATGGTAAAATTCACAAATTAGATGAAGTAAATTTCATCATTAATACAAAGGATTATTTGACACCTTGGAAATTTATATCCAATAACAACCGTTTGGATTTAGATTTTCAACCCATAGTCGATCGAAATTCTTATATGAACTTTGTGCTCATTAAATCGGAGCAACACCAAGTGTTTGGAAAATTTAATGGAACAGTTGTTTTGGATAATGGGAAAAAAATCAAACTAGAAAACGTACTTGGGTTTGCCGAGGATGTTCTCAATCATTACTAAAAAAAGAAAGAGCGATCACAATTGATGCCATCGCTCTTTCTTCTTGCATTTTTGGAGGAATCAACGTAAAGAAAAAGAATCCATTCAATTATGCTCGTTTTTTCAATTTGTAATAAGCAGAAAAACTTGCCGGGATAAAAATTAAGGATCCAAACGTTCCAAATCCTAAGCCCCAAGCCAGTGACAATGTCATAGGGATGAGGAGTGGATCGGATCCACCAATCGCATACGCTGTCGGAATCATCCCTGCCATGGTTGTCATCGTTGTGACAAGGATGGGCCGAAAACGTTCCGATGATGCGGTGATGAGAGATTCCAAAAGTCCCTCTCCTTTGGATTGGAATTCTTCAATCGTATCAACTAACACAATCGAGGCGTTTACAATCACACCAGCAAGACCGATGATACCAATCATCGCAAGAAAACTGAGAGCCTTTCCAGAGATTAAAAATCCAAAAACAACACCCACAAATCCGAGTGGAATCGATAATAAGATTAACACAGGTTTTTTGATACTATTAAAGATGATTGCAAGGATTGCAAAAATTCCAAAAAAAGCCAACACACCTGCAACTAACAAGGACACCATTGACTTGGCAGTTTCTTCTTGTTCACCACGAAATTTGATTTTATAACCAGGGTATTTTTTCCCGATATTTCCAAACTCATCGACAATTTTTCCATTTACGATGGAAGAACTTGTAATTGCTTCATTTACATCAGCAAGGACGGTGATTGCTTTTTCATAGTCGTTATGATAAAGAGCCTCAATCCCTTGCACAGTCGTTTTTGTTGTGACGGCAGTAATCGGTGTTAGCAGACCAAACTTATTGGAAATTTGGATGGAATCTAAGTCTTCTATCCCATCTCGGAATCGATCATCATTCTGAATGATGATACGTACCTCATCTTTTCCTTTCCTAAGGTTTGAAGCTTCCAGACCTTCCATAGCAGTTCTCACATAATAAGCTGTGATTTCTGTATCAATCCCTGTAATGGCCGATGCAGTGTCTTTGACGCGGATCTGGATTTCTTCTCTACCTGGTTTATAATCATCATTGATATTGATAACACCATCTTGTTTTCGAAGAAAGTCCTGCATCTCATTGGATATTTGTTTTAATGTTTTGTAATCACGTCCTTCAATGGCAACAGTAACTGCGGCTCCAATCGGAGGTCCATTCACAACTAAATCCACCATAACGGAAATGGCATTTGGTAATTTTTTTAAATCAGGTTCCAGTTCCCCAAATATTTCTTGGGCGGTTCTTTTCCGTTCTGTTTCCGGAACAAGTATAATTTGAGCCATACCCAATTGTTCCCCAATTCGAGTAAGTGGGTCAGTAGGATCCGTTTGTTGGATTCCAATTTTTAAAATGACACTTTGAACTTCTGATTTTGGAATTTTATCTAAGATAGGTTGGAAGTATTGCAATTGTTTGGCGGTTTCTTGTGCAGAAAAGTCAGGTGGAAATTCTGCCCTTACCAATACGTAATCAATTCCTTCTTTTGGGAATAAATTGAAGTTCATAAGACCCACTAAACCACAAGAGGACAAAAATACGATGAGAATACATCCAAGTGTTATGAACGGTCTTCCTACTACTTTCGTAATAAATTTTGTAAATTTGTTCTTTAACGACTCAAATCCATTTTCTAAGATAGAACGGAAACGATCCCTATGTTTGGATCTTTTTTTTGGTTCATTCGATGTAAACTGTGCATAACGTACGGGTAACAAAAGAAATGACTCAAACAGTGATAAAGTCAGAGCAACAATCACCATAAATGGAATCTGCCAAATGAACTTTCCCATGATCCCAGACATAAAAGCCATTGGTAAAAAAGCTGCTACCGTCGTTAGATAAGATCCGATGATAGGAACAAACAATTCACTCGCACCTAAAACAGCAGCTTCTCTTGACTCAAAATTTTTCGAACGATACTTATAAATATTTTCAGAGATGATAATGCTATTATCCACGAGCATCCCAAGAGAAATGATGATCCCAAGCATCGAAACTAAGTTAAAAGATACATCAAATATTGGAAATGCTATGGTCGTCGCAAATAAGGTAAGAGGTAAAGATAAACTAGTTAATAGTGAATCCTTAAAACTAAAAAACAAAATAAGCACTACGACGACTAAAAACAAACCTTGAAGAGAGTTTGTAATCACCACGTCCAGTCGTTTGATAGCTCTTTTCCCTTCGTTATTTAGTTCCGTAAACTGAATGTTAGCTGGAATTTGTTTCTTTAGTTCTTCAATTCGACCTTGGACTGCTTCAACAGTTCGGATGATGTCAGCACTGTCTTTTTTAATGATTTGTAAAACATAAGCAGGTTCACCATTGACTACTGCGAGTACACGTGGTCTTTCATATGTATCTTTTACATTGGCAACTTGTGAAAGTAAAATTGAATTCCCAGTTTCATTCGAACGAATTGGTATGTTTTTGATATCATTGATTTCAGCAATTTCACCAGTCACACGAATGTCTTGTGTGATGGGTCTTAAAAAAGAACCCGCAGGAACACTGATATTTCGTTTGGAAATCGCATTGATAATATCAGAAAATCCAATGGTATATCGTTTTTTTAAATCGGGATCAACACGTATCCGCCATTCTTCTTTTCGTTTTCCAAACGCATCAACTCGAGAAACTCCAGAAACTTTACGCATCTCATCTTCAATGAAACGCCCCATTTCTTGTAATTCCATTTCATCCATCGCTCCATGGATTGCGATTTCCAGAACAGGAAAGTTGGAACTCTTTTGTTCCGTGACAATGGGCCTATCCTTTACTTGGATTGGTAAATTGGTAACCCGGTCCACAGCACGACGAATGTCATTCACAACACCATCAGGGTTATTGTGTTCTAAATCAATTTTGATACTGATGTCGGATTCGGAATTTCTGGAAATGGAACGAACTGAATCAAGACCTTCTACTTCGCGTAACTTCTCTTCGATGGGAATCGTTACTTTTTTTTCCACATCCACGGGGCTTGCACCTGGATACACCGTGAGGACACGAACTTGGCGAAAGTTGACGCGAGGAAATGCTTCCCGTTTCATAGAAAGAACGGAAATAATCCCAGCAAGAAATAAAAATATAAACACCAAGTTTGCAACTAACGGTTTATAAACAAAAAAATGGATAACTTTTCTCATAATAACACTATTGAATACGAAATATTAAGATATTGACCAGTGAGTCAAGATGTTTCGGAAATTTATTGATCTTTATTTTCAGATTCGCGTTCTTTTATGACGGTTTCGATCACTTCAACAAATACGGAAGTGTCCTGAGCACCACTCACTGCGTATTTTCCACCAATGATAAAATACGGTACCCCACTAATTCCATTTTGGTGGTAATATTGGATTTCTTGTTGGATTTCGTTTTTCAATTTGGAATCTGAATAAATGGTTTCGAATAAATTTCGATCTTGGTAAACGGGTTCGGCAACCTTCCAAACTGTTTCTTTGTCACTTAAGTCCAATGCTTCCGCGAAATTTGCAGCAAAAAACCTTTCCACAAGATTTTGTTGTGCTTCCAGAGTGGGAAGGGCAGAAACAAGCGCATGTAAAACCAAAGTGTTTGTTGCCTTAGGAATATTTTGGAATTGAAACTGAATACCTACATCTTTTCCAATGTCAGTAAGTCGTTTCCAAGCTCCATCCAATCGATCTAAACTTCCAAATTTTTGTGTTAGGTGTAATTTATAGTCAATCCCCTCTTCTGGAATTTCTGGTGATAACTGAAATGGTCTCCATCGAATTTCAGGAGTGATGGTATTCCCTACAATTTGTAGCGCTTTTTCTAATTTCTTTTTACCTACATAACACCAAGGACAGGCTACATCGGAAACAATATCGATTGGAAATAATTCAGAGTTGGTTGACATTTTAGATTAGACTCCAATTCATAATGGGAATGATTCTATATCCAGGAAAAAGATGAAACATAGTAGAGAAAGTTTTTTAAAAAAAAGTTTAGCAATTGGCAGCATCATTTCGTTTCCGTCGTTACAAAAAAGCCTCTATGCCTTTGGGAGTGAAGAGAATCAAAAACACAGGGAAAACCCAATCGCATATGCAGAATCCCTAGGTTACACAAACCCTATCGATCAAATTTTACTGACGGCGATTCTTGCACCAAACTCTCATAATTCTCAACCCTGGAAATTCAAAAAAACATCTGATTCTGAGTTTTATCTATTTGGAGATGGAGACAAACAATTACCAGAGATTGATCCTATCAATCGTCAATTTTACCATACACAGGGTTGTTTTCTAGAACTTTGCCACCTAACTGCTGATTCATTAATGTTCGATACCACTATCAAACTTTTTCCCAATGGAAAACCAAAATCAAATTCGTTTTCCAAAACTCCAATTGCAAAGGTCTCTATCCAACCCAAAACAAAATGTGTGCACGACTTTCTGTTTTCTGGAATTAACAAAAGAAGGATGAATCGTTCCGTTTACTCTGGTGAACTTCTCAGAAATGAGGAACTTGAAGAAATCCAATCCCTGGCTCGACCCTTTGTTCAAAACATACGTTGGACAAATGATCCTTCCTTAATGAATTCCGTATTACCAGTACTAGACGAAGCATTTGCAATGGAAACAAATCGTTATGAATCTAATGAACTCAATCGTAAATGGTTTCGTTTAACGGAAGAATCTATGTTAACAAACCGAGATGGATTAACGTTGGAAGGAAACGGATTATCTGGTCTCAAACTTTGGTTTGCTAAAAAATTCTTTGTGGATTTATCCAAGGAATCATGGCATTCCGAAGATTCTAAAAAAGCTGGAATTCAAATGTTTCGTTCACAAGTGTATTCTTCAAAAGCGTTAGTATTTTTTTTGTCGGAAGGAAAAGACGATGAAACAACTTGGATCCAGACTGGAAGAGATTTTATGCGTTATACACTGTCATGCGCAGTCAAAAACATTGCCTTCCATACCATGAACCAAGCTGTGGAAGATTATCCTGAGAGCCGAGTATTTACAAAAAAATTAAAACAAATTTTAAAACTGAAACCAAACGAGGAAATCCAATTGATTGCAAGGTTAGGCAAGAGTTCTTATCAGTTTGATTCACTCAGGAGAGATTTAAAAAGTTTTCTTGTGTAAGGGAAACACTAAAGAGAAGGGAATTGAATTTCGCCAGCGGATTCAAACGCTGGTTTTGAAAACAGATACCCTTGGTATAAATTAATTCCCATATCAACTAACACTTTCAATTCTTCCAAAGTTTCCACACCTTCCGCAATGACGAGAATCCCAATCTCATGACAAACATCTGCGATGGCTTTTGTGAGTTTTCTAGCAACGGAATTGGTATGGATATTTCGAATGAGTTCCATATCCAATTTGATCAGATCAGGTTGGAATTTGGCAAGGAGGTTCAGACCCGAATACCCTGATCCAAAATCATCGATCGCAGTCAAAAACCCATACTTTTGGTAGGCTTTAAAGATATTGATGATATGATTGTGGTCTTGGACTTCCTCTCCCTCTGTCAGTTCAAAGACCAACCGATTCAATGGAAAATTGTATTCCCGACTTGCTTCTAAAGTGGTGCGGATACAGGTCTCCGGTTGGTACACAGCATTGGGTAGGAAATTGATATTGAGAAAAGCAGGAATTTGGATTTGGCTTGCGAGTTGGATGGCTTTGATCCGACAAGACTGGTCAAATTGATATCGATTGGTTTGGTTTACTTTTGAGAGAATCGAATACGCTGATTCTCCTTGTGTTCCGCGAACCAATGCTTCATGTGAATAAATTTTCTTTTGGTTCCAATCAATGATAGGTTGGAATGCCATGGAGAAGGCAAAGTCCAATCCAGCACCACTCCGGCATTCGGCACAACTGTATAACTTAGGCACTTTTCCATTAGGAGTGTCAATTAACTGATCTTCTGGAAAACTTGGTCTCATCTTTTTAGGTTACCCAATTTAGACGGTATCGTCTAGATTGCAACTTTGTTTTATACATTAAAATTTTGGAAGTTTCATCATAAGATACCAAGTGACTACTAAAAATTGAAAGAAAGATGTAACGAATAAAATGGTATATGGTTTTGCCTTCACCGCTTTTAAAGAACCAATCCTTGCGCCAAAGATACCTCCAAAACTGCCAATGAGTGCCAGTTCCCAATGCAATTTTCCTAAAATTAGGAATTGTACTGTAGTTCCAAACGAAGTCAGAAAAATTCCAAGAAAGGATGTAGCAACGGCTTCTACAGGGCTCATTCGAAAATAATAAATAAATAATGGAACCGCCAAAAATCCTCCACCAATTCCAAATAAGGATGAGAAGAGTCCAAAAAAGATTCCTACAAATAAAACAATCAAAACTGATCGATTCGTAAAATGAAATTCCGGTATCGAATGGGAAACAGAAGTTTGGTTCGTTTTAGAATCTGCTCTTGACTGTGTATCCTCTTGAGTTACTACATGATTTTGATTTTCTAAGGATAAATTCTGAAAGTATAGTTTCCTTTTTTTGAAAGCGGAAAATAGATTATAAACAGCAAGGATTCCTAAAAAAATCGTAAAAAGAATAAGATAAACAAATTCAGACAACGGAATTCCGTAATACAGTTGTTTACCGAGAGTTGTATCTTCAAACCTTCCAAATGCTAAAGCTGCATATTGAGCAGTAGGAATGGATGTTATGAGCAATAAAAACCCTTGTTTCCAACGAATTTTGTCATTTTTAAAATAAACATATAAACCTGACAAAGCAGAAACTGGCATTTGTGCCAGTGATACAGCAACAGCTTGAACAGCGGTTAAATGAAAAAAACTGTGAAAGAAGGGAGTGTAGATAAAACCTCCTCCCAAACCAAGGAAGGAGGCCAATAATCCAACAAAAAATCCAACACCAAAAACAACAAAAATTCCGGGCCAAAACCCCCAGACAAAATGGTTAAAAATTTGAAAGGTTTCTTCCAAGTGGATTAAAAATGTTCTTTTGCATCTTCAAAGAACTTAAATGTCATACGTTCAAATACTTCTTTCTCAGTCGCTGTCTCAAAGTTGTACCATGAGATTGGAACAAATAGAAGCCATTGTGCATAATTACGAAAGATGTGGTAATCATAAGTACCAACTTTTTTCCCATCTTTGTACAGAATGTACTGAACGTCATAACCATCTTGTGTAGACCAAGCAGGGAGTAATGTTGCAGTGAGAGTTGACACTCCTAAAAAAGCAGTCGCAACTGGTGTTGGAGATCGGTAATTGACTTTTACATTTACCAAATATCCAACCTTAGGTACATCAATTCCTTCTTGTGTTTTTTTAAACCTGGTTTTGTTTTCGAAGTAATTTTTTAAAGCTTCTCTTCCCCCTAAATTGAGTTGGGGAAATGTTGGTAGGACATACACAAAATTTGTGTCTAATGTTTTTTCTTCCGAAGGAAGGGGCAAAATTTTAGGATAATCTTTGTAGCTGATGATACAATTTGACACCAACAGGATAGACAATACAACTCCTGTGATGAATACAATATTTGATTTAGTTTTGGCTATGGTCATGTAAACCCTCCTCGTCATGCCTTCTTTCTAATTCTTCGTATAATTCTTCTTGGTCTTCCGTAAAAAATAACTCATATCCTATGCGCAAACACACAGGATCATCTTCCATCGAAACATTACTTGGTAAAATCAAGTTCATCACATAAAAGGTATTCGATTCTGCTTCTTCCAGAAACACTTCTGTCGCATCCCATTCATCAAATTCTTCTACATCTGGTTTACGAAATTCTTTAAGGATTTCATCAAATGATTCTGTTATGTAGTTAAATTCGCCTGATTCGCTATCGATGATGAATTGGACATGGTGGCAACCAGGGCCCTCTTCTTCGAGAGGACTTAAAACCATACTTCCGCAGGCAGGGCAATGAATTGTTGGGTCGATGGCACCACTAGGCCAGTTAATGTTGATGGTTTCGATCATAACTTACGAACCTCGAGTTCCCATCATAAGGACTTCACTTGTTTAGGAAACCTGAATTTGTTTCTTTAGGATTAAATTTGAACCCTCTGAATCCAAACAGTTACAAAAAAAGAGATAGGGTTTGCCTAAAAAATGGGATTGTAAAATGAATTAAAAAAAGAATGGGAATAACTGCCGAATACCAATCTGCCTTCGCTTCCAGTTTTCAGGAATTTTTTGGAAATGCAAAAGACATTGGTTGGGAATTATACCACCTCAGTTCCGAACCTGAAAATGATTTTCCTTCTTGGTTAACCTTCACCATAAGAAATCCGTTAGGTGGTAGAGCATTAGTCTTTAGGTACCACCATTTGGAACATAAATTTTATGCACATTTAAAAGTCCAAGTGATACCTGGAGAAGAAAATTGGAGCCTCGATCAGTTGTTCCATAAAAAAGGTTACACGGATTTAGATGCTGATGACATATTATCTTCTGGTGGAGAATGGTTGTTTTTTTCTTTGGCCAGACATTATTTTGGCATCATCATCTCTTATTGTCCTCGAATCTTAGAACCTGATTATTTTTTAGATTGAGATTTTTTCTTTCGATCATCCGAAAGAACCTGATTCCACAAAAATCCCCAGATAAAGAATGTCGAATTGATGTAAGTATACAACATCAGAACTACCATTTTTGAAATCAAATCATACGCCAAAGAATAGTTCACACCTACGTTTTTCATTTTTAAATAAAATTGAAATCCAAAACTCATACCAAGAACAAGTAATGATGCAAAAATGGCACCTGGTAAATTTTCTTTTAACGTTGTTTTTGCTTTTGTGATATATGCATAATAAAATGTAAATAATCCAATGCTATATGGCAAAATGATGAGAGAAACTGAGAGATAAGGATTGTCTCTAAAAAAAGAAAATCGAAATGAACGGTATAACATTCGTTCAACGGAAACAATTCCATATGTCAGATAAAAATACAAGACAAGCAAAACAAGTGAGATCACAAGCAGTCGAAAGTTAATCCACTGGGAAGCAATGAACCCAACCTGAGTTTCATCCCTGGAAATGAAACGAAGTGCCTTGGAAATGGTTCCAAATATAGTCAAACTTGAAAAAAAGGAAATAGCGATACTAATCGCGATGACATTATAACTTTTTACCTTTGTTAGGTTTTCAACACTTTTGTCGATGGGTTGGAAAATGGGGGCTGGTAAAAATTTCCCAATTTGGTCCGTCATCAAATTGATGGTTTTTGGATCTTGGAGTAACCCAAGTAGGGTCACAAATACAACAAGTAAGGGAAAGAGGGTCAAAAGAAAGGTAAATGAAAGTTCTGAGGCAAGGCCATGGACATCATACAAATACACTTCACTGAAAAATCGACGGATCCGTTTCATGCGGTCAGTTTGGCAGTTGTCTGTATTTTTGTCTTATTTTTCTTGCCCTCTCGATTCGTGAGGAAACCCTGGAAGAATCTCAGTGACGTACCTAAAAGGGGAAAACTTCCATGTCAGAAGAAAAAGAAAAGAAGAACAAAAAAATCGCGAAAATGACGGTAGAGGAAATTGACTCTGCCATTAAAAAGTCGGTTGAAACCATGAACGGCGAATCAAGCCTTTATGTGAAACACCTTCGCGAAAGAAAGGCGGAACTCCTAGCCAAGAAATAAGGTTAGTCCCTCCTAAATTCCCCGCCGAAACGGCGGGTTTTCGCAAACGCCTTGATCCAATTCATACAAATCCACCAACACTTCGGTCCAAAAGTCCTCTTTGAGGGATTCAGTTGGCACATCAAACCAGGTTGCCGTGTTGCCCTTGTGGGACCAAATGGGTCTGGGAAAACCACACTTTTCCAAATGGCCGCAGGCAAACTCAAACCTGAGTCGGGAGAAGTGATTCGTTCCAAACACACAATTTTATCCCTCTTCCAACAAATCCCTGAATTCAAACCAGATGCATCCGTCATCGAAACAGTCCTCGATGAAAACAAATTGTATGCGGAATATGATGCCAAACGAAAGACAATCGAATCCAAGTTTGAAACCACTGACCACGAAGATCCGGCTTTCGAAGAACTCCTTCATGAACAAAGTGATTTAGAAGAGTTTGCCCACTTACACGACTTACACGGTCTAGAAGCTCGTGCGAAAAAAATCCTTTCGGGACTTGGATTTGCAACTACAGATTTCACAAGGAAAACAAAAGAGTTTTCTCCTGGATACCACCATCGCATTGGTCTTGCAATCGCCCTGCTCAATCCTCATAATTTATTATTACTCGATGAACCAACAAACCATTTGGATGACAAAACCAAATCATGGTTAGCTGATTATTTGGTTTCTCAAAACCAAGCCTTTGTCCTTGTCACCCATGACCCTGAATTTTTAAACCAAACAGTTGATACCATCATAGAAATCAATCCGCATGGAACGTTTGAATTCCAAGGGAGTTTGGAAGAGTTTTTTGAAGCCAAAAACGAAATCCAAGAAAAACTGAAAGTCCAATTTGAAAAAGAAGAAACGTATTTAAAATCACGTATGGAATGGGTAGAAAGATTTCGTGCCCAAGCAACCAAAGCAAGACAAGTGCAGTCTGTCATCAAACGCTTGGAAAAACGGGACAAAGTTGACAATCCAGAAGATAGTTTTTGGAACCAAAAACCAGATTACCAATTCCAATTTGTCCCTTCTAGTAATATCATATTACGTTTGGAACATGCATCTTTTTCCTACCCAGATCGAAACACTGGTGAGAAAAAAACCATTTTTGAAAATGCAGAGATTGAGATTTCTGCTGGCGATAAAGTGGCGCTCGTTGGTCCCAATGGAGCTGGAAAATCAACCCTTATGCGGTGTTTGTTAGAACAACACAAACTCGATATGGGAAAATTGTATTATGGTCCCAAAACCAAACTTGGTTATTTTTCCCAAACCCATGGGGAAGATTTGGATGAATCTTTAAACCTTGTAGAGACAGTCTTAAAAAAATACCCAGAACTGAATGAAGAAAAAGCAAGGACTCTTCTTGGGCATTTTGCCTTTCCAGGTGATGGAGTTTTTAAGTCCGTCAAACACTTGTCAGGTGGAGAACAAAGTAGGCTTCGATTGGCTCTTCTTGTCAACCACCCATCCAATTGTTTGTTTCTCGACGAACCCACAAACCACCTGGACATCGTCATCCGTGAGGCGATCAAACGTGCTCTCATCGATTTTCCAGGAAGCCTACTCATCATCAGTCACGACCCCGATTTTATGAAGGGTCTTTGTAACCGCACCTTCCAACTCTCAGGGGGAGAATTAAAAAACCTCAATTGTAGTTTTGACGATTACCTCAAATTCCACAAAGAAGACGAATTGGGGACTAACGCGAAGGACCAAACCTCCTCCAAATCTAAAAATGAGGAAAAAAAGCCCAATCCCCAAGCAAGTAAAAACAAACGGAAAAAATTAGAAAAAGAAATCTCCGATTTAGAAGTCCAAATAGAGAGACTGGAAAAAAATAAAAAGGACAAAGAGGAACTTTTACAAGACCCAGAGTTCTTTAAAAACAGAAGTTTTCAGTTGGAAATGGACACTTATAACGATATTAAAAGAGAAATCACACTCCTGACAAAACGTTGGGAAGATGCGACAATAGAACTAGAGGAAATGGGCGGAGTTACATAATGGTACCGGAAATCGATGTTGTCAGTTTTAAAAAACGTCTGGATGCAAGAGCGGAAGGAAAGGATGATTTTTTTGTTTTGGATGTACGCAATCCAAATGAACAACAAATCGCACTCGTACCTGGTACAGACAAACTCATTCCTGTGAGTGAACTTGCAGCAAGGATAGAAGAAATCAAAAGCCAAATTGATAAAGAAATTTTAGTGTATTGTCGTTCTGGCGGAAGATCAGGGATGGCTTGTGGAATTTTGGCTCAAGCTGGCTTTAAATCTTATAAAAATGTTGCTGGGGGAATCCTTGCTTATTCTGACCTAGTTGACCCGAAAATGCAAAAGTATTAATTATGAAACCAACTGCGAATTTAAGAATTTTAGAACAACACAGTCTCATTCCACCTTCCGTTTTGATTGAAGAACTTCCTTTAACAGATGAAGCTTCTGACGTTGTTGTCAGAACTAGAAGCCAAATTTCAGACATCATTCACGGAAAAGACGACAAGCGTATGTTAGTTGTCGTTGGCCCTTGTTCTGTCCACGACATTGGCGCTGTGATGGAATATGCAGAAAAACTAAAACCAAAAATCAAAGAGTTTGAAAAAGAACTTCTCATAGTGATGAGAGTGTATTTTGAAAAACCAAGAACCACTGTTGGTTGGAAAGGTCTTATCAACGATCCTGATTTAGATGGCTCCTTTCATATTAACAAAGGGTTACAACTTGCCCGTAAACTTTTATTAGATCTCAACAAAATGGGAATCCCTTGCGGAACCGAATTTTTGGATGTGATTTCCCCACAATACATTGCTGACCTTGTAGCTTGGGGAGCCATTGGTGCAAGGACCACAGAAAGCCAAGTCCATCGTGAGTTAGCTTCGGGGCTCTCAGCACCGATTGGATTTAAAAATGGTACTGATGGGAATGTTCAAATTGCAATTGATGCCATTCGTTCCGCAAGTTCTAGCCACCATTTCCTTTCTGTGACCAACCAAGGTAGTAGTGCAATATTTAAGACTGCAGGAAACAAAGACACACATGTGATCTTACGTGGTGGAAACAAAGGACCTAACTTTGATGAGGCGTCCGTGAACGAAGTGGGTGCCCAAATTGAAAAAGCAGGTCTCCCTCCCAAAGTAATGGTGGACTGTTCTCATGGTAATAGCCAAAAAGACTTTCGCAAACAACCAAGTGTTGTGGATTCCGTTTCGGAACAATTTGCAAAAGGAAGCAAATACATCTTGGGAGTGATGGTTGAAAGTCACCTAAAAGAAGGGAACCAATCCATTGACGCTAAACCATTGACTTATGGACAATCGATTACCGATGCATGTGTGTCTTGGGAAACAACAGTGCCAATGTTTGAAAAACTGGCTGAAGCAGCAAACAAACGTAAGTAATACTGTCCTTATCTCTCCGAGGTTTGTGTCTGTTTTTTAGATTATTGATCTAAAAACACATGGGCTTCGGAAGGATACTCTCTTTTCGTCACTTCCTTGTGATAGGTATTCACTGCTTCTTTCACGGCACCACTTAAGTTCCCAAATTTCTTTAAAAACTTCGGATGGAAGTCTTCATTGAGACCGAGTAGGTCTTGCATGACAAGGACTTGGCCTGAGGTATACTTTCCTGCTCCAATTCCAATGGTAGGAATGCGAATTGATTCTGTGATTTCTTTCCCCAATGATTCGGGCACCATCTCGAGTAACAAAGCAAAGGCGCCAGCTTCGGCAATTTCTCTTGATTTACGGATCATTTTGTTCCGTGCGGCTTCTGTTTTCCCTTGGACACGGTGTCCACCAAGGGTATGTACCGATTGAGGGGTAAGTCCCAAATGGGCAAATACAGGGATCCCTGATTCGGTCATTCGTTTTGTCAGTTCGATGATAAAGTCAGAGTCCCCTTCCAGTTTCACACACGAGGCGTTGGTTTCCTTTAATACTCGTCCCGCAGAACGAATTCCCTCTTCAATGGAGGTTTGGTAGGATAAGAATGGCAAATCGGCGATGATGGTTTTGTCAGGAGCTCCTTTGCAGACCGCCTTCGTGTGGTAGATGATTTCATCGAGTGTGACAGGGAGTGTCGAATGGTTTCCTTGGATGACCATCCCAAGTGAATCACCTACAAGGAGACAATCCACATCTGTGCGATTGAAAAGGGTCGCAAAGGTATAATCATAACAAGTGATGACAGAGATTGGTTCCCCCGCATCGTATTTCTTTTTATACTGTAGAATAATGTTTTTCATGGTTTAGTTCCGAAAAAAGAGCATACACACCAATTTCTCCCATATCAGTTAACAATTGTTTAATGAATGGTCTTGAATAAAGGGAATGGTGTGGTAAATGTAAAAAATCTGTTTTCATGACAACAGCCTCATATGTGAGAATGTCGATGTCAATTTCGCGTGGTCCTTTCCAAGACCTACGTTTGCGTCCCAATTTGTCTTCAATCCCTTGTAAGGAATCAAGTAAACAAGGAAGTGTAAAGGCAGAAGAAACCATTACCTTTACAATTTGATTTAAAAAGTAAGGTTGGTTTGTGTTTTCGAGCGGAGCAGTTTCCAATCGTTCGGATTGTTTCAAAATCTGTAACTCTGGTAAGGTGGAAATTTCCCATATTGCCTGGTCCATAAAATGGTGCCTGTCTCCGATGTTGGAACCCAAAGAAAGAAAGGCAATATTGGAATACTTCATGGTCTTACCTCTTCACAAACTTCGTACGATAATCAGGGCATTTTAATTCAATTTCTTTTGTCATTTCCATGAGTCGTGAGTAAATCCGACCTTGGCCACGGTCTCGCCATTCCACAAGAGAATGATTGGATGTGAGAAGAGTGAGTTTTTCTTGTTCATATCGACTGTCGATGAGGTCGTATAACTTACGATTGTTGAATTCCGACTCTTTTTGCACGCCAAAGTCATCAATCACAAGCACATCTACATTTGCAAATTCACGTTCGATGGAACGTTCCTGGCCATGTGTTTCACTATCAGATTGGTAAGTATCACGAATGGCAGACAAAAAGTCTTTATTTACCTTCGCATACTTACAAGTGATTCCATACCGAAAGATAAGTTCGTTTAGAATGACACATGCGAGTAAGGTTTTTCCGGAACCTGTCCCACCCCAAAGGTAAAACCCCTGTGGTGTAAAATCTGCATTTTTAAATTTATGAACCAGTTCGTTTGCCCAGTCGTGAGCAATGATAAACGACATATCAGGGTCGTTTGCTGTGTCCCCGATGTCGATTGTGGATAAAAATTGGAAACGGTAACGTGCTGGAATGTTTGCTTTTTCGACTAAAGTCTCTAAATTGCGGAGGGAAAACCTTGCATTATGGCAGACACAAGGGAGCATTTTGTCCAATTTACGGTCGAAAGACATAAAGGGAGGTTGCCCTTTCGCCTCACAAGTGTTACAGTCACTACCGATACAATGGCATAAAACAAGGGCTCCAGAACGAGATCCCCTTACATGTTCTGCTAAGGTAATGCCCACTCCTCCGCATGTTTTACACTGCGGATTTCCGTCTCGGATCGAAGTAATTTCGGATAAATTCATCTCCAATGAGCAATCTTCTCGAATTCACTAGGCTGTCAAGGAATGAGATTTTTTAGGTCTGGATCGACTTATGTCCCTTTAAAACCAAGGGTTTGAGAAGAAAAAGTTCACATTTAGGTTTTTTTCCTCTTTAATTCGTTATTATTGACTCATCCCAAACCGATACTTTCATTGAAGAAATAGATAAACCTATTTGTTCAAAATATTGAAAGAGACAAAAGGGTCACACGACTATGAAGATTATTAAGTATCTCCTTATTCTCCAACTGGTGTCCGGCTTTAGTGTGCTTTTCGCACAAACTCAGCCTGCGAACGCTCAAGAAAGCCAAGCGGCTAAAGACCAAGTCGACGAACTTCTCAAAGGCGAACTCGTTCCTGAGAATGACGATGCGGAACTCACTGAAGACCAAAAGAAAAGAAAGAAAGAAATTATGGAACAGGAATCTCTTTGGAAGAACCCTGATTTCAAAGGGTATAACAAAACTTTCCAAGAGTTACACCAACTTTCTAAAACTTTCGCGAACAACCAATTCCGTTTGGCTCTTTCAAACTACCAATCTGGTGTTAACACCATTATGAAAAATAGAGATTGGGTTGAACAGTACCGCAAAGAAGAAGCTGAGAAAAAACGCTTAGATGAAAAATGGTACTGGCAAAAAGTAGATCGTAAAGCAAGAGAAGAGCGTGTTGTTTACCGTGAAAAAATGAAAGCGAAACAAGATGCACTTAACTACTTCTCTAAAGCGATCAATCACCTTGACGAAATTAAAAACCCTGACTTAAGAGAAAGACCTGAGTTCAAAAGACTTCTTTCTGACGTTTATCGTTCATGGATTATGGCTGAGTATGACTTACAAAACCTTCCTCAGTGTATCCCAATTCTTGAACTTTACATCGAAATCGATGACAACGAGAAAGAATACCCTGCTCACAAGTATCTTGCAAGTGCATATAGCTTCGAAGAAAACATGATCAAAAAGACAAAAGGTCCAGATGATATGCTCTTCAAGTATCGTTACAAAAAGAACGTTCACTTATTACGTGCAACCGAGTTAAAATATGGAAAGGATTCTCCTGAATATAAACATATCGTTAACGTAATCAACCGAGATGAGGTTATTTCGGTAGCACAATAATCCCGAATACATCTCTTTCAATGAGAAAGCCCGGTTTCAAACCCCGGGCTTTTTTGTTTGGATTTCTAACAGGATTGTTTTCCTTTTCCAGATCAAAACCAGTCGCTTTTATACTATTTAATTTCTTTCAGCACCGTCTTTGTTGGCATTCGAAAGAAACTAAAGAGTCCTAACGTATACAACGTCACTGTCACAAAACAAATTCCAAAAAATACCAAACTCAGTTGTCCATAAGGATACACACTACGAAGTTCCAATACGGATCTATTTAATATCTCATTGGATCCCACGGCATACACAAGTCCGAGGAAAAACGAAATCATTGAAACAAGTAATGCTTCCCTTAGAAAATGTTTACCCATAAAACGACTGTTTGCTCCAATCACACGTAGGAGAGCAAATTCTCTTTTTCGTTCGGATTGGCTTGCATACAAAGTGGTAAACACTAGCACAAAGGATGCGGCGAGGATAAACATCGTCATCAGTGCCATCATTTGTGTAACTTTCTCCAAAATTCCCATAAAGGCTTGGATTGTTTTTTCTGTATCAATCACAGTGATATTGGGAAATTGATTCACGATGACCTTTTGTAATTGGTAACGATCCGTTCCTTGGTCAATGAGTAACGATACAATATAAAACCTAGGAGCTTTTTCCAAAATCCCTCTAGAAAATAACACCACAAAGTTGGGTTTCATATCCGCCCAATTCACCGAACGAAGGTTAGTGATTTTTCCAGAGACCTCTCTCCCTTGTACATTGAAGGTAAGTTCATCTCCAACACTCGCTTGTAAATAAGAGGAAAAATCTCGTTCCACGGAGATTTCATTTTGGCTTGTTTCTTGCCACCAACTCCCCTTAGTCACTTCTTCTGTATCATACAAAGAATCTCGGTAAGACAAAAAGTATTCACGAGTTCTTGCTGTGGCTCGCCAATTGCGGTCCATTGCATTTTTAATTGTGTCTTCTTTTTTAACAGGTTCTCCATTTACTTTGGACAAACGTGCTCCTATGACAGGAGCTACATATTGTTTCTCCACAGGGAACTTGGAGATGACTTGCAAGAGTCCCTCTTTTTGTGTTTCACGGATATCGAGAAGGAACATGTTAGGCCTTCGTTCGATCTCTCTTGCCCCACTTAACTCGAGTAAACTTTCTTGTAAGATGAGAGAGAGTGTTAAGATAAAAAGTGCTGATCCAAGTCCAATGATCGAAAGGCGAAGGGCACCTGATTTGCGTGTGACTTTTTTGGTCACAAGACTCCACTCCTTCGATAACCATCCTAATTTTGAAATTTTTTGTAGGAAAGTTCCAAAGAGTATGTACAATCCGTACACAAGGAGAGGCAAGGTTAACAAAACAAGTGTAAATAGGATACCTTTAAAAATACTTTCTGTTTCTAAGATCGCAAGACTTGTGAAAAGAAGGTAAATCAATACAAAGCTACCAAATTGCCAATAGGAAGAGGATAAATTCCCACTTGTTTGTGATTCTACTTCTTTGAGTGCCGCTAAAGGTTTTACAGATCTTGTTTCTAAGACAAGTGGAATCGAGATGAGGAGTGGCAAAATCACACCTAACACAACACTCCATAAGAGAGAAGAAGCGGAAAGTCCAAGGATTACGTTATTCCCTACCGACAAAATCCCACTGATATCTGGTAATAAAGATTGGATGAAAGTTCCAAGTAAAAGTCCAAACACAGTTCCCAATAACGAAAGGATCAGTATTTCCGAAAATACTAACAAAAGGATCACATTCGGTTTGGCACCAAGGCACATAAGAATTGCGATTTCATTGCGTTTTTCGAGTAACCTTGTACGAACTGCTGTATACACAGAAATGGCTCCGAGAAAAAATCCAGCAAGAGCAAGAAGAGCCATATAATCAAATGTGTTTTTGATGAACTGTTGGGATCCAGAATTCACTTCTGTATTGTGATAAATGGTTAAGTCTTCTTTGATAAAGGACTCAAACTCTTTGTCTTTCCAATCCAAAGTATTGGTTGTTTCAGGGAATTGTAAATAGATCGTATAACGAATGCGACTGCCTCGTTGCACAAGCCCAGTTTGGATCGCAGTGTCTTTGCGAATGATAGAACCGGGAGCTGAACCCACAAAGGAACCAACAGCACCTGGTTCTTTTAAAACAACACCTGCAAGGACAAGAAGGCTATCACCCAATCGAACTCGATCACCAAGTTTTAGCTTTAAGTTTTCGACAAGAGTAGGATCTAAAAGTACTTGGTTTGGTTTCAGATTCCGATACGCATTTTCTGGTTCGGTTTTCATTTCCCCATAAAAGGGATAACCCGTTTCAATCCCTTTGATAAAACTGAGAGAATTTTCAGAACCAGATTCATTGGAGATCATGGATAAAAATTGGATCGAAGCACTGGTTTTGGCTCCTACCGGAAGGCGATTTTTCAACAAATCCTTAGCAGAATTGGTGATTTCCTGTGGGGACTGTAAGGCAAGATCGGCTCCCATGATGGATTTTGCCTCTTTTTTGATGGCATTTGCCGTATTGTCCTTATAGGAATGGATGCCAATCACAGAACCCACACCAAGTGTGATGGAAACAACAATGAGGATAGAATACCGAAACCGTGAAAAAAGCTCACGTTTTAAGTAAAAACGAAAGAGAGAAGCCTTCATCGACTCACCTTCTTTGTTTGTTTAGTCGTTTGTTTCTGTTTGGTGGTCGTTTTTTGCGAATATGATTTGGACTTAGAGGAACCTTTTCGGCTGACTGAGGATTGTTTATTCTTTGAATCAGAAATGATCTCACCATCCTTCATTTCCAAAACACGATCTGCTAGTTTTGCAACATCGGGATCATGTGTGACCACTACAAGAGTTGTTCCTTGTTTTTTGTTCCTGTACAATAATAGGTCTAATATTGTTTTGCTATTTTTATAATCTAAGTTTGCAGTTGGTTCATCTGCAAAAATTATCTTCGGATCGTTAACAAAACTTCGAGCAATGGCAATCCTTTGCTCTTCTCCACCTGACAGTTGTTTTGGGAAGTGTGTCGCACGGTGAGACATAGACACAGATTCCAAAATGGTTTCTGCTTTTTTTAAGATTTCTTTCTCGGAAAGTGATGATTTTAAGTACAATGGAATCCCAACATTTTCAATTGCATTGAGTCCAGGCAATAATTGGAAGTTTTGAAAGATAAATCCAATTTGATCGACACGTATGTCAGCGAGTTTTGATTCATTTTGTTTGGTGAGATCAATTCCATCGAGTGAAACGATCCCAGTATCAGGTTTATCAAGGCCAGCTGCAACACCAAGAAGAGTGGATTTACCTGATCCAGAAGGGCCGATAATCGCTACAAATTCACCAGTTTCCATACGAAATGAAATATTTTTCAACACATCAATCGTTTCTTCTTCATTGTGAAATGATTTGAACACATTTTTAAATTCTAACACTAGGTTTTTCCCCCAAACTATTTACCGTCTAACACATAACGCATGACTAATATCGGGCATTTATTCAATAAAATGCCACCTAACAATGATTTTTCAATTTTTTTGATTACAGTTATCTTTTTTTTAATTCTCATTTTCGTTCCAACTCTATTGCACCTCGGCAAAAAAAAATTTAGAAAAATTTCCTTATCTTTTTGTGTGTACATCCTAATTTTTTTTGACCCCAAAGGGTGGGTTTCATATAAAGTAACTTCATCGTAGTGTTTCCCCTCTCCCGTTTTTTGGGGATTTTTGGGAAGTTATGAACAGCACTGTCGATAAGCGGACTCATACAGGTAAATATAGAATGCTCGAATGCAATACAAAGATAAATACTGCAGACTTTATGAATGTGAAAATCAACAATCTTAAACCTTGTGCGGAATGTGGCTCCGTCACTACCCTTTATCAATACAATCTCTGCAAAGTTTGTTTGTCCAAGAGTTTCAAAAAGCTTGTAAAAATCATCGACTCCGTGAGAAAGTAGAATTAACTACACTTTCTCTACGTTAGTCGATGAATTATCCATTCCAAGATATTGAACAAAAATGGCAAAAATACTGGGACGACCACCAGACCTTTCGCACAAACTCACACTCATCCAAACCTAAATACTATTGTTTAGACATGTTTCCTTACCCAAGTGGTGCAGGCCTTCACGTTGGCCACCCAGAAGGATACACAGCCACTGACATCATTTCAAGACTCAAACGTATGGAAGGATACGAGGTTCTCCACCCCATGGGTTGGGACGCATTTGGTCTACCCGCAGAACGATATGCGATGACAACGGGCATTCACCCACGTACCACCACAAAAAATAACATCAATACCTTCCGACGCCAAATCAAAAGCCTTGGACTTTCGTATGACTGGGAACGGGAAATTTCCACCACTCACCCCGATTATTACCGTTGGACCCAATGGATTTTTTTACAGATCTACAATTCCTACTTTGACCGAAAACAAAACAAAGCCGTACCCATTGAAACCCTTATCAAAACCTTTGAAAATGAGGGTTCGCAAGTATTTGAAGGAATTGAACTTCCCAAAGGAATCCAATTTACAGGTTCTGAATGGAAATCCAAATCTCGGAAAGAAAAAGAGGACATTTTGTCCCATTTCCGATTGGTGTACGAAGCTAATATCCCAGTGAATTGGTGTGAGGCACTCGGAACGGTTCTTGCGAACGAAGAAGTAGAAGAATGGACATCCAAAGGGTATTCTGTCGAACGAAAACCCATGCGCCAGTACATGATGCGCATCACTTCTTACGCAGAACGATTATTAAGTGATTTATCTTTATGTGAATGGCCACCATCCACACTTGAGATGCAAAGGAACTGGATTGGGAAGTCGGAAGGATTAGAACTCAATTTCCATGTTCCTTCCTTAAAAAAAGACATCACTGTTTACACAACTCGTCCTGATACCATTTTTGGTGCCACTTATCTTGTCCTTGCCCCAGAACATCCATTGGTTGCAGAACTCACAACTGCAGAACAAAAAAAAGCAGTCGAATCTTACCAAAAAGATTGTTCTTTAAAAAGTGATCTAGAAAGAACCGAACTTAATAAAGACAAAACAGGTGTATACACTGGATCTTATGCTAGTTTGCCAACGGATCCTTCCGTCAATGTTCCTATATACATCTCTGACTATGTATTAATCTCATACGGAACTGGTGCGATTATGGCGGTTCCAGCTCACGACCAAAGAGACTATGACTTTGCCGTGAAATTCCAACTTCCCATCAAACAAGTGATTGATGGAAAAATGGAACCAAATCTTGCCTTTGATTCCAAAGAATCAGTTTGTATCAACTCTTCTTCCGCAGAAGTGCAGTTAGATGGAAAGTCATACAAAGATGCGTTCCAAACCATGGTTGTTTGGGCAGAGAAAAAATCTGTAGGACGTAAAAAAATCCAATTCAAACTCAGAGATTGGCTTTTTGCAAGGCAAAGGTATTGGGGTGAACCCATCCCTCTTGTGCATTTTGAAGATGGAACCCCAAAGGCATTATCAGATTCAGAATTACCATTGGTATTACCAGACCTAGAAGAGTTTAAACCTTCTGGAACAGGGGAATCTCCTCTTGCACTTGCGAAAGACTGGCTTGTTTATAAAGACCCAGTCACTGGTGAAATTGGAAAACGAGAAACCAATACAATGCCACAGTGGGCAGGTTCCTGTTATTATTACCTTCGATATATCGATCCAAGAAACAATGAGAAACTAATTGATCCAACACTTGAAAAGATGTGGATGCCAGTAGAAGTGTATGTCGGTGGAGCAGAACATGCCGTATTACACTTGTTATACTCAAGATTTTGGCATAAAATCCTTTTTGATTTGGGTCATGTATCCACACCAGAACCATTTAAAAAATTAGTCCACCAAGGTCTCATCCTTGGAGAAGACAAAGGCAAAATGTCCAAGTCACGAGGAAACGTTGTCAATCCAGATGATGTAGTCTCTGAATATGGTGCTGATACCCTAAGACTCTTTGAAATGTTTATGGGACCTTTTGAGATGTCCAAACCCTGGAGTAAAAATGGTGTGGATGGTGTTTTTCGATTTTTAAATCGAGTATGGCGACTCTTTCACTCAGGGGAAAACGAAACTTTTTTTGTAGAAGACATTGAACCTAATGAAGCAGAGCTAAAAACCCTACATCGTACCATTAAAAAAGTAAAAGACGATATCGATGGTTTTTCATTTAACACTGCAGTTTCCCAAATGATGATCTTCATCAATGAGTTCACAAGTAATCCGAGAAAACCTAAAAAAGTATTAGAACCATTTGTTTTGGCATTGTCTCCTTTTGCACCCCACCTAGCAGAAGAACTATGGGCAAAATTAGGACACAAGGAATCTCTAACTTACCATCCGTATCCAAAATGGGAAGAAAAGTATCTAATAGATGCTAATATCACCATCGTTGTCCAAGTGAATGGTAAAATGCGTGGGGAATTTTTAGCACCTAGAGACATCGAAGAAAAAGAAGCCTTATCCCTTGCAAAAGAAGTGGAAAAGGCAAAACCTTTCTGGGTCGGAAAAGAAATCAAAAAAGAAATTTATGTCAAAGGCAAACTCGTCAACATTGTAGTTGCGGGTTAAAATACGATAAATAATCTCTTGCAATCTAACACAGATCCCATTCTAGTAATGGAGGTTTGATTTAAATTTTTTGAGGTGTCTCGTGTTCAATTGTAGTTTTCTATTTCGTTTCTCTTCCTTATCATTTGTATTTTATTTCCTATTTTATTCTTGTTCTTCGAAATCAAATAACGATTCTCGCACTTTCTTAGAAGCCTTACTTTTATTAAATGCGTCAAAAACATGTGAAACTTCCCCCGAGTCATGTTCAATCAGTAGTTTTACTTTGGCCCAAGCCACAGAGGCAAATGTTTGGGCAGGGATTTTGTTTGCTTCCAATCAATTTGTTGCTGTTTCACAAGATGGAACCAATCGAGTGATGACCTCTAACGATGGAATTACTTGGACAGCAAGATCAGCTTCTGAAGCAAACCAATGGCTCAGCGTTGCTTATGGTAACAATATTTATGTAGCTGTTGCAAATAGTGGAACAAATCGAATCATGAGCTCCTCTGATGGCATCACTTGGACTGCACGCACTAGTCCAAGTAGTACTTTTGATTGGGTTACGTTTGGAAATGGAATCTTTGTTGCGGTCGCAAGTGGAGGAAGCTGGGCAACTTCAACAGATGGTATCACTTGGACAACCCGAACAAACCCAGGTGCTTCTGCATGGCACAGTGTAACTTTCGGAAACAATCTATTTGTAGCTGTGGCAGGAAGTGGGACCAACAGAGTTGCTACATCAACTGACGGAATCAATTGGACGCTCCAAACATCGGCTGAACTAAACGACTGGCGCTCTGTCACCTATGGAAAAGGAAAATTTGTTGCGGTTGCTAGAACAGGTACAAATCGAGTGATGACATCAACTGATGGAATCAATTGGACTCCCCATGCATCATCAGAACAAAATGAATGGTATGAAGTTATGTATGGAAATGGATTGTTTATGGCCGCATCATTTACGGGTAACAATCGAATTATGACATCCACAGATGGAATTTCTTGGACTGCACGAGCAACAGCAGCTAACAATTCCTGGAAAGGAATTGCTTTTGGAAAAGACACTTGGGTAATCGTATCGATTGATGGGACTGGAACCAATCGAGTACAATATGCTACTTGGAGAAAGAATTAATTTCAAAAACTATGCTAAAGGGAAACTTATAAACATCGAAGTTACTAGTTAAACTTTTGATTAGCAAACCTTTACCAACTTATTTGCGGCAAAAAAGAAAATAATAATATTACGAGACCTAGAATTGCAGTTGATATCCAACTGCGTTTGTGGTTTGGAATTGTCTTATTTGTATCAGTTTTTTTTAAACGGATCACAATTGCATACACCATGAAAATTCCACACGTCCATTGTAAATGACTTGGGAATATAGAATTCGAAAAGAAAACATTTCCTAACCAATATAATATTAGTGCAAATGAACATACATATGTTGAATCAAATGCAGCAAACCAGAATCGAATGGAGATTGTTGATAACAAATAAAGGAAAATAAGTCCAATCAAAATGGGAAGGAATGCGACCAGTCCATAATAGGCAAATGGGTTCATACCTAAACCAGAAAAAAAAATCCCCAAAGCGAATACAAAGGCAATCAAAATTGACTGCATTAAAGATTGTACCACGAACCTTTTCTCGATTGGCCTAAAATAACCCATTTCAATTCAAATTCACAGTGAAACTAATCTTCTCTCTCCGTCCTTGCCAAAATCAATTAACTTTCACAAGATCATGATTAGAAAACAAATAACCTAATTGATTTTACAAAATCACCATCACAAAGATCAAAACTCCAATGAGTACGATTGTGATAAATGCACCCATTAACATAAATAAGTTGGCACCTGAAGATTTTGACTCTTGTTGTTGTGCATTCCCAACTTTTTTCTTTTGAGTTTGTCCAGCTCCCGTTTTGTTTCCCGTTCCCGCAATGGATGCAGGTTTAGGAATTGCCACTTTTACTGGGTGTTCTTCTATCGAATGGAATAAATACTGATTTGGTCCTTCGGCAAAAATATGGTATTCGGTTTTGTTACTCGCAATCCCAAGGAATTTTCCCACAACAGGTTCCTTTTTGATTTTGCCTTCTTCATCAATAAGGCCAAGAATCTGAGCATTTGTGAGTCCTTCAGGAGTTTCCGTTGGAACACGGAATAAAATTTCCATTCCTTCCATTAGGTTATCAAACTCGACTCCATTGATGGGTGAGATGACTGTTTTCATATTGAGTTCTTTTGGAAAACTTGCACGAAATTGTGCAATTTGTCGATCCAAAGCAGAACCTTCACCTTTCGGAAGTTCGGTGGAAACAGATGGAACAGCAGCATCTTGTGCAGCTGGTGCCTCGTCTTCTGGTTTGGGAATGGGAAGGATGACTCCTTTCATCGGATTTTCATAACGAAACTTTGCTGTCGAAATTTTATCTACTTCGGCTTGGAGTTTGATATTCCTTCCCTTAGTTGCCATAAGAATTGGATTTTCTAAAAGTTCTGTGATATGAGAAGGATCCTTTTTTTGCCAAAGGGGTAGGAGTTCCTCTAACTTCTCTTTGGTGAAGGCTCGGTGAACAGCACGACCAATATTCTCAGAGATAGCAGGATCATACCCACCCGTTTTACCAATGTCACCTAAGTCTGTTGAAATTTGTACATGATCAGCGAACGTTCGAATCCTACGAAAGGTGGGAGATGTTCCCACAACAGCATAAAGTTCCATTATGTGTTTACGGATGGAAGATACTAAAACGAGAACCATTCCGTTCAAACTGTCCAAATCAATTTTTACTTTTACCAAGTAACCATCTGTGATTTTTCCCTGTAGAACTTCTTTCGCTTGTTCATCAGTAAACACAGCTTCTCTTGTTAATCCGAGAAGGTCTGCTTGTCTTTTTAATTGGTCTGCTTTTGTACTTAATTCTGACATTATTCTACAAACAGTTGTTCAGTAATTCCATTTGATGTTGGTATTTCATGTAATGGAACTTCCACACGCGCTACTGTTTCCTTTTTCCTTTCTGATGAGTATATTGAAAATAATCGACGATCAAAACCAGATTGAGACAATAATATTTCTACCATTGTGATTCCCATTCCCGCTCCTTCTGTACTATCACCATGTTCCATAAAGAACTCGAATAGATTATCATACTTTTTAGCATTGATAAACTTTTCTTTTACCCTTTCTGCTTCAATTGGCAATAAAGGAAAATTATTTCGAATTTCTAAATCTATTTTGTCTTTTTTGTAAATACAAGTGATTTTAACAAAATGTCCCGATTCTCTCATTTTTTGTTTATAAGTGGGAAATTTGCGTTCATTCAAACTTGATTTGAAAAGTTTCATTCCTTCTTCATAATCCTCTAATTTTTGGATATTGAGTTGGAGTTCTTCGAAAATAATTCGTTTGATCGCTGCTTTAGTAGAATTGACAATTAACTCTTTTGCAGCAGTGTAGAAGAGTTCCATCAGGTCTTCACGATCAAGGGAACGCAAAATTCGTAACAAAATGTATTTGAGTTTTGCCTCACCTATGTCTCCCATCACATAGGTGATCATGGAAATTTTTTTCCCAGCCTCTACAGCCTGATCCACAGTTCGACAAAAATCTGGACTGAGAGAAATCTCTTGGGACATACCGGTAAACTTAAAAAAATTGCCAGCGAAGTGGAGATTTGTCTAGCGATTTATGTTTTCTTCAAATGTTTACCGAGGATTTCCATCACACCCGATAAGGTTGGCTTACAAGGTAAAATCACATTCTTCAAGGTGTCGTCCACTTTAGGAATTTTCCCTTCGTGAAAGGCAAGTTTGAACTCGGTAAATTTAAGACCATTGGCAGTGGAGATCACAACAACAGATTCCCCTTGTTTGACCACTCCCGATTGGATTGATTTTAATAAACTAGCAAGTGCCACACCCGTGTGAGGGTCATTATAAAGTCCGTACAAATCCCCTTTTGCTGCAGCGTTCGCTAATTCTTCTTCCGTTGCCACTTCGACAATCCCATTGAATTTTTTCAGAACACGGATCGCTTTTTTCACGGAAACAGGATCACCAATTTGGATCGCAGAGGCTAAGGTTTTTTCTGCGGTAACAGGAGAGAACTCCGCAAAACCCTTCTTAAACGACTCATAGAGAGGACTTGCATTTTTTGCCTGAGCCAGGATGATCCTTGGCAGTTTTTGAATGAGACCAAGTTCGAACATCATTTCAAAACCCATTCCAAGTGCGGAAACATTTCCTAAATTCCCACCAGGGATGACAACCCAATCAGGCACATTCCATCCGAGTTGTTGGGTGATTTCGACAGAAATAGATTTTTGACCTTCGATGCGAAGGGAATTCATGGAATTTGCTAGATAAATTGACTTTTCTTGCGTGAGTTCTTTCACAACTGCCATACATCCATCAAAGTCAGTTTCCAAGGCAAGCACGATGGCACCGTTGGAAACAGGTTGGATGAGTTGAGCCGTTGAAACTTTGTTAGCTGGAAGTAAAATAATAGCAGGAATCCCAGCCTTGGCAGCATAAGAAGCAAGAGCAGCAGAAGTGTCTCCCGTCGATGCACAAGCGACTGCCTTAATGGGAACTCCATCAGCAATCATTTGGTTCACTTGGCTGACAAGAACGGTCATCCCTAAATCTTTAAACGAACCAGTATGTGAGACTCCGCACTGTTTGACATGAAGGCTCTTTAATCCAAGGTCCTTTGCAAAACGAGAAGCGTCATACAAATGGGTTGTCCCTTCCCCGGACGTAATGATGTTTTCCTCTTTGATTTCGGGGAGAACCCATTCTTTTTTGCCCCAAACCCCAGAAGCATTGGGAAATTGGCTCGAACGGAAACGGGATTCGAATGTGGACTTCCACTCTTCCGCTGGGATTTTTTTTAAGCTGTCTAAATCATGTTCTACATTTAGAAGTTCTCCACAACTGGAACAGGAATAGATAACCTGGTGGAGTGGGTATGTTTTGCGACAGGATTCGTTGGTACAGCGAAACTGTGCTCGGAATTGATATTTTGTAAGTGACATAGACTTCTCTAGGCTTCAGATTTACGGAAACTTCCTTTTCCATTCTTTGGAAAGGGGAAAAATGCACGAATGATTTTTATCGTTTTTTGATGGATATGGAAACAGAAACTTTAGGCCCCCACTGGTGGAGTAAAATCAAACGTTACGTGAGAAGAAGCCTCTTCGTCTTCTTATTTCTCTGTTTCTTACTATTTGTCCGTATCTTTTTATTCCAAATCTATTCTGTCCAAGGGAATTCCATGTATCCTACCTTGGAACATGGATCTGTCGTTTTTGTCTGGAAGGGAGGATATGCCATCTCTGCCAAATTTTTTGGAACGGAATTATTGTACACAGATCCAAGTATCAATAAACTAGATTTGGTCTTATTTGTGAGCCAGGAAGACGAACTTGTCGTCAAACGTGTGATAGGTTTACCTGGCGAATTTTATTCGATTGAATCAGGCAGGGTACTGATTGATTCGATGGAACTTTTGGAAAATTATCTTCCAAAAGGAACGTACACAAGTGAACCTTCAACTTCTGTATTTTTAAACAGACATCATTCTCCATTTCTTGCAATGGACAAACAAGGAAGAATCCCTCCTGGTTATTATTTATTACTCGGTGACAATCGTCAGTATTCAACTGACTCGAGATCGTTTGGACTCGTACCAGTTGAAAAGATTAAAGGAAAGGTAATCTTTTATTTTTAACAATGACAGAATACAAACTTCGTTTTAAATACATCTTCTATTTTATTTTATCTTTATTTGTCGTTTTGTTTTTCCGAGTTGTGTATCTCACCTACTTTAATGAAAACATTATCAATTTAAAAGCTAATAAATTTGTACAACGAGGAACCATTTACGATAGACGAGGGATCGAACTTGCGATCTCTCGAGAATCAGCAACTGTTGGAATTGATCCATCTAATATTTATGATCCCGAACTCACCGCACAAGAGTTAGGTCCAGTACTTGGAATTCCTACAAACAAACTGATCGAAACCATTCGAGACAAACAAAACTATTTTCTATTAAAAAGAGAAATTGAATTATCCAAAGCAGAAAAAATCAAAGCCCTTTCTCTCCCAGGTGTTAGAGTCGAAAAAGAATACAAACGAATTTACCCTCAGGGAAGTCTTGCTGCTAGTTTATTAGGATTTACAGGTTACGATGATGACAAAGCCCTTTCTGGTCTTGAAATGTTATATAACTTGGAACTGTTATCAACACCAGATGCTGAATCTTCAAAAGGAAATAATGTTCACCTAACAATAGACAGTATCATACAATACCGTTTGGAAAAATCCTTACAAAAAGCATTTCTCCAAACCGCTTCCAAACGCGGAATCGGAATGATTATGGACACAGAAACAGGAAAAATCCTGGCAATGGCATCCTTTCCCAATTTTGATCCCAATCATTTCCAAGATTTTCCAGTGGAATCCCATACCAATTGGTCAATCCGGCATGTATATGAACCTGGTTCCACAATGAAAATTTTTATCGCATTGATGTTGTTAAATGAAGGAAAAATTCTACCAGGAGAACGATTCCATTGCCCAGGTTATATTGAAATTGGTAAAACTGTGATTCGTTGTACCGACAACCATGGCCATGTCAATTTAGATGAAATCCTTCAATATTCTTGTAATGTTGGAATCATCAAGGCAGCTCAAAAAATTGACGAAGCAACTTACTATCGTTATTTGGATAGTTTCAAATTTGGCAAGAGGACCAATTTTTCCATCCACGAAGCAAAAGGGTACCTACCCCCACAAAACAAATGGAACAAAAGTACACCATACTTTTTGTCGATAGGACAAGGGGTTTCGGTAACACCTATTCAGTTGATTACTGCTGCAGCAGCGGTTGTCAATGGTGGTATTTTATTTGAACCAAGTGTTGTTTCTCAGATCACCAATTCTTACGGTGAATTGGTGCATGAATTTTCCACCAAATCTGAGTTAATAGGAATTAAACCTGGTGCAGCATCAAAAACATTAAATGCAATGGGAAAAGCGGTCTCCCAAGGAACAGGAAAAAAAGCTTATTTAGAAAACTACTTCATTGCTGGGAAAACGGGAACTTCCCAAAAAGCGAAAGCGGGTGAAGGATACCAGGCTGGTTTGTTTACAGCCAGTTTCCTTGGTTTTTTTCCTGCCGACAAACCAAAGTATGTTGGTCTCATCGTTTTTGATGAACCAGGTGGTGAGGCGCATACGGGAGGAGGAATTGCTGCTCCTGTTTTTCGTGAAGTTGTAGAAAGTATCATTCCGATTGTAGAAAGAAGTGAAAAGGCACTGGTTTACCGATTACAAAATCAAAAGAACAAAATCTTTAAAGTAGATCCCAAACAAATGCCTGATATGACAGGTCTTACCGCATCGGAAGTGATCCAAGTATTAAAACAATTAAAAGTGAAATACACTCTAGATGGATCTGGTTTTGTCAAATCTCAAGATCCAAAACCAAACACATCTATTACTCCTAACATAACTGTAAAAATTATCCTGGAACCGTAAGTGAACGAATCCTTTCTTTCCAAAAATTTAGCCTGTTTACCTTCGCAAGTATCTGAATTAATTCAAAATGATCACTCCATGTTGGAAGGGACTCATTACAAACGAATCAAATCCAAAGTTGGCGATGATACTTTGGAAATCAATGGAGTCTGGATTCACAGTCAATTTGATCCAAAAAAAGAAGCAACACGTTTTGTAGCGGAACTTCCTCACGATGGAACCGAACGCATCTATTTATTGTTTGGTGCTGGCATTGGCTATATCATACCCTATTTATTAGAAAGATCGAAAGTAACGATCATATGGATGGAACCTTTTTCCTTTCTTATCCAAGAGGCTTTGGCAAAGTTTGATTTCTCAGAAGCATTTTTAAGTGGTAAACTGGTCCTCGTTACAGGTGAAAATTTAGAAGACCAACTTTCAGACGCAGTGAAGGGTAAAGGAACACATCCTATTAGTTTTGTTCCCCACCGTGGGTCATGGCAATGGAAAGAAACAGAATACCTTAAATTGAAACTTATCGCCGAACAAATGTTTCATAAGAAGGATGTAAACTTAGCAACACTGACTCGATTTGAAAAAATTTGGGCAAAGAACATTTGTTACAACCTACCTGAATTGTCAGAGTTTCGACCTGTAGCAGACTTATTTGGCATTGCAAAGGGAATCAAAGTTCTCATTGCCTGTGCGGGTCCAAGTTTATCCGAATCGATTCCTGAAATCCTTCGTTACCGAAACCAATTTTTGTTATTAGCAGTGGACACTGCAGTTCCCATCCTTACATCTTTTGGCGTTGATCCCGATTTAATTTATTCAGTAGACCCTCAAGCCTTAAATAGCCAGTATTTAGAAGACTACAGTGGTGAAGGGATTTTAATTTTTGATCCTACTTCCACATATATTAGTTTGAGATTCGAAAAGGGACCAAACAAAGGTTTTGTGACATCTTCTCCATTTCCTTTACTCCAATTATTAGAAAAAACAGCTTCAGCAGAAATTGGTTCCGTTCCCTTCGGTGGTTCTGTTTCCACAAATGCCGCAAGTCTTGGAACTCTGATGGGAGCAGAAAAAGTGTATTTAGTAGGCCAAGACTTAAGTTTCACAAAAGGACTTGCCCATTCGAAGGGAGCAGTATTAGAAGAAAGACTAAATTACATAGAGTCCCGAAAGTTTCGTAGGGAAAAACACAATTACAAACAACTTTTTGCCCTTCCCCAAAAACAAGTTTTGGGAATTCAAAATGAAACTTATATTACCAATGAAAAGATGTTAATTTTTAAAAAATGGTTTGAAGATCACTCCAAAGAAAACCCGTGGACCAACTTAACAAAGTTTGGTGCTAAGTTAGAAGGGATGGAACATTCCAGTTTTCATATAGAATTTGAGAACACTTCCAATCAAAAACAAATCCAGTCTACAGTGAATGTAAAAAAATTGATCCAATCAAAATTAAAGGATAATACTCCATTTTTTGAACGTTCATTACTAATCGAAGATATCCAAAAGACAATCACTTCCTTAATTGATTTTCTGATCCTTGTGAAACAAGGTCTAACCGTATCACAGAGGATATACCAACAAATCCAAAAAAACCAAATCAATCCAAAAACATTTTCAGAAGATATCAAACGTATGGATTTGATTGATGAGGAGGTATCTCAAAAAAAAGGTTTAAATGAAATATTAAGTTTGGGAATCCAACGAGTGATTCTTACAATTACAGAAGGGTATGATGAACACTTGAGTTTGGAAGAAAAGGAAAACGCCCAGCTAGGTGTGGCAAAAAAATCATTACTTTTATACGAAGGATTATATGAGTCCATTCGTTCCACCAAACGGATGCTCACAAAATCCTTGTATCGTTTACAGTCTAATCTTTAGGAAGGACAGATAGAACGGTAAAGTCTACCCTTCTATTTTTGATTCGACCGGCTTCCGTTTGGTTCGTATCAATTTCTGCTGTTTCACCAAACCCTCGGTAGTCGAGTTGGCTTTGGTTCACACCATTTTTGATGAGTTCATCATAAATGAATTTCGCACGTTCGTCTGACAAAATTTTATTTTCGTCCATTTCGCCGATGAAACAAGTATGCCCTTTGACTCGAATTTTGATTCCTGGATAAGATTTTAAAGCTTCAGCAAGAGTTGCAATTTTATCAGAGGCAGTTTCTTCAGTTGCCATACTTTGTTTGATAAAACGAATTTGTAAATCGTTGATATAACGAATGGCTTTTGCTTGGGAATCAAATCGATTCGAAACGGTTCCAGATTGTAAGGTAATACGTTCTAAGGATCTTGAACTAGACTCTTGTCCTTGTGATGTTACGTTACCTGGTTTGGAATCATTAGCATTTGAATTCCGATTACAACTTCGAATGCCAAAGAATATGAGTAAAAGAAAAAATAGTACAATGAGACCGATTACTATGAATTTACCTAACTGGCTTTGTTTCGGAGTGATTTGGAATTTATTGAGTGCAACAAGTTCGTTGTATTCTGGAGTTGGTGCTACCTCGTAACCAGCTTCATCTCTGGAATCATAAATTTCCATATAAGAAGATTCGGATTCATTTACAGAGATAGATGTTTTTTTGGTTCGAGTGGATTTTGATTTAGAAGAAGACTCTTTGGTATTTGAAGATTTGGATTGGCTTTTTTTCTTTGCGGCTGGAACAGAAATCTTAGCTGCCCACTTACGAATTTCGGATCGTAAGTATTCATCTGCATCAGGTGAAAATTTAAAATTGTCGCGGATGTGTTTTACAGTTCTTTTTTCAACATCAGTATAATCACCACCATCTTTGATGGCATCAAATAATGTTTTTGCGATGTTTTTGCCAATAGGAGCTTTGCTACGTTTGGTGGCCTTCTCAACGATTTCTAACAATTCATTGTCGTATTGTTTACCATTGATGGTACGGTAATAACTTTCTGCCACTTCGAAGCTCCTTTCTTATACTATCGACCAAAGAGGTCTATCGATCCATCCTTTTCTTAGGATCAAACGCTGAAACCGTCCAGAAATTGGTTATTTTTGAGCTTATATTGCAAAGATCCACGGCTGATCCCCAAAAGTTTTGCTGCCTCTTCTTGGGTGGAGGCCCTTTGAAAGGCTTCTTTGATCCAAATTGCCTCTAATTTTTCAATCGCTAAATTCAAAGATAAGTTCTCACTTGGAGTGAGAATTTCTGTCCCTACTCCGAACCCCGATACTTTCGTCCGTGTTTCTTCCTCACGTTTGCCATCTTGTTGGAAAGAATATGGCTCAAGCACTGTCTCTTGTGGAACAAGGACTGCATATTGAATGACACTTTGTAATTGCCTTACATTCCCACTCCATGGCATTCCTGTTAATGACTTTAGGGCTTCGGTGGAGAAAGATTTGTTTCTTCCATATTGTTTATTGTATTGGTATAAGAAATGGTGTGCAAGAAGAGGTATGTCACCTCGTCTTTCACGTAATGGTGGCATACGAAGTGGAACTTCCGCTAGACGGTAATATAAATCCATTGAAAACGTTTCTTTCTGAATGTCTTCCAAAAGGTCTCTTTTGCTACCTGTAAAAATTCTGATATTAAGAACTTCGTCTTTTTTCTTTAATGTTGGATTCGGAATGGTTTTATCACTTAAAGTTTGAAATAGTTTGTTTTGTAAATTGGAAGGTAAATCTCCTATTGATTCAATGTATAAGGAACCAGTATTGGATTGTTCCAATTTTCCTGGATTGAAGATTTTACCACTAAAACTTCCAAAAAGTTCTGCTTCCAATAATTCATAACTTAGCCCAGAACAATCAACCGTATGAAAGGGAGCATTTTTCCTTTGAGAAATATAATGAAGTGCCTTTGCTACTAATTTTTTCCCAGATCCCTCTTCTCCAATCATCATGACCGAAATATCGGATGGACCCACTTGCCTAATTCTATGTTTCAAAAATAAAATGCTTGGATCATAACCTAAAATTTCTTCAACAGGATCTTCTTCCCGTTTAGATTTTTCGAAGGCTTCTTTTGCAATTCTTTCTTCTAAAATAACAATTGTTAATTGAGATGCAAATAAAGTTGCTTGGTTAATAATATCTGGTGAAAAAAAGTTAACTTTGTCTGATTCTAAATTGAGAACTCCTACAACAGAGTCTCTAGTTAGAAGTGGAATCGCAAGCTCTGAGCGAACAGTCTCAATGAGTTTTACATAATCTTTGTCTAGGAGAACATCAGGAACATAGGTAATTTCTCTTGTGGATGCAGCGCGACCAGTCACACCTAAGTTAAAGGGTAGTTTTGCGGCAATTTTTTTCTCCCAGTCCATACCTTTAGCCGCAACAATGGTAAGGACCTTCTCTTCTTGGTCCATAATGGATATACTTCCAGTTGAAGCACCAAATAAAGTGAGTGTCATATCCAAAATGAAATTCAACCGATCCGTAATATTCGGAAGTTGTTGGATTTCTTTTTGGATTTTCCTTAAGGCACCGGAAATATCCTGTTTCACAGACATGGGATTATACTTTAGCGTTTGCCTTCTGATTTGTCAGGTATTTTAAATAGGCAATGATAAAATCTTCCAGGTCTCCATCCATCACTGCATGAACGTTTCCAGTTTCAAAATCGGTTCTATGGTCTTTCACTAAATTATAAGGATGGAACACATAACTTCGAATTTGTGAACCCCAAGCTATGTCACGTTTTTCCCCTGCTTTTTTTGCGTTCTCTTCTTCTGCTTTTTGTTTTTCCATCTCATAAAGACGTGCTTTTAACATCTTCATTGCGGTATCACGGTTTTTGATTTGTGACCTTTCCATTTGGCAGGAGACAACAACTCCTGTTGGAATGTGTGTGATCCGAACAGCAGAGTCTGTGGTGTTCACGTGCTGACCACCAGCACCCGAAGATCGGTAGACATCAACTCGTAAATCTTTTTCTTCGATATTCACTTGGATATCATCATCTACTTCTGGTGTGACATAGACTGATGCAAACGATGTATGCCTACGTTTATTGGAATCAAAAGGAGAAATACGAACAAGACGATGAACTCCCGATTCACATTTTAAATACCCAAATGGATGATCCCCTTGGATGTAAAGTGTAGCATTTTTGATACCAGCGGTTTCACCTGGTTGGTAGTCCACAAGTTCTGCTCGGTATCCTTTTTGTTCACAAAATCTAGTGTACATACGAAGTAACATATCGGCCCAATCTTGTGATTCTGTTCCACCAGCACCTGGGTGGATATTGATGAATGCAGCTTTTCCATCATCTTTTCCAGAAAGAGCATCTAACATTTGTAAGTTTTCAAAAGCCTCAAACATTCTTTCAAAATCATCATTTAATGATTTTAATCCAGATTCACCCATTTCTTCTGAGGTGAGTTCGATTAAGTCAGGAAAATCTAAAAGCTCTTTTTTTAAATCCAACCATGGATCCAACTTTAATTGTAATTCGTTTCGTTTTTGAGTTACATTTTTGGCTTGGTCGGGTGAATCCCATAATTTTGGATCGTTTGCCTTTTCAATTAAGGACATCAAACGATCATAATCCTCTTGGAAATTTTGTGCTGCCCAGTAGGTTTGAAATGTTTCTATCATTTCACTTGTTTGTTTTTTTAAGTCTTTTAATGATCTGTCCATAATGTGTAAATCCGAAGTGTAGATTAAAACAAAGAATCTTTACGTAATCGTTCCACTTCCCATTGGAATGTGATTTCTCTGAGTTGAGGAGTATTTCCTTCTACTGTTCCAACTAAAGAATAACTCGATTCTTTTCCATAACTATCAGGCAATCGTTTCAGGATGAATTTTCCTGATTTGATAAGTTCAATCACATGTAGTAAAAATGGATCCTTTTCTTTTCGGCTCATCTCTTCCATTGCATAATAAAATGTAGATAAACCTTTATAAAACCAATCAATGTATTCGTTTTTGCCACGCGGCCAAATTTGTTCCAATCGAATCTCTGATTCTTGCACAAGTGACTTACCTAAAAAAGGTTTTTGTAAGACACGGCATTGGAAATAAATTTCAAAATTTAAATCTCTATCTCCACCTTTTTCAAAATCTACACCAATCCAACGAATCCAAGATTTTTTTTCTTTGATGGGAAGTGCAGGAATGAGTGCAAACAAATACCCTTGGTCTTTAAAAATCCTTTCATGTGCCAAATGTTCCAAAATTTCAAGTGGGATCATATAATGACCCTTGGACCATTCTATCACATAAGGAATGGATTCTAATAATAAATACTCCGGTGGTGTTTCATTACGAGTGATATCACCAAACTGAGTTAAGATGAAGATGAAGGAAAGTAACTCTTGCCTGCTAAGACTTGACAAAACACTGACAGAACCACTTAAGTTTTGTAGTGCCCTTCTGATCATCAAATGTTGTTGGAGTTGGGTTTGGTTTTCAGATAAAATAATCCCTAGGTGTTTTTCAAAATTACGAAGTTTAGAACGTTCGCAATATTTAAAATTTCCTGAGAGACTAAATGGCACTTACAGAGCTCTCCTTCCAATATCTTTTCGATAAAATGTATTTGGTGCTTTTATTTTCGAGAGAAAAACATAACAATCATTGATTGCATCTTTTAAACTGGAACCAAATGATGTGATCCCAAGAATTCGCCCACCACTTGCTAGGATGGTTTGGGTTTCTTTTTTTGTCCCAGCGTGGTAGACCACCACATTCCCTTCGTTTGGTGGAATTTCTAACACCATTCCTTTTTCGGGACTATCAGGGTATCCTTTTGCCGCAAGCACTACAATGGCCGATGAACCGGATTTCAATTTTAAATTCCGTTCTGGTAAATTACCTGTAGCGGATGCATAAAAAATCGGTAAAATGTCTTCATCAAGTAAACGTAATACACATTGAGTTTCAGGATCCCCAAAGCGACAATTGAATTCCACTACATTGGGTTCTCCTTCTTTTGTGATCATTAGACCGACATACAATAGCCCTTTGTAAGGATGTCCCGAGTTACGAAAGTCTTCTAACATTGGTTCGATGATTCTTGTCTTTACTTTTGAGAGAACAACATCAGTCACAATTGGTGCTGGTGCATAAGCACCCATTCCACCAGTATTTGGTCCAATGTCACCGTCATACGCACGTTTGTGGTCTTGTGCGGCTGGCAAACACATATACCTCTGTCCGTCTGTAATGACAAATAAAGAAGCTTCTTCTCCTTCCAAAAAGGATTCAATGACAACTTTATTTCCACTTTGACCAAATTTTGATTCTAAAAATATTTCATCTAATGCTCGTTTGACTTCTTTTAAATCAAAAGCAACTGTCACACCTTTTCCTGCAGCTAAACCATCTGCTTTGACAACGAGGGGCAACATTTCTTTTTGAGCATAACTCCAAGCCGATTCATGGTCTGTAAATACAGCAAAAGAAGCTGTGGGAACTTTTGCCCGTTTCATCATTTCTTTTGCAAAATGTTTACTGCCTTCCACCTGTGCACAATATGCAGATGGACCAAAACAAAGAATGTTTACTTCAGCACACCAATCGGCGATTCCATTCACTAGTGGATCTTCTGGTCCCACCACAACAAGATTGGTTTTCGAAACCATTAAATATTCTAAGAATTTAGATTTATCGGTAATGGAAATTTCATCTGCTCCTAGTAGGAGCTCCGTTGCAAATCCACCATTCCCGGGAAATACTTTCAAAGATTCCAAAGAATTAGATTTTGAGATCACGTCCGCTAACGCGTGTTCTCTACCACCACTTCCAAGAAGTAAAACTTTATATTTATGTTCCAATTTTTTCTAACGCCCTAATCGTACTTTCTAATTTCTCTTTCCAAGTATTATACTTTTCTCTTTCTTTTTCTACCACATCTGGTTTTGCTTTTTCCAAAAAGGAAGGATTGTTGATTTTATTTTCTAATTTTTCCATTTCTGATTGGATTTGTTTTTTCTCTTTTTCCAATCTTTGTTTTTCCTTTTCAAAATCAAAAATCCCTTCGAGAGGAAGGATGATTTCTCCAATCGAGAAGGCACCTACCGAGTCTGTGTTTTTTAATTCATACGAATCTAAGAATTCCAAACTCTCTGCTTTGGAAAGTTGAAGGATGGATTTACTTTCTCGGTCCATCATTTCTTTTAATTCTTTGTTTGCACATTTGAGGATGACCTTACATTTTTTCTCAGGTTTCACTCCAAGCTCTGCGCGCATGTTTCGAATTTTGGTAATGATCTCACGAACAAGTTCCATCCGAACCACAGCAGGGGAAGTTGCTGATACTCCATAGGCTTTTGGAAATTCTGTTTTTGCAAGTTCCTTTGGCTCTAAGAGCGAATGGATTTCCTCAGTGATGAATGGCATAAACGGATGAAGGAGACCCAGTGATTTTTTTAAAACACTCACAAGTACCTGTCTTGCTTTTTCAGCTGACTCAGGAGTCACATTTCCATACACCCGAGCTTTTGTTAATTCCAAATACCAATCACAAAACGAACCCCATACGAAATCATAAATCGCATTCGCCATTTCAAAGAATAGGTAACCAGAATATGCTTTTTCATACCGCCCAAGCATTGAATCAAACTCATGTAAAATCCAAAGGTCTGTATCTTCCAATGAGTTTAGGTCAAGTTCTTTAGGAGAAAAGTCTTCTGGCAAATTCATAAAGATGAATCGACTCGAATTCCAAATTTTGTTACAGAAAGAACGATAACCATCTAACCTAGATTCGTCGAAAAGAATATCTTTTCCTTCTGGTAACACTGCTGCTAAAAAGAATCGGAAAGAATCCGTTCCGTATTTTGACATCATGTCCAAAGGATCCACTACGTTACCGAGTGACTTACTAAACTTCTTTCCGTCTTTATCACGAACAAGACCATGGATGAGCACCTTATGAAATGGAACATCACCCATAAACTTGAGACCGTTCATAATCATACGTGCGACCCAAAAGAAGATGATATCAAAACCAGTGACGAGAACTGAAGTGGGGTAATGTTGTTTGAGTTCTTCTGTTCTTTCTGGCCAACCAAATACGGAAAATGGCCAAAGCCCAGAAGAGAACCATGTATCTAATACGTCTTCGTCTTGTTTGATGGTATCAGCGGAAACAGAGATTCCTTTTTTCTGGAATAGTGTAATTGCTTCTTCCAAAGATTCAGCTACCACCATATCACCGTTTGGTGCATAGTAAGCAGGAATTCGATGACCCCACCACAATTGTCTTGAGATACACCAATCGCGAATGTTTTCCATCCATTCAAAGTAGGTTTTTTCCCACATCTTTGGTTGGAATTGCACCTTTCCTGATTTTACAACCTCAATTGCTGGTTTTGCTAGGGATTCAATTTTGACAAACCATTGTGTCGATAACAATGGTTCGATGACAGCTCCCCCTCTTTGGTTGTGGCCAACACTGTGGATATGTGTTTCAATTTTTTCAATGTAACCTTTGGATTCTAATTCTTCTACCACACGTTTACGTGCTTCAAAACGATCCAAACCATTGTACTTACCTGTATGTTCATTGAGTGTTCCATCCAGATTCATGATGTTGATTGGAGTGAGTTTTAAACGCTGGCCGGCTTCATAGTCATTAGGGTCATGTGCTGGTGTGATTTTCACAAGACCTGATCCAAACTCTTGGTCTACAAAAGAATCAAAGAGAACAGGAATTTCTTTTTCCGCAATTGGCAAAAAGACAAACTTATCTTTTAAAGCCGAATAACGTTTGTCATCTGGGTGAGCGCAAACCGCAACGTCACCAAACATTGTTTCTGGTCTCGTTGTTGCTACAACAATGTATTCCCCTGCACCTAATGTTTTTGGGTCTTTGGATTTGAATTCTGCTTTGGGATATCTGATATGATAAAGTTTGCCTTGTTTTTCCTTGTATTCGACTTCAATGTCTGAAATGGCAGTTTTGGTAACTGGGCACCAATTGATGATTCGTTCCCCACGGTAAATCAATCCTTCATCAAATAAGGTGCGGAAAACTTTGATAACTGCTTTGGATAATCCTTCATCAAATGTAAATCGTTCTTTGGACCAATCCACAGACTCACCGAGTAACCGTTGTTGTTTGGCAATCATTCCACCGGAATGAGCTTTCCATTCCCAAACTTTTTCTATAAATTCTTCGCGAGTAAAATCAGTTCTGGATTTTCCTTCTTTAGCTAACTCACGTTCTACTACGACTTGGGTGGCAATTCCAGCATGGTCCATACCAGGAACCCAAACCACGTTTTTCCCTTTTTTCCGTTCAATGCGTATGATGATGTCTTGGATGGTATGATTGAGTGCGTGCCCAATGTGCAAATTCCCAGTGACATTTGGTGGTGGGATGACAATGGAAAATGTTTCTTTGCGTGATGTATCAGGAGCAAAGGTTTTTTTTTCTTCCCAGATTTGGTTCCACTTTGGTTCTACAGATTCAGGATCGTAACGGTCAGGTAGATGTGATTTCATAAGGTCGATCGATTTCTTGGACTTTACTATGTTTCGCAGTGAGTATTGGGGTCAAGGATGAAACAAAGTCCTTTAGGTTCGCATTGACAGAAAGCTGGACTAAAAGAATCTGGTCGGCATGAACGCAAAAACAGCAAAAATCCTCGGCAAATATGCAACCTTCAAAGGTGTTTCAGAGAAACAATTGAAACGTGATTGGTTGAGTCTTTCGCACATTGAGAAAGACAAAAAAAGACAAGAAATCTTAAAAGAAATCGCGAAAAAATAATCGAAGCGGAAGGATTCTTCCGCATTTTTTATGGAACACCGATTCCAAACGATTTTCTCATTCCTCTTTTTTAGTACCACACTCCTCCTTCCTACTCACTGCTCGAAACAAAGAGACATAATTCTAACTCAGTATGAATCTTCGTTAGCAAAAGCAAAATCAGAAAATCGGAAACTGATCATCGTTTTTGGTGCGGATTGGTGCCCCGACTGTAGGGCATTAGATGGAATTTTTGCCGACCCAGAAACCAAAACTTTACTCGATTCAGAATTTGTGGTGATGAAGGTTGATGTTGGTCGATTTGATAAAAACCTTAGTCTCAATGAACAACTAGGAAATCCAATTCAAAATGGAATTCCTTCACTTGTTGTTGTCTCACCAAAAGGGGAATTCATTACTTCGACAAAAGGTGGTGAATTCTCTAACGCAAGTAAGATGACAAAAGAACAAGTACTCGCATATTTGTATAAACTTTAAAAAGGTAACACCATGAAACTAAATACTTCAATGTATCTAACACGTTCCCTCTCAATTGGATTCAAACTATTTTTCCTTTTTAGTATTTTGGTTGTTAGTTCTCTTTTTGCCGAGGATCAAGCAACACAAACGTTGAAAGTTGGTGACCCACTCCCTGAAATTCCATATACCAACCAATGGGAAGAACCAAGTCCCATCCCTAAGGAAACCACAAAAGTATTCTTCATTTCGGATATGGATGCGAGTAAAATCATCCATCCAATCGTAGAGAAAGAAAATAAAGGGTATTTGGAATCAAAACAAGCAGTTCTAATTTCCGACATCCATAGAATGCCAAGCCTCATCACAAGATTTGTGGCACTGCCTAAAATGAAATCCTATCCATATACCCTTCGTTTGGTGAGAGAAGAAAAATTAGCAGATCCGTTCCCAAGGACAAAAGGTTCGGTGACAATGATCCAATTGAAAGACGGCAAAATTTTAAAAATTGAAATTACGAATGGGGAAGAAGAAGTAAAAAAGTTTTTAAATGGGAAGTAAATATTAAGATTTCAATAGAAGAATTTTATTCATAAGCGAAATATAACTCCGCTTCCACGATTTGGAGTTTACCAAGGATACCTTTGAAAGAATATTTAAGTGAAAATGTATCCAAGACCAAGGAAAACTCCATTGCACTCGATTCGATACAATCCACCAAAATCACTTTCCATCAAATGAAATTACCTTCCTTCTTCCCAAAAAAAGTTAGATATCATACTTTTTTTCAAAATTGCCCCAAAATCTTCTTGATAACGATGTTCTTGATTCTAACCATTTGTCCCTAAAGTAAATCTGTAACAAGAGTAAGAGAGATCCCTTATGGCACTTCCTAAAGTCTGTGTAATTGGAGCTGGTTCTTCTGGAATCACCGTCATCAAATCCTTAAAAGAACACGGCATTCCGTTTGATTGTTATGAAAAGGGAAGTGATGTAGGTGGCAACTGGCGTTACAAAAATGATAATGGCCTGAGTAATATTTATAAATCCTTACACATCAATACTCATCGGGACAGAATGGAATACCGTGATTTCCCCATGCCAACTAACTACCCTGATTATCCCAATCACGAGCCCATCCAACAATACTTTTTATCCTATGTAGACCACTTTGGGCTTCGTAAACACATCCAATTCAAAAATGGAGTGAAAAAAGCAGAACGAACAGAAGATGGACTTTGGAGGATCACTCCAGAAAAGGGACCCACACAAATCTATGATGTGTTAGTTGTTGCGAATGGCCACCATTGGAGTGAACGTTGGCCCGACCCAGCTTTCCCAGGTAAATTTTCTGGTCAAACCATCCATTCGCATTCTTATGTAGACCCAAAAACACCTGTTAACTGCGAAGGGAAAAACGTTGTGGTACTCGGTATGGGAAACAGTGCCATGGATATCTCTGTGGAATTATCAAGACCAGGTGTTGCCAAAAAAGTATTTTTGTCTGCAAGAAGAGGAGCTTACGTCATCCCCAATTATCTCTTTGGAAAACCATTGGACAAATTAACCGAATACACGCCGCACTGGGTTCCTTTTTTCATCCAACAAACACTCGCTCACCTTCTGATTCGTTTTGGAGTGGGGAAAATGGAAGACTTTGGTTTACCAAAACCAGATCATAAATTTGGGTCTGCTCATCCTACCATTTCCCAAGACTTACTCGTGAGACTCGGCCGCGGTGATATCAAACCGAAACCAGTCATCACCGAACTCCGAGGCAAAAAAATTGCCTTTGCGGATGGAACCGAGGAAGAAGCGGATGTTCTCATTTACTGCACAGGGTATAATATCAAATTTCCTTTTTTTGAAGAAGATTTTCTCTCTGCGCCAAACAATTATATCCCACTTTATTACAAAATGATCAAACCCGGAATTAACAATTTGTTTTTTGTGGGCCTCATGCAACCGTTAGGTGCCATTATGCCACTAGCCGAATGCCAAGGGAAATGGATCTCCCAGTACTTGACTGGAAACTATCTTTTGCCATCTAAAGAAGAAATGGAAAAAAGCATTCTAAAAGATGAGAAGGCGATGAAAAAACGGTATGTGAATAGTACAAGGCATACCATCCAAGTGGATTACGATAGTTTTCTGTACGATATGAAAAAGGAAATGGAACAAGGCAAAAAAAGAGCAGCCAAAGAAGGAAACCATTTGCCAATCGAAGCACGTGCCATGTACCATTCTGAGAAGAGCCATGTTCTTTCTTCCCGCAAACAAAAACAGTTGGTATCCAAGTAAAACAATCCATTTGTCACGTTTGTACGAACACACAATCTGTTTCCTAACACTACTCATGTTAGGTACAGGTTGTGCCTCCAAAGGGTATTCTTACCAAGGAAACCCACTTTTTGGTTGGATGGAAGCTTCTGGGGAAGTGCGAACCACTGACCCATTTCCAATCCTCAAACGGTATCCAACATTCCATGCAATTGATTTTGAATTCCCTGTCGGGGGAAAGTATGCAGATGGGTATTACCTTGCACAAAAGTTTGGTGCCGAAAATGCAAAGTTTGGTGGGAGAAAACATTTAGGTGAGGATTGGAATGCACTCACTGGTGGTGACTCTGATTATGCAGCCCCGGTCTACGCTTTTGGAAATGGGGTCGTTTCCGAAATTGCAGATTATGGTGGTGGTTGGGGAAAGGTGATTCGAATCGTCCACCAGCAGAATTTGCCAAATGGAAAATTCTATTATTTAGAAACAGTCTATGCCCATCTCCACACCATCGATGTGGAACCAGGGCAACTTGTGAAAAAAACAGAATGGATAGGGACCATTGGTGATGCGGGGGGAAGTTATCCTGCCCACCTCCACTTCGAGTTACGATCTAAAATTGGTGCCCCGTTAGGTGGGGGTTATGGACTGAGTACCGATGGATTTTTACCACCAACTCGGTGGCTTATGCAATATGGTCCCAAAGAAAAGTCATTTAGCGAAGAAACCTTCCAGTGGATGGGAGAAAAAAACGGAACCCTTTAATGGTGTCGTTAGAGTTAACGTTTCAAACAAGAAACCGAATTTAAGGTTTAAAAGCTTCTGATAAACTCCAACACTTCGTCTTCTTTTTCAGCATTTGTGTCATAAAAATTACAATGGATTTCGTAAAGGTCTTCCTGATCCACCTTCTCTGACTTTAAGGTTTTCACAAGAAAGTCAATGGATCCTGTCATCGAAATCATTTTTAAAGATATTTTTAAAATCGAAGGCACTTCAATGTCATAAGGATGGAAAAATTTGATTCCCCGGGCACTGATATGTTTTTTCGAATCGTAATCCTTTAAAGATTCCAATTGAACTTCAAAAGTTGAGGGTATTTCGGTATAATGATTTGGTTTCATAGTCTTGGTGTATACTGCAACAAACATAGGAATCAGAATACTCGCATTCAATTACTATTTTATTACGGATGTATAAATCTTTATGCAAAAACGACATTAAACCCAGCAAGTAGGACAAGTAAGATCACACCCCAAGCCAAAATCCGTGGATCCCAAAAGACATTGGTTTTGTCTCTATCGGCATACACTAACCCATGTAAGTCTCGTTTTGGATCCTCATTTTCGATGAGGCTAACAACAACCATCACCAGAAAACAAAACACTCCCGAATAAATAGCACCATAAAAATTAGATACCATTTCTGATTTGTAATATAACATATCGTTAACATAGAAAAAATAATGCAAGAGCCCACTTGCCGTCCCCACTAACATCCCATAAAAGGCACTCCATTTTGAGGCTTTTTTCCAAAACATCCCTAGTAAAAAAATGGAGATGAGAGGAGCATTAAAAAAGGAAAACAACAACTGTATGTAATTCATGATGTTTTCAAATTGCATCGCAATGTAAGAAGTAAATATGGCAAACACAACAGCAACCATTGTACTTTGTTTTCCAATTATTAAATAGGTATTGTCATCCTTATCTTTATTAATATAGGTTTGGTAAATATCATATGTAAAAATGGTATTCATTGCTGTGACAGAACTAGACATGCCAGCCATAAAGGCAGCGAGTAGTGCAGTGGTGCCAAGCCCGAGCATACCCGATGGATAAAAGTTCTTTAATAAAATGAGAAAACTTTTATTGTACTCTCCATTCATCTCAGTGGAGTATTCTGCAAGGGCAATGAGTCCTGGAATGACAGTGAGAAATGGTAAAAACAATTTAAACATCGCACCAATCAGGGGAGTCCTTCTCGCCGCTCGGTAATCTTTTGCAGCCATAGCCCTTTGCACTTCCGCAAACCCACAAGTCCAATAGGAAAAAGATAAAACAAATCCAAGTCCTACCGTGACACTGAGAACATCCCAACCAAGTTCATTTTGTCCGCCAGGCAAACCTACCCACATATGTTTGTGAGACTCTGGGATTTTTTGCATAAGGCCGTCCCAACCACCTAACCTTGTCAATCCGACAATGACCAATGGAAACAGTCCAAGAACCGTAAGAAAAAACTGCATCACTTCTGTATAAATGGAAGAACTGAGTCCACCGAAGTATGTATAAATCAGAACAATGAATGCACTAAATAAAATCGAAAGGTGTGGGTTCCAACCAAACAAGGTTTCAAACACTAGGGATAAGGAATAAAGGTAAATTCCAGAACCTAAAGCAAGGGATAACAATGTGATGAGTGAATTCACAAGATGGGCAGGTCTGTTAAAACGGTATCGTAAGTATTCGGGAACACTGCGTATCTTAGTGGAATAATAAAACGGCATCATAAAGATCCCAAGAAAGATCATTCCAGGAATGGCACCTAAGTAATAAAAATGGAAGGTCAAAAACCCGTATTCTGCCCCACTCGCACTCATTCCTAACAATTCTAAGGCGGATATATTGGCTGAAATGAAGGCAATCCCTGTGATCCAACTAGGGATTTTCCTGCCTGCTAATAAAAAATCCGTAGAATGGTTCATGGATCGTTTCAAAAGCATCCCAATCACCACCATAAAACTTACAAATACAAGGATGATCGTGTAATCGATGGGCTTCAGGGCAACAAACATAGGTTTGAAAGGGAATCCGAGAAAAAGACTTTGTAAAGTGGAAATCCCAAACAGGAGACTTCCTCCCATATTTTACTTAAAAATTTTCACAAGTCGCCGACAAACCTAGTAACATTATCTTTGAAAAAGACTTTCCGAATTATGTCACATTGATAGATTCGGAACCACCAGGAGGATTTATGTTCTACCTTCTCTTAGCCCTTCTCCATGAAGATTATGCTTCTGGGAGAATTGATTTTGCTACCTATTTTGAAAATACGGTTCTCCTTGCCCTCGACCACGAACGCATCAAATCCAATTTAGAACAAAGCAAAGCCGCCTAAATCGAATTCTCCTATCCAAATCCTGGGGCTGTACAACCAGTCCTTCCAGGAATTTTCTCCTTGTTCTGGGAAGTCCTCTCTGTACGGTAACAGAAAAATCATTTCTCAGGAAGATCCAATGACTTCGGCAAAACTCCTTACCGGTACCCTCCAAAATTCGCAAAAATTTTTCCTTCAATTCGGAGGACAGGGTTCCCCTTACCTCAAAGAACTCGTAAAATTGTATGCAGAACCAGAATTAAAAGAATTTTTCGAAACTAGTTTCAAAACTCTTGGTGAAATTGCGGCTCGAGATGGAAAAAACCCTCTCTTAAACGAAGGACTCGATTTTAAATCATGGATTGAAAATCCAGATGGAGCACCAAACGAAGATTATTTGGCACGTGCACCTATTTCTGTTCCTGGGATTTTTATGACCCAAATTGCAAACTATGTTTTGGTTTCTAAACGTGGTTACCCTACAGCTGAACTGATGAAAGCAACGGGTGCTGCAAGTGGACATAGCCAAGGTGTGATTGCATCTGCACTCATTGGTCTTGGGAAAGAAGGGACAGATTTCTTAAAGGCTTACTCTGACTTTTTAAAATTTGTTTTTTATCTTGGATTCAACGGACAAAAAGTTTATCCTAACTTCCAAGTTTCCGAAGACATCGTCAAAGAAAACGAGACAAATGGTGATAAAAACCCAGCTCCAATGGTGGCTGTGATTGGTTATACAAAAGATGAACTCGAAGACCGAGTGAAAAAAACAAACGAATCTCTTGGACTCAAAGGACAAGACACAGTGTTTATCTCTCTTTATAACACTCCTGATTCTATGATCCTTTCTGCACTTCCATCTTCTTTACTTGCCTTCCGTAAACAATGGAAAGCAGAGATGGACGAAAAGAAATTTAAGTTTGTCTACTTAAAAACAACTGCACCTTTCCACTGCCCATTTATGGAATCTTCTCTTGATAAATTCAATGCAGAAGATGCATCAGTGGTTCCTTTCCCATACACTGGAGCGGATTTAAAAGTTCCTGTATACAGTATCTATGATGGTCACAATTTACAAAAAGATGGAAACCTTCGTGATATCCTATTCAAAATGGTACTCATTGAACCACTTTACTGGGATTTGGCGATCGCACCTATCTTTAATGACAGTGCAATTACTACCATCATTGACTTTGGACCAAGTGTTGTGAGCCAAAGACTTACAGGTGGACACCTCAAAGCAAAAAATATCGAAAAACAATCTTTATGTGCTTCTAACGCAAAAGAATTAAAGGTGATTCTCGAAGTTTAATGAACCCTTCTACAGCTCGGGCCGCTTCTAAATTAAACCTAATTCGCCTTCTGGCTTCACACCCAGAAGGATTGTCTTTAGAAGAAATCCAAGGAGTGACAGGACACAAATCCATATCCTCTCTCAAAAAAGATTTGGGAGAGTTGTATATGATTGAGATGTATCCTTATTCGCCAACAGACGCTGTGGATTTAGACTTTGATGGGGATAAGGTAAAAATCAGACTCCCCATTGCCGTTGACTCTGCCCTTCCCCTTTCCCCTAAAGAATGGGCAAACCTTCGCTCTTTACTTGTTTCTGATAAAGGACAAGAAAATCCTTCAACCAAACAATCCATCTTACAAAAAATAGATTCTGTTTTGCCATCGGGAGAATGGTCTCCACATCAAAAAACAAAAGAGATCATCCAAGATGCCATTCGTTCCAAAAAAACCCTAACAATCGTTTATTGGAAACGAATTACCAAAGAAAAAGAAACAAGAACACTTGCTCCTTGGTTATTACTGGAAGAAAATGAATCTTACTTACTCGCTTATGATTTGAAAAAGGAAGGATTTCGTTCCTTCCGATTGGATTATATTTTAGATGTAAATCACACCGATTTAGAATTTCCAAACATACCAGATACTGCTGGTGAGTTTTTAGTAGGTTTCCAACAAAAGTTCCAGAAAGAAGTAAGTGCCGAAACAAATGTAACCCTTTGGGTGACGGACTCTGCTTCGTATCACCTAGGACTCAAACTCCCTTTACAAGAAACAGGAAATACAAAACAAATTGGAAACACAATGTATCGAGAGTTTCAAACTCCGATGCGAGATGAAAATTGGCTCATCCAAACCATCCTTGGGTATGGACCTTCCGTTTTAGTAGCGGAACCAAAAGAAATCAAAGACTCCATCAAACTCCATTTACAATCCATTTCCCTTTCCAAACAAAACGAGTCCGTCTCACACTAGAGGATCTGCTTTGTTAACCACCACCCATGCAAAAATTAACATTGGTTTGGTGATTCCTTACAAAAGGGAAGATGGTCTACACGAAATCAGAAGTGTGTTTGTTCCCATTGACTTGGGTGATCCTATGGACATCCAAATCCAATCCTTACCCAGTGGAAATGAATCCACATTTGAATTCCATTCCGTGAACCATTTACAAGGGTATCGGCATGATTTGTTTGAAGCAGTTTCGGAACGAGGAGACCTTTCTCGGAATATCCTCACAAAATCCTTCGTAAAACTAAAACCGCATTTCAAAACACCTGTCAAAATCACCATCCACTTAGAAAAATTTCTGCCTCCTGAGGGAGGAATTGGTGGTGGGAGTAGCAATGCTGGTGTGTTTTTGCGTGAACTTTTCCCTTTCACAAATTTAAACCCGGTAGAACAGATTAGTTTTGCCAAATCCATTGGGGCGGATGTGCCTTTTTTCCTTCAATCCTCTCCTTGTTTTGTGAGTGGGATTGGGGAGGTCTTAGAACCCATCTCTGTTGCCAAGGGGTATGGCATTTTGGCCATCCCTCCTTTTGGATTATCTACAGGTTCTATGTACGCAGGCCTTCAAAAAAGTTTACAAAAACCCTATGGTTCCGAAGTATGGAAATCTCTGGCAGAGGATTTAATTCGAAGTCTTCACGTCGGGGATTGGGCTTACCTGCAAAACAGGCTAGAGAACGAGTTTGAAAAAATCGCTTTCCAGACCCAACCCTTACTAAAGGAATTGAAATTAGGGTTCTTTGAGTCGGGAGCAGATTTTGCTTCTCTTTCAGGTTCTGGTTCTTGTCTTTATGGCATTTACAAGGCTGAGGAGAAACGAAACGAGGCCCTTCCCAATGTTTCCCATCGATTCCCCGAAATGGAATTTCGAACGTTCTCTTTTTAGAAACTGGCCTGTAGCCAAGCGGTAAGGCAGCGGTTTTTGGTATCGCCATTCCCTAGGTTCGAATCCTAGCAGGCCAGCCAGTTTTAAAAGATCCGATAGAACGAACGATGAACCTACATAATACTGTAACTGCTGTTATTTTGGCGGCGGGGAAAGGAACTCGAATGAAGAGTGAGCTTCCCAAGGTTGCGGTTGTACTGAACGAATCTCCACTTTTACTCCACGTTCTTCGTAATATCGAATCCGCCGGCATCAATCGAAAGGTTGTGGTTGTCGGTTACCGCAAAGACATTGTCACAGACATTGCAAAATCCTTCCCAGGTGTTGAGTTTGCTGAACAAACAGAACAACTCGGCACAGGACATGCAGTGATTTCAGCAGAGAAGTCACTCGCACCATACTCTGGTTATACGATAGTTGCTTGTGGTGATGCACCTCTCATTTCAGCATCCTCGTTTTCGAATCTGATCGAACACCATAAAACAAATGGTTATGTAGCAACAGTATTGTCTGCAAAAATGGAAAACCCAACTGGTTACGGCCGTATCATTCGTTCTGCTGATGATGGAAGTTTACTTCGCATTGTAGAAGAAAAAGATGCAAACCCAGAAGAAAAAGCCGTAAACGAAGTGAATACAGGCACTTATTGTTTTAATACTGAAGATCTTTTTGGTGCACTCAAACAAATTGGAAACAATAACGCACAAAAAGAATATTACCTCACTGATGTGATCAAAATTTTCCGAAACGAAGGGAAAAAGGTTGGAGCACAAACTTTAACCAATGCTTTAGAAAGTCATGGAATCAATTCCCCTGATGATCTGGAACTTGCGAAACAATATATAGATAATGGGTTGGTTGGAGTATGAATCCTAGTGAAGTCGTAGTATTTTCTGGTAATGCAAATAGACCTTTAGCAGAAGAAATCTGCAAAAACTTAGGCATTCCAAATGGTCAAATCTCAGTGAAACGATTTTCTGACGGAGAAAGTTCTGTTAAAATCGAAGAAAACGTACGTGGCCGTGATGTATTTGTGGTTCAATCCATTAGTTACCCAGCAAACGACAGTTTGATGGAACTTTTACTCATCATAGATGCAGCAAGAAGAGCTTCCGCTCGTCGTATTACTGCTGTCATTCCTTATTATGGTTATGGACGCCAAGACAGAAAGGTAGAACCACGGGTTCCGATTTCTGCTCGTATGGTTGCTGATTTAATTGAAACTGTTGGACCTGATCGTGTTCTCACGATGGACCTGCATGCGGACCAAATCCAAGGATTCTTTCGTATTCCGGTAGACCATCTGTATTTTTCACCAGTACTCGCAGAATACATCAACTCACTGGGGATGGATGATTTAGTCATTGTATCTCCCGATTCTGGTGGAGCAGAACGTGCCCGTAATTTTGGTAAAAAAGTAAACGGATCTCTTGCCATCATCGACAAACGTAGACCAAAAGCAAACGAGTCGGTTGTCATGCATGTAATCGGTGACATCAAAGACAAAAACTGTTTGTTACTCGACGACATGATCGATACTGGTGGAACCATTGCGAAAGCGGCAATCGCACTCTATGAAAATGGTGCAAAGTCAGTATTATGTTGTGCATCCCACGGAGTATTGTCTGGTGAAGCACCAACAAAGCTCAATGAGGCCAATTTTAAACAAATTGTTCTCTCCAATTCCATAGCCATTCCCGAGAGCAAAAAAATAAATCACTTGAAAACGCTCTCTATCGCCCCACTCTTTGCAAAAGCCATCGAGCGGATTCATAACGAAGAATCAATCTCTAGTCTGTTTTCATAACTTTAAGGAACATAATCATGGAAAAAATCACTATCAAAGCACAACCAAGAACTTCAACAGGAAAAGGTCCTGCTAGAAGAATGCGTGTGGAAGGTTTAGTACCGGCTAACATCATCGGAAACGGTGAGGCAAAATCGGCAAGTGTTGTCGAAAAAGAAATCCAAAGACTTATCGACTCCGGAATTCGTAAGGCAACTCTCATTGACCTTGAACTCGACGGAAAATCGGAACGAGTATTCGTAAAAGAAATCCAAAGATTTCCTCACACAGGACAAATTCGTCATATTGACTTTTACAAAGTGACTCCAGGTAAAAAAATCCAAACAACTGTAGCGATCAAAACTTCAGGTGTTGCAAAAGGATCAAAAGCTGGTGGTCAGTTCGAACACTTAGTTCACGAAATCAAAGTAAAATCCACTCCAGAAGATTTGACTGACGTGATTACTGTTGATGTAAGTGGTCTTGATGTTGGAATGATGATTAAAGTTTCTGAACTTCCACACCCAAAATCATGGGAAATCTTAGTGAATGGTGATCCGATTGTTGCATCATGTAACAAAACGAAAGCGATCCTAGCAGCAGAACGAGCTGAAAAAGCAGAAGCTGATGCAAAAGGCAAACCAGCAGCTAAAAAAGCGGCTAAGAAGTAAGAACTACTTTTAAGAACCAATGAAGTTAATTGTAGGGCTGGGAAATCCTGGCGATAAGTATAACAACAATCGATCTAACATTGGTTTTAAGATTCTTGATGTCATTGCGAACAACATTGGCATCGAAATCAAAACTAAAAAGAAAAAATCACTCATCGGACGAGGTGACTTTGAAGGGGACGAAGTGGTTTTACTCAAACCACAAACCTTCAGTGAACTCTCTGGTGAGTCTGTCCTCTACATTGCCTCCTTTCTCAAAATCCAAGTCAAAGACATCGTCGTAATCCACGAAGATGTAGGACTGGAACTGGGCCAAATCGTAGTCACAAAAGGTGGCGAAAATGACACAAATCCTGGGGTAAACTCGATTTCTGTCTCATTACGTTCTCCTAACTTCATCCGCATTCGGATCGGCGTTCTTAATTCCAGCTACAATCCGAAAAAAAGAGAAGATTTTTTACGTGAAGATTTTGAGCCTTTAGAGAACCTGAGTTTGATACAGATCATCAATGACGCCGAAGCGGCGATTCGTTCGATTTCCATGGGGGATATCGACGAAGTGATTCAGAAATATCACCTTTGATTGTAGTCTAATCTTCGGAAGTCTTACATGAATAAAAACATCAAAACCGTATTCCTATTTTTACTCGTATTCCTTGTCATTTTGGCAACGGTTTACAAAGGCCAAGACTTTGCCGGTAAACCCGACGAAATCAGTTATTCCGATTTTTTGAATATGGTAGAACCCATTGAAGGGAAAAAACCCATAGGGAAAATCACTTCTAAAGATGGGAAAGACATTTCATCAAAACAACAAATCATCATTGATAAAGAACTCATCGAAGGTTGGTACATTCCTGAAAATAGTAAGGATAATAAACCAAAACCTTTCAAAACCAATGTAGCACAAGTGAACGATGATTTGGTGACAAAACTTCGTAAGTCACGCCTTAGTTTCACAGCAAAGTCAACTGAAGAAAATAAGTTTTGGAGTGTTGTATCAGGCATCATACCTTGGTTATTCGCTCTTGGGATCATTTGGTTCATCATGATGCGCCAACTCCAAGCATCTGGCAACAAAGCATTTACCTTTGGTAAGTCTCGTGCCAAGATGAATGTGGATCCAAAAGTAAAAGTCACATTTAATGATGTGGCTGGTTGTGAAGAAGCAAAAGTAGAACTTCTCGAAATCATTGAATTTTTGAAAGACCCAAAAAAATTCCAAGCCATTGGTGCAAGAATTCCTAAAGGAGTTCTTCTCGTTGGTCCTCCAGGTACAGGAAAAACCTTACTTGCCAAAGCAGTTGCAGGGGAAGCAGGAGTTCCTTTTTTCTCCATCTCTGGATCTGACTTTGTGGAAATGTTTGTGGGTGTGGGTGCCTCTCGTGTGCGTGATCTTTTTGACCAAGGGAAAAAGAATGCACCTTGTATCATCTTTATCGATGAGATTGATGCGGTCGGTCGCCTTCGTGGAGCAGGACTTGGTGGTGGACACGACGAAAGAGAACAGACCCTCAATCAGATGTTAGTTGAGATGGACGGATTTGAAATGAATGAAGGTGTGATTGTCATGGCAGCAACAAACCGTGCTGATGTACTTGACCCAGCTCTTCTTCGTCCAGGTCGTTTTGACAGACAAGTGATCGTTGACCTTCCAGACCTAAAAGGCCGAGAAGAGATTTTAGCGGTTCACGCCAAAAAAGTTCCTTTAGTATCTGATATTTCTTTAAACTCCATTGCTCGCGGAACTCCTGGTTTTACAGGTGCTGATCTTGCGAACCTCATCAACGAAGCAGCCCTCCTTGCGGCACGACGTAATAAAAAACGTGTGACCCAAGAAGAACTGGAAGAAGCTCGTGATAAGGTGATGATGGGACCAGAACGTAAGTCTATGTTCATCTCTGACAAAGAGAAAGAAATGACAGCTTACCATGAAGCGGGTCACGCCCTCCTCGGCACCTTACTACCGTATACCGAACCAGTTCATAAAGTTACCATCATCCCAAGAGGAAGAGCGCTTGGTTTAACACAATCGCTTCCTGTGGAAGATAGACATTCGTATCGTAAAAACTATTGTTTGGATCGAATTGTGATGTCTATGGGTGGATACATTGCCGAAGAACTGATCTTTGGTGACCCATCAAACGGTTCTTCCAATGACATCCAACAAGCAACCAACATTGCTCGACGTATGGTTTGTGAATGGGGTATGTCTGAAAAACTAGGAACCATCCACTATGGATCTGGAGAGTCTTCTCCGTTTATGGGAAGGGACTATGGACATACAAGCAAACCTTACTCAGAAGAATTTGCTGCTATGATTGACCAAGAAGTGAAACGTATCATCCAAACTTGTCTCGACAAAGGTCGTGATTTGGTGAAGAAAAACCAAAAGAAATTGGATGCGATTGCAAAGGCACTTCTCGCAAAAGAGACCATTGATGCACAAGAATTAACAGATATCGTACAACCTTCTTTTGATAAATTCTCTGATTCCAAATCAGGAGTTGGATCCAAAAAAGGAAAAGGATCATCTGCTACAAAACCAGCTTATTCGGCTTAATGAAATATTGGCTCTTTAAAACAGAACCAGATGTTTTTTCCATCGATGACCTAATACGAGAAAAACTCTCGTATTGGGAGGGAGTCAGAAATTACCAAGCACGGAATTACCTTCGCGATGAAGTGAAGTTAGGTGACTTGGTTTTATTTTACCACAGTCGCTTAGAACCACCAGGCGTTGTAGGCATTGCAGAAATCGCAAAAGAAGCAAGTCCTGACCCCTACCAATTTGACCCGAACCACAAATATTTTGATCCCAAACTGAAAGGTACGGAACCAAGGTGGTTTGGTGTCCATCTCAAACCTCATACAAAATTTGATGAACTGATTCCTCTTGACCTTTTGAAAAAAACGAAGGGATTAGAAAAGATGGTAGTGACTCAGAAAGGATCGAGACTCTCGATCCAACCGGTCACCAAAAAAGAATTTGAGATTGTTACAAAGCTAGCAGGCGTTACTGTAAAGTAACCAATTCAGGTTTCCATATAATAACCTGCTATGATATTTACGGTTTTCCTGTGAAAACCTGCACTGCTTTGACTTTATCTACATCAAAGAATTTTTTATCCTTATAAAAGTAAGCCCCTGCTCCCATATAATTAAACTCTGGATTGAGAATGTTCTTTCTGTGCCCTGGAGAATTGAACCATACTTCCACCACAGCTTTTGCTAAACTTAAGTAAGTATGGTTTGGGATAGGTGTTCCTGCCTTTGTGTAGCTGAAAAATGGACCACCATTTTGTGCAGGTGTGAAAACAGGTCGTCCACTTTGGTATTGGATTCCAAATGCATTGATGATATTTTCAGCGGAATAAGTTTCTGAAACACCTACCAAATCCAACCGATCCTTTAGTGTTTCTTTACCATTCACTGTGCTTGTATGTGAATAAAAATCATATGTTACCATGTCCTGTGCATGTCCAAAGGCAGCTTGTTCGCAACGTTCTGAATACTTAAATGGTCGTAATCCCAATTGTTTTCTTTCTTTCGATGTTACATAAAAGATAGCAGCATTTAACAAAGGATAGTCTACTTTTGCAAAATCGATTGTGGCATTTGCAGGGCCATAGGAAGGAAATGTATCCTCATTAAAAGACTCATACTGTTCTACTTTCCATTTGTCTGAATCGGGAAGTTCCCTTCCATCTTCGATACTTTCTAAAAATGCTAAGTTAGGATCTTGTTTTTCAATCACTTGTTCTACTTTTTTAGGTTGTTCCACCACTACAACAGGAGCCTTTTTAACTTCCGGAGTTTTGCACAAAGTGAAAACAAAGAGAACTAAAAAACTAATTCCTAAAAGAGAATGTTTTTTTTGTTTTGGTGTTTGGTGTTTGATTGTGTGTAATTTCATGGCAACTCCTATAAGTAACGGTTATAATCTTGTACGACATTGTGGATGAGATTTTTTTCTTTATTGTATTGGATGGTTTTTGCTTCTTTGATTCCTGTTTCCCAAATAAACATAAATGGAATTCCAAATAATGTAGAATGTTTTTGCCTATATTTTTCTCGGCCAATCAGTTTATCGTTTAAGTAAAAATCTGCATGTAACACACGTTCTTTCGAGTAAATTGAAGGTAATAATCCCGCAGTTCCGATCATAAAGATTGTTGAAATTGAAGAAACCCAGAAATGTTCGTATTCATTCACTTCACTTGTATAAATGTCAATGTGATGGTTTGCTCTCACACCATCAGATAATACCCTTCCAAAATATCCAGTTTCTGAGAGATACTTTGTATACAGTGCTGTGATTTCCCTTTTGTTTTTATTGTTTTCGGGAGTGGAAACTTTGATGGATAAAAGTGGGATTTGTTGTTTAAAATCGGGCCTTGTGACAATGGGCACATCTTCACTCATATAATTATAACAAGATGAGAGAAAAAAAAGGGAACATAAGACAAGAAGTGCGAATTTTCGAAATCGAATCATAATCCGTGAGAAGGCTAACGGATGAGAAACCAAGGAAAAGTCTTTTTTTTAAAACTTAGAAAAATCCACAATGTGTAATTGGTGCAAAAGGAATCCGCCCACAACGGTAAAAAAGACCCATGCTACGATAGAAATGGACCCACCAATTTTTACCATTTCGAAGCTCCGAATGCCACCATAACTGAAAGCTAATGCATTGGGAGGTGTTGAGACAGGCAGTGGCATCGCTAGAGAGGCACCGATGGTTGCGCCAATGGCCGCAGGTAAAATGAGATCTGTAGGAAGACCCATGGAAATGGGTAGGATCAAATTGGCAACACTTGTGTTACTGAGAAAACAAGAGAGAAACAAAGACAAAATCGAAAAAAATAAAAACAATCCTAACTGACTCGAGTCACCTAACATTAACAAGGTAACAAAATGTTTGGCAAGTCCAGTTTCTTCAAATGCTTTCCCAAGGGCAATTCCACCTCCCATTAAGATTAGAACATCCCAGGATAAATTTCGAAATTCCTTTAGATCCAAAAGGGAAAATCCAAAAAAAACAATCACTGGAAATAAGGCGACAGTTCCATTCGAAATTCCGTGCCAATCAGAACTAATCCATCCGAAGATTGTGATGAGAATGATCAATATCGAGATATATTTTCTCTGGGAAGAAACAGATGTGTTCTCCTCTCTTACTTGGATCAACCGAATTGATTGGATGGATTTTTCTTTTTTTAAGTACACAATGTACAAAATTCCAGCAAGAGCCAAAACAGAAAGTATGAAGACCGGAAACGCAAACGCCATCCAATCCAAAAATCCAATCTGAAATCCTTTTTCTTGTAAATAGGCAATTCCAATCACATTGGGAAGGGTACCAACAGGAGTTCCAATCCCTCCTAAATTTGCGGAAAAAGGAACAATAAACAAAATTGATTTTCGTAAAGGGCTAGTATCCTCTAACGATTTCATCATGGAAGAGACAAGTCCTAACATCATGGCAGCTGTTGCCGTATTATTCATGAAGCAGGACAAAAAGGCAGTGGCAAAACCTAATGATAAAACTAATAAAAATGCTGAACCTTTCGTATTTTTGATCACAAATTTGGCAATGTCCACATCAAGACCATAAAAACTAATCGCACTTGAGATCACAAATCCACCTAAGAAAAGTAAGATGGTCTCTGAAAAATAACAAGATAAAAAAGTAATCGTTTTTGGAGCACCTGGACCCCAACCAGGAATTAACCAGACCAACTCTAAAAAAAGAACCAAAAATCCTGTGACATATAATGGGATGAGTTCTGTGACCCAAAGAAAGGATACGACGAGGGCAATCGCTAAATTGATTTCTTGGGCGGGGGTAAGACCAAGCCAAGTTTGGTATAAGCCAAAGATGGCTGGAAAAACGGAAAGAGTCGAAAATAGAAGGCCTGCTCGAATCATTGTGACTTGACGATTTATACTCACCTGATACTTTTTCGATAGACTCAATTCGTTTCAAGCAAACAAATACAATGAGACTTTCCCGAAATTTTTAAATGTTAATTTTTTATGCAAATAACCTATAACGACTTAAAACAAGCAGTTTTGGGTAGTGGCCCAATGGGTATCATTATCGCTTCCCTACTGGCTGAAAAGTATGATTCTATCACTTTATGGATTCCTGACAAAGAATTTGTGGAACTCCTAAAGAAACGCCGCCAAACAGAAATTATGGGAAAGACAATTGAACTTCCCGATCACATTGACATCGTGTCAAGTTTAGATGCATTTGGGCGAGACGATTGGGCATTTCATATAGCAGTTCCTTCCCGGTCATTTTTGGACAGTGTCCACAGCCTCATTGAAGTTTTGGAACCATTTAATAATTATGTATTTTCCTTTTTGACAAAAGGAATTTTAGATTCTAAAAATCGTAAAAAAACTGGATTCATCACCTACTCTCAATATTTACAAAACTACCTAAGCGAAAGGAATTTTAATAATGCTTCTGTGGCTGTCGTTAACGGCCCTTCTCTTTTAGGAGAAATCTTAGAAGAAAAATTCAGTTTTTTCAATATAGGTTCATCTGATAAATACACAGCTGAATACTTATCTGAGGTTTATACATCCCATTTCATCAACACTTCTATCACTGATGATGTGATTGGTATGGAAATTGTGGGTGTTGCTAAAAACCCAATGGCGATTGCCAGTGGGATTGTATCCTTACTGCCTCGTTATGGATCGAATTTACTTGGAGAAATACTTTCTGTAGGTTTCCAAGAAGTGAGAGACCTTGCTATGCGTTATGGTGCAAGACCTGACACTGTGATGGGTAGATCTGGACTCGCAGATTTTATCACAACTGCAACAAGTAACAAAAGTCGAAATAGAGGGTTTGGTCAAAAGATTGTCGGTGAACTTCTGTCAGGTGGAGAAAAATTAAGCATCAAAGATCGAATTGAAATCTTTTTTGCTCCTCGTTCCTTCATTGAGAGAGAATCCACAAAATGGCATGATAACGTAGAAGGAACCTACGCACTCAGCATTCTCATCGAACTTGCCAATGAAATTCGCCTACCCTTTACCCTGCACAGAACTTTATTTGATGTATTAACGCGTAAACAACCACCTGGATCACTTATCGATTTAATCTGTGGTAAAAAAACAGAAGCAAAAAACATTCCACTTGTAGTTCAAAAAAAAGTGGGGCTCAATCTTACTTCTGGAATTGATTTTCATAATCTATTAGTAGATCGAATTATGAAACAAATCAGCAATGTTCCAGGAACCATTAGCAGAGTGAAAAAACAATCTTCTGCAGTCATTGAATCCACACAAAAACGACTCACAAAAGCAAAACGTAAAAAACAAAAATTAGAAGAAGTAAAGTTTGAATCAGAAATCGAAATTTGGCAACGGTTCCAAAATTGCCAGAAAGATGAAGAACTCACATCCATCAAAGAGTTGGTTCGTTTTTATGTAAGCGAAATCGCTGATAATTACAGCCCAACTGTACGTGAATCTGTTTTACGATTTGTTGCACCAATTCGATTGTTTTCTGGTGGTTTTCTCAAAGGTTCAATGATCCCACATATCGGTGGTAAAACGGAAGTTGTAAAAGCTCTCTCTTCCAAATATAATTTGTTATATGCACCAACTCACAGATCTCATTTAGATTCAGTTGAAGTTGCCTATTCGCTTTTTCATTTAGGATTACCTGTTCCTCGTTATGCGGCTGGCATCAATTTAATGTCCAACCCATTTTGGGAATGGATGTTAAAATCGTTGGGTGCATATGCAGTGGATCGAGAACGAACTAGGAATAGTTTGTATCTTGAATGTTTGACATTATATTCACAAGTGATGCTTGAACAAGGGATTCCGTCTCTAGTATATCCTGAAGGAACCAGATCAAGAACAGGTGCAATTGTCCCAGTAAAAACTGGACTCCTAACTACAGCAGTGAATGCATTCAGAAGTTCTGGGACAGAGATTGTGATCGTACCAATTTCTGTCTCATATGAAACTGTTCCTGAAGATAACCAGTTCTGCAATATGCCAGAAGAACTTGGGATGGCAGGATTTTTAGCAAAACGATCCAATGTATACGTTGAATTTTGTGACCCGATCCCGATTTCGGAATATGCTCATACAGAAGATCCTACCATTGAATTAAGTTATCGTATCACAAAGGGTTGGAAACAATACCATAAGATTTTACCAAATCAAATTGTTGCAAAGATCTTAGTGGAGAATGATTATTCGGTAGAAGTTTCTCAGAGTACGATGTTAATTGAAGACTTTATTTCAAGACATGAAGGTAATTATTTGATCCGGGATCCTGAGGAAATTTGGGAGAAAGGTAAAAAGATATTAGAAAAACGTAAAATGATAGAAGAGGCTAACCGTATGGTTCATTCCAAAAATGACGCTCTTTTATTGTATTACGCAAGTATGATTCCAGAAGATGAAGACAAAAAATACTAACCAACTTTAATTTGATAATGTAACTGAATGAAAACTTAAGATCACAGAATCCAAATTATACATTCTGAATCGGAAGTTTTCCTCGTTTCCGAATGTAAATTGTTTTATCTAGTGTAGCAACTATGTGATTCGATTCATCCAATACATTTGTGGTAAAATGAAATTCTCCTTTTCGTTTTGCCTCAATTTCAGTTTTGATCCTTTGGATTTCTTCTTCTGGGATAAAAAATCTGGCTTTTACTTTTCCTTTACCTGGTTTGATAAAGCTCATCGATCCAATTTTATCCCAAACTATATAATCAGGACCTAAAGTTTCCAATAGAATTAACATAAAAAATGGATCACACATTGAGTACAAAGAACCACCAAAATGTACACCAACGTAATTTTGATTGTAAAAACTTAACTTCATTTCCACTTCGAATGAAGTTAAATCCTTTGCTATTTTTTTAATCCGTATCCCCGCACCTATGTAAGGTGGGTAAAAATTATACAACCAAATCTTAAATCTTTTTTTCCAAGAGATTGTTCTCATGAAATGATTGTTTCCTTCTTTTTGTGTTTGGAGTTGATCAGATAAACTGCCAACATTGCCAACGCACCACCAATGATAACAGGGATTTGTACCACTTCATCCAAAATCAAATAACTACTCAAATAAGCAGAAAGAGGAACGATAAAAATGAAACTACTCGCAATTTCGGATCCAAGTCTTGTGGCTGCATAAAAATAAACAGTTGTTCCAAAGGTAGTTGAGATCACAGTCAGATAAAAAATTGCAAACCAAAAGGTATAACCAAAATCCCAGACCTTCCAAAAGTGAGGGTCATTCCAACAGAACAAAAGTTCTAAAATTGATCCAACACCATAGACATAAAAACTATAAGTAATTGGAGACATTGATTTCCCTGTTTTTTGACTATTCAGTGAAAGTATTGCCCAGACAAAGGAACATAACAAAAAGAATAAATTACCAGATAACAAAAGATAATCGATACTGATTTTCCATACTTGTAGAATCACCAGACCACCAATAAATCCAAAAAATAGACCTAATACTTGTCGTTTGCTTATTGATTTTTTTTGAACTAGAAAAACGATAAAAAACGTTACAATTGGATTTAAAGTTGTAACAAGAACACCACCAGCTCCTGGTAATCCATTCTTTAAACCCAAAAAGAAAAATTGATTGTATAACGTATAAATGATTCCTCCGATGAGGACATTCCAATAATCCGTTCCTGATTTTAAACGTATTGGCAATCGCATAACAAACAAAATTGGTATCACAGATAAAAAAGTAGCAAGAAACCTCCAAAACACTAATACTGGGACTGGAACAGAACCTGCAATCATCTTGGCAATAGGCCAAGAGAATCCCCAAGAAACCATCGCAAGAATCAGAAGTAATAAAAATTTAATGTTCAAATGAAGTTTCCTTTAATTAAAAAATTCAAACAATATGTCGTAAGAAAAGACAATGGTATTCCAATTCCTAACATAAGACTCGCTAAATGTGGTGATATGTTTTTTTCAATTGTTATGACAGTTGATGTGACCATTGGTGCCATAGCCGATTCCAATAGTATGGTTTGGAATAATAATTGGTCGTTTTGGATTGGTCTATAAACGTAATATACTAGAATAGGAGCTAAGACCAATTTAAATCCTAATCCGATTAGTAAATACTTTCCATGTCCTGCACTTGTTCGCAGATCTAACATAAATCCTACAGATACCAAAGCAAGAGGTGTCAAAGTATCACCTAGTCGTAGCAATACGATCTTTAATGAATTTGGATACTCAATCTGTCTGGTTAATATTGCAAAAACCAAAGCATAAATAGGAGCAAAACCAAGGACTCGTTTGACCAAGGTTACAATATCCCATTTACCATCCATTGCAATCGAGGCAAGTATGATCCCAGGAAAACTGAGCACCATAAAGGTACCAAGTTGGTCTGCAAGAATTCCATATCCCAACGATTCCTTACCAAGATAAGTTTCTAATAATGGAAATCCTACAAAGGAAGTATTTCCAAGACCTGCTGTTAATACCAAACAAACAGTGGTTGGAAATGTCATAATTTTAAGTTTATACAAAATCAAAAAAAACACCAATGCAAATCCAAATACCAACCAGGGCATTGATGTTGGCATGAGTGCAGAAATATTGATTTTTAATTCATGTACATGGTACAAGACGAGTGAAGGTAAAGAAACAAAAAGGATAAATCCATTCAGAACTTTAGGAGTGTTTTCGGGAAACTGTGGCAGTCTTCGAAAGAGTAATCCAAGACCAAAACAAATTCCCAATAATAAAAAATTCTCCATTTTAGTTTAAAAAGAAAGAAACGTCTCAAGCGCTTTAGGTTCAAAAAACACACCATCTTTTTTCCTTGGTGCTTCCATTCCATCACGAACCATTTCCGCATATCCTTTCGCAAAATATAAATACTTTGTAGGTAATTTTGCCTTAACATCGTGGACAGTTTGTTCTATCAATTCTGCCAAAACAAATACTTGGTACGTTAAATCTGCGATGTATACACGATTCATGTCTTTCCAATCTTTGGACTCTTCTTTCAAACAATGAGTTAACTCTTTACGTTTTTCTTGGAAGATTGTATTGACAGTATTTAATTCTGAAATTTCTCCAACGTGGGCCGTTAATTCATCAAGTAGAGATTGGAATGCAAGATATACTTTTGGTTTTTGTAACGCATGCAAACAATGATCAGTAATGATCAAATGTGTTCCTTCCCAAGTTTCATTGATAATGGAATCATTATGTAATCTTGGTAATGGAGAAAAATCTCCAATAATACCATTTCCACCCAATGTTAATATTGCTTTTTGTGTGATATAACTTGCTTGTGATGATGATTTGTATTTTAGAAGTGGAACTGTGATTTCTGCTGCATCATGAGAAATTTCGGTTAGGTGAACTGAGCGAAAATTTACAAAACTATTTGTCGTTTGTAGAATTTGCATCTCAGCAAGTGTTTTCACAAAGGATGGAAATTCTAAGATTTTTTTCCCATAAGCTGTTCGAAACTTTGCATATTCCGATGCTTCCATTACAGATCGCCTAGCATTTCCACAGGAACCAAGACCAACATGAAGACGGGATGTTTTGATGATATATCGAATTAAATTGACAAGACCATGGCCAGGACGACCAAATTCTTCAGCTTCCACACGATCATAAATGATCTCCACAGTAATTTTTCCACGAGAACCAATGATGTCTTTTTTGCGAAGGATATGATGGCCATTCAGTTCTCCATTCTCTTTGATTCGTGGAACCAAAAACATTCCAACTGTATTCGTTCCTTCGATTTTTGCAGTTGTTACCCACAAATCACCTGGATTGGAACAAAACCATTTTTCTCCCGTTAACTCCCATTTGCCGTTAGGAAGTTTTTTCGCTAACGTCCGGTTGGCAGACACATTACTTCCACCCACTCGTTCAGTCACATATTGACCCGCCATAAAATGAGACTCGCTTCCTTTGCCGGCAACAAGAGGTAAGTATTTTTTCTTTTGTTCTTCTGTTCCTATTTTTTTTAAAGCAAGGATCATTCCATCCGTCATTGCCAACGGACACGCGACTCCACCTTCTCCATTTAAATTCATTAAATACGTTAGCGCATAACGATGAATATGTGTGAATTCGTATTTCCATTCTGGGTGGAAATCTAAATTGACAACACCATGGTCATAGGATATTTTCCGTGCTAATTTTTGTTCCTCAGAGTATTTTACAAAATCAATTCGTTTTCCAGTTCGATCATATTTGATCACTTCCCCATACTTTCCTTCTTTATGGCACTCTTCGGTGAGTTCATCTAATATCCCACCTACCAACTCCCCGTATTTCCGGATGTGATCTACCATCGCTTGTTTGTGAGATGGATCGTATGTTTCAGAATATCTTTCTACCATCCTTTGTAAGGCTGGATCCATATCGTAAAAATTCTTACCACGTAGTCCTTTGTACTCGGAAATATCAAAAGGTTGTAAAGATGGATGTTCAGAAATATGGTGACTCATATCTCCAGTTCAGAAAATGGAATAGGATTCACTAGCAAAAAAGTCACCCCGATATGGAATTGGTTTAAGAGACAAATTTATGGTCCAAAAAACGGAAACAAAAAAGTCCAAACAGATTTTGCACGATGTCATTTTTGAACTGCAAAACGTTTCCGAAGCCATGCAGTGGTTTTTGTCATATGACCGACTTTCCGAACTCTTAGAAATCCGAAAGGAAGAATGCCTACGCAAAGTTTACCAATTTAAAGCAAACAAACCGCAAATGACACTTTCTGGTGGATTCCATGAAGTTGATGGTGACCTACTAGTCGATTTTTTAGCTTGGAATTTAGAATTAGATGAAGTCGCCGAAGAATTTTTAAAGGGTGGTATTTTTTTTAGCGAACGACCGTTATATGAACTCCGAGAATCCTATAAATCTCTCATCCAAAAAACAATCGCTAACCACAAGTTGGACCAAGAACTTTTGCTTCTACTGACTGCTGCAACTATCGATTTTGATGATGCAGTGGATTCTTATCTCATGGATAAGTTTGAGATTGATTTTTTTGTACGTAGGTCTATCCATCAGTTTTTAGAAAAATTTGAAATCCATCCTGAATTTGGTGCCGAAGAATTTTTGTATGAATATTTAAAAAGTCTGATCCCTACAAAAATATTAAATTTTCGTGATATCACTCGAGAATTCCGAGATCGCACCTATTATGAATTATATGGTAGATTTAGAGAAACCAAAAAGAAAAAGAAGAAAAAAGCCGTTCAATCTGTATCTACAGAAGTAAAAGATCTTCTCACTTTTTTTGATTTAGAACCTGGTGCAACGATCGTTGATGTAAAAAAGAAATTCAAAGAATTATTAAAAAAATACCATCCAGATATCAACAAAAAGGGAGAAGAGATGACCAAACGAATTATATTAAAATACAATCGTTTGGTAGAGTTGATAGGAACTTAGTTGGTTCCAATTGAATGTAAAAAACTGTTTTATTTGAATTCGAAATGATATCTCACTTGGATTTCATCTTTTGCTTTCATAAAGAGTAAGGATGGATTTTCCAATTCAAATTCAGAAAATTTTACAACCACAATACCGTCTACTTGGAACTCACCTGATTCCAAAACTTTTACATTTGCATCAGTCGAAAAATCCCTCGTATTTCCATGGATCATCAATTTACCTTTGATGGTATAGTTTTGTTCGTTTGTTTTCGAAGGTAAAATCGATTCTATTTTGACTTGGACAAAAGGTGTATCGGGGTAACCTAAAATTTCTTGCATATGGGAATCACGATTGGAATCACCGGTTGAAATTTTTAAAATTGGAATTTTGATTTCAAACGGACTCTTTAAATTGTATTTTCCATTTGAGCCTTGTAAGTTAGGGTTTCCCATTTGGATTTCATTGCAAACACCTGTTACATTTTTAGTTGTATGTTCGACAAAAAATTCAATTTTCTTTTTTGAAACTTCAATTGCATGCAATTGCATTCCAGACAATAAAATGATGAATGTTATGATTAACTTTTTCATTCTAAAAACCTTTTCCTTCCTTTTAAAACGTAATCACAAGCAGTGCAATTGACATGGCACCAAATCCCGCCCAACCAACTTGTTCCATTTGGTGTGCAGCTCTCGGGCCTTCTTTTTCGATTCTTGCTCCTAGTCCAGGTAAGAGTAACATGGAAGCTAAATGAATCGGAATCATTGCTTTGTGCGCAAAGATTGGACTATAAATTCTTGGCCCATCGGTTTCGTTTTCAACATCCGTGTCAATTTTTGAAGGAGAAAAAAATGCCAACCCTGCCGTAATGGCATACATACTAAACGTTGCCATCGCTAAGTTTTTATGAAGATCACCGGAACGTTTTGCCTCCCATTCTTCATTTGCTTTTAAGGCAAAATACAATCCGGCATTGTTGGTTGGGTCTTTGAGTAAAAAATAATCTGCTGCAATACTATGCCGATTGAGAGGACTCAACGCGACCAAGTACATGGGATCATTTGTTGCGTATTGTGGGTTTGCAAGGAGAAGGCCCTGTGCATATTGGTCTGATTTTCGATACAGAGATTCAGACGCTTTATCACCTTCCAAATTGGTAGCTAACCAAAGGGCTAACGTTGTTAGACCTGCAATTTGGTGCCATTCTAAAAGATTCCTTCTTCGTTTCAGTGACTCTTTTGTGACACTTGGTTTTGGGTCGTTTTGTAAGTATGGTATAGACTGGGCAAATACTGTTGAAGTATAAAACATACAAACCAACATAACAAAGTATACTCTCATGATTTGAATTTTAGAAAACGAACTCTTTATTGTAAATAGGTAATCTTTCCATCCCATTTATAAAATAATGGATATAATTTGCAGATGATGATGGAACCAATTGAGAAAAGAATCGAATTTCTTTTTTCGAAGAAGTTTGCTGTTTGCCAATTTTGAATGGAAAAGAGTAAAAGAATCGGAGTGGATAGGATTGCAAACACTCGCCCAGTATCATAAGTCATCATGGAAAGCAGATAACAAAAAACAAATCCTAAGATAGAGATTGGCATTCGATACATGATATAAACCACGAAGGGCCATAGTCCATGGAATAATCCAACGGTACCAAGTAAAAATTCCGATTGGTTCATGCGGATAAATTCATTACCCCACATTTTTGAAAAAACAGAAACACGTGTTTGGTTCCAACCAATTGGCGTACATTGCAAAATATAAAAAAGGAACAAAACATACATAACAAATGCAAAGACATAAGCACCGAATAAAATCTTGGTTTTATCTTTGTGGTATACCAGATAAAATACATTCACAAGTAATACAAGTGCCAACATTTGAAATAGATGATTGGTCATTCCTAAAAATAGAACGAAAGACAAATATAGGATTTTTAACTTCGGTAAAAATTCTGAATACAAAAGAATCAAATACAAAGTTATCAGTAAAAATGTAATAGGATCAGAAAAACCAATCCAAGTTTGAAAGATTAAATAAAGAGGGGAAGAGGATAGGATGAAACATAAGGAGATAGCCAACAACCAATCCAATCGATGTGCAATAAATCCTACAAAAATGACCCCTGAAAGGATTGTGAACCAATTTAAAATGAAAACAAGATCCTCTGGTTTTGAAATGAGTCCAGAGACCCATAAAATCCAAGGTGTAAAAAATTGATCCCATTGTGTATTTTCTGTCCAAGGATTCAGAATCAATTGATAAATACCAAAGTTAAAAACCTTAGCTGCCATCTTCGCATCAAACAATACAGGTGGTAACTTCAGTAAGATAACGAAAGAAATAATACTCACTAAAAATGTTTTAACGAATGGAAAAGAGAGTTTTAAGTTCAATTTCATTTCGGAATCGAGATTGGTATTGATCCTTTCCAAGTGCTCATCCCACTCCCTTCAATAGGATACGGTTTTCCTAAATACTTGGGAGGTGTGTCCCATTGGATGTCCCACCAAGCAAGCATCCTCGCCGAAAATTCTCGAAACAAATAATAGGTTTCTTTTTTATAGGTTCGTAAATTGCATTCGTAACCGTATAACTCTAGTTCTAACTCTTTTCCAAGATACATCGCTCTCGGTAAAAAAAAGGACTGGCTTACAAAAATAGCTTTAGTAACCAGAAACACTTCTTTTGCTCGGATGAGTGTATCCAATGTCCGAAAACCAGCATGGTCCACAAAAATATCATCGGGTTTCACGTGGTGGGACAACATGTACTCGAGCATTGGTCGAAGTTCGTTATAATCTGTTTTCCCATTATCACCAGAGAGTAAGATTTTTTTGACCTTACCTGCTTTGTAGAGTTCCAATCCGCAAGCCAAACGGTCCATGAGGATAGGAGATGGTGTTTTTCCATACACGGCAGCACCAGGAACAATGGCAACATCTGCCTCAGGGATTTCCGAAGGATGATTGGTGTGAACAGAGTTTTCATATAGAAGCCAAAATCCTAAATTGGATGCCAATGTGACAAAACTAAGAATTCCAAAAATAACCAACAATCGCAGAAACAGGGATTTCCACTTGACCCGTGAAAGGAATCGGAGCGTCTTATTTATGTAGGAATCGCGGTTCGTCATGAAGAAAAAAATTAAAGAGATTACGTCTGTTTTTTCACAAGACAATCCGAAAATCAAGAAACAGATTGATAAGGTGAAAGAAAAAGGTCACCAGCGGATGACCATTCTTGTCATTCCCCATGGCTATGATAGTTCCTTTCACTTCCAGATTTCACACTTTACCATCCTATTTTTTTTAGGCCTCACTTTAGGTCTATTGAGTTTAGCAATTTATGGAATTGTTGGTTCCAATAATACACAAACTCAAATCAACCAACTTTCCAAAATTTATGGAACCTATTTTGATACTTACATCACTCATGCAAATCAATTAGAAGAAATGAAAGAAGAGTATTCCAAACTCAACGAAAACATGTTGGAACTTTTTACTCTGATTGATGGGAATGATGATGAACTTTTAAAAATTCCAGCAGAGGATTGGATTGAATCATCAGCTATTGAATCCTTACAAAAAGAAGAAAAAGAAGACAAACAATTGGATGTAGGTCGTAAGTATCTGAGTGAAATTTACGAATTGCGACAATTAAAACACCGAATGGATAATTACCAACGATTGGTAGAAGCAAATTTTCAATTTTTGTACCAAAGATCTGATATCTTATCTCGTTCTCCATTGTTTAATCCTATGTATTCCTATAATTTAACCTCCCCATTTGGAATGCGTAAATCACCTACTACTGGTTATTGGGAATACCACGACGGTTTGGATATGGCAAATGCTGTTGGAACACCTATCTATGCGTCTGCACCAGGGAGAGTTGTTCGAGTCACTTACTCAAACGTAGGTTACGGACATCATATCATCATCCAACATGATTTCGGCTTTAGTACGTTATACGGACATTGTTCGAGAATTTATGTTCGTTCTGGACAAGAAGTAAAAGCGGGAGAACAAATTGCAGAAGTTGGAGCAACAGGAAATGTCACTGGACCTCACCTTCATTATGAAATCTTTATTTCGGAAGAAGGAAAAACGGATCCAGAACAATACATGCAAGCGGGAGTATACTGATTGCCTAAAAAAACAAAAACCGAAGATCCAAAAAAAAGAATTTTGGAACTTCGTAAAGAAATCAATCGTCACAATGACTTATATTATAAAAACAATGCTCCGATCATTTCTGACAAAGAATTTGATCTTCTTGTTAAAGAACTCCAAAAATTAGAAAAAGAAAATCCCCAATTCGCAGATTCCTCTTCGCCAACATCACAAGTAGGTTCAGACCTTAGCCCTCAATTTAGTAAATTCAAACACAAAGTTCCTGTATTATCTTTAGAAAATACTTATAATGAATCTGAACTTTCCGATTGGCTAGATAAAACCGGTATAGAAGAAAATTATTCCTTAGAATGGAAAATTGATGGCGCCTCCATTTTGTTATACTATGAAAATGGAAAACTGACTCATTGTGTGACAAGAGGAACTGGTGGAATTGGTGATATCGTCACAGAAAATGTGAAAACCATTTCTTCCATTCCACAAAACTTATCTGAACCGATGAACCTCACAGTTCGTGGCGAAATATTTATGACCTTCGCTGATTTTGAAGAATTTAATGAAGAGTATGGTGGAAAATTTGCGAATCCTAGAAATTTAGCCGCAGGTTCTATCAAACAAAAAGATCCACTTGAAGTCGCAAAACGACCGTTACGAATTTTTGTTTATGATGTTTATTTTTCTAGTTCAAGAAAAGGAATCAACTCTCATAAAGATATTTTAAATGTATTAAAAAAAGAAAAATTCCCTCTCGCTCCTGACACAACTATACTTTCAGGAACCAAGTTAATTAAAGAAATTGAATCATTCCGAAAGAAAAAGGACAAAATGCCATTCCCCGTGGATGGACTTGTCATCAAACTCGATTCCTTAAACTTACGGGAAAATCTTGGAGAAACAAGCCATTCTCCACGATGGGCAAGGGCTTTTAAATTTGATGCCCTTCTAAAAGAGACAACGATAGAAGAAATTGATTTTGCGATTGGGCGCACCGGTAAAGTCACACCACGAGCAAGAGTGACTCCCATTTCCCTCGCTGGAACCACTGTTACTTACGCCACCTTACACAACCAAGATTATATTGACCAACTTGGTGCTGGAATTGGAGCAAAAGTACTCATCTCCAAACGAGGAGAAATCATTCCCGCTGTCGAAAAAGTAACTTTTCCCCCAAAGAAAGTTTTTGTTTTACCAGAAGAATGCCCATCGTGTAACACAAAATTAACGAAAGTAGACGATTCTGTTGATTTGTTTTGTACAAATCGTCATTGCCCAGAAAGGAAACTCAACCAACTCATTTTTTTCTGTAGCAAAAAACAAATGAACATCGAAGGTCTTGGTGAAAGGCAAATTCAGATTTTTTTTGAAAAAGGTTGGGTAAAAGACATTCCTGACCTATATACATTAGAAAAATACAAAACATCCATACTAGAGTTAGATGGCTTTGGCGAAAAATCAGTCAAAATCATATTTGATGCCATAAACAAATCCAAGGAAAAGGATTTTCGTTTCACTCTTCCATCCATTGGATTAAATGAAGTTGGCCCGAAGGTAACAGAAATCCTCATCGAAAATGGATATGATTCCTGGGATAAACTGCTCACATTAGCGAAATCAAAATCAGCAACCGAAGAACTTACGGCCATCCATGGAATTGGGCCACGAACCATTGATGCCCTTCTCAACCATTTAAAAGACAAAGAAACATTAAAACTGGTAAACACCCTCATCAAATTTGGCCTTAAATTCCAAGCAGACCAAACCGAAAAAAGCGAATTACAACCGTTTGTTGGCCAAAGTTGGTGTGTCACTGGAAGTTTTGAAAATTTCCAACCTCGTGACCTAGCCATGGATCTCATCACAAAACATGGTGGTAAAAAAGTAACAGGTGTTTCCTCCAAAACAACTCACTTACTTTATGGACCAGGTGCTGGATCCAAACTCGACAAAGCAAAGGAACTTGGTGTGACTTTGGTATCGGAATCAGAGTTCTTAAACCTTTTGAAAAAAGAAGGGATTTCGATATAAGCCATTTATATTATTGGATTGATCTGATTCATTTCATTCCATTAATAGATCCCAACTTCAACGATCCAGATACACGAAAGGATAAAAACAAATGATGTTCTTAGATATTTTACCTAAAGATTCTCTTTTAATTAAATCTTACCATTCAGGTGAATTTGTTTATCAAAAAGGAGAATCTTCATCTGAAGGCATCTGTTTTGTTTTAAATGGAAAGGTGGAAACGGATCATATAGACCAAGAGAATCATATTGTCAAATTAGTGATTAATCAGTTTAAATTCTTTGGATTATCTGCGTTTGTTAGTAATATTAGAATGGATACTGTTAAAGCGATGGAAGACGGAACAAAAGTATTATTCATTTCCGAATCCGATTTTAGTTTTTGTATGAATGCAGATTCTCAATTTATCATTAGAGCAATTCAATACATGATGAATTACATTCAAACAATTAATATTGATACAAATCATGACTTAATGCGTTCCTTCAAGCTCAATACTATTTTAGACCAAGTTGATCAAAATCGTTTGGCTAAAATGAAAGAACAGAATTTACGGATTCATTCTCAAATCTATCATTCTAGATTTCGTTTAGTAAACCCTGGCCAATTTGTTTATTCGGAAGAGAACTTAGTTGATTCTGATTTATACTTAATTCTTGAAGGAGAAGTTGTTCATTATGTTAACGACCCAAAGGATCCAACAAAAGAAATCCCTATCTTACGATTAGAACCAGGATATATATTCGGTTTCATCAAAAAAGATGCAAATAAAGGACATGTCTTAAATGTAAGAGCAGGATCAAATGGAGCATTAACAATTCACCTTGATTCAAACTTACTGAGACAAGTGGCAAAAAATGATGAAATGGTCGCTTACTCTATATTCCAAACCTTATGTTTGCTTATGGCAATGATCGAAAATTTATGCATTTGATAATCTAGAATTTTTACATTCTCATCTAACAAACATAATATATAATTTGGTAAACCCCTTCGGCGTTTGTAAGAGGTAAGTCAATTTACATCCATTCCTCCGCTATTAGAACCAACAAAAAATCCCAATTCATCTCATTAATTTCTTGACATGCAGGTAATTACCTGCATGATGAATTTACGTGCAAAAAGAAGGAAAAGGGACGGACCTTATATTCAAGGCAATGGCAGATCCGAACCGGAGAAAGGTTCTAGACCTTCTGTTCTCTAAAAATGGACAAACTCTGACCCAACTCTGCGAACAACTCGACATGCAAAGGCAATCGGCAACCCAACACATTGAGATTTTGGTCAAGGCAAACCTGGTAACAGTGGTTTGGAAAGGAAGAGAGAAACTTCATTTCCTAAACCCCGTCCCAATTTACGAGGTGTATGCGCGATGGGTGCGCAAATTTGAAGAGAATCGTTTAGGATTTTTACACGAATTAAAAACACAATTGGAAGGAGAGAATCATGGAACCACTTAACTTTGTTTATGTGACTTATATTCTTAGCACACCCGAGAAGGTATGGAATGCAATCGTCGATCCCGAGGTGACAAAAAAATATTGGTCCGATCCTTTGTCCAAAAATCCTGCTCATATTAATGTATCAGAATGGAAAGTTGGTTCTTTTTGGAAACATGTGAGAATGGATGAAAATAAGACCGTTGATCTTGTTGGTAAAGTATTGGAAGTCAATCCTCCAACTAAATTGGTTATTTCTTGGGCAAGACCAGATGAAATGAATGATGAATCCATACATTCACGAGTTACTTTTGAAATTTCCCATTATGCAGATGGTCTTGTCCGATTGGCAGTTAATCATGAAGGTTTAGACTCACAAATGTTTAATGGCATATCAAATGGTTGGCCTAGTGTTCTATCCAATTTAAAAACATACTTGGAATCTGGATTACCTCTCGCAGGTCATATCAATGAGAAAAAATGAAATTATTTTCTGAAAACAATCAGAAGTAAGTTGATCACCTAACTAGAAATGATAGGTTCTATCGATATGAATCAATTCAGATTTCTAAAATTGAATCGACGATACCCTATCATTTTATTATTCTTTTTTAATTGTATGTTATCTAAATACCTAGGAGAGATTCCTCGCCTTGATGAAAAATCCGAATCGCATTCCATTCACATTGTAAAAATCTCTGATCATTTACCATTTAGCCACTACCAAACGGTTGCTGGTGAAGAACGAATGGTTTATACCCAAGAAGATTTAATCAAGGGAATGCAAATCTACAAAGAGAAGTATTCAAATTCAAAACCAAAATGGGAATATGCAAATCTCGAAGAATACCTTTTCGAAAAAAAGAAAATGGATCCTATCAAATTAGATGGGGTCATCCATTTTTTAAAAAAAGAAAAGGATCCATATGTTTTTATCAGTCATCGTAAAATACAATATGATTGGGGAACGGTTGATTGGAAGGACAACAATGAAAACTTGATTCTTACAGACTTTTATGGACAATATTTCGAGGATGATTGGAGTCCTTATGCCTTAGTACTAAATCTAATTCCAAATCAAATTGTTGGTACAGGAATATTTCGTTTTCTAATCAACGAGGAAGTAGTAGAATTTCAAGCAAACGCACGTAAAACGATCTGGCGACTACCAATTCGTTATTGGGCCCATACACATATATTCACCACGCAAAATGGAAAAAACAAATCTCCGATGTTGATCCAAATCAGTGATCCCAATGATCGTACAAAATCACAAAATGGACTGTATTTCATTTATCAAGTGACAAATTGAAGTCATTACATATTGAAATCAATTTCCATTTTCAATTTTTGAATCCATTGTGAGGTGACTTTTAAGTTTCCATTTTTTAAACTACAATCATGAAACAATTTTTATACCTCATCAGATATTTGATTTTGTTTTTTCTTTTCAGCAATTGCATCCAAAATCTAGCGGAATGTCCTGTGGATACTTTAACGTTAAAAACGGAATGCGAAAGCCAAAAAAAGGAAACACAAAATAAACGAACAAACCTGCTAGGAATCGCGAGCCTTGCTTTGAGTTCACAGGGAACATTATCTGGAAAAGCGTTAGAGTTTTACAATATTTTGGAAACCTACAGAAGGAATGGTTCTTATACACTTTCCAATGGAACCACTCGAACGTTTTTAAATGCCTCCCAATGCGCTGGTTCCACATCCCAACACAGGGCATTGAACATTGCCGCACAAAAACACAATGACAACATGGTTCGTTTCAATTTCTTTTCCCATACTGGCCAAGATGGTTCCACTCCAACCACACGAGTGAAAGCAGAAGGTTTGGATATTGGGGCAGGAGAAAATATTGCTGCAGGTGTATCTTCGGCCGAAGGAACATTCGACCAGTGGTGGAATTCCTCTGGCCACCGTGCCAATATGGAGAATTGTAACTACACTCATGTCGGGATCGGCTATACAGCCCGGGAAAGTATCAATGCAAACGCTAGTTATTCGTATTACTGGACCAATGTGTTTGCTACGATCCGTTAGAAGTAAAAAATTCTGCTCATTTCAATCTTTCATATTCTATATAACTAACACCAAGATTAGCAGGCGTTAGTTATACCTAAAAATCTCAGCTATTCCTACCAGGGAACAGCCTCATTGTTCCAAGTCGTAAACGTTCCTGTTGGATCTTCAGGTCCATACATCGCAACCCTCACAACTTCACGAGCACCATCTTCTAGGCTTTCGAAACCTTCGAAGTTGGTCAGTGCTGACTTCGTAAAACCAGGAGATACTAAATTCACTTTAATCTTAGAATCTTTTAATTCTAACATCATCGACAAGGTAATCCCATTCAAGGCAGTTTTAGAAACTGCATAAACAGGATTATAAAACGAACGATAACCTGAGTTAGGGTCTGAGTTTAAGGTGAGAGAACCAAGTGTGCTCGATACATTTACAATACGCGCGTCACTTGATTTACGAAGAAGTGGTAACATGGTTTGGTACACTGCTAATACACCAAAAACATTGGTATCCCAAACCGTACGTATCTCATCAATGGAAGCGATACTTGCTTTTGCAGATTCCATATATTCGACCATGGATAATCCAAGCCTTTGCATTCTCGTATTAGAAATTCCTGCATTATTGACGAGTAAATCAAGCCGTCCCAATTCTTTTTGAATTTTCTCCGCTGCATCTGATATTGATTTACGATCGGTAACATCCAATTGGATGGCCATACTTCCAAAACCAATTTCCTGCGCAGCTTTTTCACCTCGTTTTAAATCACGTGATCCAACGAGCACCAGCATCCCATTTTTAGCCAAATCTTTTGCCACTTGGAAACCGATCCCCTGGTTTGCTCCCGTAACGAGAGCGATTCGTTTATCGTTTTTTTCCATTATTTTAATCCTCTTTTTAAAACTTTTCTGTATTTGCCCTAAAAGGTTGTATCCTTGGGTATATACGGTACCGATTAGTTTCGGAACTAACGAGTACCGTATTCTGACATTGAAAATTTGAGATTTCTCGGTCAAGAAAAAAAGATAGATTCTCTATACAGAAATCATTTGCCAAACTAATCGAATTTCGATTCGTTTTATATGAGTTGCAAATCCTGAGGAAATTCGATTTCTGAGATTTGTACTGGTATAATTGGATTCCAATGGTTAAGAAAAAGAAAGTATCCGATCCAAAAGTTGTCTCACCACCTCCGCCTACCCTTGGCCGGAAAAGAGACCCATCGCTTGATATTTCGATCATGAACGCTGCGCTTGAGATTTTAGCCGAAGAAGGTTTTGATGGAATGACAATGGATCAAATTGCTACCAAGGTGGGAACAGGTAAGGCTGCGTGTTACCGCCGTTGGCCTTCCAAACTCAAACTCGTCAAAGATGCATTGATTTGGATGAATCGAAATCAATTGGAGCTTGAAAAAATCCCTGACACAGGATCTCTCAGAAATGATTTTTTAGCCTTACTAAAACCCCATTCCATGGAAGAAGCCAATGCAAAACTTAGAATCCTTGGTGGTCTCGGTACGTTTTGGTTAGATGAAGAAATCGAAACAAAAGGAATCACTGAAATCTTTGGACCGTGGATGGAAGTGAACCGAACCTTGATGCAACGGGCCATGGAACGTGGTGAAATATCCAAAAAAGCAAACGTAGAACTTGTTTGTAAAGTGATGAATTCTATGGCTACTTACCGAGCTCTCATCGAAAGAAAACCACCCGACAAATCTCTGTTTATTGCCCTCATTGACCAAGTGGTGATGCCAGCCTTAAAATACCCTGGTTAACCCTTTTGGGCGCCTCGATTTGGTTAGTTGGCAATTATTTGTTTCAAAACCGACCGCGCTATTCGCTCCAATCTTTCCAATCCTATAAAATCATCAAATTCAATCGAAGATGGAAAGGATTTCCGCTTCTATCGCTGACGCAAGGGCAAATTTTGTTTTTTCACTTTGTATCATTTTATGGTTCTAGAATGATTTTGGAACCAACGCTTTCTGGTTCAAAACCAAATAGAATCAAACCTATCTGTGACCTCAGAATGTTTTACGGAAACATAGAAAACACTAGATACCTAAAATTGATAATGGGAAGTTTTGTTTTTTTAACCCTTGGATCCATACAATAAAACCTTCTAAAACTTCAATTGCTCCTTTTTTATTTGCTGAAATTTCCTTTATGATCAAATCCTTTTTCACTGCTGAATACAATGTTGGAGTTATGGTATATAAACATTCATTACAAATCTCGATCAACCTTTGTTCCAATAAAGTTTGAAGGATTGGAATTTTTGTTTCCGGGAGTTCATTAAATGCATAATGATCATACCCCTCTAAAATTGATTCGATGACATCTTCAAAAATGGAAAACGTAGTTTCGTCCATAAAAATCGAATTCTCATTCCAACACTTACCATTGTATCTCCCTGGTAAAAATTCAATGTATGCAGTGCCTTCTAATTGTTTTGGATCATTGTAAATATTAAATTCTAATGGCATCGTGAATAGATAAACGAATGATTTAGTTAATGAATGTAAAAAGATTTTAAGTACAAAACATACATTGGTATCAATTAAATTGATAAATCAAATACAAAACCAATGTGATTGGAACAAGGAGAGTCCATTGATTATGATTTGAAATCCATGAACTTTCTTTTACTAACTTAATTGAGTTCAACTTATATAAAGTATAGATGATGCCTTCAGTGGTGAGAAAAATGAATCCAATGATCAGTAAATAGGCGGTAGTATCATCTAAATCTTGGATCCAAACAATTTGTTTAAAGAATTTCAATCCCAAATAAAGGAAAAAACTCATACAATAAGAAAGTAAAACTGCGAAAGTAACAACAGGTTTATTTTCAACCTGCATTCTTTGATCACATTCTTTACATTTGATCGTGAACGGAGGTGGATACGACATCACTCGTATAAAATTAACATTTGTTTGGCAATGAGGGCAAGTATACTTGTAATTCATATTGTTTCTAAGTTCCATTATTCCTTTTTATCTGAAATCGTTTCAATTCAGTGGGTAATAAAAATGTACCACATCTTCTGCACGCCCCCCAGTCGACTTGTAAAAATCCAAGGCGTAGTCATCAGCTAAATCTGCTTGTACAAATACCTCTTCCATTCCTTTCTCTTTGCAATAAGAATTGATGGAAGCGATGAGCGATTTACCAATGCCTTTCCTTTGTAAATGTGTCTGCACCGCTAAATCGTAAATGTAAACAAGTGGTTTTTCCGAGTAGTATTGTCTCAACAGATAAGCTGTGAGTCCTGCAACTACCTTTCCTTCGATCACCGAAACAAATACAAAAAAATCATCACGTTCTAAAAGGGATTGGAGGTAAGCTTGATTCGGCATTTGAAACTCTTTCATTTCAAATACATCTTCAAATACGAGAATGAGTTCGATAAATTCCTTTAACTCATTTGCCGATAGTTTTTTTGTTTCTACAGGTAACATGAACAAATGAATCCTTTTGCATATTTGATTTTAAAAGTTGCATTGAAAACGATTTAATCTATCAGTTTAAAACATTTGATTGGACCATGATACCAATTCATTTGATTCTCTCTAATTTCCCCTTTCGTTTTACAATATTTTTATAATCCCATTGGATTTTTTTAGCTTGGGATAACCAAAGTTTTAGTTCTTTTTTTTTGATTTGTTTTACATCCGTATAGCGAACCTCGGATGCTTTAAAACTCCCTTCTGGTGTGAGGCCTTCTATCTCAAAACTTTGGCCACTCCAAAAAAGAAGTCGGATACATGACTTTAACTTACTATAACCAACGATTGGATTTCCTTCTAAAAACCAAACTGGATGAGCGTGCCAAATTTTTTTCTCAGCTTTTGGAAGGTTTGTGTTGATCACTTCATACAAGAGATTACAAATTTCTTGATCTGTTTGGGATAAAGATTGGTGATAGTTTTGAATTTCTTTGTCCATCTAAAATCTCACCGTCCTTACCCAAACATCAGTTAACAGAACGATATTACTTACAAACCTTCTTCACTGTAGAAACTACTTTCACATCAACTGTTGGCCAAAGTTTACTCACACCATCAGAACCTTTATGTAAATCATTACACTCTGCATTTAATTTTGATAAACCTTGTGTTAGACCGAGTGTTGCCACATCCACTGTTCCCACAACTTCTACTGTTTCATCCTTCCATACAAAGTTTACGGGAACGGATGTTTTGAATTTTCCAAATTGTAAGTGTAATTTTGCAGTGCCAATTTCTCCTGATGTGAGGTCAGAAAAATGACCAGTTAACTTTTGATTTCCTTTTACAGATCCAAAGAAAAACTTTTTGATTTTGGCATCTCGGTCTGGATTAGATGAGTTTACGGACAAACTGTCAATTTGGAATCGAATTTTTTCTGCGACACCAAACTTTGATTTGTCTTTCGTTTTTCCCGTGACTCGAATGTTGTCGAATTTACCTTTAACACCTGTTTTTTCAGTAAACTTGAACGCTGTCCATTCTAAGTTGGTTTTGTTAGGATCATACTCATATTCACAATTTTCTTCTGCAACAATTGGCCCGAAAATGCCGACAATGAATAAAGCTAAAATAGAATAAAAAATTTTCATAGAATCCTCTATTCAAAAATAGAAAATCAAAAACTAAGTTTTGTCAAGAGGAGTCTAAAGCACGAATTGAAATTCACATGTTAAAATTAATAAAATCGTTGCTTCGCCATTTTCGAAGCCAACTCTTCAAAACAAAGGAAATCGAACTTCCCATACGACTTTCGACTGGTGAGTCTCTCGCTCAGTCCATTTTAGATTTTTTATCTGATTCTTTAAGTATCCAATCCGTCCCTAGCCAAATCTTGGAAGGATTCCGATCACTTCGTAGCAAATTCCCACACGAAGCGAAATTGGAATTTCTCGACTATTTAATTGCAGCTTCTCACCAATACCAAATCAAACTCAACTTTGTCCAAAAATCTATTTTAGAGATTCGAAGTTATATCACAAAAGAAGCACCTTTTTTATTTCAAATTAAAAATAAGGAACTTGGTCTTCCTGAATTTTATGCGATTTTGGGATACCATGCATCCTCATACCTCATTCGACCACTACACAATCACATTGGTGAAGAAGAATGGGTTTCAGAAAAAGAGTTTTTAAAACTCTTCGAAATCAAATCAACAAAGGATGTTGTGGATTGGATTGTCGCAGAACCAATATTTCCTTTTTCATCTCAAAAGGAAATTCATTCCACATCGTCTGCAGTCAAAAATGCAATCAAACAAATCTATCACCTCATACGCATTGAGTCAAAAGATGTTTGGATTGTTTTTATATATGGAATTGGAATTGGAATTTTATCTTTAGTAGTTCCAGTTGCTACCTCTTCCTTAGTGAATATTGTTGCCTTCGGGGTTTTGTTACAACCTGTCATCATCCTCACTTTCTTAGTTGTATTCTTTTTGGGTTTTGCAGGGGCAATGCAAACCATTCAGATTTATGTGGTAGAAATTTTACAACGAAGAGTATTTGTTAGAATTGCCACTGAGTTTGCTGTTCGTTTTCCAAGAATCAAACAAGATGCCTTAGACAAACACCATAATCCTGAACTAGTGAATCGATTTTTTGATACAATGACGATTCAAAAATCAATTCATTCATTATTGGTTGATGGATTGGCCGTTGTATTAACAACCGTTATAGGATTCGTACTCATATCATTTTACCATCCTATTTTTATAGTTTTTTCTTTGTTTATATTGGTTGTTGGTGGTTACGTTGTCATCTACCAATTAGGCAAACCTGCTTCCGAAAACTACATTAAAATTTCGAAAGAAAAGTATAAGGTAGCTGCATGGCTCGAGGAAATTTCAAGGCATTCCGCTTTATTTCATTCCACGTTTGGATCTCATTTTGCGATTGAAAGAGCAGATTCTATCATCCGCGATTATCTTTTTGCTCGCAAAAAATACTTTTCTATTTACATCAAACAAATCATTGGACTTGTCGGCATACAAGCGTTAGCAAGTGCGATCGTACTCGGAATTGGTGGGTATTTGGTCATTCATAGACAATTGACAATTGGTCAATTAGTTGCAGCAGAGTTAGTGATTGCAAAAGTTCTTAATGATATATCCAAGTTTGGAAAACAATTGGATAGTTTTTATAGTTTGATAGCAGCAGTAGATAAAATTAATTCCGTTTTTCATTTACCGACATTAACTGCGAAAACAGTTCCATTTGAAATCCCGAAAGGACCAATCCAAGTACAATTATCAGGTGTGGATTATTCTCTGGCCAATGGACATAAAATTTTCAATCAATTCAATTTGAAAGTCCAAGCAGGAAAAACAATTGGTGTCACTTCCAATACACCTTACGATGCTCATATCTTACTTGATTTACTCAGTGGTCTAAGAGAACCAAACTCCGGAATCGTTGAATACAACCACCAAAATATCCATGAAGTTTCCAAAGAACAGATCCAAACGTATACAGTTCTCATCCGAGGGAATGAAATATTTGAAGGAACCATTTTGGAAAATATCCGTGTGGGACGAGAAGAAATTTCTCTCATTACTATACGAGATCTTTTAGAAGATTTAGGTCTCTGGAAAACAATTCAATCATTACCGCAAGGAATCCACACACAACTGTTAACCTTTGGGCATCCATTTGACAATGTCCAATCTGCATTGTTAATCCTAACGAGAGCAATCATTGGCAATCCGAAACTGATCCTGATTGATGGAATTCTTGACCAATTACCACCACCAATGTTAAGTTCTTGTTTGAAAGTTTTGTTCCAAAAAAATCGGGAATGGACAGTATTCATTGTATCCAAATCACCAACCATTCTGGGACAAACAGACCAAATCCTACGCTTGGAAGATGATTCTCATTCCTTAAAGGTTAATTCATAAATCACTATGAAAACGAATATGTCACCCAAATGGAAACTTCGCAAAAACCTACCATCCTATCGTTTGGTACAAACTGCACTTCCGGCACAAAGTTTAGCCTATATCTTAACGGTTATTTTTTTTCTCAGTGTTCTCATCTTACTTTATGTTCCATGGCAACAAACCACTATGGGGTTTGGTAGAGTGGTGGCGTATGCTCCACTGGATCGCCAACAAGTAATTGAATCTCCAATCAGCGGTAGAGTTGTAAAGTGGCATGTCCACGAAGGGACTCGTGTGAAAAAAGGAGATCCTATCATTGATATTTCAGACAATGATCCCAATTTTATCACTAGGATCAGAGAAGAAAGAAATGCACTTTTACAAAGACTCGAAGCGGCTCGTTCTAGAGAAGATAACATCCGTTCTAGGATCTTAAGTTTACGTTCTTCGATGGGAAGTGCAGTGAGTGCGGCAGACTCACGTAGGATGATGGCAAAGGACAGAGTGCGTGCCAGCGAACAAGCCGTAGATGCAGCTAAAGCAGCCTTAAAAACAGCGAATCTCAATTTAGACCGTCAAAAACAATTATGGGAAAAAGGTCTAACCTCCAAACGTACTTTAGAACTAGCAGAACTTGACCATACAAATGCGGAAACTGGCCTCGATCGTGCAAGAGCAGCTTATGATGCTGCTGTCAAAGAAGAACGTGCGTTAAATAGTGATACAGGCAAAGTCCAACAAGATGCAGAAGCTTCCATCAATGATGCCAAAGCATCACTTGCATCTGCACAATCTGAAGTTGCTAGAGTCTTAGAAGACCTCCCTAAATTAGAAGCAAGATTATCAAGGCAAGAAAACCAAGAAGTGTTTGCACCAAGAGATGGAACCATCATGAGAATCCTTGTAAATCCAGACACACAACAAGTGAAAGAAGGTGATGGAGTTGCCATCCTTGTTCCCGATGCGGAAGACAAAGCTGTAGAATTATTTATCTCAGGGAATGATATTCCGTTAGTTGGTGAAGGAAGGAAAGTAAGATTACAATTCCAAGGGTATCCAGTTTTACAAATCAGTGGTTGGCCAGAAACCGCTGTTGGTACTTTTGGTGGAGTGGTTAAACTTGTGGACATCACAGACAATGGTTCTGGAAATTTCCGTGTCCTTGTGGTCCCTGATAGTGAAGATCGCCAGTGGCCATCAAGTCGTTACCTAAGACAAGGGGTAAGAGCAAAAGGATGGATTTTTCTCAATCGAGTTAGCGTTGGTTATGAATTGTGGAGAAGGTTCAATGATTTCCCTCCAAATTTACCAATGGATGATCCTGAAATGAAATCGTTGTTAGATGAGAATGGAGGAGGAGAAAAATCAAAATGAAAACGCTTTTAAATCGATTTTTATTGGCGTTGTTATGCCCATTTGGGATGTTATTTTCTTTTTTATTGGAAGCAGATCCAACAAAAGATCCATTTGAATCCTTACATGGACCAAATATTTATACACAAGATTATATCAACCAACAACCGGGAGTATTAACACTTACTGAACTTTTAAGGTCTGTTGAGAAATCCTACCCCCTTGTACTTGCTGCTGAAAAACTATTAACGGAAACAGAATACAATTATTTAGCAGCCGAAGGTGCTTTTGATTTACAATTCAAAGCGATGGGTACAACCAAACCAATTGGTTATTACACTAATAATGGCGCGGACACTGTGTTCGAAAAACCAACTCCACTTGGTGGGACATCTTTTTTTGCTGGTTACCGCATCGGCCGTGGAAAATTTCCAGTTTATGACGGACGAAGAGAAACAAATGATTATGGAGAAGTAAGAGCAGGTGCTGTTGTTCCACTCATGCGAAACCGTGAGATTGATAAAAACAGAGCTGACCTCAGGAAAGCAGACATTGATCGTAAACTAGCTGAGTTATCTATCCAAAAGTTAAAAATTGAAGTCATTAAAGAAGCTACCAAACGTTATTGGAAATGGGTTGCGAGTGGCCAAGAGTATTTGGTCAACAAAGACTTGTTAGAGATTGCAAAGAACAGACAACAACAAATTAGCCAGAGAATTAAGTTAGGTGATATTCCCAAAATGGAAGGAACAGAAAATGACCGTGCCATTTTACAAAGGGAATCACAATTTGTTTCTGCTGAACGTGAGATGCAAAAAGCAGCAATTGATTTGTCTTTATTCTTACGTGCTGCGGATGGAAATTTGATTTTACCATCCACAGACAGGTTGCCCATAGGATTTCCAAAACCGATTGATTACAAAGGGCTTGAATTAGACAAAAGCATCAAACTCGCATGGAAGTTCCGACCAGAAATCCAAGACTATGAATTCAAACGAGAGAAAGCACGAGTGGACCAGGACATGGGTTATAACTCACTCAAACCACAAGTGGACTTGGTGGTAGCAGGATCACAGGACTTAGGGCCAGGTTCAGTCACAAGGTCTAAACCGGAACTAGAAGCTTCACTCGTGTTGAATGTTCCCATCCAAACAAGAAGGCCACGGGGGATGATTGGAGCAGCAGAAGCAAAAATTGCCCAACTTGACCAAGAATTACAATTTTCAAAAGACAAAATCAAAACCGAAGTCCAAGACGCAATCTCAGAAGTCATTGCTTCAGCCAAACGAGTGAACGTCACACAAAGTGAAGTCGAACTTGCAAGAAAATTGGAAGAGATGGAACGAGAACGTTTTGCCTTGGGAGATTCTACTCTTTTATTTGTGAATATTCGCGAACAGACAAGTGCGGAAGCAGCTGTGCGTGAAATTAAGGCATTGTACGATCATCATGTCGCAGTTGCCAACTTCCAAGCGTCAACAGCAACTTTTTTGCAAAATTCTCCTTCTCCTTAGTCGTATTTCTTTTGTAGAAAAAAAAACGACTTTCACATCTCAAGGAATTCCTAAAATTTTCCCTAAAGAAGGTATCTATGCACGGGGAAGAGTCACTTTTACAAGACATTGGTCTCAGTATTATATTTGCTACAGTTTTAAGTCATATTGCTCGTATTCTCAAACAGCCGTTAATCTTAGGATATATCATCGGTGGTGCTATGCTTGGGAAAGAGATGGGATTTGAACTTGTTACCAACGAAGCAAGTATCGAACTCATTTCCGAAATCGGACTCATCTTACTTCTTTTCATCATTGGTCTTGAGATCAATCTTGCGGAACTCGCCAAAATGGGAAAGGCGATGTTCACACTCGGTATCTTACAATTTACTTTATCTGTTGCTTTTGTGTATTCTGTATTTCCATTTTTCGGGCTTTCCATTGGTTCTGAAAAATTTGACCTTCTATACATTGCAGTTGCCCTCTCCCTTAGTTCCACATTAATCGTTGTTAAATTATTACAAGACAAGGTAGAGATCAACACTCTCTCTGGTAAATTAACCGTTGGGGTTTTGGTTTTCCAAGACATATGGGCCATTTTGTTTATGGGTGTACAACCCAACCTAAACAATCCAGAGATATTAAAAATTCTAACCTCAGTTGGAATTATTGTACTCCTGATTGCTTTTAGCTTTAGTGTTAGCCGTTACGTATTGGCCAAATTATACAAAGCATGTGCTAGTAGCCCTGAACTGATTCTCTTGACCTCCATTATGTGGTGTTTTTTGGTTTGTGGGATCGCTGGAGAAGCGGGTCTTTCCAAAGAGATGGGTGCACTTGTTGCAGGTATGAGTATTGCTGCTTTTCCTTACGGTGCCGATGTTATCTCTAAACTGATTGGTATCCGAGATTTTTTTGTGACCCTCTTTTTTGTGGCACTTGGTCTAAAAGTACCTCTTCCTAGTTTAGAGGTGATTGGGCTCTCTGCTGCGATTATCACTCTTATGTTATTTGTAAGGATGATTACCATTGCCCCTGTTATCATCAAACTCAACAAAGGGGTTCGAAACGGTTTTTTAACTGCACTCAACCTTGCTCAAATTTCCGAATTTTCGCTCGTAATCTTAGCGTTAGGTGCTGGTTTCGAACACATCACTCCGAAATTACAAGCAGTCATTTTAACTTCAACCATCATTGCATCTGTTCTATCTACTTATATCATTATGTTTAACCATAATATTGCCGCAACTTTCGAACGTTTACTCGCTCGAGTGGGAATCTCTGACCAAACCGAAGACGCAAGTAAAGAAGAGAAAGCCGGTCATGGTGGACACGGTGGTCATGGAGACGGAATGGTGCGAGACATCATAGTCCTTGGATACTTTCGGATTGCACGTGCCTTCGTGGAATACTTAGAGGACTTATCACCTTCCCTCATCAAACGGATCATCATCGCAGATTACAATCCAGCTTTCAAAGACGAACTCACAAACAAAGGGTTCCAATGGGCATATGCAGACCTTGCTCATCCCGATTCCTTATCCCATATCGGGCTTCATGATGCTTCGATGGTCATTTGTACCATCTCTGATTCATTTCTCAAAGGAACAAATAACAACCGTTTGCTTTCCACTCTTAGCAAATTAGCACCAAATGCAAAAATCATTTTGACAAGTGATGAACCTGGTGAAGCTAAAAAATTAGTCGCTGATGGTGCACAAAAAGTCATCATCCCAGGTGTGATCACTGGTGAATTTTTATATGAATACATTTCGCGAGGGATGCGAAATAACAACTAAGAGAATTGGATGATAAAATGTTGTTTCAGAACCTTATCTGATTTTACTTCGAATTTCGCTGAGAATTTCGATTTGAATCGCTTGGATTTTCATCATTTTAGACCATTGGTCCAGTAAAAGATGATCCACTTTTTCATGTAAGGTTCTGATTTCAATTTCAGATTTTAGATTAATTTTGTAATCGTTCTCTGAACGAATTCTATCTTTAACTTCTTGTCTGTTTTGACTCATCATAATGATGGGTGCTTGTATGGCTGCAACGCAAGATAATATTAAATTTAAAAGTATAAATGGATATGGGTCAAAGGCATTGAAATAAAGATAAAAACTATTTCCCAAAATCCAAAGGATTAAGACAGAAAAAAAAGCGATAATAAATTTCCAACTTCCGCCAAAGGATGCAACTTTGTCTGAAATTTTTTCACCCAATGTGATTGCTTCCGTTTTTAACGAGGTATCTATAGTCAAAATTTCGTTATCATTAATACTTTTGATAACTTCTCTTTCTAGATTTTCAATATTACCTTTTTCTTCTTCAACCAAATTGGTAATATACTTCATTCGAAATAGATTAAAATCATTTTTACAAATTTTACTTTGTTCATTCCAACCTGGAAAATCAGAATGAATCAATTCTACTATTTCGTGACCAATTCCAATGGCGCTGATCAATTGATTTTCTCGGAATGATTTTTGACACACATAACAAATGTTACTTTCCATCAGCTAAATCAGACCTTTTTCTTGGAACTCTCTAATCACTACTTCCAAGTCAGAAGGAGAATCCACACCCAAATTTGCTTTCTCTGCAAGAAACACCCCAATGGTTCCACCATTTTGTAAGGCTCGGAGTTGTTCCAAGGATTCAAACATTTCCCAATCAGAAGAAGGTAATTGGTTATAGGACATTAGAAAATCACGTTCATAGGCATAGATGCCTAGATGACGATGGTATTTGGCTTCAACTTTAAAGGAAGCAGGGATGGGAGAACGGGAAAAATAATTGGCTCTTGCATTTTTGTCGAAAACCACCTTCACCTTATTAGGGTCTTTAGGATCTTCTGAAGGAGAAAAAGGAACAGCGGCAGTAGTCATTTCCCAATTGCGGTGTTTGGATTTTAAATCCACCACACCATCAATGAGGTCTGTTTCCATCGCAGGTTCATCCCCTTGGATATTTACGATGATTCCATAATTGGGGTATTTAGTTGCGACTTCAATGATACGATCAGTTCCTGTCGGATGGTCTGGGCTTGTGAGAACAGACTCACCTCCAAATCCTATCACAACATCATGGATTCTTTTGTCATCTGTTGCTACCACCAAACGGTGGAAAGACTTTGACTTTGATGCATGGGTATAAGTCCACTGGATCATTGGTTTTGTACCAATGAGGGCCAGTGGTTTGCCAGGAAATCGTGTGCTCGCGTAACGCGCGGGGATCACACCAAGGATTTGGTCGGACATAGTCCTAGTTTACCAAGAACTCGGTAAAGTAAACCTCTTTGATTTTTCCATTCGTCAAAATGTGATTTAAGTGGGCTTTGATTTCCTCACGTAAATCCAATTGATTCGTTATGGATTTTAGATCATCTTTTGTTTTACGAGCAATCACCAAGTTGATGATGTTCTGCATTTGAGCCACACGTGCCGCAAGTTCTGCAGATAGTGCTGGTTGGCCTGATTCAAATCCAAGAGACATTTTCAACTTCACAAAGTGTGACTCTCCAACATCAGAAGTATTCACTCGGAACTCTTCCTGAAATGTGTAAACTTCCAAAGGAGGTGGAGCTTTCACAAGTGAGATATTCTTTTGTTGTTTGAACACACTTGTTGCTGTTTTTTGAGCAACAAACATCGATATTACGGTTACAATGATAATTCCAAAAATGGCCGCGGCGATGTACAATAACCATTTGACAATGGGGGACATCCCAGCAGAGGCGGAACTACCTTCGGCTAACCCACCTTCTTCTTCATCTACTTCACGGTCACCCATGTTAAAATTCTCCTTCTACATTTGTTTCAGTGTTTGGCAAACGAGTGTCAGGTAGTCCGTATTTACTTTCCCCTGGTCCTCGTTTTGTAGACTTCTCAGTTAAAATGATGATATCCACTCTTCTGTTAAAAGCCTTTGCTTCTGGTGTACCTTCATTTTCCAACACAAGAGGTCTGTAGGATCCAAAGCTCACTGCTTGGAACCAACTAGGCTCAATTTCTTCAGCATTGATCATAAAGACAGTAGCGTTCACAGCTCTCGCTCCCGCCAAATCCCAGTTATTGATATATTCTCTTTCTTCACGGCCAGGACGACTTACTGGATTCACAGCATCATCATCACTATGCCCTTCCACACGCACAAATCGTTCGAGTCCTTTGATAAGGCCCGCTGCTTTTCTTAAAGTCTCTCGAATAGCAGGTGTTAGAATCGCTGAACCTGGATAAAAATAATCAGCACCCACGAGAGAAATCACAAGGCCTCTCTCGTTTTCCGAAATCCGCACCTTTCCAGCTTCTACCTCTGGTTTGAATACTTCTTGTGCATCTTTTTTAGATTTGGATAGGTTACGACCAACCACTTGAGAAGGAAGAGACTCAATTTGCATTCCCATCTCTTCCAATGAACCTTTTGATAATGTTTGTCCACCTGTGAAAAATCCTGTGGTGGATTTAAATGCCGAGAGAATGATTTGCATTTCCTTTGCATCCGTTTTCCCTGTTGTATACAAAAGAATAAAGAAACAAAGGAGAAGTGTCACCATGTCCCCGTAAGTTGCCATGAACTCGGGAACTTTTTGGATACACTCAGGGCATTTTTCTTTTTTGGAAGCCATGGCTAAGGATTAATCTCCATCATCTTTTAAGGCAACACGTTCAGCTGGTGTTAAGAAACTCGCAAGTTTCTCTTTTACAATCCTTGGGTTATCACCTGATTGGATTGATAGTGTACCTTCTACCATTACTTGTTTGATCACAAGTTCATCTTCTGATCTACGTGTTAACTTTCTCACGACTGGCGCTGCAAATAAGTTCTGTGCAAGAGATCCGTATAATGTTGTAATAAGAGCTGTCGCCATACCTTGTCCAATGGCACTCGCATCCCCACCACCTAAGTTCTTTAACATCCCCACAAGACCCACAAGGGTCCCAAGCATTCCGAACCCTGGCGCAAAACCAGCGTAAGCATCCCACCAACCACGACCATACGCATGGCGTGATGCAGTGTTTCCAATTTCGGTTTCCATAATGTTTCGGACAAGTTCGGGATCCGTTCCATCCACAACAAGTTGGATTCCTTTCTTTAAAAATTCTTCCGGTAATTCGTTGATATCATCTTCTAAGGCAAGTAAACCTTCGCGACGTGCTTTTTCAGAGAAACTAACGAGTGTCGTGATGAGACCAGGTAAATCTGAAGGTGGATTTTGGAAGGCTTTTTTGGTCACCGCACCCACACCAATGGTGGATGTCCAAGGAAATGAAATGATCGTGGCAGCAGCAGCTCCACCAAATGTAATCATTACCGAGGGAATATCGATAAGGTCTGTTAATGCAAGACCCCCTGAAACCACCCCTAATAACATCAAGGCCGCTCCTAGGGCCAAACCAATGACTGTAGCTATATCCATTTCTTATGTTTCCTCAGGCCTTCTATCACTCACTCGAGGTAAGTTGTGGATTCTTGTTTGGTAAGTGATTACCTTTTCCACAACGTCCGCAACAGACTCCTGTACAATGAATTTCTTTTCATTCACAAGAGTGATGATCGTATCTGGATTGGCTTCAATTGTCTCAATCAAATCTGCATTGAGAACAAATTCAGCCCCTTTGAGTCGGTGTAAAATGACCAAGAGATCCCCCTTCAGAGATTTCTATTTATGTCTATCGACTACCTTTCGAATTTCGCTTACGAATTTTTCTTCCGTGAATCGATTGATGGAATTTTGGAAATCCCATCGTTTGAATTGGATTTTTTCTGCCCGTTTGATGGCGTCGTTTAAGGATTTTACGGTCTGTTCTTCAAAAAAGACACCTGTTTTGCCATCTTTTACCGACTCGAGAGCCCCACCTTTGCCATAGGCGATGACGGGTGTGGCATAGGCTTGGGATTCCACAGGTGTGATCCCAAAGTCTTCCATCCCTGGAAAAATAAACCCTCGTGCCTTTTTGTAAAGTTCAACCACTTCCTGGCGAGGTAACCCTTTTTTCCAAAGGATGTTTTTAGGAAGATTTTTTGTGAGTTTCCCTTCTTCTTGGCCCCCACCCACAAGGATGAGTGGTTTTCCATTTTCTCGGAAAGCTTCAATGGCTAAGTCAATTTTTTTATAAGGAGCAAAGGCCGAAACCATCAGATAATAATCATCTTTAGAATTATCATGCACTCGAAAGTCTTGGGGCAAACATGGAGGATAAATGATTTTATAATCTCGTCGGTAATACTTTTGAATCCTTCTTCCCACAAAATGCGAGTTACATGTAAAATAATCCACACGATTGGCAGAGGCAGCATCCCAAGTTCGTAGGTAATTGGCTATGGATTGTAAGAGGAAAAATTTAAAACCCTTCCTTGCCGGGAAATAATCATAATACATATCCCAAACATAACGCATAGGACTATGAACATAACTCAAATGAAACGTGTCGGGGTGAGGGATGACCCCTTTGGCAACACAGTGAGAAGAACTGATCACAACATCATACCCTTTTAGGTCCAATGTTTCAATCGCAGTTGGAAATAATGGCAAATAGTATCGATAGTACTTTTCTTTGAAAGGTAAATTGTTGGTGAAGGCTGTTGTGATCTTTCGATTTTCAATTCTTGCATTGAGTTTGCCTTTTGAGTAAAAAAGACTAAACAAATCTGCTTCTGGATAGGCCTTTAACATACTGTCGAGGACAACTTCTCCTCCTCGCATTCCAGTGAGCCAGTCATGTATAATTGCAACTTTCATTATTCTTGTGGTCCAATCCTTCTTCCCGTAATTGGCGTTGTACGGCCGTAATACGAAGCTGTTATTAAAAATGGTATCGGCATGGTGTTCTCCAAATTTCGAGAACTCTCCATGTACCTTCTTCCTTCTTTGCCGATGGCTTCTGCGTCTTTAATCGTCGCAAGAAGTTCATCATACATCTCAGTACTCCCAATGATTTTGGGAATTGTACCTTCTGTTTGGTTTAATTTATCGGTGATGGACCGAAAATCCAATGTGATTTGTCTTAGGTCAGAACGATTTTCTTCCATCGTGGCAGAAGTTGCTTTGAAAAAATCATCGAAATACCTGGCAGATGGTAAGTAATCAGGAGATTTTTCCCCTTCACGAAATGTGGGTTTAAAAAAGGCACGTTTCCCATCGGAACTACCTGGGTTGATATTGATGATCCTTCCTGAAAATAATGTCACTGTTTGGAAATCCACTTCATAATTATCCCAAAGGGTAAGTGGGTCCTCGAGTGCAATGTGTAATTCGATCGCATGATCCATGTTATGGTCAAGGAACCGTCTATCAGGAACATCCATGAGTGGCCTTGAGTCAATATGAGCAACATACCCTTTTTGGATCCCGAGAATTCTTACTTCTGTCCCTTCTTTGATCCCATCGATACGTGAATAAAATAACGAAAGTCGGTAAGGGTATTTTTTAGTGGGTCTGTCTGGCTCTATGACAGTCGTAAAAAATGCAAAAACTAAAATCGAAAAAAAAATGATACCAGTGATGGTTTCGTTATTTAATTTTTTTGATTTCACGGGGGACTCAAAGTACTTTCCCTCAAAAGAAAGAGTTGGCAAGCAGATTTTCCGTGAGTGAATGGGATGAGATGAAAGCAGTTACCATCCTCAAATACGATGAAATCGAACCACAATTGGAACTCCGTGAAAAAGAAATTCCAACACCGAAAGAAAACGAAGTCAGGATCAAAATCCACCTTTCTCCCATCAATCCATCGGATTTGATGTTCATTCGTGGTTTGTATGGATTCAAAAAAAAAGCTCCTGTCTCAGCAGGATTTGAAGCCAGTGGAACCGTCGATGCGGTCGGAAGTGCCATCAAAACATTAAAAGTGGGAATGGCAGTATCCTGCGTGGCTCCTCAAAATGATGGATCTTGGGCTGAGTATATGATCACAACGGAAGACAACTGTTTACCGTTAGTGGATGGTGTCACTCTCGATGAAGGATCTAGTTTTTTTGTAAACCCAATGACAGCTTGGGCGATGGTATCGCGATGCCAAAAAGAAGGACACCAAGCAATGATCCAAACTGCTGCTGCAAGTGCCCTTGGTAAAATGGTAGTTCGCCTTTGCAAAGAGAAAGGAATTCCACTCATCAATATTGTGCGAAAAAAAGAACAAGAAGATACCTTAACTGAAATTGGTGCAGAACATATTTTAAATTCCAGTTCACCTAATTACCAAAAAGACTTATTCAAACTTTCTAAAAAACTCAATGCAACGTATGCCATCGATGCAGTCGCTGGGGAAACAGCACAATCCTTAGTAGAATGTATGCCTTATGGTGCAAAAATAGTTTGTTATGGTGCTTTGTCTGAAAAACCTTTTTCGGTGAACTCAGGGATCATCCTTTTCCAAAACAAAAAAATTGAAGGTTTTTGGCTGTCTTCATGGATTTATGAAATTGGTTTGGAAGAGTTTCAAAAACAAGCAAAAGAAGCTCAAAAATACTTAAAGACTGTTTTCCAAACCAAAATCAACAAACGATTTAAGTTTGAAGAATACAAAGAAGGTTTAGAATTTTATAAACAACATATGACCGAAGGGAAGGTAGTGTTTGGTCCGTAACGTTGTAAAACAATTTGGAATCTGTTTTTTTATATCATTGGTATTCATCAATTGTATCAGTGATACCAAAAAAAATTTAGAAAGTCTAAAGGCGTGTAAGTTTGATTTGGTGGACGTTCGTGTCGAATTGAAACCAAATCCTAGTTTTCCTTTGTTACCACTTCTTGATTTGTACCCCCAAGTTTCTGTTACCAATCCAAATCCAACTAAAGTCAACATTTACGAATTTGATTTGGATATCGAACTCGTAACAAACCAAGGCAAAGAATACATTGGAAAACTACAAAACCAAACTCCTGTGGAAGTAGAACCAAATTCGGAAACACTTGTCGTTTTAAAACTTGTTCCCGAACAAAAAGGTTCTCTCCTTCCCAAATTACTTTTGTTAGCAAAACAATTGGGAGAGGCTGCAAAAAAAGGGGAAGAAGCAGAGTTTGAAATTTATGGAACCGTACAAATTGATAGTGTATTTGGAAAATTACCAGTCCCTGTTCGGGAAGTATCTCGGATCAAACTGAAACGATGAACCAAAAACTTCTCTCTATTTTTCTCTTCGCTAACATCACTTGTGTATTCTCTGGTTGTATCCAACATCGAGATGATTTGTTTTATTCTGCGCAAGAAGGGAACCAAAAGATTTTTGAAAAGTATACTTTAAAAAACTCGGCATGTGGTTCGAATAAATTACCTGGTGCACTGGCTTTAGGCAGAGTCAAAATCGACGATGCAAATCTTTGTTTTCGGGCCATCGAACTCACAACTTGCCCTGCTTGGAATACCGAAGGGTACACACCAGATTCTTGTAAGGCGATTGGAACCAGTTTTCGTTAACTATGTGGCGATATTTATTTGATTTATCAACTGCAGAAATGTTTCTTTTCGCGGCACTTGGACTTGCCGGTGTATTTTTATTATTATTTGGTAAACTCAGAAAAAAAGAATCATCCACGAACCTAAAATCTAAATCAAATTCCAATTCTGATGACAATACCAAGAATGTAGATGGTAAATCCAAAAAGGATTCCAAATCACCAAAAGATAACAACTTAAAAGTGATGGAAATTTTTGATTATAATGGAACAAAAATACTCCACCAAGATGGGGCTTACACTGTCAATGACCAAGGTGTTGTTACCAATTATATGAACTGGAATCTCCTGCCATCAAAATACCAAAAGATGGTAAAGGAACTCGATAATCGTTCGTTAGGGGAAAAAGGACAGGATTATTTTTTGGAAATGATCAATGGTTTTTATTATGTATCCCTGCCAGGAGGAAAAAAGAAGAGATACGACTCGATCCAAAGTATCCCGGCAGACATACGCAAACGATTGGGGGTATGACTTTATTTTATGTTGAAAGTACCTCTACTTTCTTTTTGCTTTTGATTTCTTGTTTTTGTTTCCGAACATTTGCCATTTCTTCTTTTTTAAGACGGTCTCTTTGAATGCCTTCTTCAATCACTTTTTTAGGTGGCTTTTTTAAGTCCCAAACAATCCCAAACCAACTTAATACTTTTAGAATGTAATAAGTGATATCAATTTCATACCAATAAAAACCTTGGTTCACCGACGAACAGTAGTAATGGTGGTTGTTGTGCCAACCTTCACCCATTGTGAGTAGTGCTAACCAAACATTGTTTTTACTTGTGTCTCTAGAATCATAACGAACCGACCCATACACATGAGAAAGGGAATTGATAGTCCATGTGGCATGGCCAAGGATAAAAGTGGATACAGCATAACCATACACAAGCCAAGCCCAACCACCAACCGCATACAATAGAATTGCATAGGAAAGAGGAGGGATCCAGTGGTTCCGATCAAGCCAACGTAATTCTGGGTATTTATAAAAATCAGGAATTAATTTCGCTTCATAATCATTATAATCATCTCTTAGAAACCAGAACATATGAGAATACCAAAACCCCTTTCGGCTTGGGGAATGGATGTCTTTTTCCGTATCAGAATATTTATGGTGGTTTCTGTGGTGAGCTGCCCACCATAGAGCACCTTTTTGCATTGCCATGGATCCGATCCAAGCAAGGACAAATTGGAAAACCCGCGAAGTCTTAAATGATGCATGGGAAAAGTAACGATGGTAAGCACCTGTGATTCCAAACATACGAAGGAAATAAGAACCAACCGCAACCCAAACCAGAGTCCAGGAAAAGGGGACGGTAAATACCGTTAAGACAGTCGCTTGGACAAGAAAAAATAAAACGAGGAAAAGTAAAGGTGCCTGTTCTTTGACAACAGGTTCCACCGAAGAAGATGCAGAATTCATTCAATAACCTATACTTATTGGAGTCTTTCCAAAGGGTTTGGTTGCAAAAAAATTCATTCTACTTGATTCCCGATTTGCCTCTCCTACCCTGTCCATAAACCCATGTCATCGAAAATCGTTGTCCAAAAATACGGTGGAACCTCAGTTGGTGACACCACCAAAATACAAAATGTGGCCAAACGCATCAAACGTTACCACGACGAAGGCCAAAAGGTTGCTGTTGTTGTTTCTGCAATGGGACATACTACAGACGAACTGGTAGACCTTGCTGATCAAATTTCGAAAAACCCGCCAAAACGGGAAATGGATATGTTACTTTCTACCGGGGAACAAGTATCCATTGCCTTACTTGCCATTGCTCTCAATGAATTAGGAGTTCCTGCACAATCGTTTACAGGTTCTCAATTAAAAATTTTAACAGATGGAAACTTTTCCAATGGTAAAATTGAAATGATCGATCGCTCCAGAATCGACGAAGCCTTTAACAAAGGAAAGGTGGTAATCGTTGCTGGTTTCCAAGGGATTGATAAAGACGAAAACATTGTCACCTTAGGACGAGGTGGAAGTGATACTTCAGCTGTGGCTCTCGCGGCAGCCCTTGGTGCAGATGAATGTGAAATTTATACTGACGTAGATGGGGTTTATACAGCTGACCCAAGAAAAATCCCAACTGCCAAAATGCACAAACAAATCACTTATGAAGAAATGTTGGAACTAGCAAGTTTAGGAGCTGGTGTCCTACATTCACGAAGTGTTGAATTAGGAATGAACTATAACGTGGTAATCCACGTTCGATCTAGTTTCCATGACAAACCGGGAACGTTAGTAATGAGTGAGGATAAAATTATGGAAAAAATGAAAGTTAGCGGAGTCACTGCAAAAGGGGACCAAGCACGTGTTACCATTGCTGATGTAAAAGACAAACCAGGCATCGCAGCAGACCTTTTCACTCAACTTGCCAACAAAGATGTGATCGTTGATGTGATCGTTCAATCCTCTCCAAGAGACGGAATTAATACAATTTCCTTTACAATTGCAAAAAAAGACATTGTCGCAGCAAAACCAATCATTGAGACCTATGCAAAAGACCATGGAAATGGAAAGGCAGAAATTGACGAAAATATCTCGATTGTTTCTGCTGTTGGAGTTGGAATGAAATCCCACGTTGGAGTGGCTGCAAAAATGTTCCAATCCCTTGCAGAAAAAAACATCAACATCGAAATGATTTCTACATCTGAGATTAAAATCTCTTGTGTCATCAAACAAAACCAAGCGGAAGACGCAGTAAAAGCTTTACACACTACCTTTATTGGGTAGTTTTATGACCGTATGCAAAAAAGAATTCGAATCTCGCGTAACTTCGTTTTAGTTTTTGCAGCGGTTGTTTGTTTTACTCTCGCTGTTCCCACAAAACCTCTCAACTCCTATGAATCACTCAATGCTGTGCTCGCCATTGTGGGTCCAAAATCTATATCGACTTTAGATTACGAAGAAGGTGTAGAACGTTATAAAAACCTTTCTCGATTTTTCCCAAATTACCGCAAAAAAGGTTCTCTCCATTCACAGGTGATCGACTTTCTCATTGATCGGGCAGTTGTTGATATTGTTGCAGAAGAAGAATCAATCCAAGTCAATGAAAAACGGATCGAAGCTGAAATTCAAAAAAGAATGGATGCCCAAGGTATCAGTGACTTAGAGCAGTTTAAAAAATCGGTTCAAAACCAATTTAACTTACCCTATGATATTTGGTTGGATGACCTCCCTTACCAAATCAAAAAAGGACAACTTTTACAAATTAAAGTAAGTCCCCCACTTCCTTCAGAACAAGAAGTACAATCATGGTATAACAAAAACAAGTCGAAGGTTGGAAATGAATTTAAGTTTCGTGAGCTTGTTTTTTCACCAGCCAATGGTTCCATAGAAGAAGAATCTCGTTTGTTTAACGAACTCACTGAAATTCGAAACAAATCGTTAAATGACCCTTCCTTTTTTAAACTTGTGGCATCTGGCCCAAGGAATGAATCTCGTTACCGGTTGAACGGTGGACTTGTCAACTGGGTGCCTACATTTGAATTGTACAAAACCCAACCATCAACTGCTTCTGTGTTAGCACAAGTAGGTGGCCAAGGAAAATTCTCTGAAGTATTCCGTGACGATCGAAAACGATATTGTTTGGTTTATATTGAAGGTATGAGGCCAACTCCTCTCGATGCTGTTAGAAAAGGGATCCAGGGATTTTTATTTCGTGAAAAGGAACAAACTTCTTTTGAAGAATGGGTTGTTGTTACTCGCAAAAATATGGCAATTACAATCTTCGATCCAATTTACATCAAAGAACATAATATAAATAATCCCGAAGAAAAGTATAATTCAGATTAATGATCAATCGCAAAGAATACAATCCTAGTTTTGCTGTTGTTTATTTAGACACCCAAACACTTTCGTTTTTAGAATCTAATTTTGATCTAAAATTATTTGAAACATTTGTTTTCAAACTTCACAAAGTATTTCCAAATTTAAATCTCCACATCAATGTGAATGATTCCGTTAAAACAAATTTATCTAAATCAAAATTCTCGAATTCATTTGTTTTTTATGAACCAAACATAACCGAAATTGAATTCTTCAAACAATTTGGAAATTTATTACCTGAATCAATTTTTAAAGATCCAGAATGGGACGAAGTTTGTTTTTTATATTTTACTGGAATTTCACCCCTACTCAATACATCGTTAACAGAAAAAATTTGGAATCGTCATAAAAACTTTTTTTCTCAGTATTCTTATTCAGAGAATATTCCACCTGGCCTAATTCCAACTGTCATCACAAGAGAATTTTTGAGTTCCTTGCCAGACCATCTAACAACCGATATTCATTCATTTTTTCTAAAGAATATCAATCAATATGATGTAGATATTTTTTTCCAATCTCCTGATTTACGACAATTACGTCTGGATTTTCGTTATCATTCACTAAGATCCAATACTCTTATCAACGGTTTACTTGCTATAGCAGAAGAAATTCCATACGAGGATTTACTCTCCACTTTAAAACAAAATCCTGAATTGTATCGAAGTTCTCCATCTTATATGGAATGGGAAATTTACAAAGGATGTGAACTCTCCTGTGTATTTTGCCCACGCGAATTTATTGATAAATCAAATGATGGAAGTTTTGTTCCACTTGCTACTGTAAAATCATTGGTTTCAAAATTCCAAAAAGAATTAACTTCTCCTATCACCATCAGTTTATCGGGAAATGGAGAACCACTGTTACACCCTGAGTTTACCTCAATTATAAAAGAAATCCTGACTCTTTCCCAACTCAAAGAACTTATCATTGAAACAGCTTTATACAAAAATGTAGACCATTTGGTTTCCCTCATCCAGGAACTGGATCAAACTAATAAAGAAAAACTTTGTATCATCACCAATCTTAGTACTTTAAAAGAAAAAACATACCAAACATTATATGGCAAAAAAGGACTCACTACTGTTTTAGAATCGGTGGATACTCTTTCCAAACTTTTACCTAAAAATTCCTTCTATGTACAAATGATCAAAATGAAAGAAGTAGAAGATGAAATCGATCCTTACTTTACTTCATTTGAAAAAAAGGGAATCAATATCATTCTACAAAAATACAATCGTTTTGCCAATCAACTACCGGAACGAAGAGTAAGTGACCTAACACCAATCCATAGAGACTTTTGTTGGCATTTGACACGTGATTTATATGTAAATGTGACAGGTGATGTTTCAATTTGTAAACAAAACCAACCTAAAATCATTGGAAATCTTTTTACGGAATCCTTATCTGATGTTTGGAAAAAAGGCCAAGAGTCTTTTCGTCATAGTTTTAACGGTGAACATGACAAAATCTCTGCTCCTTGTTTGAATTGTGATGAGTGGTATACATTCAACGCATGATAGTTTTGCCTTCATTCAGGCAAGACTAGGCTCTACTCGATTTCCAAAAAAAATATTAAAATCAATACCTGAGGATTCAGGAATCACATTTTTAGATCATATCCATCGCCGATTATCAACTGTATTTGAACATAACCAAATTATTTTTCTCATCCCAGAGTCAGATGAAGAATCCATTCAATTTCTAAACACTAGAGGATATCTTTATTTCTGTGGATCTGAATTAGATGTCAGAGACCGATTCCGTAAAGCGGCAATCCATTTTGGTGCAAAACATATTTTTCGACTAACGGCCGATAACCCTTTTATAGATATTGATTCAATTCGTTATTTATATGAAGCAATTCTAGAAATCAAGGAAACTTATTATAGTTTGTCAATGAATGGTTTGCCCCTCGGAATGGGAGTGGAATGTTTTTCAACCGCTTCATTGTGTTATGACACAGAAGAAACTCAATTAGAACGACATAAAGAACATGTATCCCTACACATCAAAGAATTCCCTGAAGTTCATAAACAATATCGACTTTCACCACCCCATTTACAACCGCTAGACATATATAGAAAATTTCAAAACGGAGAGTTATCTCATCTCAGAATCACTGTTGATGAGAAAAAAGATTTTGAATTGATTTGCAAAATTTGGAATCAATTGGGAGAAACGAATCCTTTTTTTGGAGCAAAAGAAGTATTAGAGTTATATGATATTAATCCAAATTTTTTTAATTTGAATGCAAACGTAGAACAGGTTGTATTCACACTACCCAAAACGGAAAAAAACAAAAAAAGGATAAATGTTTTGTATGGAAACCCACTTCAATTTGGGTACGGACACTTTGAACGATGTAAATCCTTATCAATTTATTTGCAACTAAATGAATATGATGTTCAACTTAAAGATACATTTTTAGAAGAAGAATCAAACATTCCCCATATTTTTGATACAAGGGAAATCGAATATCCAGTTCAAAATGCTTTTTATATCGATAACTTGAATCATCCACCAAACACTACCAATGCTACTTTTTTTCTACCACATCCTTCAATTCCGAGTTCGAATGAAAATTCACTTTCCTACTATAGTTCACCCTTATCTGAACTCAAATCAACAAATCCAGAATCATCTGGAAAATTATTGGTTTATGCAGGACAATTGGATGAAACCGAATCACAACAGATTGATGAGTTTTTATTACAGTTCCACCAATCCAAAAATCAAGTGAATCCACACTTCCATTCCATCCTACGCATTGGTGGTCAAAAACCAAAGGATTCACACATTGAATACCAACCAAGAATTTCGTATTCTGAATTCCTCAGAGAAATTGATTCTTCCGAATGGGTCTGCACGTATTTTGGTCAAACGATGATCGAAGGAATGGCAAAATCCAAAAAGGTTTCTTTAATTGGAATTTCTGAAATCCATGAAACTCTTGGATTGTTTGCCGAAAAAGAACTAGGAATTCCATATCTTGGTCCGTTATCTAAATTGAATCAAATCAATCATTTTCCTAACAAAACGAACTCAAAGAAAATCAAATTGGTTCGCGATGCTCATACAAAAATTTTAAATTGGTTAAATTCCATTGTTTAAACACGATATGAAAATAAAATATAAGTTCATCTTAACCCTACTCTTTTTTGTAACATTTCAATATAACTTAATTGCTGATGCAGAAGATCAGGAATCGATCGAAATCAATGCAAAAATTGAAATCGAAAAGGTAAGTCGAAATATCATCAATGCATTACGTTATGGTAAATTCGGTTTAGCAGATGCTGAATGGAAAAAAATTCAGTCTGATGTTTACAAATCATTTGCTGAGTATGATTACTTGAATGGAAGTTTGTTATACTCGAGAATGGAATGGCAAGAAGCCAAAGAAAGTTTAAATCGAACTCTAAAAAAAGAACCAAACCATGAAGCAGCTAGTTTCCTACTAGGTATGATTTATGCGCAAGAGGACAGTTGGTCTGAAGCGAAGGAAACTTGGTTAGAAACAAACCAAATTTCTCCCTATAATCCTTTTTATCATTATAACTTAGGATTAGCGTATTACATTTTAAAAGACTATAATAATGCCATTACTTCTTTAAGCAAATCTTTGGAATACAAAGCGAACTATAATGAAGCAAAACTCATTTTAGCAAAAACCTATTTGGAACTCAACCAAGTAGAAAAAGCAAAGTCTGAACTAACCACTATTTTAGAACAAGATCCAAAACATATGTTAGCATCTCATCTAATGGGACGAGTGGTGTATTTACTCGAAAAAGATCCAAAAAAATCTCTTTCCTTTTTAAAAAACCCAAGGGCATTGGGTTGGAGAGAAAAAAAAGTATATGCACGTTGTTTTTTTGAAATGAGAAAATGGAGAGAAGCGGAGAATTTGCTCAGGCCGATCGCATATTCTCCGTTTGCTGATGAATACGACCAAAGTTTTTACTTAAACTTACTTCTCAATTTAGGATTTGATGAAAGGGCCAATGACTTTTTTCATTTCATCCAAAAACAATCTCAAAACGAGTCAAAAATTGCCGAAGCGTACAGAATGTTACTCTCTTCCCGCGAAGGAAAAGATTTACTTTATCATTACTTTAAATTGAGATATTAAGACTACGAAACAACGATATCCGTTTTGGCTTGGGTGTATTTCCACTCCACTGCCACACGAATCAATTTTTCGTTTTCTGTGATGCTTAGTTTGGATTTGATGCGAGAACGTAAGGTTTCAATAGTGGATGGTGCAAGTCCCATATTGGCAGCAATTTCCTTCACAGGCATTCCTTCTCCAATCATAAGAAATACTTCCAACTCTCGATTGGACAATCGATCTATTGGATCTTTTTCGTCTTTTTGAGAAGCACGGTACAAATGTCCAAGTAGTCTTGTCGCTTGTGAAGAACTTACAAAATAATCGCCCTTCAGTACGGTGTGAATCGCTTCTACAATTTGTGTGGTTGTGTCTTCTTTGAACACGTAACCCATTGCGCCTAATTTGAAGGCACGATCCACAAAAGTATCGTCCGTCAACATACTGATGATGATGACGGCAATATTTGGAAAAGTTGTTCTAAGCTTTTTCAGAAGTTGTAAACCGTTTTGGTTTTGTTTGAGTTGGATATCAATCAAAACAAGTGTAGGTTGCATTTGTTCTATATCGTTAAAGGCTTTTTCAATATTATCTGCACTTCCAATACACTCTAAATCATCAGATTTAGCGATTAGATTTTGTAATGCATCCACTACAAGAGGATGGTCATCAACGATATAGACTTGTTTTTTCATAACTTCCGGCTCTAAGATTCTTTTAACGCTGCAATCATCTCTTGCGTAGCTTTTTTACCATCACCAAACAACATCAAACAGTTGTCAGCAATGAAGAGTGGATTGGGAACTCCCGCAAATCCAGCACTCAAACTTCTTTTGATCACAACTACCGTTTTTGCATTTCCAACATCCAAGATCGGCATACCAGCAATTGGTGATTTTGGATCTGTTTTTGCAAGTGGGTTCGTTACGTCATTAGCGCCATTAACGATTACAACATCAACATTTTCGAAAGTACTATTGATCTCGTCCATCTCTTTCAAGCGATCATAAGGAATATCTGCTTCAGCTAGTAATACGTTCATATGACCAGGCATACGACCAGCTACTGGATGGATTGCAAAAGTAACATCGATTCCACGAGCAGTTAAAAGTTGGTATAAATCTCTTACTGTATGTTGTGCTTGTGCCACAGCCATACCATAACCAGGAACGATTACAACACTTCTTGCAACATCAAGTAACATTGCCACTTCTTCTGCACTCGTTGATTTGACTTTACCAGAGTAAAAATCGCCATCATCTTTCATTTCTGTAGCGACAGCCCCGAATCCACCAAAGAGAACATTCGTCAAACTTCGGTTCATTGCTTTACACATGATTTGTGTTAGAATGATTCCAGATGCTCCTACGAGTGATCCTGAAATGATAAGAACATTATTATTGAGTACGAATCCTGTAGCAGATGCCGCGATCCCTGAGTATGAGTTGAGAAGGGAAATCACAACTGGCATATCAGCTCCCCCAATTGGGATCACAAGGAAGATCCCAAGAAGTAAACTCACACCACTTAAGATCCAATAAATAGACTCATCTGTTGGTTCCATACAACCATAGACACCGAGACCAACTGCAGTAAGTCCAACTAAGATTTTAACAAGTTGGTCACCTGGGTAACGAACTGCTTTTTCAGTAATAAAACCTTGTAACTTTCCGAATGCGATAAAACTTCCAGAGAAAGTAATCCCACCCACGATGGCAGAGAAAACAATCGAAACGATTTCCTGGTAATTCACTGCTGTCGCATATTTTGGAATCGACAATTGTAATGCAGCACCAGCTACAAATACAGACGCAATACCACCAAATCCATTCAGAACGGCAACAAGTTGAGGCATCGCTGTCATTTGGATTTTGATTGCGAGAATGATTCCGATCACAGATCCGATGAGAACACCAACAGCGATCCATTCATAAGAAAGTATTTCCCTGTCGAAGAGTGTTGCGACAACTGCGATGAGCATCCCCAGTGCACCGAGTAGATTTCCCCGAGTGGCTGTCTTTGGATGTGCTAATTGTTTGATACCAATGATGAAAAGGATGGAAGCGATCAGGTAGGATAAATTTAAAATGCTAATGAGTTCCATTATTTCGGTGCATCCTTTTTCTTGAACATGCCAAGCATTCTATGTGTAACGAGAAATCCGCCCACTACGTTGATGGTAGCAAAAATAACAGAGAGTAAGCCCAAAATTTTGGTGATATTGCTCTCTTGGATTCCAGCAGCATACAATGCACCGATGAGGGTGATGCCGGAAATGGCGTTCGAACCCGACATAAGTGGGGTGTGGAGGATGGGAGGGATTTTTGTGATGATTTCAAATCCCACGAAGATCGCTAAAACGAAAATCGTGACGGCTGTAACAAATATTTCCATAAACTAGTAGTAGTTATGGAAAAAATGGCCATTTTGGAAACAATATTTTCGGGAATTTTACGTAAGTAGTGTCCTGAAATGACAAAAGAATGGGGATTCCTTGGGCATTCTTACCTAGTTTTCCGCATCAAATCAGGTTTTCCTCGAAGACTTGGACCACTTTCCATTGAAATCCGAACAGCTTGTGCAAACATAATTCGATTCTTTCCGTTTCGTACAAATGATTCTCTTTTTTTAGGATTAAAATATGGAATGGAAAAGGAATCGGAACCTAGTTAGATCATGTAACAAACCATATGTGATTTAAGTTTCAAAGTCAAAACTGAATCTACACATTTTATCAATGGGAATCAATTCCCATCTTCCTATGCGATTTGTTTTGACAAATCTTATGGAAGAGTTACCTTCTTTTTCATTCCCAAAATGAAATCGTTTTTCCTTCTCATTGTCTTTCTTCTCAACTGCCAAATTAGTTGGTATCATACCCGAGTTTCAATCAACCACGGGGATGAAATCCCAATTTCCCAAGCAGGTCCAGTTTTCAATGAAAGCGGAACAACTTGTTTTATCTCAAGTATCCCTTTTGCCATGGAAGGCGAAAATCCAAAGACAACACTTCCAACAAGGCCGATCATCGATCGACAATTCATCGAAAACTTACGCACAAATTTAAATTTGAAAGGGATTCCGACCAAACATATTAAGGAAGTATTTGGTATTCCCAAAAACTGGCCCCATTTCGAATTAATGCAATCTTTCAGAACATCTCCAAACTTTAATCGATTCAAACAAATTGAATCTATGACAATTGATGAATCGGAAAAAACGAAATTACATAAGTTTGCTGAGATTACAGATGAAAATACGTATTTTCTTAAAGTGGATGATGTCACAAGTTTATTTAACGATTATGAAGACTGTTCCTACTATTATCACATCGTTTATCAAAAAAAGGAAAAAGATAATTATAATCTCCTAACATTCTTTTTGACCTTGGGAATCTTACCCACAGTAAATTATGAGAATCACTATTACGCAGTGTATTCAAGAAAACCGTTAGAAAAAAAACTGAATCTTGTAACCTATAAATATGGTTACAGAAGACTCATTAGCCTACTACTGTTACCTACTTTTAATTTTTTTAATGAAGTCAGATTATATAACCAAGACTATCGATTTTTTGATCATTCCAAAGATCAATTTCTAAGTTCCCTAGAAAACAAAAATAGCGAACCACTACCAATCAAATACCTAAATCCTGTTTATGGAGATGTTAAGGATAATCTTTATATCTCTGATTCAGGTTTATTTGATACCAAAATTCCAGTGGATGCTCGGTATGCTGTGATTCGCGATGGAAAAGTAAATGTCAGTTTTTATGATCCGATTCACGGGTTATACAAAATCCAAGCCATCAATGTAAATCAGAAGATCAACTCTGATATCATTACAAATGGAATCGAACCAACCCTTAAAGATTTCATCAAAACAAAGTTAGTTGAAAAAATTCAAAAAAAATTTCCAAAATCAACTATTGTTCACGAATCTTTTACTCCCGAATATCGAGATGGAACTTATACTTTTATTTTGGAAATTAACAAACCTGAAGCAAATTTAGAAACATTTAAAAAAGAATATTTTGTTTTTTCCTGTTTTAAATCGCAAAGTCAGATTTTCATTCTTTCCAAAACTTTTCTAAAAGAATACAACGAACTCATTTCTCCTCAAATGGCCGAAGCAGAAATTATCGATTTTTATTCCAAAGTCAATTTCCGTTCCAAGTACATCGAACCAAAACCATTGGATTTAGAAGTCAGTATGAATGAATCCAAATCCAAGTCGGAGAAGCAAGAGGACGAAGAAGACGACGATGATGACGAAGAAGGGGAAGAGGGAGAAGAAGAAGTCGCAGCTGGGTTTAGTTCAGGTGGTGAAATCGATTTAGGTGGTCTATTTTCGATCTTAAAAGAAAGAACTTACATCCCAAAAGGAAAATTGGATCTCAAACCTGGTCGATTTAAATTCAATTCGGCACGCTTTAATGCACCAAAAGTAACTCGTTCCAAATTCCATTTCAAACCAGGACGAAGTAAAAATTTTTCTAGGCCAGCAAAATGGAGACGATAAGATGATGAATCGATCGTCCATTGTTTGCTCCATTGGTTGTCTTGCGGAATCTCTATACAATAAAAATCATCCAGAATGGATTTGAGAAATTCTGTTTCCAAAAATACCTTTCAATCAACACCTGCTGGATCCCGTAGTCCAAGTTCCAAAAATCCCTTTGCTCTTAAAATGCAAGAATCACATTTCCCACAAGGTTTTCCTAGGACAGGATCATAACATGAATGGGTTAGGTGGAGTGGCGCATTTACGTGCAATCCAAGTTCTATGATTTCTTTTTTGCCCAGATGCAGAAGAGGAGTTTTGATCTGAATCGAATCTCCTAACCCACTGACTCCTTTTTTTGTGCCGAGATTTGCCATCTTTTGAAAAGACTCAATAAACTCAGGCCGACAATCGGGATACCCAGAATAATCCAATGCATTCACTCCAATGTAAATGGAATCATAACCATGACCTTCTGCGAGGGACAAAGCAAATGAAAGGAATAGTATATTACGTCCAGGTACATAAGTATTTGGAATCTCTTTATCATTACCACTAAACAATGATTTGGCGTTTTTTCTCACTTTGATTTTTTTTTCGGTAAGAGAACTTCCTAAAAAAAATCCTGGATCCAATTTTTGGATCACATGTTTGACTCCGAGTTCTTTCGCTATTTTTTTACTTTTGATGAGTTCAATTTTATGTTTTTGGGAATAATCGAACGAAAGTGCGAGAATTGGTAATTTTTTGTTTTTGGGATATCCAAATTCTTTTGCGGCAACATAGAGACAAGTAGTCGAATCTAGTCCACCTGACAAAAGTACTACGGCACCTTTTTTTCCAAATTGGGATTTGTTTGTGGAATCCGAAACGGAAACCATTTATTTTTTTGGTCCTCTATACACACAGGAACTTGTACAAGTTTCGTAAAGAGTGATTTTATCGAGAAGTGGAAGTTTTGGTTTCAATTGGTTCCAAAGCCATACAGCAATGTTTTCGCTTGTTGGATTTTCTAATCCTGGTACATCATTTAATACATAATGATCCAAATGTTCATCTAATATCGGTTTAACGATAGATTTTAATTCACCAAAATCCATAATCCAACCTGTATGTGGATCGATTTCACCCTTTAGATACACAGCAAAACGAAAACTATGTCCATGCATTCGTTTGCATTTGTGTCCTTCTGGGACATTTGGTAAAAAATGGGCAGCTTCAAAACCAAAGGTTTTGGAAAGTTCGATCTCTTCCATCACTCTTCCGTTGCGTATTCCGTAAATAGTGACTTTTGGTTTCCTGCATGGTCTTGGAATTCGACTGGGTAATTGGATGTAAAACACGCATCACAAAATCCACCACCTTTATGTCCTTCCACTGCTTTATGCATTGTATCCAATGTTAAATAAGCAAGTGAATCTACACGAAGGTACTTTTGAATTTCTTCAATTGTATGTGTAGAAGCGATGAGTTCTTTGTGAGTTGGAATATCAATTCCATAATAACATGGGGCAACGGTTGGTGGTGCGGAAACGCGGAAATGGATTTCTTTAGCTCCAGCATTCCGGATCATTTTGATGATCTTTCGGCTAGTGGTTCCTCTCATTACCGAGTCGTCAATGATGACAACACGTTTACCATTCACCACTTCCTTTACCACATTGTATTTAATTTTGGCACCGAAATCGCGGATCTTTTGGTCAGGTTCAATGAAGGTTCGACCAATATAATGCGAACGCACAAGACCACTTTGGTACGGAATTCCTGACTCTTCACTGTATCCAAGAGCTGCAATGTTTGCGGAATCCGGAACAGGGATGATCACATCTGCTTCCACTGGCATAACACGTGCAAGTTGGCGTCCTAAGGATTTTCTCACTTTATAAACAGATTCTTCAAAGATATAAGAATCAGGTCTTGCAAAGTAGATGTATTCAAAAATACAAAGGCTTGGTTTTGCTTTTGGGAATGGATAAAGAGATCGCATTCCCGTATGGTCAATCACAACCATCTCACCAGGTTCCACATCCCTTACATATTCAGTTTCGGTAATGTCGAAAGCGCAGGTTTCAGAAGCAAAAACAATGGCTCCGTCGGATCGTTTCCCCATCACAAGTGGGCGAAATCCATTTGGATCCCGAACAGCAATGAGGTATCTTGGAGTTAACACTAACAAAGAATAGGCCCCTCGCACTTGAGCGAGAGATTCACAAAGAGCTTCGAGAAGGTCTGTTTTATGGCTTTTGGCCATTAAGTGGACAATGACTTCGGAATCGATGGTGGTTTGGAAGATGGAACCATCACGTTCTAACTTATTGCGGATGTCCCAAGAGTTCACAAGGTTTCCATTATGGGCTAGAGCCACAGGTCCCAAGTGAGATTCCACGCGGATGGGCTGGGCATTCCTTAGAAAACTCGCTCCCGTTGTGGAATACCGGTTATGGCCAATGGCCGAATCCCCAATGAGCTCTTTGATCTTCGGCTGGGTGAAGATATTTGCCACGAGGCCCATGTTGGCATACCGGTATAAGTGTGATCCATCGGTTGAGACGATCCCACTGGACTCCTGGCCTCGGTGTTGCATCGAGTACAAACCTAGGTAGGTAAAATTAGCAGCTTCCTTGCTATTGTAGATGCCGAATATGGCACATTCTTCTTTTGGTTTGTCAGATTGGAGAATCATTGTTAGAATGACAATTGCAGTATTTCCAAAATCCCAATTAGATGCAAATCAATTCCAACTATATTCTCGTCGATACAGCAAAAGCTTTAGATTTGGCTCTGATCAATCTAAGACAGTCGAAAATCATGTCGATTGACACAGAGTCCTCGGGTTATTACACATATTACCCCAAAGTTTGTCTCATTCAGATCAATTCCAATGGCAAAAACTACCTAATTGACCCACTTAAGATCACAAATTTGTCAGCTTTAGGTCCTTTGTTTGAAGATCCCAATATTCTGAAAATCTTCCATTCGGCACAAGATGACATCAAAGCCCTCAAACGCGACTTTGGATTCAAATTTGTGAACACAGCAGACACAATGATCAGTTCTCGTTTGTTGTCATTAGAACAAAGTTCGTTATCATTTGTCGTGGAACATTACCACAAAGTGACTCTTTCCAAAGTGGAACAAAAGTCCAATTGGGAAATCCGACCTCTTCAAAAACAACAACTCAAATACGCTGCACTCGACACAGCATATCTTGAATCCATTTGGTTAAAAATGGAAGAGGAACTGAAACGCAGAACTCTATACGAAGAAGCAAAGTCAGAATTTGAATTCATCGCTTCCGAAGATTACGTAGCAAAAGAAGGAGAAGGATTTTCTCTTGGAAAATTTCCAGACATCCTCAATTTCACACCACTCGAACGTAGGAAAATATTAGAACTCCTTCGATACCGAGATGAAAAAGCAAAACGAATCAATAAAGCAAGTTTTCGAGTGTTTAATAATGACCGATTGTCACAAGCGGTTAAGGGACATCCAAACGAAGAAAAATGTGTGGAATGGTTTGGAAAAAAAGATGGAACCGAAATTTTCAAACTTCTGACAGCCGAATACAACGATCCTATTGATACATCTGAACTTTCTAAACGTCATGGCGAAGATTTAAACGAAGACGAAAACCATAAATTCGAAAACGCAAAAAAATGGCGCCTTCGTATTATGCGTGCTAGACGGATGGAACATTCCCTTCTTCCTTCGAATAAACAATTGATTACAATTCTAAAGGCAGCTCCAAAAGATTTAGATGAGTTAAAAGCACTTCATGTGTTTTCCGATTGGAAAGTGCAAAATTATGGACCAAGTTTACTTGCTGCCATCCAAGGACTTCCTTTCGATTCGATGATCAACCGTTTGGTGGCAATTCGTTCCAAAGAAGCATTTGTTGCAAAACGTAGGAAAAAACAAAACCAAAACTCGAAAGACGAGGGTTGATGTTACCCTACGAGTCCTTTGTCGAAAAACTTTCGAGGGACTTTGATTCCATCCCCGAGACATCGGAAACCAAATCCGGTGTCATTTTCCCCTTGTTTGGGACGAACACAACTGCAGAAGGGATTATCCTCACAGAACGTGCCAAACACCTAAAATCTCACCCTGGTCAAATTTCCTTTCCAGGGGGAGTGATGGAAACATCAGACCCTAATTTACTCGTCACGGCACTTCGGGAATGGGAAGAAGAGATGGGTGTCAAACAAACCACCCTTGATGTACTCGGTAAATTGCAAGGACTCCATACTCGCACAGGGTTTCACATCACTCCCTTTTTAGCGAAATACAATGGGGATTTTTTGTTTTCCAAAAACGATGATGAAGTGGAACGAGTGATCCTGCTTCCCTTTTCCGAACTTTGGACAAAACCTTTTTATGCCATTGAAATCCCCAATCGAGAACCAAAACATTTTGCCTATTATTTTGATTTACCTGATGGACTTCTGTGGGGAGCAACCTGTGAAATGATCCTTCGTTTTTTGAAAGACCATTCTTCCTTTGATCGAACACCTAAATTAGTCAAACCCAACCTGGCAAAACCTCCATTTTTAGATCCCAAATCCCTCTAAGGTCATTTCTCGTTTTCGCCGATGTTGTACAGGTGCAAAAACGAATCGGAAAGAATACAAAAAATTTAAAGACTCATCCATTGGGAATTTTGTTTGTATTGTCACTTTTTTTGCTTTTTTCTTATCCACATTCGATTCTTCCTCAAACCTCAACTAACAAACGCTATGTTTTCATTCTAGATGCTAGTGGTTCCATGTCTGAGAAATGGGATGGCAAAACGCGAATGGCCGTTGCCAAAGAAAAACTCATTCAGGTATTGAGTGGACTGCCTAAAGATGCAAGTGTTGGTCTTGTGGCGTATGGAAACAGAATTGCAGGTTGCCAATCCGCAAGATTGTATCACCCGATCCAAAAAGGAGGAGCAAATGTCGTGAGCCAAAAACTCGCCACAATTGTCCCTGCAGGTTCTACTCCTATCGCTCAAACCTTACAAGTAGTAGGCGAATACTTATTAAATGACCAAGTGGAAACTGAAATTATTTTTATCTCTGATGGTGTGGAAAGTTGTGAAGGAGATCCAAAATCTGTTTTGTACAATTGGCGCCAGTCTGGAAAAAAATTTCGCCTCCAGATCCTTGGCATCGACATCGATCCGAAAGGTGAAGAAGACTTAAAACGACTCTCCATTTTGGGAGAAGGAAATTATTTTCCTTTAAAAGGACCAGAGGACTACGACCGTTCTTTCCAAAAGATTTTTTCCCATTTGCAAACACCAGAAACAAATGGAAACTTCACAAACCTTCCGATTACACCTCCTATGGATTCCTCACTCCCAACCAGTGCAAACATTGGTAAAATTCATATCGTCAATATCTTACCGTATGAAGAAGGAACGGAAAATGGGTATATCATAAATTATGAATATTCCGCGTCCCATTATACCGAATACATGATCCAACTTTACCTATACCCAGTAGAAGAAAAACACAGAAGTTTTCCCATCCCTCCCCTTCGGGAAAGGCGAATGGGAGACCTCGTTAGCCAAAAAATTGAATTGAAGTTAGGAAAAGAAGGAAAAGGAAAATTTGTGATTCCCTTACCACCTGGAAAACGAATGAAATCATCCCTCGAACTCTGGGATATGACAGGGGTTCCCAAAATTATTGCCCTTTCTGATGAAAAACACATTCACGATAAATCCAATTTTGACCGAAATGATAGGTAATGAGACAGAATTCTAATATTCGGAAGTGTTTTGTTCTGGGAATTTTATTCCTTTTCTGTTTTGGATTTGGAGTTTTCCATCCCCTTCTCGCTGAACGTTCCACCCAATCTGTTTTTGCCAAAGAAAGGGACAAACAAGCAGACCTTCTCTACCAAAAAGCAAAAGAATTTTTAGAAGACCGTAACCATTACCAATCAGTCGAAACTTGCAAAAGTTTTTTGATTTTGTACCCTGGGCATCCCAAAACGAGAGAGGTTCGAAAAACCTTAAGTGCCAATTACCGAATGACTGGTGACATTTTGGCTCTTGCAGAGAATGAACTCAAAATCTACAAAGAATTTCCCAATACAGAAGAAGGCCTAGAATCTTACTTATTGTCTGGTAAAGCCTATGTGCGTATGGGCAGAGAAGACAAAGCCTATCAGATTTTTCAGGACATTATCAAAAATACGTATTCGAGTAAAATTGCCCAAGAAGCAGAATTAGAACTGACTCAGATGGAAATTTTAGGAGAGAGTAAAAATAAGTAATTTTTACGAAAATATTGCCCTAGGGATCTCCGATAATAAACTAGGCACGTTGAGCAAAAAGGGTCCAGAGATTTAAGAATGTCGTTTTTTCAAATGGTTACTTTCCCAGCGAACTCCTACATCATTGTAGAGGGGAAAAAGGATGCGAACAATTTCTATATCATCCGTGAGGGGAAGGTACGTGTCACTCGCGAGACAGCTGTTGTTGGTGAGGACCCCAATCAGGTTTTAGGACCAGGTGACTTTTTTGGTGTTGTTGCTGCGATGAGCCAACACCCACAGATTGAATCTGCAACTTCCCTTACCAATGTATCTTTAATCTCTGTTAGTTACGACCAGTTTGGAACCCTCATCCAAAAATCAACTGCCGTTGCGATGAATATCATTCGTTTCTTCTCGATGAAGTTACGACAATTTGATACAACCATCACTAGATTATCCTTTCGAAATGCTGTTGAAGAAGATCCAAACGAACTTTTTAAGATTGGAGAATATTATTTCCAACAGCAAAATACATCACACGCTACGTTTGCTTACCAAAGTTATTTAAAACACCTTCCCAATGGTCAATTTGTACCGCAGGCAAAACTGCGATTACAAACCATAAACCAACCTTTCCAATCAGCTCCTATTGATTATACTAAGTTCAATCGTAATTACAAAGACAGCGAAATGATCTTTTGTGAACATGAGCCTGGTAAAGAACTCTTCATCTTACAAAGTGGAAAGGTTAAAATTTCAAAAATCGTAAACCAAAACGAGGTGATGCTCGCGGTTCTCCAAGCGGGAGACATTTTTGGTGAGATGGCAATTTTAGATAATAAACCACGTTCTGCTTCTGCAGTGGCAGCGGGTGATGTGGAACTCCTAGCGATCAACAAAGCCAACTTCGAAGGCATGGTGAAAGCTCAACCACAACTTGCGACCCGACTCATCACACTTTTGTCCGAACGGATTTGGATTGCTTACAAACAATTAGCAAACCTTCTTCTCAAAGACCCACAAGGTCGAATTGTGGACACACTCATGACCCTTGCGGAAAAAAATCGAATCAAAGTAGCGCCCAAACAAGCCTATAATTTTGAGATTGGAACGAAAGACCTTCTGAAGATGGTGGGTCTCACTGATCCAAAAGACGAACTGATCATTTCCGATATCATGAAAAATAATAAATTTATTCGCTTGGACATGGGAAAAATTGTTTGTTCCGACATGGCAGAATTAGAAAAACTCGTCCAATTCTATCATAAAAAGGCTAATATGGAGAATAAGCTCAAGAAGTTGAAATAACTTCTTGCCAAACAATTTCTCCTGACTTATGTTAGAGGCCAAAGAAATATGAGCGATAAGATATTAGTGGAAGAAAAGGGAAACACGATCCGTGTTCGCTTTATGGACCAAATCCTGGACGGAAATGCTCCCGAGTTACGGGAAATTTTAGCAGATATTTTGGAAAAGAATGTCCAAGAAATTTATTTGGATTTGGAAAAGGTTGTCATTGTGAGTTCCCTCGGGATCTCTCGTCTCCTCTCGTTTAAGAACAAAGCAGACGAAAAGAAAATGACTGTCAAAATTGTAAACATCCAAGACAAGTTAAAAGAAACTCTGAAAAAATTGATGTTAGATCAGTTTTTTGGAATTTAATTCAATTCAACGACCCACTCTTTTATAAAACCCCTTTCGGTATTTCAAACACAATAGCATCGTTTGGAATTCCATTGGGGGAATTCGAGTTTTTCCTTTCCACAACCTTACTCACTTCATATTTTGATTTGATTTTCTAACTGCTTGGTTTTTGATTCAACCCCTATGTCCAAACGCGTTCAAAAACTTTTATACCGGATACAACTTGCACACCTTACAAAAGGTTTGAATGATGAAACTGCCCGTGCCTTACGAGTGAATGCGACCTTCCAAGTGGTAATGTTTTTATTACCAACTCTTCTTGTTCCCGTCATCATCTTCACGGAACCAAAAGAGACCCATCTCACATCTTTTATATCCTACTTTTTACTCGTGATTCCTTTAGGTTTTGCTCGATTTTTACTCTATCGCGGAAAGTTTACTCTAAGTGCTGTCATCACTTTACTCACTAGTAATTTTCATATTCTATGTCTTACGTATTTCCAAGCAGATGATCCCGCACCCTTGGGATTTTTACTCTTTTCCATTATACCCTTTATCATGATTCCGAGAAAAAACAGATATATTCGTATTTTCTTTGTTAGCTTGTCTTCATCTTTATTTTTAGGATCAATGTTTTATTATCGAGTAATGGGCGGAGAAGGACTCTATGGTCCACCAAAATGGGTAGTACCAGCTGATTATCTAATGCCTCCACTCGTTATGGTTGTTTTCTTTTTTATACTTTTAATCAATCAATTTGTAAAAGCAGTAAACCAAGCAGAAGACAAACTCATTGCAGAAAATTATAAATCTGAAAGTTTATTGTTAAATATTTTACCTGTGGATGTCGCAAGAGAATTAAAACAGAATGGAGTCAGTAAACCAAAACATTTTAGGTCTGCTACAGTTTGTTTTACTGATTTTGAAGGATTTACTAAAATTGCAGAGACATTATCACCGACAGAACTTGTAGAGGAATTGGATCGGTGTTTTTCCTATTTTGATAGCCTTATGGAACGCCACAATTTGGAAAAACTCAAAACCATAGGTGATAGTTATATGTTTGTTGGTGGAATACCCAAACCAAACAAAACTCATGCTATTGATTGTGTCCTTGCCGCATTGGAAATCCAAGCCTTTATGAACCAAATGAAGGAAATCAAAGAAGGTCAAGGATTCCCGTATTGGCAACTTCGACTGGGAATCCATTCTGGAGAACTCATCGCTGGTGTGATTGGTGATAAAAAATTCGCATACGATGTTTGGAGTGATACTGTCAATACAGCAAGTCGGTGTGAATCTTCTGGAATGACAGGGAAAATCAATATTTCAGCTGAAACATATGCTTTGGTGAAGGATTTTTTCCAGTGTGAATACCGAGGAGAAATCCCTGCCAAACACAAAGGTCAAATCCAAATGTATTTTGTGGAAGGATTACTTCCCGAATTACAAAGGGAAGGACATCCCAAAATTCCAAACCAAGAGTTTATCAATCGATACAAAACTCTCGCAGATAAATCCTAAGACAAAATCATTTCTCTTTGGATTTACCTTTGTGGTGTGAGTTTAGAATCCTTGTGCTTTTAAATCTGCTTCCATCATAATTTTCACAAGTTCTTTGAACTTTACTTTTGGTTCCCAACCTAATTGGCGTTTTGCTTTCTCAGGATTTCCAATGAGTAGTTCTACTTCAGTTGGTCGGTAGTACTTTGGATCAATTTTGACAAGGACTTGGCCAGTTTTTTTGTCCTTTCCAATTTCGTTATCTTCCTTTCCTTCCCAAACCACTTCATAACCAGCAATTTTGTAAGACTCTTCAATGAATTCACGGACTGTGTGAGTTTCATTGGTAGCCACAACATAATCATCTGGTTTCTCTTTTTGTAACATCATCCACATCATCTCAACGTAGTCAGGAGCATAACCCCAGTCACGTTTTGAATCAATGTTACCCATAGTAATAAAAGGAAGTTTGCCTGCTTTGACTGCTGAAACACCAAGAGTGATTTTTCTCGTTACGAAGGTTTCTCCACGTCTTGGAGATTCGTGATTGAATAAAATTCCATTTGATGCATGCAAGTTGTACGCTTCTCTGTAGTTCACAACTGCCCAATATGCATACAATTTTGCGACTGCATAAGGGGATCGTGGATAAAATGGTGTTTTTTCTGTCTGTGGAACTTCTTGCACAAGTCCATACAATTCAGATGTTGATGCTTGGTAGAATCTTGAGTTAATGCCTGTTTGTTTGATTGCATCTAATATTCTCAATGTTCCAACCGCATCCACTTCTGCTGTGTATTCAGGGACTTCGAAAGACACTTGAACATGGGACTGAGCAGCTAAATTGTAAATTTCCGATGGTTGGATTTTTTCAAGAATACGATTGAGATTGGAAGAATCAGTGAGATCCCCATAATGCAAATGGAGTTTTGGGTTTCCATGGAGGTGTTCAATGCGATTCCGATTGAATAAACTCGTTCTGCGGACGATACCATGGACTTCGTATCCTTTTTGTAAGAGGAGTTCTGCTAGGTAGGAACCATCTTGGCCTGTGATTCCTGTGATAAGTGCTTTTTTCATAGATCAGTGAACAGTTTTTCAAAATTCTTTCGAAAGAAAAGGAAAAATGGAGAAAGTCTGGCGAATAATCTCAAATTTCCCACCAAAACAAACCATTCCAAATTCGAGTTCGGGGGATACGAAACCAAACTTCCAATGAATTTGGACTGGGATTGTGTAAAATGGGCAGGTTAGAAACAAAACTGCCCAAAATGGGGACGGTTCAAAACAAGTCTTCGATGATTTTAGCCTTTTTCGTTGTGAGTAAAAAAGGTCGTCCAAAGGAATTGGTAAGTTCTCCCTCTGGATCCACTCCACTTGCTTTGTAAATGGTTGCGATGAGATCTCTTAGATGAACGGCTTCATTTGGTTTTGTTGGTTTGGCACCCAGTTCATCCGTTTCTCCAAAAACAAATCCTTTGTCAATGGGACCACCTCCTAAAAGAGTGGACCACACTTTGGGATGGTGATCACGTCCATCTCTTGATCCAACATCCGGTGTCCTTCCAAACTCACTGGTTAATACGAATAATGTTTGTTTTATGAGGCCAGTTTGGTTTAGGTCTTCGAGAAGAGCAGCAATTCCCATATCGGTTTCTTTCATTATTTTTGTGATTTGAGCTTTGTTACCTGTATGCGTGTCCCAACCTCCAATCGAAATGTGGATGAAGGGAACTTCTTGTTTGGCAAGGCGTTTCGCAAGTAACATTGCCTTTCCTTGCCAGGTAGTTCCGTAACGTGCTTTGGTTTTTTCGTCTTCTAAACTAATTCGAAAACTATCAATGTCTTTTGAATTTCGAAATTCTTCTGCTGCCATTAACATTTTTTTCCAATGTTTTGTTTCCTTCGATGGATACGTTTTAGAAAATTCATCGTTCATAAAGGAAACTAAGTCTTTTCTTCGTAAAAGCCTTTCATCAGAATATTTACCATACGAAGGATTTAAATGTTGGATGGGTTCATCCACATTTCCCACATGATAACCTGAATAATTGATTCCTAAAAATCCAGAATTTCCATTTTTGCCACCTCGACCACCAATCGACACATAACTTGGGAAATACGAAGATTTAAGCTTTGATTTTTTAGCATAGGCAATCACAGATCCAAAATGTGGAATGTCAGGGAAACCCATCGCTTCCGTCATTCGGTATCCTGTTCCAAGTAACATTTGTGCAAATCCATGGTCTCCATCTTCACTCCATGTGGATCTGATGATGCCTATCGAATGGAGTTGTTTTGCAGTGAGAGAAAATGGTTCGAGTAAAGAGAGACCTGAGATAATGGATGGCACTTTGGAAAAAGCACTATTTGGTTTTGGATCCAAGGTATCTACATGGCTCATCCCACCCATCATCTCTATAAAGATCACTGATTTTACCTTTGAAGGAAGAGTTATGGATTCAGGTTCTTTTTCATCTTCATCAGCATGAAGGGAAACAAATGGATTTTGGGATAAAAGAAACGATCCCATTCCAAGACTCAACATTGTTTTTGTTAAAAATTCTTTGCGATCCATTATGGTTCCTTAATTGATATGTTGGAATTCTTGACTATTTAAAAGAGCCCAAAAGAGATCTTGTAACAAATCTTTGTCGAAAACTGTATCTGGTTTCGTTTGGTAGGATTTTATTTTTTCAATTTCCCCTTTTGTAGGGAAACGACCTAACAATCGAAAGTATAAATTTTGAATCACGAGGTTCATCGATTTTGACTGATCAAATTCGGCTTTCACAAGGGATTGGTTATTGCCAAAATCCCAAACTAGTTTTCCAACCACACGACCATTCATTAAGGTTAACATCTGTTCGATCGTAAGTTCAGAAATGTCATCAGATATATCAACTCTTTGTCCAGAACCAAACACGGCAAGGATGGAATGATAGGGAGCTGGCCTTTCAACTTCCACTGCATTTGCAATTTCTTTTGGATTGTCTAAAGGAATCCGAATGGTACCAACACCTGTTAAATCATATGGTTTTTGACCCATGAGATTGGTCAAAAAGGAAAGATTTCGTTCTCTGATATTCCCTACCTTTTGTAAGTCAGAAACTCGGATGAGAGAGTTAAGGAGTTGGTCACTGTCCAATCGTTTTGGAGTAAAAAATTGGATTGGATCATCCTTTCCTGATTGGCTAGTGACACTTCGCATATAGGCATTGGAAGTAACGATGTACAATACCAATTCTTTTAGTTTTAGTTTGTTTGCTAAAAAGTATGCGTCCAAATGGTTTAGAATTTCTTCTCCTTGGACAACTGTATCTTCATTCCAATCATCAAGTGGTGTAAAAAAACTCCATCCCATGAGTTCAGTCCACACCCGGTTAATGATTACCTTGCGGAATCTATCATTCGATTTGTCTGTTAACCATGATGCAAAAACCTTTCTTCGATCTTCACCTGGTTTTAGGATCGCTTCCTTACCATCTAAAAATTTAGGTCTTACTAAATCTCCTCCAGGAGCATCATCAGTATGGGGGAAACGAAGGCCCAACTTAGGTTCGAAATACAAAGTAGCATATTCTAGTTCGTATTTTTTTTGGTAGTCTTTCCTTTGTTCATCGGTCCATTTGTTCCAATTGTCTCGGTTCCATTCATTATTTTTATCTTGGAGGTTTTTTTGTTCCTCCATTGGCAAATGAACTTCTAACTCTCTTGGAACATAACTGACTGTTTTTCCATATCGATTGGCTTCCCAACTACCATCCCGAAAGTATTGCTGGCTAAAAAATGCTGCGAGTGCATAATAATCTCTTCTCGTAAAATCGGAAATATAGGGATGGTCATGGCACCTCGCACATGCCACTCGTTTTGCATAAAATAATCTACCAACATACTCTGCTGTTTGTAACGGGTCTGCTCCATCACGAATGTAAAAGATAGTAGCAGGAGATTCTTTCACTGAACCAGTGGAAAGGAACATTTCTGTTACCAACTGGTCGTATGGTTTATTGGCATGAATGGAATTGGCTAAGTATTGGAAAAACGTTCCGGTTGGGATTTTTCTCCCTTTGGATTTATCACGGAACATGGCCGCAAATTGATTCCCCCAATATTCCGCAAATTCTGGCTGTTTTAAAAAACGAACTGCATATGATTCTAATGTTTCCTCTTTAGAATTTTCTAATTCACTCCATTCCGATACATTGGGAATCACTCCACGTAAATGAAGAGATAATCGACGGAAGATTGTTTTTTTGTCCGCCTTTTCTATATTAGGTGATATTTTGGAATACAGTTGATCTAAAGGATGAACTGCATTCTGTTTTGAACGTGAAAAAACATAACTCAAAGATCCAACTAGGAACAACACGGATAGAATGAGTAGAACGTAATTTCGGATTGGAAGGAATACCATTCTCATATGGCAAAGATTCTATGTTGGATTTTGTGAATTGAAAATATTTTTCTTGCAAAAGTCAATTTTTTCCGGATAAACCTTGGTTGCGATGGCAGAAGAAAAAATCTATGAAATGCTTTGGGACTGTGAATTTTGCGGTTCTAAAAAGTTACTGGGAAAAACACATAGGCACTGTCCTAATTGTGGAGCCACTCAAGACCCAAACCGAAGGTACTTTCCTAAGGAAGAAGACAAAGTTGCCGTCCAAGACCATATCTATTATGGTGCCGATAAAGTTTGTCCGTTTTGCCAAACTGCCAATGGAGCCAAGGCAACCTTTTGTGGGAATTGTGGTGGTTCATTAGATGGAGCTCAAAATGTAAAACTTCGTTCCGAACACGATGGTGTCACAGAAGACTCTGTGCAAAAAGCAAAAGAAGATTTGGCATTCCAAAATTCTGATTGGGTCAAACCACATCCCAAAACACCAAAATGGGTTCTTTGGATGCTTGGTTCTATTTTGTTTGGTGGCATCGGTTTTGTTTGTTTGGGTATTTTATGGACAGAAAAAGTCGAACTCCAAGTCACCCACCATGAGTGGTCCCGCACCATTGCCATAGACCAATTCAAACCTGTATCGGAATCAGCTTGGTGTGATTCGATGCCAATGGGAGCCTATAGTGTTTCCAGAAGTCGACAGATCCGTAGTTATGATAGTATCCCTGATGGTGAAGATTGCCGTACAGTTCGTACGGATAAGGGTGATGGTACATTTTCCGAAAGTGAAAGTTGTACAACTAAGTATCGAAAAGAACCTGTTTATGATTATCATTGTAGTTACCAGATTGATAAATGGGCCTTCGATCGAAATGCAGTGACAAAAGGATTTGGTACAACACAGGAACCATATTGGCCAACACCACAAATCAAAGAATGTGCTAGTACTTCCATCGGTTGTGAACGGCTTGGAAAAAAGGAAGAGAAGTATTTGGTCTATTTTGTCGAATCCAGCGGGGAAACCAAAGGTGAAAAACACGATTGTGAGTATGATATGGCAAAATGGAAATCAGTTCTACCTAAAGCACAATACCAAACAGAAAAAAGTGTCATTTTTAATTATATCACTTGCGACAGCATACAGATGTTAGATGAAAATGGAGCAGAGGAATAAAATGGACCAAACTTGGTTAAAAACGACATTAGAACGGTTTAAGAATGAACAAGATCCGATTCGAAAATTTTTAAAAGAAACAAAACTATTTGAAGAGGCTCTTGCAAACCAAGAGTTTGAAAAAACAGATTTACTGATCCGAAAGGAACTAGCTGGTTTACTCACAACATTCAAAGAAAGTTTTCGTAAACTAGAAGAAGGTTTTGTTCAAAAAGCTCAAATCCAAAACATCGGTAAAACCAATCCCGCAACAACTTTACTTGATCGTATCATCATGAAAGTGACTTCTGCTGGTTATGGTCTGAACGGACTTGGGACAGGAGTGCAAGCAACTTCTGCAGAAATTGAAAAAGTTCTCAATCACGACTTTTCGATGTTGGAAAAAGTTGGAGTTTTACAAAAAGAAATTTTAGAAACGTTACCAACCTCATTTGCCACTAATCCAGAAGCAGCGATTGAATCGATAAACAAACTCTTACTCGATTTTGAATCACAATTCGAAGCAAGAAACTCAATCTTTTTAAAATCATAAAATAAGGAACAAAACATGGCACTAATAGACAGAATTAAATTTGAAGGAAATCCAAGTGAAATCGTTTGGAAATACCCATCTGATGAAATCAGTACGGCTGGACAACTTGTAGTCGATGAAAACCTAGAAGCAATTTTTTTCAAAGAAGGAAAGGCTTTAGATACATTTGGACCAGGAACTCATACCTTAAAAACAGGGAATATTCCCATTTTGGAAGCTCTCGTCAATCTTCCGTTTGGTGGCAAAACACCCTTTACAGCAGAAGTATATTATGTAAACAAATCCATCATGGCCTTAAAGTGGGGAACCACCACACCAATTCCACTTGAAGATCCAAAATATAAAATTGTTCTCAATATACGGGCGTTTGGTGACTATAAATTCCGTATCAAAGATTCAAGGTCATTTTTGCTGAATGTGGTGAAAGGTGGAAATCGAACAACCAATGAAGCCATTGATGAATTTTTAAAACCAAATATCGTACGTGGGATTGGTGATTTTATCTCTGAAGTTATTTTGAATAATAATACCTCTGTTGTGGAAATCAACAAATACCGTGATGAAAGTTCGACTGCTGGCCGAGTGAAACTGGCACCCGAATTTGAAAAGTATGGGATTGATCTTACAGAATTTAATGTATCTTCGGTAAACTTTGACCAAAATGATCCTAACTACCAACGAATCCAAAAAATCATCACTGATAAATTTGAAATTGATATGTTAGGTGATAAGTACCAACAGAAAAAAATGTTCGATATTGGACAAGCTGCTGCAGAAAACGAGGGCCAAGGTGGTGGTGCCATGGGTGCAGGAATGGGCATGGGAATGGGAATGAACATGGGCCAAATGATGGGCAATATGATGAACCAAGGTGGACAAAACCAAGCCGGTGGTGCACAAGCTGCCAATGACCCTGCGGCAAGGATAGCCAAACTCAAAGGATTACTTGACCAAGGTCTTATCAGTGCCGAAGAATTTGAGGCAAAGAAAAAGGAGATTCTTTCGTCCTTGTAATTCTAAAAAATTCCTAACATTCGAGTTTCCAATCCTACCAAACTTTCCGCAAGAATTCTGTTAGGTGGGATTGGAAATTAACTCCAAACTTACGAAAACAATTGTTTGATTTCTGCTAAGTTTGCCTCAGCTTCTCTTTCCCCTTTGTCGATGATCTCTTGGTAACGAGCAAAATCAAATAACTGAAATTCTTCTAAATGGAAATGAACAAATAAATCCATCTTGGGACGTTTGAGTCGAGTGATCTCTCTTCCCTCTAATGTGATGGTCCTTGTCATAATCTGTAAAATGGGTGGGTATTTTAAAGTATCCCAAATGTAACGGAAAAAACCTTTTTCAGTGGTATTACGGTCTTCAAACAGTTTCACAGGGACAATTTCCTGTAATGGAGAGACGTTAATTCCCATGACAACATCAGCACCTTTGGAACGTATGAGATTTTCAGGGACATTATTGATCATTCCTCCATCGACTAACAACTTTTCGCCGAGTCGGTAAGGAGGGAATGCTCCTGGTAAACTCATAGCACTTGTAAGAGCTTCTGTAATTGGACCTTGGTCAAAGATATGTTCTTTTCCTGTTTGTAAATCGACTGCAGAAGTTGCAAACGGAAGTGGAAGTTCTTCTATCCTTTGGTCTCCAAAACCTTTTTTTAGCATTCGTTTCATACGTTTGCCTTTAAAAAAAGCAACAACTGGAAGTGTAGGATCAAATGCACTTTCAAGACCACCAAAGAAATTTTTTATCATCTCTTCGATTTCTTCAGGGCTATTTTTTCTTGCATACAATGCAGCAATCACAGCTCCCATGGAAGCACCCGACACAAAATCAAAATGGATACCTTCTCTATGTAATACTTTAAGAAGTCCCACGTGTGCAAGAGCTCTCGCACCTCCACCACCTAACGAAAGTCCTCTAGTTTTTGATACTAAATAACGCGCGAGTGTATCTTTTTGGTAAAATGTTTTGAGACTTTGGTCTTGTGGTAGGTAACTTTTACGTACTCCACTTTCCATCATACGAATGGCACGACCTTCAAAATTACGAATCCTACTTTTCCAAAATTGAATGATCTCTTCTTTTTCTTTGTAAAACTTTTCGGGTTCATCTTCCCAAAAAACTAAAAAGTCTGACTGAACCACTAAGTAGTGTAAGTCGACTCTTGAAGTGGATTCGTCAAAGTAGATATGAAGAAGTGGTGTTTTATTTCTTAAATTGGTGAGGTATTCAGAAATTTGAGTGGGGTCCATCCCCTTAAAAGTTGAAATCGGAATAGCAGAAGAAAGTTTTTTAGTCACTTCTCCGTACTCATCCAAAAAGGATTTTACCTTTTCACCAAAATGGTATTCTGGTTCTAAAGGAATATGAACACATAACCTTCGTAAGCCTGTAAATTTATCTTTGGAATTAGATCGGTCTAAATTTTCGCGCATCCTTGTTCCCATCATTTGGATGATGTTTTGGGCAAAGATTTTTTCCTGAGAAGCTAATTGGAGAAACAATTTACCATTTAACACGTACACAAGTGTATCAATAACAGCAATGGCGGAAGTAGAATGATTGGAGCTAGAGATAAGTGAGTTTTCAGCTAAGACTTGGCCTGAACCTACATACACATGTGACTGGCCACCAACATTTTCTAAAAGAATTTCACCATACCTTACGATGTAAATGGATTCCGAAGACTCTCCCTTGTAGTAGAGAGCTTCATGACTTCGGATGAGTTTTTCTTGGACATTGTTGGCAAGCCTTGTCAAAACAGATGTGGGAAGTTTTTTGAAAAGCTCCACAGACTTTAAAAATTTCTGTATCGCTTGACGCTCTAATTCTGTTCGTTTCATTCTTCCCTCACCTTATTAAATTCGTATACTTACCCACTCCTTTCTACGAAATTTTCCGACAAAAAGCACTGCCATGAGTAAAATCCAAATAAAAAACGCAGACCAGATCCCAATTGTTCCCCATGCTAGGACAATCCCGAATAAATAAGCGAGTGGCAACATGATGAGAAAGGAAACGATCAAATACACATACATCACATAGTACATCATCCCAGCACTCCTAAGTGCCGACCCGACGACCATATGATACGCATCACCGACTTGGATGAGAGCCACAATGCACAATGCAGGGTAAGCTTCTTTCATAACTGCAGGAACATCGGTAAACAAACTGATGAGCCAAGGCCCAGCTAAGATAAAAAAGAGACCCATACTTCCCATCACGATTGCAGAGAAAGTAGCTGAACGCATGGTACCTTCGTAAGCCAAACGAACTTTCCCTTGGCCCATGGCTTGGCCAAGAATTGTAGTCGCTGCAATTCCAAATGAAAAACCTGGCATAAAAGACAAACTAAGACAGGTTAACACAACACTCGCCGAAGCTAGTGTTGTTGTGCTGATCATTCCAGCGATTTTATAAAAACCAGAGAATGCAAAGTTAACGAGTGTTCCTTCCAATGCTGGTGCAAAACCAACCACACAAAGTTCTTTTAAAATTTCGTAACTTGGTGAAAATATTTGATAACGAAAGAACTTGATTACGTCCTTTCGAAAGAAATAAAAAATAACGACGAGAAGAGCCGGCACAGAACTCAAACTAGATGCAATCGCCGCTCCTTTGACTCCCATTGCAGGGAATCCCCAGTTTCCAAAGATGAGTAACCAGTTAAAAAAAATATTCGTAACAGCTGCTACGATTGAGGATATCATCCCAACTTGTACGATTCCAATTCCGTCAAAAAATCCGCGTAAAGCGAATCCAACAAAAAATAATACAGTTCCGAGAAATCGATAGGATAAATAAACACCAGCAACTTCAATCACTTCAGGATCGTCTCCAATCCAAGCCATTAAATTAGGCGCATAGATGTAACCGAAATATGATAATAACGAACCTAAAACCAATGATAAGTAAACTGAATTGACTAGGGTAATTCCAACCCCTCTTTCATTTTTCTCGCCAAATCTTCGTGCTACGATGATCTGAACAGCCATGGAACCACCCATGAGAAAAGCAAAGATGGAAAAGTACACCATACCACCAAATCCAACCGAAGCAAGAGGCACTTCCCCTAACTTACCTACCATAGCAGTATCCGCTACCATAATGGCTGTATAACTGATCATTCCAAAAAAAACAGGGATTGCTAAACTTAGAATTTTCTGATTGAGTCTAGTTGGCTTCAAGATGCGTCTAATTTTGTGAAGCATAGTTTTGTCATTTTTATATGTATATCGATCTACACAACCACCTTTATGGATGTTTACCCCCTGAAACATTGTTTCGAATTGGAAAAAATAATCCAAACCCAAGATGGCATCTATACCTAGAGTCATACGAAAAAGCTTATGGAATTAAAATTCGTCCCTCTACATTCTTTGATGATTATTCGGACATAAAAGAATTTTCAAAACTATACCATTTTAAAGAAAAAGCCCCATTTTTGCATTTCCAAGCAAAGTTTAATCTGATCATCGCCTTAGTAAAGTTTGATGAAAGGGAAATTACAGAAGTCTCTCATGATGTAGTATACTCAAATAGTTTAGAAGACGTAAGTTATGCTGAATATCGATTGATGTTTGGAAAAGAAGAACCAAAAGAAAGTTTTTATACCAAACTAATGGCTTCACTTGAAGGACTGAAAAAAGGAGAAGAGTCAGCAAAAAAAGCAGGAAAACCAATCCAAGCAAAACTTGTGATGTCATTACACCGAGACTTAAATTTTGAACGGCACTATGATTGGATGAAAAACTGGATGGAAAAAGAATCTCTCGTTCGGGATGGACTTGTGGGGATTGACTTCTGTCATATTGAAGAAGGTTTTCCACCTAAAGATAAACGATCTTTTTTTCATTCGGTAAACAAAGACAACAAAGCAGAACCAAAAACTGCGTTGTCCATCCTCTACCACGTAGGCGAAAGTTTTCGAGACAAAACTCCTTTCTCTGCCGTACGTTGGATCATCGAATCGGCTGAAAATGGCGCACATCGACTTGGACATGCTCTTGCACTTGGTATTGATTCTGATTATTTTTTAGGAGAGGAACGCACAGAACTTGTTTCAGAAGCAAAAGACCAAATAGAATACGAACTGATGTATTATGACGAAATTACCACCTATGGTCCGTTTTATGCCAAAGAAGAACTAGAACTAAAACGAAAAGAAATCAAAACTAAACCTGATACAGAAATACTGACCATTCCTTTTGATGAAACACAGTCCCAATACCTTCACACCTTCCAAAACTATGCGATGTCAAAAATAGCAAAAACAAATGTTGTGATCGAATGTTGCCCTTCTTCAAATTTATACATAGGTATGTTAGAATCCCATATCGATCATCCAATCACGCGGTTCTTACAAAACGATGTCAAAATCACCATTGGATCAGATGATCCCGGATTATTTGGTACAACGATGGAAGAGGAATACCAACATGCGCATACGGCAGGAGTCTCAGAAAAGGACTTGGAGTTGATACGTTCTGTCTCATTGGATTACCGTTCCACCAAACTTTCTGGGCGTGATTTGGATTGACCCTCACAACGATCAAGTAAACTGGAATGTATGCGGATTTTTTCCCGATTTTTTGTGCCAATGATTGTCTTTACTTTGGTGTTTGGTCCCGTTTATGGACAAACCAAAGAAGGATTTTATGACACAAACAATTATGATTTAAGAAACATCCCTAATTCCGATCCCGAATCAAATGTTCTAAAGGATGTCACCCTTCCTCCCAAATTTGAAACACCAGTCCTTGCAACTCCAAAAAACGTAAAAACACAATACAGTGGTATTGAATCCATACCAGGTGCCGGTGCTCTTATGAACTCTCGAACCACTGGCAATTCCAGCCAGAATGCATCCAATCCATATAGCTTGACCAATGCTCAAAATTCTCCCATTAACCCCCTTACTGGTGAAATCAATGAGCAAGCCTTACAAAACCAATTGCAGAAAAGTAGAACCAAACAAGAGTTAAAGAAAAAACAAAAAGAAGAATTTGATGAAGATGCAGTTTATGAAGAAACCAAATTCCGAAGAGGTTACATCATCTTCTTTTTAACTTTACCTTTTGCACTTGGCGTATCGGCCGCTGTTGCAGGGGCATTTGCTGTGGAAAAAACGTTAGCTGGCAGTATCATCATGATTGGTGGATCCACGGGCCTTTCTGGTGCCAATGTATATGTTGACCAAAAAAGACTCGAAGAACATCGCGAAAAGAAAAAACAATTAGCAGACGTTAAACCTTGAACTCCAAACGTATTTTTGTTTTTTTACACCACCTAATCCAATACTTACAAGTCCAGAGATATGAAATTCGTAAATTTTACATGGAACACCTACGGCCCATAGGCAGAGTGTTTTACATATTTTTTGGATTTTTATCTGTAACGATTTTAATTTTAGATTTTGGTTTTTATTACCCTGAAGATTGGAAATTTTATGTAACTATCTCAATTCGAACTTTAGTTAGTTTTTTTATCTGTTATGAAACTCTGCACTTAACGTTTACAAATAAAAAATGGAAGGAATATTTAAACTTACATAAGATTGAACTGATCATCTTGCTGATGTTAGGATTGGAAATGATATATGAAGAAAATATCATTCAAATCTTAAAGTCCTATCACATTTCTGGTAACGACACTACACTGATTTTTTTATCAGCAAATCAGTTTTTATTTTTATTCTCCAATTTAGCTCACTTCTTTCGATTATCCAAAAAAAGAGATTCTAAAAAACTTAACCCATCCATAGTCTTTGTCACTTCTTTTGCATTCATCATTTTTGTTGGAGTCTGTTTTTTACATTTTCCTAAATCAACTCTCGAACACGTAAATACAATCGATATTATTTTTACTACGATTAGCGCTACTTGTGTTACAGGTTTATCGACGGTGGATATTAGTAGTCAATTCACACTCACTGGTCAACTTGTGATTTTACTTTTGATTCAAGTAGGTGGACTCGGTCTTATGACTCTTACTAGTTTCTTTTCCATCTTTCTGACTGGAAAAGGTTCGGTAAGTGACACACTCATGATCAAAGATCTTCTTTCTGAAGAAACAATGGGTCGTGCTAAAGAAATTTTAAAACAAATTACATTACAAACTTTAGCCATCGAACTGATTGGAGCTGTATTTTTATTTTATAGTTTTCCAAAAAATTTTCCCCTTCCTTTACCTGAAAAAATTTATTATTCAGTGTTTCATTCAATTTCTGCATTTTGTAATGCTGGTTTTAGTTTAATGCCAAATGGATTGGCAACTGATGCCTTTAAAGAATCCGAAGGATTTTTATCCATCATTATGTTACTCATTGTCTTTGGTGGTCTGGGATTTCCTGTTATCTACCAGTTACGTACAAAATTATTAAATCCGTTTGATCCAAAGTTTCGTTGGTCAATTACATCTAAACTTGTTTTTTTCGTAACGGGTTTTTTACTATTATTCGGAACGGTAAGTTGTTATTTTCTGGAAAGTCATTTATCACTAAAAGATCTACCGATTGAAAAACAGATATTTCATTCCTTATTTTATTCAGTGACTACAAGAACAGCTGGTTTTAATACTTTTGATTTATCATTGATGGGATATCCAATGACATTCATTTCATTTTTTTTGATGTGGGTTGGTGCATCGCCAGTTTCAACTGGTGGAGGGATCAAAACAACTACACTTGCAATCTCTTTTATGAATATTAGCAATCAAATTCGAGGAAAAGAAAAAATGGAAATTGGATACCGAACGATTGCTAATTCAACAATTGCAAGGGCAAGTGCAACGATTGTATTATCTCTATTTGTGATTTTTATTGCGATCTTTTGTCTATTGCTAACAGAAAATGCTCATTTTATCGACTTATGTTATGAAGTAGTGTCGGCATTTGGAACTGTTGGTTTAACAAGAGGTCTGACTCCTCATTTATCTGATTTTGGAAAAATCTTAATTTGTATTGTGATGTTTGTTGGAAGAGTAGGAATATTAACTCTACTCATTGCCGTATCTAAGAAAGTAGATCATATTTCTTACGAATATCCAAAAGAATATGTAGTGGTTGGTTGATACTATGCAAAGAAAAAAAATTGCAGTTATTGGAATTGGAAGTTTTGGAAAACTTTTCGTTCGTTACCTTTTTGAAGATGGACACGAAGTCATTGCAATTGATAAAGATCCAGTTGTCATAGATTCGATAAAGGATTTTGTAACAGTAGCGGTTACACTTGATGCAACAGATGAACATGCTCTCCGTTCACAAGGAATTGGTGATGTAGATTATGCAGTGATTGCATTAGCTGACGATTTTGAAACATCCATCATCTGTGCTGATAGTTTAAAAAAATCTGGAGTGAGTTTAATTTATGCCAGATACCAAACAGAACTTCAAAAAAAGGTATTAGAACTTTTAGGGATACGCGATTTATTCAATCCTGAAGAAAGAGCAGCTAAAAGTATGGCAGAAACTTTTTCTTTTGCAGGAATGCGATCGAGTTTTTTGTTGTCTGATGAATATAGTGTAGTCGAAGTTACCGTTCCCAAACGATACATCAACAAAACAATTGCTGAAGCAGACTTAAGACACAAATACAATATCAATGTGATTACAATCAAACGACCAACTACAAATAAAGATTCAAAACGCACATCTGATTCAAAAGTAGAGAAAATATTAGGGATTCCTCATGGGAATACTGTTCTTCGCGAAGATGACATTGTTGTTTTATTTGGATCCCAAACAGATCTGACAAAATTTTTAGAAACCTAAAAATCATATGGGTCCAGAAAGAATCATTTGTTTAACAGAAGAACCAACTGAGATGATCTATCTGTTAGGTGAAGAAAAAAGAATTGTAGGAATCTCTGTTTATACGGAAAGGCCTGTCCAGGCCAAAGAAGAAAAAACAAAAGTTTCTGCCTTTATCAGTGGTAACCTTAAAAAAATACTCTCTCTTGAACCAGATTTGGTCATCGGATTTTCAGACATCCAAGGACAACTCGCAAAAGACCTCATCGAACGTGGGTTAAATGTTCTTATCTTCAACCAACGTTCTATAAGCGAAATCATCTCCAATATGCAAATCATTGGTAATCTTGTAGGACAATCAGACAAAGCCAAATCCATCACAGATGATTGGCAGAAACAGATCCAAACCTGGCAAAAGGAAAATGAATCCATTCCTAAAAAACCCACTGTATTTTTCCAAGAATGGGACGAACCTATGATCACAGGAATCCAATGGGTAAGCGAAGCCATTACACTTGCTGGTGGGATTGATAGTTTCTCCCACCTAAAAGATCGTAAACTTGCCAAAGACAGAATCATCACGGCCGAGGATGTAAGAGACGCCAACCCCGATATCTATGTTGGCTCTTGGTGTGGGAAGGCGATGGACTGGGATTGGGTGAAAAACAAACCCGAATGGCAATCCACAGGTTTCATCCAAAACAACCGAATTTATGAGATGGACCCAAGCATTATATTACAACCAGGCCCTGCTTTGTTTTTAGAAGGCATACCAAAACTCAGAGAACTATTTTCAAAAGCTTAATTACCCTCTTTGTCATCCATCTGTCATCTAAATGTAACAGAGATATTCTAGATTTGAAACATATCAATCAGATATGGAGACATTCATGAACGTTTCATGTAACCTGGCAAAGAAAAATATCACTTTGTCCTTTGTGATCGCACTTATCACAATTTTTACAATTGTTGGAAAAATCGAAGCACAAGCGAATCCTACAACACCTAGCACAGAAACTACGCAAACAACGGAAGCACCACAGGAAACTCCTGCACCAGTAGCCCAAGCACCAGAACAAACTCCTACGCAAGATTCAGAAATCGGACTCGTAAAATTATTTGTAACTGGTGGATGGTCTATGTGGCCACTCCTACTTTCTTCAATCGTAGGTTTTGGAGTGATCCTAGAAAGGATGTACTTTTTCTTCACTGCAAAACTAATTAGAAAAGGATACAACCAAGACTTACAAGATGCCATTGATGCTTCTGGTATGAATGGAGTAGATGAATTCTTAAAAGCAAATGAAGGTCAAAAAATCACTGACGTATTAAAAAATGGTATGGAAGTTTCTCAAAACGATCCTGAAATTTTTGCTGCTGGTATTGAAAGAGAAGCAGGTGAAGTGATGACACTTTTAGAAAAAGGTCTTACAGTTCTTTCTGCAGTATCAACCATTGCACCACTTGTTGGATTCCTTGGAACTGTATCTGGTATGATCAATGCCTTCGATGCAATTGCAAATGCAGACCAAGTAAACGCAAAAGTAGTTGCTGGTGGTATCAAAGAAGCCCTCATTACAACTGCTGCTGGTCTTATTGTTGCGATTCCTGCAATGACATTTTACCAATACTTACAAGGTCGAGTTGCCTTCTTTACTTCTGAAGTAGAAGAAGCGGCAAACAAAATCTATAAAGAATACTTAAAACTCAAAGCCGGAAAAAAAGCGTAACGCTCGGTAAGTAACTAACCATGATTAAGTTAAAGAAAAAACAAGAACTAGAGGAAATTTCGGCAGCATCCATGTCGGATATTGCCTTTCTACTCTTGGTATTTTTTATGGTAACAGCTGTATTCTTTGTAAAGGAAGGTTTGAATATATCACTTCCACGCAAACAATCCGAACCTCAGCCTTTTTTACGCAAGAACGTATATGAAATTTTGGTCACACAAGACAGATACAAAATGCGTAACCCTGCTTTCGGAACCAAAGAATATGCTAGTTTAAAAGAGTTTCGTGATGACCTTAACCAAATGGAAATCCCTGACCTCAAAAACAAATTAGCACTCATTGTTACAACCGGTGATACCAAATATGCAAAGATGTTGGATGCTTTATCAGCAGTGCAACTTCGCGGATTTGAAAAAATCTCAGTGAGAAAGAAGAAATAATATGTTACGAAGAAAGAGAGTCGCACCTTCAGTTCCAGTAAGTTCGATGGCAGACATTGCCTTCTTACTTCTCGTGTTCTTTATGGTAACCTCCGTATTGGATTCCGATCCTGACCTTCCCATCAATTTACCAGATGTTCCTGGCGGAGAGCAGTTAAACAAAAAGATTGCGAATCTTTACCTAACTGCAGATGAAACAAGAACTGTTTATTTCAATTCAGTGAAGATGGAATTAAACGAAGCAATGAGTGAAATCAGAGCTAAGATTGCCACTACTCCTGACCTAAAAGTTTTGATCCATGCAGACCAAGACTTAACCTATGAAGAACTAGACAATGTTTTTGAAACTCTCCGAGAGATTGGTGCCCTAAAGGTTTCTCTTGTTACCAAGACCACCCAAGGTGGCGGATTAAAAGGTAAGTAACGTGAGCGGAACTGTTGTTACACATAAAAGATCCAAACGAGAAAGAATCCATAGATTCATTGATCGTTATCGTATTGAAACGGGTCTTGTTATATCCGCCGTTATACAGGCGTTAATCATTCTTTTTTGGTTCACTCCTCATTTGGAAACAGATAGTTTGGATGATCTTGTGGAAGAAGTTGCCTTCATTGACAACGTCCAAATCCAAGAACCAACAACCGATTCCAAACCAACTGACGGTGACTTTGATCTAACTGACAAAGAAAAAGAAGAAAAAAAGGAAGACCCACGCATTGCTGGAGCATCTGATCCAATCGTATCTGGTGCTACCTCACCTGTTGATTTATCACCGAATGTTCGTCCAGAATACACATCCGATGCAAAAGCTTTAGGTGTGACGGGAACCATGACTTTAGAAGTCATTATCTCCAATACAGGGGAAGTGCTTCGAGTTAGATCCGTTGGTAAACAGTTAGGTGGTGGTCTTGAAGAAGAAGCGATCAAAGTTTATCGAAGAAAACGTTTTTCCCCATCCATATTAGAAGGAAAACCAATTACTGTAAAAGTATTGGTTCCAATCCGATTTACATTGAATTAAATCATTGGGGGCGAATCCACCACTGTTGCAGTGGTGGACCGGGCTCTACGCTTCAATCTGCAAGGAATGCAGGATTTCCGCTACGATCCCTTTCGCAAGGAAACCTTTCATCAATCGATTACTTACCGTTAGTTTCTAACTTTCGATACTTGTTTCAACCACTTGGCCAACTGATCTTCTTTCATCGAACCATCGGCTACTTTTAAAATCGTGATCACAACGTCTTCTTCCGAAGTCTCAATCAAATAACCATTCATAGCAAGGAATACATACATCAAAAGAAACGATGTCCTTTTGTTTCCATCCATAAAGGGATGATTTTTAGCGATGCCAATTCCAAGGGATGCAGTGAGTTCAAAAATTGAAGTTTTTGGATTGTAATGCCAATGGTTCTTTGGTCGATCCAAAGCCGATTCTAGTAATCCTATATCGCGAATGCCTAATGCACCACCGTGTTGTTTGATTTGGTCTATATGGATTGCTTCAGCGATGTTTCGGTTTAACCACTTCGGTTCCCCTTTCATTTCGCCAATTCTTTCAAGGCATTCCTATATTTTTTAGAAGCGTCTTGGTATAGTTCCATGGCAGATGCAAACTCAGGATCATAGGGAGACAAAAGGATCCCATTTTCTGTTTCCACAAGAAAGACAGTGTCTCCCTCATGGAGATTGTATTTTTCCAAAATGACTTTTGGGATGGTTGCGCCAGACGAATTCCCAATGGCACGAATCGTCGTTTTTTTGACAGCGGAACTTTCCATAGTTATAACATAAGTAATAACAGAAAAGGATTCAATCGAATTTTCCAGAACCTACAATATTAATAGAGATTATTTCCCTGGCTCCGGTAATTCTAAAACCTTATCCACTTCTTCCATAGGTTTCACTGGAATTTCGATTTTTTCGATTCGGATTTCATGGACAAAATCAGGATCTTCAAAACGGTCTAAGATGGAAATCCTTCTTGGGTATTGTTGGTTGTTCCATGGTTCATAGAATCCATATTTTAAAACACCTTGGTAAAAACCGAATAATTCTCGGTAGGTAAATTCCATCCATTCCAAAGCACCACTTTTTTTCTCAAAGTATCCAACATACTGATCCGTATCTGGGTTTGCATTCATCTGCACTGACGTAAAATAAACAACTTCGTAACTTTGATTTAACTTCTCTTTTGTGCCAGCATATTGGATGATAGAGTAATCTTTTAATCGCCATGGCAAAGTGAGATATAGACGTAATGATTCCAAATATATTCTGACCTCAGTATCATCACTGTACACCTTACCCGTATCAGCTGCAATTTGGTACGTGGATTTTTTTTCTAAACCATAAATAAGGCCTTTTTTTTCTCCGCCAAGGAACTCAACCTGCATGGCATCTGCTTCAAAATCGAGATACACTCGCATCCTCAATTCAGGTTCTTTGATGGGAGTAAAAAATCGAACAAAGTTAGAGTGCCATACATCCTTGATGATAAATTGAACTTGTTTGTATTGTTTCCAATCACCAGGGGTTAATTCTTTGATGGGCGGGTTTGTAACAACTGCTAGGCCTTTCTTTTTTAGATCTAAATCCACTTTGTCATATGACAAATGAGGTGGTCTTAAGTCGGCTGTGCCACAAGAAACAAATAAAAGAAGAGAAAATAGAAAGATTACAATAGAACGAAACATAAGGGTAACTTGCATCATAAATGGAAAGATGTCAATAGGGAAAGTGAAAGGAAGTAAACCCTCTGACAAAGGTTCATTTACATTTCATTTGCATCTTAGTTTGTTAGACTTGATTCGGGTGAATAGTTGGAAGTGATATGAGAAAGAATGAGATAAAAAAAGAAAGAAGAGAAAGGGCCGGAGATCCGACCCTCTCTTTATAAAGGATGATTATGCTTTTGCAGCACCTGTTTTTTTGATTGATTCTGCTACTTCATTGATTTTCGCTTTTACAGATTCAATTTTTCCTTCAGGCATTTTTGCTTTGATTTCTTCAGCAATTTTGTTATAGTTTTCTACGATTTTAGAACGAGTTTCGTCGTAGTTTTTTCCAGCAACACTAGAGAATTCTTTAATGTCTGTTAGGATTTTGTCCACAGATTGGCGGATCTTAACTGATTCTTCAGTATTGTCCAAAGCACCTTTAGAAACTAACTCGTTGTAAGTAGATTCCAATTGTGTTTTTGCTTTTTCTAAACCTTCTTTTCCAGATTGAAAAAGACCGATTCCAGCGTTAAGAATGTCCATGATTTGTTTTTCCATAATTTAGCTCCTGGTTTTCACCTATTTGTGCAATGCACAATACAGTTATGTGCGTTGCACAAAATTAAACAAGTACTTTTTCTAGGTTAGATCGTTTTTTTTGAAATTTTTTTCGGATCTCTACGGAGATACTATGGGATCAGACTTAAAGAGGGTTTAGATTTCTAAAGCACTGATGGGTTCTTTTTGTTGGGCCATGATCGATTCCAAAAACTTCACATAGGCTTCGCGACCAGGGTATTCCACTTGGTTGACACCGGTTTTGACAGCAGCTTCCGCCACAGCAGGTGCAACATGGTATAACACGCGTTCGTCGAGTGGTTTTGGAATGATGTAATCTTCCCCAAATCGAATTTCGACTTCGTTATATGCTTCACATACTTCGACAGGAACTGGTATTTTTGTGAGTTCGCTGAGAGCATACGCAGCTGCAAGTTTCATTTCCATGTTTACCACTTTTGCACGGACATCAAGTGCCCCACGAAAGATAAAAGGAAATCCGAGTACGTTATTCACTTGGTTAGGATAATCACTTCGACCTGTTGCCATAATGAGATCTGGTCTTGCACGTTTTGCATCTGGGTAAGGAATTTCAGGGTCTGGATTGGCAAGAGCAAACATCACAGGTTTCTCAGCCATTGTTTTCACCATTGCTTCCGTCACAACGTTTGCAACTGATACTCCAATGAATAGATCGGTTCCAGGAAAAATATCTTCTAGTGTTTCGGCTTCTGTGTTACGAACAAAAGGAAGTTTGGATGCATGTAAATTAGTTCGTTTGTGATTGATTACACCACGAGAATCCAACATAAAAATGGATTCGTGTCTCACTCCAATATGAGTTAACATCTCGGCAATGGAGATAGCAGCAGCTCCTGCCCCATTGATGACAACTTTTAAGTTTTCTGCTTTTTTTCCAGTGATCACAAGTGAATTGAGAAGTGCAGCAGTGGATATAATTGCAGTTCCATGTTGGTCATCATGGAACACTGGGATTTTCATACTCTCATCCAAAGTTTTTTCAATGTGAAAACATTCCGGAGCACGGATGTCTTCTAAATTGATTCCACCAAACGTTGGTTCGAGGGCTTTTACAATGGTAATGAATTTTTCAGGATCTGTTTCGTTGATTTCAATATCAAACACATCGATGCCTGCAAATTTTTTAAATAAGACTGCTTTTCCTTCCATCACTGGTTTCCCAGCGGAAGCTCCAATATTGCCAAGACCCAAAATGGCAGTTCCATTGGTGATGATCCCCACTAAATTTCCACGGTTGGTATATTCATAAACGAGATCTGGTTGTTTTTCAATTTCAAGGCAAGGGTATGCGACACCTGGTGAGTAGGCTAATGACAAGTCATAACTGTTCTCCGTTGGTTTTGTCGGAACTACTTTGGTTTTTCCTTTCGGAAACCTAGAGTGATACTCAAGCGCGTGATTTTTCATGGTCTATTTTCCCATGATTTATGATTCGATGGAAAATCCTAGAATAAATTGGGGCTATTGCCTTCCAAAAAGCCAAAGATTCTTATGTCACTCAAGATTTTTTTGAAGAAAACAGGTCAAATCGAATTGAATTACCAAAATGGATCAACAATGATCTTGGATCCAAAACCAGATCGGTCTCTCCATCGCCAAAATGAACCACAATAAAACAAAAATTTTTTAAATATTTGTCGTCTGATCAACCTGTTATCTATAAAAATTGTCTGTTTAAAAATCAAATGAGAATCAAAAAATTAATCGATCAGCTGATTCCAAATCGTCTTTCAAAAATAACCTATATACTCTTAATCTTTTTCAATCTAATCGCATTCATTTTTTCATATCGACTAGGATTACAAAATCTAAAACAACAAATCCAGAATCATCGTGAGTCAATGGAAATCACTATCGAAGACAACCTTCGTGAATCTCAATTATCTTTAAAAAGGATGGGAAACCGATGGAATCAGAACAATGGAACAAAGGAGAAAATCTGGAGATCTGATGCGAGAGCCTATTCAAATGATTTATTAGGAATTGTAGGAGTGGGTTATGCCGATTCGAGTACAAAAATTAAATGGATTGAACCAATAGAAAAAAATTCAAATGCCGTTGGGTTTCAACTAAATAGTGAAGAACGCAGACGTCTTGCAGCAACCAAAGCACTAAATCAAAAAAATCTCATGATGACTTTACCTATCAATTTAAAACAAGGAGGTAGAGGGTATTTAATTTTATATCCAGTATTTAAGAATGAAATACACGACGGATTTGTTTACTTAGTAGGTAGATACAAAGATTATTTTCCAGAATTGGTTCGAGATCAAAATTTCTTTTACCAAATTTATTCTGGCAATGAAATTGTTTTTTCCAATATAGAAACAAATTTGGAAAATTTTGAGAACGTTTATTCAATTTCTGATAAATCAATAAATTATAGCATCGATTGGAAACTCAAAACTGTTGCATCTTTAAACTATTATAAGCAAACGATAAATCTTTTCACATTTTGGACTCTTTTTGTTTCATTACTTCTTACTATAGTAATTATTTTTATATTATACCTGTATAATAAATCTCAAAGTTTATCAGCACAATTAACCTCTCAAAATGTTTGGAAAAATGCAATATTAAATAATACTGATTTAGTAGTCATTTCAACGGACAAAAATGGTTATGTAGTTTCCATCAATACAGCTGGACAAACAATGTTAGGTTATGAGGAGAAAGAATTAGTTGGAATTAAAAATCCCATCTTGTGGCATGATGAACAGGAAGTTCTAAATTTTTCGAATGAATTATTCAAAGAATTCGGAATTAAATTAGTTCCAGGTTTTGAGGTAATAGTAGCAAAATCAAAAATTGGTCAGACTGAAAAAAATATTTGGACTATTATCTCAAAATCTGGAATTAGAAAACAAGCTTTTGTATCGATTTATCCTCTAATTGGTAAGAACTACGAAATTGAAGGATATGTAGAAATCATAGAAAAAATATCCGATCATTTAGAATTTGAAGAACTAATCGCAACAAAAGAAATATTAATCAATTCCATGTTAGAAAATACTTTCGATGGATTTTGGGATTGGAATTTAAAAATAGATTATCAATACATGTCTCCAAAATTTTGGGAGATGTTAGGATACAATCCTTTGGAAAAACCACATCATCCAAGTGAATGGCAAAAAGTAATTTCACCAGAAGGTCTCAAATTAACACTCGAAAATTTAGAAAAACATATTAATTCAAAAGGAACATTTCCTTTTAGCCAAGAAGTTAAATTTATTCACAAAGACGGTCATGATGTTTGGGTTTTATCTAAAGGAAAAGTCGTTGATTGGGATGAAGATGGTTCACCAATAAGAGCGATCGGAACAAATACTGATATTACTGAAATCAAAAAGAAAAATGAAATTATTGAAAAAACACAAAAAGATCTAATTGAAAGAGATCGAAAAATTTTAGAGCTAAAAAATAGATCAGAAGACTGGTTTAGAATTATAGCCAACTCATTACCCCAATTAATATGGACCTGTGAGCCAGAGGGACCTTGCGATTATTTAAGTGAGCAGTGGATTGAGTATACAGGAATTCCAGAAAATGAACAACTCGGATTCGAATGGCTGAAACAAATTCATCATGATGACCAACCAAGGGTTATTGATGAATGGCAAAAAAATATAAATAATGAAAAAGTTTTTTCAATTCGTTTTAGAATTAGAAGGTACGATGGAATTTACAATTGGTTTGATACAAAAGCGATCCCTATCAAAGATTCAAATCAAAAGATCATTAGATGGTTGGGATCCAATACAAACGTTCAAGAGTTGTATACGATACAAGAAAAACTAGAAGACACCAAAGCAAGATTAGAATTAGCTTTAGAAGGTGCTAATATAGGTATATGGGAATGGGATATAAGACAAAATAAACTTGTTTGGGATGATCAAATGTTTATTATCTATGGTCAAAAGAAAGAGAATTTTACAAATGTATACGACGCATGGTCGAAAGGCCTACATCCCGATGATCTTGCATCAGCTACCGATGACATAAATCATTCACTCTCAACACTTCAACCATTCCAATCTCAATTTAGGGTGGTCAAAGAAAATGGTGACATTGCCTATGTGCTAGCAAGAGCAAAACTACTCCAAGATAGTGAAGGGAATGCCTCGAAAATGATTGGTTTTAATTTAGATATCACAAAATTAAAATTAAATGAAATAGAATTAGAGAAAGCTAAATCTGAAGCTTTACAATCTTCTATGGCAAAGGCTCAATTTTTGGCAAATATGAGCCACGAAATTAGAACTCCAATAAACGGTATTTTAGGAATTTCTCAATTATTAAAGGACACAAACTTAGACAATCTCCAAAAAGAATATCTTGAACATATTAGCCAATCTGGAACTATTTTATTATCTTTAATCAATGACATTCTAGACCTTTCAAAAATTGAATCCGGGAAAATTGATATAGAATCAATTGATTTTAATTTAGAACAAACAATTGATTTCGTTTTAAGTACATTGAAATATTCGGCTGAAAACAAAGGTCTACATCTGAGTAATGAATATGATTCGAATTCGCCACGTTGGTATAAAGGAGATCCATCACGAATTAAACAAGTACTATTAAACTTTGTTAATAATGCAATAAAATTCACACACGAAGGATCAATACGCGTAAAAACAAATATCACAGCCGCTGCAAACCAAACTCATAAAATTCGAATTGAAGTCATCGACACTGGAATTGGAATTTCGGATGAAAATATTCCTAAATTATTTCATAAATTCACACAATCTGATTCATCTACACATAGGAAATTTGGAGGAACTGGACTTGGTTTATCTATTTCAAAATTATTGATCGAAAGAATGGGAGGAATCATAGGCTTAGAAAGCACGTTAGGTGAAGGTTCGACATTTTGGTTCGAATTAACGTTACCGTTAGGTGTCGAAAATTTAAATTATCAAGAAGATATTTTTAAAATTGAAGAAAGTGAAATCAAACCTAACGTTAAGATTTTAGTAGCGGAAGACAATATCATAAATCAAAAAGTAACGATTGCTTTATTGAAAAAGCTGGGTTATGAAAGTCAAGTGGTAGCAAATGGCTTTGAAGTATTATCAATTTTAAATACAATTCATTTCGATTTGATCTTGATGGATTGTCAAATGCCAGAGATGGATGGATTTGAAGCAACTGAAAGAATTCGAAATTCAAATTCTTCAATCAGTAACATAACGATTATCGCAATGACAGCAAATGCGATGGAAGGTGATCGAGAAAAATGTATCGCGATAGGTATGAATGATTATCTCACAAAACCCGTTTCATTAAAAGATTTAAGTATAACTTTAAAGAAATGGCTTTCCACTAAAGTGAAATAACATTCTTAATTTTAACCAAAATTCTTACTTGCATTATTGAAAGTTGCTCTCTAATTTTTTATTTTTAAAAACGGAGGGTATTTTGGAACTAGTTGGCGAATTTTTGGGAACGGCTGTTTTGATTTTATTAGGGGATGGCGTTGTCGCTGGTGTTTTATTAGAAAAATCCAAAGCTAAAGATGGTGGTTGGATCACCATCACCACCGCATGGGCATTGGCAGTTTGTTTTGGAGTCCTTGTGGCAAAAACGTTCGGGAGTCCAGGAGCCCATTTAAATCCTGCGGTGACACTCTCTGTTTGCATCCAATCAGGTGATTTTTCGATCTTTTTACCATACAGCTTAGCCCAAGTGGCGGGAGCTTCCCTTGGTGCCTTATTGGTGTATTTGCACTACCTTCCCCATTGGAAAGAAACAAAAGACCCAGGGAAAATTTTGGCCGTCTTTTCGACAGAACCTGCCATCAAACACACTCTTTCCAATGTGATCAGTGAAGGGTTTGGAACCTTCCTTCTCATCCTCGGAATCCATGCTATTTTTTCTCCTGCAAACGGTGGAGCAGGTGGAATCGCAGGCACTGGTTTTGTAGCACTCCTTGTTTGGGCAATTGGACTTTCCATGGGAGGAACCACTGGGTATGCGATCAATCCCGCGCGAGACTTAGGACCAAGGATTATACATTCCATTGTTCCGATTCCCAATAAAGGAAATTCTGGTTGGAAATATGCATGGCTTCCCGTAGTGATTCCGTTAGTGGGTGCGGGATTGGCAGCTGTAGTGATTCGGTGGACAACTTAAATTCAAATAGTAAAATCTAAGAAGCATTTTGAATTTTTCTTATTAATTTAATAGGTGTTAATCCAAAATGTAACACCTAAACAAAAAGATGATTACCCTCCATTTTGTTAGTTGCTTTTTCCTACAAACAAACGTTAGAATGACCTAGTTTGGCAATACGTTTTGTTCCTAGTTTTACTATGCCAAAAGCAATTCACTTGGAGATAAAATATGAGACATTTGACTACAATTCTATTCGGATTGTTCCTTTTCACATCCACCCTTTTTGGCGAAGATGATATTCTTAAAAAAGTAAACGATCTCAAATACCAAACTGGTTCTGTCACCATTGGCGACAAATTGGCAACAATCAAAGTACCTAAAGGTTTTAAATTCCTAGATGCCAAACAAAGTCAATTTGTTCTACATGAAGTTTGGGGCAATCCTTTGAACGAAGGGATCCTTGGGATGTTGTTTAAGTCAGACCAAACTCCCATCAGCGACAACTTTACGTATGCTCTTACCTATTCTTTTTCTGAAGATGGTTATGTCAGTGATTCTGATGCCAACGAAATCAATTATGATGATCTTTTAAAATCGATGAAAGAAGATATTTCAGAAGGAAATGAAGATCGCAAAAAAGAAGGATACCCAACAATGGAACTTGTAGGTTGGGCCAATAAACCATATTACGATTCTAGTGCTAAAAAACTCCATTGGGCAAAAGAACTCCAATTTGAAGGGGATAGTATCAATACTCTCAATTATAATATTCGAATTTTAGGCCGAAAAGGAATTTTGGAATTAAATGCAATTTCCGACATTGAAAAACTGAAACTTGTCCAATCCGATATCCCTGCCATCCTTGCATCTACTGAGTTTAATGACGGAGAAAAGTATTCTGATTATTCTCCCGGTGTTGATAAAATGGCAGCCTATGGAATTGGTGGTCTGATTGCGGGCAAAGTTTTGGCAAAAGCTGGATTTTTTGCTTTGTTAGTGAAATTTTGGAAGATCATTGCGATTGGTGCTGTAGCTGCTCTTGGTTTCCTCAAGAAACTTTTTACAAAAAAAGCAGATAATAGCTCCGTATAAGAGGCATTACACTCTGTAACCAATTTTTATATCAATCAAAAAGTGTTCTTAATCTGGTATGGGCAAAACCAAACCAGATTTTCATTCTATAATTCAAAAAAACAAACTTAAATGAAAGTAAACATTCATCAGTAGACACTATGCACGAAGACAAAGATAAAAAAGAATTTATATTAAAATTTTTAGAACATATCAACTTGGGAAACAAAAATGAAATAATCGATTTTAATTCCAAAACATCTCACATTCACCTTGCCATTTGGATTTTCCTTTTTATATCCACTGTATCAATGATCTTTTTTCCAAAACAATTCCCGATTCAGAACTTTTTAGAGAATTCTAAATGTTTAAAAGATTGTCTTATTGATTATGAACTTGTGAAAACAATTATGATTTTCATTTCTTTTGCTTTTATCATCAGAATCTATACCATCTGGATAGAACGAAACGAATTAATCGAGAGCTTATCAGGTTTTAGAATTCTTTTAGACTACATGCGAGTTGACGAATTGGCATTAATCAAAAATCTCAAACTCATTTTTCCAAATTTAGAAGAATTTGAAATTGTAGATTTTACAAAAGCAGTCTTTGTCAGCAAATTATGGAGTAAATGATCAATGGGAAAAATTATTTTAATCACCACCTCCATATTTTGTCTAAATGTACAATTATTATCCGAAGAAACAAAACCAAGTTTGGATTGTACAAAGACAGTTCGTCCAAGTTTTCCTGCAAAAATTGTCCGTATGAACCATTTAAATTCTACTCAGAAAGTGGGAGATCGTTTGGAAGCGGGACAAATTGCCGGAACAATGAGTGCCCTTCCAGAAGTTGTTTCTCCATTGTTTGAATCACAATACAGAAAAGCAGAACAACTATATGCTGAAAAAAAATTCGATGAAGTGATTACGATATTAGAACCAACTGTAAAAGTCGAAAAACGAAATCCATTTTTATGGAATTTATACGCAAGAGCTTTGTATGCTGCGAAACGAAAAAAGGAAAGTTTTTTAGCATACCAAACTCTACTATCCATTAATGATGCAGATGAAACTTACAATGAAGATGGTTCACCTAATCTTGTGATCATTGACGTATGGTTTTTGGAAGCATATTGGAAAGTAAGTTCGATATACCTCGACCAAGGTGAATATGCAAAATCTATTTTCTATAACCGGAAAATGTTAGATATAGTTACTTTTGCGAATAAACAATATGATCCCAATAACATGATCTATAATGTAACCGCATTGAGTTATCTAGCGGAAGCTTATTATTTCTTAAATTTAAAAGAACCCAACAATTACTATGCTTGTGAAACTTTAAAGTTAGATCCAAATAATCAGTATGTGTTACAATTTTTATTATGAGACAGTAATTTTTAATTTAGAAAAAAATCATTCATTTGAGCCTATCTGATAAGTAGAATTACGCATATTTCATAACAAATTCTTGCACTATGTTAAAATTGAAATCTTGACTTTGTTGAAATTAAAATGAGTTTATCCTCAACTGAGGATAAACAACAAATTTGATCGAACAATATTTTAGAGCAATTCTAGATAATAGCCCTGAAAACATAGTTCTACTAGGGAAAAATCATGAAGTTCTTGCTTTTAACCAAACGATACAGAATGTCCTCTACGAATACCATAATGTACAATTACAAGTTGGAGATTTATACTATCCTAAATTTGTAATCGAAGAAAATCGAGATTTATATCTTGAAGCGTTTCAATCCGCTATCAACGGGAAACCATTTACCACACAAAATTATACTTCAAATGAAAAGGATTCTTTATGGTTTGAATACAAAATGCAACCAGTATATATAGAAAACAATTTATTGGGTGTTACGCTTACAGCAAAAAATATAACGGCAGAAAAGGAAGCAGAACTTAAAATTATAGATCTTTCAGAAAAACTAAAAGCAATATTGGACAATACTAATGAATCAATTACATTACTTGATTTAAATTATAAGATATTAGCCATCAATGAAATCGGTGCAAAAACTCTAACAAAGAATACAAATTCAAACACTTATATAGGAAACGATTTTCGAGAATACATACCTGATAAAGGAAATTTATTTTATCAATACTATCAAAAAGCAACTAGAGGGGAAAAAAACTCGATCGAAATACCTTATCAAAACTTTAAAGGAGAAAGCATAATCTACCAAACAACTTTCAATCCAGTTTATGATAGAAACCAAATTCAGATAGGAGTTTCTATTTTCGCTAAAGATATCACTGAAAAGAAAAGATTAGAAGGATCATTATTAGAAAGTGAAGAAAAATTTCGAAAATTTACCGAACTTGCACCGGTTGGAATTATCATAACTGATGATAATTTAAACATTTCTTATGCAAATACGTATGTGAAAAAACTATTAGGTTATACAATGGATGAACTAATGGTTTTGAATATTGCCAATATAATTCAAAATATCGTAATAAAAAACAATGAATATATTGAAGTTGATGATCTTGATTTTAGAATAAACGATATTATTTTTGATCAAGAAAATTTTGTGGCAATTCGAAAAGACAAACAAGTTAATAACATAATTTTAAGTTCAAATATCATTATTAATCAAAATAAAGGAGGTTACATCTTTATCTTTCAAGATGTTACAGGGATCAAAAGCAAGAATGCAACCATTGAAGAACAAAATAAGAAACTTAGGGATATTGCATGGTACCAATCACATGTGATAAGATCACCGTTAACTAGAATTATGGGATTAATTGCATTATTAGAAGAAACCAAGCTCAGTAAGGAAGAGATCGATTATTGTTATCAATCGATCTTAGACAGTGCTCATGAACTTGATGATGTCATCCACAAAATAGTAAAGAAAATTTAATAAATTATCGATTTTGAATTTGTTGGAATGTAACACAAGCATTGATGGAATCCATTTTTCCAGATTGTAACTCTGAACAAGTCATGGTCATTACCAATTTGTGACATTCTTGGAAAGAAGATTGAATTAACTTAGGATCGTTACCTATCAATTTATATGCGTTACTTTCACGGAATCGTTTTTGGCAGTTTGATTCTTCCAATCGACCTTCCGTAAATTTTTTTAAATTTTCAGGAATTGATTTCCATTCCGTATCAGCGCACTCGCGAAATTTTTTACACAAGTCAGATGTCAAACTCAAAGATTCGTTTTGCCATTCGATATAATTGATACCTTTTTCTTTTTTACAAGATACAATGAGTAACAATAATATAAAAAACAAATATAAACTTGCACCTTGTTTCAAACTGATTCGGTGTTCTGTGGCGAAAAGGATTGGTTTCATTATGTTATGCCTATAAAAATTATGATTCTACTATGATTGTAACTGCTATGCTATCGTTTCATTCTTTCTCAAATTGAAAAGAAAATTTGTCAGTATTTTCTATCATTTTGTATTCTCGGCAGTTTCTTTTTTTCGAATTAAAATTTCGATCCGTTCTTCATTCGCTTTTTTTTCAGGTGTATCCGAAGATTTAGATTTTTGAAACATCGCATAACCTTGTACAGATACTTGTTCTTTGGGAATTCCGTATTCATTTACCAATTTTTCCGCGAGTAAGGATGCACGATTGGAATGATAATCCCAAGAGTTTTGAAATTTGGACTTATCAATTTGAGATTCGTAAGGAATATGAACTCTCACCACAATATCGATATCCATGCCTTTGGATAAAACAGCTAATTGTTCAAAGGCAAATTTGAGATCAGGATCTGACTTTAGTACATCATCAGAAGCGAGATCGGAACCGGCAAAAGTTAATTTAAGCTCTTCTGTTTCAGCAAGGCCCAGTTTTAATTTTGCCTTTTCTTTCAGAGTTTTGAGTGCAAAACCAATTCTTTCCCATAGTCGAAATACTTCCGATTTTGGAACCATCGTATCATCTTCTAAAATACCTGAACCACCATCAAGAAGTGCACCAACGGAACTAACGTTCAATCCAAACCCTCGTTTGATGTCTTTTGCAACTTCGTTTAATCGTTTGGAATCAACTTTACTCACTGCATAAAGAATGATGAACAATCCCAATAGAAGTGTAATCATATCGGCATACGTTAACAACCATCGATCATGTGCTTCTATATGTTCTTCTTCTTTGGAAACAAAACGTGACCGTCTTCTCATAATTCCTCTTTAAGTGATGGGAAGGCTTTGTATAAAAAGTCCCACTCTTTCTCTTGGACTAATGCATAAAATTCATCGAATAACGCTTGATTGACGGGCAAAGTTGCATAATATCCTTGTTCTACTTTTTTAAAAAGTGGGTATACACCTAGTAGTTTTGACATCATTGCAGCGGGTTTAATGATATAAGCACTAACTGGTTTATGTGCAAGTTCATAGAATTTTTTTAAATTGAACAGTACCACTTCTAATTGTTTTTTGCGAAGATCTCGTTTGTCCAATTCACAAAACAATTGAAAGTACTCGTCTTGGCTAATTTCATTACCATATACCCAGCCCTTTGTTAATAAAAGTTTTGCCATTTGGATATCCAATTCATCAGTAATTGAATTTAATTCCATCAATCGTTCGATACTTTCACGAGTACCTTCCTTTAACATGTTTTTCACTTTGTCATAAGTTTGGAATGCTAGGCTTTCCCATTCTTCCTTACCATCCAAATTATAAACTGTTTCAAAGAAAAACTTTGCCATGGCTATTGTTTCTGATCTGTGAAAAAAATCAGTATAAAACAAATGAAATCTTTCCACTTGGACTCGAACAATTTCTCGCCTCGCTATTAAGATTTCCTCTGTAATTTTGATTGATTTCATCTCAAAAATTATTTTGTCATCCCATTCAAAATGTAAGATGGGAAACCTTGTTGGTCTCTTTCATACGGTGCGATTGAATATTGATTGGGAATCGAAATGATCTCTTGGTAAAATTTATAAGTGGATCGAAATAAAATGCGAGGAACATCGGTAGAACTTGGCGTATAGTAAAACTTAACACCATAACGAAAGTTATTTGCCCATCCTTCCTTTGTAACTTCTAATAATGGATATTCTGCTGGGATTTTTTTATTTTGCACAACATTATATACGATATCTCCCTTTTTATACAAACGAACACCTTGGGTTTCATTTGCTAATCGAAGAGATCCAGAATCGGGAAAGGAAAGGGAGAGATATGTTAAACTCACATAATTCCCCCTGTTCTTAAGTTGTAAAGTCACAAGAGATTCTTTTCCTATTTCAAACTTTGGTTCTACTTCGAGGGAAACAAAGGAAGGAACAGGTTGCATCGGCAGGTTTGCAATCATTTCCCAACCATTAAACACAAACTCTTGTGAATAGTTGGGATTTGTTGGAAAGATACGAAATGATTTGTCCTTGGCGCTATATTCAAATTCTACTCGTTTACTACGTTTTAATTCTTCGTGTTCTTTAAGTTGGTAACCATCCCAAATTTTTTTGCCCTTTCGGTATCCCATCGGAACAGAAAATAAACCTAACGGTGGTTCCTCGGACAATACTTCGATGAATACAGAGTTAAAATTATCTCCAGGAAGTTCTGCAACGACAATTCGTCTCAAACAATCACCAGCAAACGTTGGTTTTTCTTTTCCTGAAATGGATCCAGCGATCCACTTATTTTGTTTGCCATCATAATACATGGGTCCCAAATCTTTGAGAAAAAATTCCAACTTCCATAAAAAGGTCCAACTGGATCCCTCTTTGCGAAACGCAGATAATACTTCACTTTGTCCCGACTGAAACAAAACAAGAGTTTCCATTTCAGGTGTTTCATCCAAATTAATTTGTTTTTGTCCCAAGATACGGATGGGATCACCGTCTTCCTTTCCATACACAGAAAGGCGAATTTCCTTCTCAGAAGGGTGTTCTTTTGGGGAACAATTGGGAAAAAACAGGAGGGAGATGAGTGCGAATGAAAAAAAGAAAGGTGTATACAGGGAAAAATTCATAAGGATACAAACATTCCAGCACACTAAAACCCCAACACAACCTTTTTTGCTTTTCGTGACAATCCAAACGATTATCATCGTCTAAGTATTAAGAATTGGGGACGACATTGGTTTCGACTGTTGTTGGCTTGGATTCAGTGGCACGTAGGGGTGAGGGACCTCTTAAAAACCTTCAAAACAATAACTGCAAATAACGAATTTGCTCTAGCAGCTTAATTTTAAGCTCTACGGTTTCGGTGGCTGTTTCCTTGGGTGGCCTAGAAACCGACACCTCTCTAAGGACCTTTCGGATTTGTCGCCCGCTTCGAACCGGATTGAACTCTAAGTAGGATAGGAATGAGTCCCCCGTTTGTAGGGTAAGTCTTTCCGAAATTCATTTGCAAACTAAACGTGTAGAAGCTGCATTTGAGGACGATAGGACCCGGGTTCGACTCCCGGCGTCTCCAGAATCTATTTTAATCATCTAAAATCATTTCTCATATAACAAAAAATTTACGATGGGAGTCGAACGACCGCGAGAGTTAGAAACAGTAGCGACCCATAGGGAGCGTGAAGCTGTTTCTGTCGAAGGCAGGATGCCTGAGACCTCGAGCGGGACGGGCTGGAACGTGTTCGACCTGGATGGGAGAACCGTGGAAGCCGACTCCCGGCGTCTCCAGAGTTCGGATATTCATTGCTCGCGTTCGTCTGGCCATCCATGGCCAGAACTCCCGCCCGCACCCATCCATGGGTGCTTTTCGCAATAAACACCCTCACAATGGGAATCACGCTAACGTAAATAGATGTTTGGTTGGTATAGGAATGTAAGGTTTCTGATCAAAATGGGTTATAACCTAACGTGAAAATATGCTGGTTATTTATTGATTGGTTTGAAACATGCGTTAGTGGAAACTTTTTTTAAATTGATTATCATTTCATTCTTCATAATTTCGATTCCAATACAATCCCAAGAAACAAACCAAAAACTTCCGGCAAAAAATTTAAATTCGAAACTTTCCAATGACGGAGTCCAAGAATTAAAAATAAAGTTTCAGAATGACCAGACAATCATTCCCCTTACACCTAAAAAACCTTATGAACCACCAAAGGAATTTTTGTTAAAAAAGGAAAATGGATCACGTTTCCTTACCTTTTATCCTGGCGTACAAGCAAATTTAACAGATCTTACCATCCAATCCGATACAGGTGGAAATGCAGTCATGAAAGATGACCAACGTATGGACCAAAATCTAACCTTTCTTTACGACTTAAAATCTCCTGAATGGCAAATAGGCGAAAATTGGGGATTATTCATACTAAATCGTAACGTAAATTTTAGACAAACAAAACAAAAAATTACGGATGTCGTTGCAACTAACAGTTCATCAAGTGAAGATTCAAATTCTTCAAAGGACTCATCTCCAATCAAACAATATACCAATAAGGATTTAGGAACAGAAACTTATGGTAGTTACCACATGTTACTTCCTGCAATCTATTATGGAAAAAAAGGAAACGACCACTTTCGGTTAGGTGCTGGTTTTGGTTATTCAAAAGTCAACATCCAAGGTACTGCTGATTTTAATGATGGAAATGGTTATTTTAACAATTTCCTGGTATTTAGTTCAGGTCGAAATTTAGATGAAAAAATTGATAATATGGGGAGGTATTCATTGCTCAATAATGGAAACATTGATGCAGACCCTTACCGTGTTTACCTTTTGTCGAATTTATCATCTGGCAATAACTTAGAGGCACTTGGTCTTTATACTCTTTTAAAAGGTGATGTGAATCCTAAATCAATCGATCCATTGCTAGCTTTGTTTTATTCTCAACTCACAGGAAACCAACTAAGTCCCCTTGAATTGTATGCTCTATTGACGTTAGGGATTGGACGTGTGAACTCCTCCTCCAATTATGCAAAAAGTTATTATGTATTTTGGGAAATACCGATCGGTGTGATCAATTGGAGATTAGGAATTGGTGGTCCATTTTATAATCAAAATGGTTATAAAATTTCACTCACTACTATTGAAATGTCTTTTTATACACCCATTGAATTCTAATATTCACCTAATCATGGTTGGCTCTTCTTCTACTGTTCCACACAAAGCATCGGAAAAGAATTACTACATCCTGTTATAGATCCAGTATTCAAACTGGAACTATTTGTGGATGCACCATTCACAGCATTACTAGTCCAACGAGTGCAATGATCACCACTTAATCGAGTGAGCCAACCACTTGTATCTAGTCCTGTAAAAACAGTACCAAGTGTAGGATTCGCTGCGTCATTTGTTTGGGTTGTAAAAATTCCCACACTATTCGTTGTCGCAATTATCACAGTATCTACAGCTCGCTTGTACGTAGTATTTGGTTTTAAAATCCAATCTTTATGTTCAGAATTTCCACCTGTGGTACAATTTGAAGTTGTACAAGCAATCCGATTTATATCATCCACAAGGAAAGCCTTATAGACCGCACCTACTGGTTCCGATGGCTTATTAGAATCAGCCATACATTTTGCATCTGCACCCGAGATACCACCTCGATTGCCATCATAGGTTACACTTGTGGAAAAAAATCTACACGTTGTACAAACGGGAATTCGAATCGAAATGCGGCAAGCAGACAATTGTCCCGTAAGGCATAGTAAGCTTTCATTTTCCTTAAAAGAACTGGATTGGATGTCACTCGGATTGTTGAGTGTTGTTTGTGTGCATTGGAACATTAGGAAAAACAGAAGCAAAAACAGATACTGCATACTTTGATTATAAACTCATATGAATTCGAAGCAACTCAGAAAACATATCTTACAAAATCATTTTGGTTCCAAACAAAAATTGGAATCAAACAAAACTCCGAAACAATCGAAAAAGAAAATCAACAATTGTTTAGAATTATCCAACGATCACTGTTCATAATTTATCTATTGTTATATGCTATTCGAAAACGTTTCATTACTTCAATCAAATGTTGACCGAACCAAATCAAACTAAATTACAATCGATTCAGATCTCCACAAAACTACTCTTGACAATTTCTCAGAAGATATCGATTGATTGGGAACGGAACCTATATGCCTTTTGATCTCATCATCCAATGCCCTTGGTGCAAATCACAATACACAGACAAAAGTTTGAGTAACTGTAAAAACTGCGGTGGGACACTTGCCTATTCTTACAACTCAGACGAACTGGGAGCGGAACCTCCCAAAACACCAAGGACCCTTCCGAGTCAATTTGTAAGAAGGATCAAATACACAGGGAATGTGATGACCCTCATTGGAATTTTTTTTACGATCCCATTTTGTTGGACAATTCTCTTACCTATCATTGGAATCTTTTGTTGGCGAAAGGGCTTACAAACTGCAAAAGAAGAATTAGTACCATTGGAACTTGGTAGAGCAACAGTAGGTGAAATCACAGAAATACGAAAAGATTACACTCAGTCACTAAATGGAAAATCACCCACTGTTGTGGAATTTTTATTCGAAGCCAACGGTCAAAAACATGTTGGAACCGTTGGAAATATTTATGAATCCGTTCATCTAACAAAAAAAATCGGAGATAAACTTTGGGTTGTTTATATGCCAGATGAACCAAACAAAAGTAGCGTTTGGCCACCATTGGTTTGAACAATTTAACGAACGGTCGCAGATGCTTAGATTTGAGGTATTTTGTTTCAAATACAAATAGATTAGGAATCTACATTAGGTAATTCAAAACAAACAACAGCACCTTATAAAATTATAATGCTATTGTTTGCAATGATTGAAATTCTTAAATTGAAAATCGATTTGTTACGGATACGGATTTGTTACAGTAATCAAACCAAGTTTGTCTAAAGTAAATTCAAGTTCTGGATAATAATTTCCCATTAAATTTCTATTGGAACCACTTCCATTTATATCGCAATAAGTATAATTTAACCCTCCATCAATAGAAAATCTTGCTACATAAGATCTGGTTCGAAGACCTCGATACACATTCAATTTTGCCATATACTCAGCGTTATTGGCTTCCATACTCCATTCGGTCTTATTATATTTGGCAGGTGTAAAGTACCAAAATGGATTTGTGCGAGGATCTGTTCCTGTTGGACCCATGCCAATTTCGCCAGATACAGCTGGATTTTCCACTGTACTACTTGTGAGTCCCGGATAATAAACACGCGCATAAATCATCTCGGTATCTCCAGGCACAGGCATTGTAATGGAAGTTGGATATTGAATGTTGCAGTATGGAATTTCTCCATTCGCTTCCCCTGCTCCGTTTTTTACAGCTGCCATTTTAAATTTACTATAATATCGGAAAGAATGAAAAGGTAAATTTTCTGTAACAAATAAATCCATCAAATATCCATTACCAACATTGATCGGTGTAAAATTGCATGCGTATTTACGATTGTATTCGTTCCAATCTTCGGCCTTAGCACATGTAATCGGAATATTACCATTAGGTGTTTCAAAATGAAATTGTGCCTGTTCACTAAACCAACCCATCAGAAAGAGTTTGTATTGTGTAGATATACCAATCACATCTGGAGAGATTACACCATGAAGCCAAATCGTATAAATTTTGTAATCAACTCGAGTTCCTGTTGGGCTGATCACAGTTAGTTCGCCTGAAAGCATTCTACCTTCCGATAAATTTACTCTAATCATCTCATCTGCAGGATTGAATGGAACAAGTTGAGGAAGTGCAGCTGTATATACAACTGCAGTAGTATTTTCAGTCGTGTAGGTCGGTATAAGGAAAGGGTTCTTAACAGTATTTGGAATATTTAATGTAATTGATTTTTCTGTTTCATCAATAACACCTTTTGTTCCAGATTCTGGAACTTCAAACGAAGTAAACTTGGGTATTAATTCCCCTATTGTAAAATTTCTGACGAGTTCATTAGAAACATTTCCTGCATGGTCTTTTGCCAAAAAACGATATTCCAACACAGTATTGTTAGGTGTTATGATCGAACCAGTATACAATTGTCCATTTTGAATGGCACCTGAGGAATCAAAAGAAGGGGAAGATCCATTGACTGTATAAATGATCTCGTGGCAACCTGAAGATACATCATCACAATTGATGGTGAGTGTCTGTGGTGCAGAATACGTTCCATTCGCAACAGAAGAAGTGAGCACTGGACTTGAAAAATCGACAATATAGGAAACAGAAGATGACCCATTTGTTCCGATTAAATTTGCCACACAAACCAAAACTGTTTTATTCCCTTCCACACCAAGGGAAGCTACTGGAATTTCAGATGTAACCGTTTCATTGGCTGCCACTGTTCCCGAAACATTCGTTCCTACGAGAGGAGTTCCCGCTGTACAAGAAGTGCCTTGTTTCAAGAGGTAGTTTCCTACTTTATCTGACTTCCAACTGATTGTCGCTGTTTGTCCAGATTTTAAATAAGTAGAAGGAAGAACACTATTGATGGTGATTGTTGGAATTACAGTATCCACTGTATATGTTTCACTATAGACAACCGACTGGTTCCCTGCTTGGTCACAAGTTCTTACTTTCAATGTGGTAGTTGTTTGGTTTGGAGTTGGGATTGAAGTTGTATACACATTTCCAGCATTTACCGAACAGTTTGCACCAAAGGATGGAGTAGTACCATTCGTTGTATAAATAACTTTCGAGCAACCAGCACCACCTACATCGGAACAATTCAAAACGACTGATTGAACAGTACCATAGTTTCCACCAGAAGGGAAAATTGTAACACCAGGGACTGTGTCATCTCGGTTGATAGTTGCAACACCAAAACCTGTCACGCCACTGCTTGTCACACAAATGCGAAGTGCATTGGAACCCAAATTTAAGGATGATGCAAGAATCGAACCTGAGGTTTGGTTTACATTAGCTGTCACACTCCCTGAATATAAAACAGTTCCCGAATTACAATCTGCTGCATTTTTACGAATGGAATATGTCCCTGTTTTCGAAGATTTCCATTGGATCTCAGTCGATAGTATGGAACCGGAAAGTGTACTTACGTTTTGTGCTGAAATTGAATTTACTGTAATGACTGGTCCAAGTGAAGGAACCATAGGATCTTCAAAGTTAGGTGCTCCATCTCCGTCAAAATCTGCAGTAGGATAAGCAGCTGTGATCGGATCAGTTCCCAAAACTGTTACTATCTGATTGATAAAAGGTCCAAGAATACCCGCGTTCGCTTGGTAATACTCGCTAACACTTGCGTATCCGTAGTCAGCATAATTTGCCAATTCCTCTATCACCTTATCAGCAACGTTCGAAACTGGATTCGGATTGGTTATGATTCCACTCGAAACTAACCAAATTTGAATGTTCAATCCAACGCCAAACGAAAAATGAACAACTTCCACCTTAATCGTATTAGATGAATAATCCACAGATACTTTTTTCATTTTCTCAAGAGTGGAATCATCTTTTATGTAATACATACCAACACTACGTTCTTCGATACCAGCTTCTGGCAATCGTCCTTGTTCGTAGTTAATCGTTAGATAAGTGGGCTTTAAGAACTTTAACCCTTCAGGCTCAAATTTAAAAACAGGACTTGTTGCTCCATACTCGGAAGGAATGGAACCATTAGGGTTAACATTCCGAGAAATAGTGATGACCTTTGTTTCTGAAAGTGCACCAGCCGGAATTTCAAATGAGAAACTACCATCACTCGCTTGTAATGTACCACCACTCGGACCAACTTCCGCAGATACGCTTCGAGAAGTTTCGGGATTGGAACTAAAGAGACCTAAAAAGGATGTTAGAAAAGATGGTTTGTTTTGCTTCTCTTGAGGGAGTAAAAGTCCAATACAACGAAACGAGGAGATCCCTAATAATAGAACAATCAGTATTTTTGAATTCATTTTTCATTCCCTTTTCAAATGTGCACAAAGATTTGCGCAGGTACTCAAAATGGTAAGAATTCTATTTCTTGTCAAATATTTTGTTAGGTGGTTTTATATTCCCCAAAAATACAAGATTGCTAAAATATTAAAATTAGCCCATATTATTTCTGAGGTTCACCAAACGCTCCGTTGCCTACCAATTGTTAAAGTTTGAGAGAAAGCCCGACCTATACTTAACGCGAAACTATCGGAATATAAACCAGTTCTTCAGATTCTGGATCATCGTTTTTATATTTCTCTCCCATCACTTCAAAATGAGGACGATTGTCTAATTGGAAGTTTGAATTTGGTAACCAATCCATAAAAATCGAATGGAAAAAGGGCCCTGCGTCACTTGGCAATCCCTTATACAAAAATTCAGCATACAAACCACTCACAAGTGTAAATCCTTCTGTTTCAAAATCGAATCAATTAACATCGATTTGATCCTAAAACAAAATATCCAGAAATATGATATGTTTCGCTTTGTTTGTAAATGAATTCCCTACACATTGCAAACTTCTTGACTTCAATGAATCAAACAGATATACCTCTTGGAATGAAAGTTCATACCATACGTTTTGTAACATTCAAAATTCAGCCCATTCCAAATCATTTCAAAAGAAGGTCTTTATGAGAAAATTAATCATGTGGAATTTAATAAGCTTAGATGGATACTTCGAAGGTGAAAAAAAATGGGACCTAAGTTTCCATGGACTTGTTTGGGGCAAAGAATTAGAAGATCTTAGTCTTACCCAATTACGATCAGCCGATTATCTTGTGTTTGGTGCTACTACTTACCAAGGGATGGCCGAATATTGGACGAATGCCCCAGAGGATGAAGGGGATGTTGCCAAATTCATGAACAGTCTCCCTAAACTTGTTTGTTCTACTACACTCCAATCCGCAAACTGGAAAAATACTACAATTACCAAAGATGCTGTAAAAGAAGTCACAAAATTGAAAAACGAAGGTTCAGGGAATATGTTTGTCTTTGGAAGTGGAAACTTATCGGCATCTTTGATGAAAGCAAATTTATTCGACGAATACAGGATCTGCATCACACCTATATTTTTAGGAAAGGGAAATAAACTATTCCAGGAAGGAATTCCAAACATTCCCTTAAAACGAATGGAAACAAATTCACTTTCGTCTGGTGCAGTGATCCTTCGTTATACGCCTAAGACAAATCAGTAATTGAAAAGATAAAATACCAGAAGGGAAAGTTCATTATGACAACTAACAAATTCGATACCTCATTACAAGAGGGAGCACACAAACTATTAAAACAACTCCTAGGGCAGTGGCAAGGCTCCACAAAAACTTGGTTTGAAAAAGATGTGTTAGCTGATGAATCGGCAGCAGAAACAACCATCTCAAGTCTATTAGGTGGTCGATTCATTTGCCTGGATACCAAAAGTAGTTTAGAAGGTAAACCATTCGAAGGAAAAATGATCGTCGGCTATGATATCCCATACCAAAGGTATACGAGTTCTTGGATTGATAGTTTTCATATGGGAACACAAATCATGTTGTCGAGTGGACCGCAAAAAGGAAATGGATTCGTTATGACTGGATCTTATGGAAACCCAGAATATGGAGAAGATCTTTGGGGTTGGAGGACAGAATTTCATATCCTGAGCGAATCAGAATTTTCTCTCACAACCTATAATATCAGCCCAAAGGGAGAAGAAGCAAAAGCTACGGAAACATTTTTTAAAAAAGTAGGTTCATGAATCATAAGATTGGATTTAACTTTTTGGTTTATATTCCAAAAAGTTTTTCTATCACATCTTCATATTCTTTGAAAGCTTTTGAGTTTTTATTTTTTAAAGTATAAGGAGATGGACCATTTTGATCAATGTGAAGAAAAAGCGACGTTGCAATTTCGTGATGGTGTTTGATTTCAATTGCTTCATCAAATAGTTTTAAGTACCACTTGTCTTTTGTTAATCTTCTAATTTCATCACGCCTTACATCATCAAAATGTTTTTTACTAGTTTGATCCGTATATGCATTATTGAATAGAATGGGCAAAACTTCTGGTCCATTTCCATTTCTTTCATACCATACTTCTGGAATAAATTTCTCTATTACTTGTACTGCATTGTGGATTGCTTGCGCTGCTTGGTAATTCACAGGTATTAATACTGCATCCGAAACAGAAACGCCCATTTTACTAAAAAAACTCCAGTTTGTAGGACAATCGATCAAGATATAATCAAATTTACCTCTGCTACTAAACATCTCCAATAACTTTCTAAATTGCTTAATCATAGAAAGGCTTATTGATTTTGTAGCATATGTAGAACTATCAAATCGTTCATCACCTTTGATGATGTGTAAATTTTTTTTGATTGGAATTGTTTTAATTCCCTCTTTGATTTCTTTTCCAAGTAAAATATCAAAAATACTCGTGGATGAATCCATCTTTTTATGGTCAATCTTAAAGGAATCGGTTAGGTCTCTTTGTTGAGGGTCTAAATCAATGAGTAAAACATTTTTTCCTTTTTCTGCTAGTACTCCAGCAAAGTTACCTGTTGTGACTGTTTTACCAACTCCACCTTTATTATTATAAATTGCGATAATAGCAGAATTAAAACTTTCTTCATATTGAAATGGTTTTTTTAAGTATTTTTTTAAGGTGGTGATCGATTTATCAGTATTTGTTTCTAAGTTTAAAATTTTAGTTAAAGGAAAAATTATATTTTCTTTCCTTTTGAAAATCTGTGCGTTTTTTCCATTGATCAATAATCCAAAAGGTACTCGATTCAATTCTTTTGAACGCATATATTCAAATAATTGAAATTTAGTATCTAAGTAAGGTTTTCCGTTGGGATCAGATAAATTGACTGAGTTCGATTTAGTTTCAATCACTAGATATGGTTTTTGATCTACATAACAAACAAAGTCTGCTTCACCACAATTTTTCAACGATACTTTATCTCGAAAGTTTTCATTGTTAAAACCGAACAATTGAATGAGTGGTAAAACTAACCGAGTTTCTACTTCTGATTCTCTTCCATTCTGTTTGAGGGATTTTATAATATTTGAAAATTCTTGATTCTTTTTTTGTGATGCCATGGGATGGTGTTATAAGATACTAACTGTCATTATTCTAAGATTCCAAAGGAAATGGCAAAACATATTTCTACCCATTTTCTACACCAAAATCACTTGATAAACCGAATCTATGCGCCAGGGACTGTAGCGGACATACTTTCGGGAAACGAAAGATGGAAGCGTAAGGCCCGGTCATTTTTCAATTGGATCTGAAATTCCATCATTTTGAGGCGCCCCAACCTTAAAAAAAGACTTTACAGATCTAAACGAACGATCGTACTAATATTATGAGCAAGGGCGAAGAGACAAAATCATTGATTTTAGACCGAGCTGTGCAAATTGCGAGTGTGCATGGTTTGGAAGGGCTTACCATTGGAACACTTGCAGAAGAATTGGGAATGTCCAAAAGTGGTCTCTTTGCTAAATTTTCTTCGAAAGAAAATCTCCAAATCGATGTTTTACGAAAAGGAAGCGAACTGTTTCGACGTTATGTGTTATACCCCGCCTTAAAATCCAAACCGGGAATTACAAGATTACGGAATGCGTTTGTAAATTGGCTTGATTGGTCCAATCGTTCTGAATTGCCAGGTGGGTGTTTGTTCCTTGCATCCAGTTCCGAGTTTGATGACAGACCAGGGATTGTGCGAGATCATTTACGAAAAATCCAACTCTCATGGCATTCCTCTTTAAAACAATTTATAGAAGAAGCCAAAGAAAAAGGAGAGTTAGATTCAAAAACAAATGTGGAACAGTTGGTTCAAGAAATTTGGGGACTTGTGTTATCGTTTCATTTTTACAATCGTTTATTAGAAGATAAATCTTCAGAAAAACGCACCAAACAATGTTTTAACGAATTAATCAAACGGCATATGAAATAATTGAATACGAATTTGGATGTGAAAACAAAGGAATTTAGGAGATGTTTATGAATATAATTAGCACGATCGTTCGTTCTTTAAATGGAGAATACCCAATCTCCATGGAAAAAAAATGGGAGTTTGCAAAAAAGAATCCCAATTGGATAGGATTTGTCACTGTTCAAAAGTTTTTGAAAACACAGAAACAAAGTCCTTCCAGAAAGGAAATGGATGTATTAGAAAAAGCAACCAAATCATTGTTACAAGTAAAAGAACATAAAATTCAATATTATACTTGGAATGCGGATGGACATACAAAAGAAACTGTTTTACTGATCCACGGATGGAATGGTCATACTGGAAACTTTTCAAGGTTCATCCCTTCTCTCATCGAAGAAGGATACAAAGTTGTAGGAATTGATTTACCTGGTCATGGATTTTCATCGGGCCGGTATTCTAATATTGTTTTATCAGCAAAAATTGTTAAGGAACTTACAAACAATATTGGAGATCCAAATTTTATCATCACACATTCTTTTGGTGGAGCAGTTGCAACAGTAGCACAAGAGTTAGGTGTGAGTGCAACTAAATTGGTTTATATTGCACCACCATCCAAATTGGAATTATTGATCCAAGACTTTAGTCGGCATTTTGAATTAACTGAATCAGAAGAAAACAATATGCGTTATATACTCGAGAAAAAAGTAAATCGTACCATGGCAAGTATTGATTTGGAAACTTCTGGCCCGAACTTTGAAAATCAGCTATTAGTGATCCATGACCAGGATGATGTTGAAATTCCTTACAGTATGGGCGAAGTCGTAGCAAAGTCATGGAAACAAGGAAAACTCATCACGACAAATGGTTTAGGTCATAAAATGATTTTACGAGCCGACTCAGTGAAGGATGAGATTCTTCATTTTTTATCTCAAAACTAACATTTAAAACGTTTGGGATCTTTTTATTGATTTCCCATAGAAGCCAAGGTATTGGCTTCTTCTTTGATCATTTGAATATGTTCTTCTAAGTCTTTTGAAGCACGACTAATTTCATTTACTTCCATCTCCAATTGGATGATCCCTTTGGAGGCCTCTTTTTGACCTAACAATTGTTCTTTGGTGGAACCAGCAATCTGATTTGATAGTTCTCTGATTTGAGATAATTCCGATAAAATCGATGATAAAGTGTTTCTTTGTTCGATATAGAGTTGGTTCATATTTTGGATTTGCACTAACGTTTGGTTTAGACGATCAATTTGAGACTTTGCAAGTTCTCCTGTATTTTTTGATGCATTCCTTGCATTGGTGATAATCTCTTTTGAACTTTTAACAACACTTGAAATTCGTTTTACGTTATTCTTAGTAAATTCAGCGAGTTTACTCACTTCATTTGCAACCACAGCAAATCCTTTACCAACATCTCCAGCACGAGCAGCTTCAATTGAAGCATTTAACGCGAGTAAGTTTGTCTTTTCCCCAATTTCCGCCACAATATTATTAATTTCGTTCACTTGGTCAAATGATGCTTGGATGGATTCCAAATGAGAAGCAGTTTGGTCTGCCACTTCAGTGACGGACATACTTTCTTTTTTATTGATTTCTGCTATTTCCACGAGTTGTTCGCTTTGGATTAAAATTTGGTCCACAGTTTCTTTTAATTCAACAGTATCAGCAACCATACTTTGTACTTTATTATTTTGTTCTTCAATGGAAACTCCATTGGATTCAAAGGAACTTGAAAGTTCAGAAATTACAGCCGTTATCTCTTCCAAAGAAGCAGCTTGTGATTCCAATTTGACAGATGTATCAGACACAAATTTACTAAAATTATTGATAGAAGATTCTAATTTGAGAGCTGCATTTGCAGAAACTTTACTTCGTTCTTTTGTTTGGTTCAGGAGCACTTCTGCTTCATCCGCTTTGATATCTGCCAATGAACTAATTTTTGTCAGAAGTTGGACTAATAAACTGACAATGTATCCTGCTATCATGATGAAAATTGGTTTCATCACTTCTCCTGCGAGTCCAACATAACCAATTTCTTGTGATTGTTTTGGATCCACTGAAAGTTGGATACCGCCTACATTCACAGCAACAACCAGAGCAATCGCTGATAAAACAGAACCCAAAAGTGAGTTCATTAAAACAAATTTACGATCCCCTAAGAATCCAGAATAAATAGCATTAAAGAAAAAAATAAAATAGACAACCGCATTCGAAAGAGCTGCTTCTGCTTCTTCTAAACTTAACGAACAATCTAAAATGATTGTTAACGATAAAACTAAAGTGTCCATTAGGATGAGGATTTTATGAAACCAAGTAGGTGGGTTTGTTTTTTTTTCTAATACATAAGCAAGTGCACAATAAAATCCCATTGTGCAAGTTCCAATCATATGGATGAGAAACATCTTCGGTTGGAATTCATCTTTGGCCCCTATCATGGCCAGTAGGAAAAGTAAAACTAATCCAAAACGAATTCGATTGATGATGATTTTTCCCTGTTTCCAAAGATCTGCGATTGATAACACTCTATACCCTCAAAATACAAACTTACCTATCCTTTTGGGAATTTAGGCAATAACTTGGTGATCGACAATAGTCTACTAAAAAAAAGGAATGAATCTTACTGTCGAGTTTGAATTTTTAACTTACGAATTGGTTTTTTTGTCCGCATGGGACCAATCTCCCATGGGAAAGGATTGTGATGGTGGCAAATCAAGCAGGTTATTCTGGAAAGTCGGTCATTGAGAAATTGGGGATCAAGGACAATATGTCCCTTTACTTTCAAAATCTTCCCAAAGAAATCAATTTGGTAGATTGGGGGAATATGCCTCCAGTCAAAATTACCAAATCTCTCGAGAAGGAACTCGACTTCATCCATTGTTTTTTTACTTCTCTTATCGAATACCAAACCTCACTCCCAAATCTCCAATCCCATTTGAAATCCAACGGTATGATATGGGTTTCATGGCCTAAAAAAACTTCCAAAATAACCTCTGATTTAGATGAAAACAAAATCCGGAATTTTGCATTAGGTTTGGGACTTGTGGACATCAAAGTCTGCGCCATTGATACAACATGGTCGGGACTCAAGTTGGTGATCCGGAAATCAAACCGTTAAGTAATCATTAATTTTATAATCGATTTGCCTAATAAGCTGAAATTCCAAATTGAACATTGTTGATTTACAATAGGTGAGTTGACAAATCCTCAATTTCGTATATTTCATATGTCTCACTTTCTAATAATAATTCCATGGATTGGTTAAAATGAAGATTCAAAATTTGAAAACGATCATTATTGCATTTAGTACTTTCATCATTCTGATTTTAACGATTGGTATCTCTTCATTTTCATACTTCATTGGAAAAGAATTTATCGTAAATGCTTATATCGGAGAAATGAAAAACGTTGCAAAACTTTCGAGTAAACAAATTAAAAATTTCTTCGATGAACAATTCATTTTAGCAGAACTAATTTCAAGTAACCCTGATTTTTCGGACCATTGTATCAAACAAGATCGTAATTACCTTGATCTTATTATGATGAATATAAGTAAAAAATATGGTTTTTATGAAAATGTTTTCCTTTCGTCTGCCGAAGAGAATCCAATTGTTTTTTCCGATGCATCAGGCAAAGCAATCGGATTCCGTTGGGGAAAAACCGGATTTGATGATAATATTAAAGCTGCCTTAGGTGGGAAAAAATTATTAAGTAAGGTGAACCGTTCACCTGTTACACAAGAACCTGTTGCTGTTTTAACCGTGCCAGTTTTTCAAGGTAACAAAGTAATTGCAATCTTAGGATTTGCTATTTCACTCAATCATCTTACTGACGAAGTAATGAATGAAGTAAAAATTGGTAGTGATGGGTTTATCGCAATCACTGACAATGAAGGCCAAGTCATTGGTCACCCGGATAAATCTTTAATTCTAAATTTAAATCTAAAAGAATTAGAATGGGGAAATAAATTACTTAAACTCAAATCAAACGAACATATGGAATATTTTTTTGGTAAAGAAAAAATTGCAACTGTTATGGATGTTGAAGGATACAATATCAAATTATCAGCGATTGCAACAAAAAGTGAAATTTTATCAATCGTTCATGAAATGTTATTTAAAATTTGCATTTTTGCTTTCTTTATATTAACTATCTCCGTTTTTTCATTTTACAGATTAGTTAAGAATAGACTACAACCAATTTCTAACTTACGGGATATTTTTAAAAAAATGACAACTGGCAATTTGAGTCAGTCGTTAGAGATCATCTATGAAGATGAAATTGGTGAACTAAGCAAAGACACAAATTATTTCTTAAATCATCTTAAAAAAATAATTTCCGAGATTCAATTTATATCACAAGAGCTTGCTTCAAGTGCAGCCCAGCTTTCTTCGAGTTCTGATAGTTTTTCTGGAGGTGCACAAGCAACTGCAGCATCAGCAGAACAAATGTCAGCTACTGTTGAAGAAATGTCAGCAAGTATGGAAAATATTACGGGATCAATCGATATTCAACACCATAACATTTCACAATTCCAAATTAAAATTCAGGATCTTGCAAATAGTGTTAAAAGAGTCGGTGATGAAATTAATTTGACCTTGAGTAGAATGAAATCGATTTCAATCCAAGCAGCGGAAGGTGAGCGGTCGTTAACTGGAATGAATAGTATGATTGATAATATTCTGAAATCCTCAGACGAAATGAAGGAAATTATTGCGATCATAAATGAAATTTCTGACCAAACTCAGCTATTGGCTTTGAACGCTGCGATTGAAGCAGCTCGAGCCGGGGATGCTGGTAGAGGATTCGCCGTCGTTGCTGAAGAAATATCTAAACTTTCAATTCGTACAGCTTCATCAATCAAATCAATCTCTGAAATGATTGGTAAAAATGCTCAAGAATTAAATGGAGGTGCCAAGAGTATACAGACTTCCACAACACTACTTCAGGATATTATCCGAAACATTAATGGAGTTTCCGAGGCTATGGACTCACTCTACAGCAATATGAGCTCTCAAGCAGAAATCAACCAAGCCGTACTCGAAAATTCGACCATTGTGAAGGGAGAGTCGGACCAAATCAAAATCGCTGCCAATGAACAGCGGGGTGCGGTTAGAGAAATTTCGACTGTCATCACTCAAATTAACGAACATACGATAAATACTGCTGCCGGAGCAGAACAGATGTCATCCTCAGCGAAAAACCTTTCGACAACGGCTGATAAATTAAAGGATATTTGCGATCAGTTTCAAGTGACTGAATCGGAATGAATTGAATCCAGAATTTTGCCTTTGGTTTTGGACTTATGGATAGCAAAGTCTCTGCCAACGATCCGATTTGGTTGGGTCTCAAGCTGGTGATCCGAAAATCAAACCGCTAAATCCAGAAAGTTTTTGAATTTGGAATCGTTATAAGTTTGTCACAAAACACTCCTCCAATTGTGACAAACTACCGTTTTCGAAAAAAAATGTTCACCAAACGGGCAGTTTTGCCCCCTGTAACCAATTTGTAATATTCTTGTCATCCAATCATAACATGGATTCAATATGTTTGTAACCAGACTGAAACATTGTAATGGAGGTATCCTCTATTGAAATGAATCCAAATCAGTACAGACAAACATCGAATGAACACCATCACAAAAGTAGCATTGGGACTCTTACTATTTGTTAGCACACTTTCTGCCGAACCAGAAGTGACCCGTACAAACGAGCCAAATCCCGCAGAAAACCAATCGAAAAAACCACAAACAAAAGTTTACCAAGAACTCTACGAAGATACCGAAACTGGTCAAATTTATTCAAAACCAGGACCCAATCGTGTGAAGGTGGAGTATAACCGCCCCCTTTCCAACGGAAATGCCACGACCCTACCTGATGCATTTGCACACAGACCTGATGATACGGCAAAAGAGAAATTAACAATCTATGGACGTATCCAATTCAGAGGAGTGTCCGGCTCGGAAGATTCTCTCTACAGCAATGGCCATAGAGATTTTAATAATGTGGATTGGAACTTCAGACGTTTACGGTTAGGTGCTCAATACGAAAACGATTGGTGGGGAACTAATATCCAACTCCGATTGGAGAACATGTTGAATCGACCTGATATTGTCCAAACAACAAGTACATTAAATTATTTAGATGCAAATGGTAGACCAGCAACAACGAGTTATGTATCCAACACAAGATTAAAAGACAACCGTGGATACATTCACGAAGCATTTGGTTATGCAAAAATACCTTATGCTGGATTACGTTTTGTCTTTGGACAATTGCCAACTCAATTCAGCCGTGAATACTTACAATCCTCAGCTAACTTCGTAACATTAGAACGAAGTATGATCGTAAATGCCATTCCACAATTTGATCATGGTGTTATGATCCAAGCAACTCCACTGAAAGAATTAGATCACAAATGGGAACGATACTTACAAGTTTCCTTGATGGTAAGTAATGGAAAAGGTGGTGGTGGTGATTATGGTACTGGTAGAAGACAGGACTTAACAACCGCAAATCGTTATGGAGCAATTAACACATCTCCTATGTATTATGCACGAGCACAAGTGAATGTGTTTGGTGGATTAAAACGAGAATCTGACGGAAAAATGGTGAATTGGCAAGAAGGAGAAGAAATTTTCCAACGTGAGATAAAGTGGTCTTTGGGTGCAGGGTATCTACAAACCCAAAACTTAATTACGCCAGCACTTTACGTTCCTGAATACACTCCTGGTACTACAAGTGGAATTCAATTATTAACTTCGCAAGGATCGAATCCAGATCGAGGGAGTTTAGATGCAAATGGAAATCCAAACTTTTTAGTCCAGAATTCCGTTCCTACACTAGCTCGACCAAAAATGGGTTTAGTGGGACACACTTACGATACAACGTTTACCTACAAAGGTATTTATTTATCTGGTGCTTATACAAAGTTTGGTGGAGCTGCATCAAATGATTTATATGGATACCATGGAACGATTGGTTATAACATTCCATTTTTGGATCGTTATTATATCATGCCATTGTTAAAATATGAATACATCCAAGGAGACTTCAATCGAAATGGAAAGGTAGATCCTACTGATTCTTTAAGAGTGTATTGGGCAGGTTTAAACTTGTTTGGTGATAAACACCACTTCAAAGCACAACTCTATTATCAAATTTTAGGAAATCAATTTGATGTTAATCCTAACACAGGAAACTCAATGCCAATTGACGATAGACGTGTTTATTTACAATTCCAAGCAAACTTTTGGACGGGAGTTGTTTCTCCAGAAGCTTACAGTTATAGGCCAAACTAGAAGGAATATTTATGAAAATTAAATTAACATTCATGACCAGAATCATTTTAACACTTTCACTTTCTGTATTCCTTTTTAATTGCCAATCGAAGGAACAAGACAGAGAAGGAATCTCATCTCTTATCATCAACAATATCCTCAATGGCGGAGTTGATAGAAACAAGTCTCTTGTAATTATGGAAGTTGCCGATTTAGGTGGTTCTTACACAGGAAATTGTTTTGATACTTTCCAACTCAATGGTGGAAATATTGGACCTACATCTTATTTCAACACTCCACCTGGTGGTGCTGGGGGATTATTGAATACGAACATTAAAAAATACAATGTATCCACATCAAGTTGTACAGATTTAGGATTTGCAAGTGGAACTAATTTTGGTTCTACATCGCAAAGACCTAACCCAAATGATGGTTTCACATTTAGAATGTATACTTGTGATCCGAATAACAATCCTTGTTCGAGATCTGCAATTTCTGCATCTGGATTCTAATCAAGCCTGATGCATTCGTTTTACAGATAATTTTTCAGTTACACAAAAGGATAAATCCACTATCCTTTTGTGTCTTTTGTCATGATCCCTCTTATTTTAATCCATTCACTTCTAAAAATGTAATGTAGTGTTCAGAAATAACTTTGGTTTCTGGCTCTAAGATGACAAAAAAAGATAGAATCTCTTCTTTCTGATTTAGAATATTACTCCGATGAACATCCGTTCATAACTCAATTGCTTTATGTTTGGTTATGAAGGTTCGCTAGGAAGATTCAAATATGAATTATAATAATGATTACCAAATTGTTTTGGGTCTGGTTTTGGCTCTGATGATCTTTGGAGTTGCCTTAGAACTTCGATTCATTGCTTTTAAAGCTGTTTTACAGAGACCTGTGGCTGCTCTTGCTGGTCTCATCGGCCAAGTGGTTTTTTTACCTTGGGTTACTTTGTTAATCACGTTAGTTTTGGACCTTCCTGCTGGAATTGAATTGGGGATGTTATTAGTTGCCGCAAGTCCCGGCGGAAACCTATCCAATATCATCACTCATCTTGGTAAAGGAAATACAGCACTTTCTGTGAGCATGACAGCTGTTTCTAGTTTATTTGCTATCATAACATTACCACTTAACTTTACTTTAACGGCAAATTTGAATCCTGTAACGTATGCTATGATTTCTGGTTCAGGAGATCTTAGGATTGATAGTTTGATGATCGTCAAAGGATTAATTGTATTATTACTCATTCCATTATTACTGGGAATGTTCCTAGGTAATTTTGTCACTAGTTTTGCTCATAAAATCACACCCTTTTTTAAACGTATTTCATCATTTGCATTTTTAATCTTTTTAGTCGTTGCTGTTGGTGGGAATTGGAAAATCTTTTTAGATAATCTTGGTTTTGTTTTTGTGATTGTTGTTTTTCATAATTTCATTGCTCTAGTCATCGGTAATTTAATAGCGAGAGTATTTTTACAAAACGAAGCAAATAAACGTGCTATTACCATTGAAGTAGGTATGCAAAACTCAGGACTTGCCTTGGGGCTCATACTCACACAATTCCAAGCGGAACCTAACATGGCGCTGGTGGCAGCTTTTTGGGGAATATGGCATATTATTTCTGGTTTGATTTTGGTGGCTTATTGGAAAAGCCGACCACCTGTAGAAGGAAATTAAATTGAAAGTTTTAGTCACTGGTGGTGCGGGTTATATTGGATCCACTCTCATCCAACATTTGTTAAATACCTATCCAAATTGGCAAATTTTGGCTACCGATATCAAACCAATGTCTAATTCCCCTGTTTCTACCCAATTTGAATTTCAAATATTGGATATCAGTGATCGAAATTCTGTTGTAGATTTGATCCAAGACTGGAAACCCAATTCGATAGTCCATCTTGCATCAATTCTCAATCCTCCGCCAGGTATGAGTGAGGAAACACAGTGGAAAATTGATGTACAAGGCACCAAAAATGTGTTAGATGGAGCAGCATATGCTAGAACGGAACAAGTGATCATCACAAGTTCAGGTGCAGCATACGGTTATCATAAAGAAAATAAAGAATGGATTGAAGAAACAGACCCCATAAGAGGTCATTCAGCGTTTGTATATTCCAAACACAAACGCGAAGTGGAAGAATTATTAACAGAATACAGATCCATATTCCCACAACTCAAACAATTGATCTTAAGACCAGGAACTATCCTTGGAAAAACAGTGAATAATCTAATTACCGATATGTTCCAAAAACCTTTTGTGATGGGTATCTTAGGCCACAAAAGTCCATTTGTTTTTATTTGGGATGAGGATGTGATTCAGATCATCACTAAAGGAATCGCCGAAAAAAAAGAAGGTAAGTTTAATTTAGCTGGAGATGGTGCTCTCAGTTTAAAGGTGATCAGCAAAATGATTCGAAAACCGTATGTTCCAATACCTGCCTTTTTGTTACAGTCTTTGTTATGGGTACTTAGGAAACTTCGGCTCACACAATATGGTCCCGATCAAATCGATTTTTTACGGTATAGACCTGTTTTATCAAACAAACAATTAAAAACGGTATTTGGTTATATTCCCAAGTACAATTCAAAAGAGACATTCATTATGTATTTAAAAGCCAAAGGAGTTCCATACGATGAAATTTAAATTATTTGTTTTTGGATTTATATTCACCTACTCTTCGTTATTTGCAATCCAGTTGGATATCAAAGATACTAGTGGAAAAAATTTAGATCTTGTAATGGTTACGATTAAAGCTGAAAAACCACAAGTGCCTCCACGTGATGATCATGGGTATCCACCTGAAAGACTCGAATTTTTTATTACACCTGAAGTGACAATGTTTACAAATCCCAACGGTAAGGTAAGTATCTCATTTCCTTATGCACCTAAAGTAAACATTCGATTGCGTAAAATTGGGTATAAGGATGTTAATTTACGATCTTATTCCAATCAAAGTTCTGTATCGTTTCGAATGGAAAAACAGACAGATTTAAATTTACTAGTAGGGCAATACCCTTCAAATAGTTGGGTTGCAGCACTTAACTTTGGTGAAGACAAAGATTTAAGAAAAACATATTTAGAACAATGTGGTTTCTGTCACCAACAAGGAAGTTTTTTCATGAGAAGAGCATTCTCTGAAGGTGATTGGGAAGAAATCATCAATCGAATGATGGGTTATGGCGCAAGACCACATGGGAAAGCTAAGAAAAAACTTCCTAGTTTACTTTCAAATGCATATGTTGATTTACTCAAACACCCCGAACGAGTGTCACCTGGTCGTCCATGGGGAAAAGAGTTATACGGAGCTGTCATCAGAGAATGGCCTATGGGAGATAGTTTCTCTCAAATGCATGATCTATTATACCATAAAAAAACTGGTCTAGTGTACGTAGGTGACAATATCCAAGATCGTCTTTGGGAAATTGATCCTAACACTGGTAAAACGGTAGTATATAAAGTTCCTAAACAACCAGATGATGAGTTGGGTGGTCTATTACCAGGAAGGTTACGATCATTCCAAAAACATGAAACCTATGTTGGTTTACATTCCCTTGCGGAATCTCCAGTTGACGGAAATATTTTTATCACTCCATCTTTGCAAAAACGTATCACAGAGTTTGATCCAAAAACCAAACAGTTCAAAGACCATATGTTTCAAAATGGACTATATCCGCATACCATTCGTATTGACGATGAAGACCGAGTTTGGTTTACATTAGCGCTTTCAAACCAGGTTGGAATGTTTAATCGAAAGGATCTTTCTTTCCATTACTTCGATTTACCTGCAAGAACCAAAAAAGAAAGTTTTAGTTTATGGATCAGTGGTTTCATTGTAAAACTTATGAATTGGGGTTTTCCAATGCATTTGTTACCAGTTGATGAACGTGTGAGTGGTATGCCATTGCCATATGGGATTGATGTTGCACCTAATGGAACGGTTTGGTTTACAAGACTACATGCAGACACAATTGGTAAAATCAATCCAAAGGATTTTTCCTTTCAGGTGATTGAAACACCTTTCCAAGGTCCACGTAGGCTTCGAGTGGATCGAGACAATCATGTATGGATTTCAGTTTTTCCGGAAGGCTCAATTGCTAAATACACTCCAGAAGATGGAAAGTTCAAACTATACCCACTTCCTACAGCGGTGGATGGAGTTGAGACACCTTATTCTCTGAATGTGGATAGAAAACGTAATCTTGTTTGGGTCACAGGCACTTCATCAGATAATTTAATGGTAATGGATATCAAAACAGAAATATGGAAAGTATATCCCATGAGTCGTAAAGTTACATTCACACGTGATATTGAATTTTCGCCAGATGGTAAAGCATATTCATCAAACGGTGCATTCCCAAGTTGGCAAATTGAAGATGGACAACCAACTCTGATGGAAGTTACACAAGCAAAATGAGTTCTTCTAATACTTATAACCAAGGTCAATTGATTCGATTTTTGTTAGCTTCCTTCTTAGGATTTTTAGCAGGTCACCTAACGAACTATAGTGTCATTTTATATGCACAAGATGTATGGAACCAAGATGCATTGGCAGGCATTGGATTTGGACTATGTTTTGGAGTTCCTTTGGTACTAGGATGGTTTGCAGGAGCTTGGTGTGATTCTCACTCACCACAAATTTTAGCACAAATTGCCCATGGATCATTTTTAATTGCATTGGGCCTATTAAACCTTTCATCACAATTTTTTGGCATCACTTCTGTTTCTTTATTTTTACTAGCAGCTTTTTTTGTTGGAGTGGGTTGGTCTATCCTTGCTCCCGCTAGGATGTCTTTACTCGGCAGATTAGCAGGAAAAAAACAAAAAAAAATGGCAGTGATTTTTAATGTTTTGGTAATGTTAGGTTTTGGTTCTGCCCCACCAATTTTGGCTTTTTGCAGGAGTATAGGTTCTTGGCAAATGGTTCACATTACTGGTGTTAGTCTATTTTTAATTGCAATGTCTTTACTCATCGGAATTAAAACGGAAGGACAGGGAAAAACTTCTTCTGCTTGGGATCGGATCCTACGAGGGGTATCTTATGCAAAAAACCATTCATTACTTAGACAAACACTTTTATTTTCAGTCGTGATTTATTGTTCCATGGGTCCAGTCCAGGTGATGATGCCTAGATATGCAAAAGGTGTATTACTATTAGGAGAAATGGAACGTGGATTTTTTTTAGGAGCCCTTGCCTTAGCTTTACTTTTGGGAGGAGGTACGTCTTTAAAACTGGCAAAACCGTTTGGTTATGGAAAATTGATCCTCACCTCTGGATTGTTATGTGGACTTGGTCTTTTAGGTATCGGACTCAGTTCACAATTATGGCTTTCAATTTGTTTGTTACTGGTGAGTGGATTTGGTGCTGGAGCTAGTATCAGTTTACTTGTTGCCATCCTTCAATCAGAAGTGAGTCAGGAATACAGAGGAAGGTTAATGAGTCTGTATACAATTACAAGCCAAGTGGTGCCGGCATTTGCAGGATTTTTATCGGGTATCATTCTTGTAAAAGTTTCCATTCCAACAGCGGTTGTATCTGCAGGAATTATATTAACCCTGATTGTGATTTTTAGCACAATCAGGTTAAAGACACTTCGAAACTATACGCTTTGATTTACCATTGTTGGTACATTTGTTCGGCAAAACCAAACAAGTTTTTAACTTCTAGTTTTGTTCCGTTATCTAAGACCACATAACCATTATAAACACCGAAGGCTTTATTCAAATAGGCTTCGGTTTTTAATAATTCAAAAATTTCAGACAATGAAAAATTTTGGATTAGTTGTTTTAAGAAACCTATCATACCCATAAGATCTATATCAGAATACAATAGATAAACTGGAGTAAAGTTTAACTCCAATCTACCTTGGTTACTCACAAATTTCCAAGGTTTTTTGTAATTTGTAACATCATACTTCCAAACTACTTTATCAAGTTTATGTACTTTCCCTTTGTAAACGATACCGTTTTCTGTAGCGTTTTTTGGATCACCAAAACCATAACCTAAGTTTAGACTAAGAAGTTCTCCACCAACCATTCCTGCACCTGCAGCCCAAAGCCATTTATTTTTCTCAGGCCAAGTTCCCCTTCCCCAATCTAAGACTGCGTAACTATCTTCTTTAAAATCATAAATAGATTGTTTGTATACGATTGTTCCTTTACAGATCAAACTTGGCATTTTGTATTCATAAAAGAAATCTGACTTAGAAAATGGAGTGATGATGGCAAGTGCTTCATTCGATTTTTCGGTGAATTCAAAATTACCTTGGATGGTTTCATTGGAGGAATCACCTTGGATTGAATAAGTGATAGTTCTTTTGCCTTTTTGTTTTTGAATACGAATGAATTGGTTTCCTTTCGTAAATTCAATTGGATCCGTTGTATTGGTTGGGAAAAGAATGGCACCTGGTCTTACGAGTTCTGTTTTAGAAAATATAGTTTTACCTGATTTAAATTCTAATAACTCGATGCTACCCATCGCTAAATTTCCAATATCAGTTACGGTGATTGCACCTCCGAAATTTTCATTATAGAATGTGTAATGTTCCCATCGTTTATAACGTTTCGGTTCTGCTTTGATGTATGACTCGTTAATCTGAAAGTGTGGAAATCTTGACCAACCTGAAACATTCAGAGTCCCATCTTCTTTTAGAAGTGTAACAGATGAAGTAAACTCTAGTTGTTTTGTTTCAGATGCATCTGGTTCGGGAATCACTTGAATGATTTTTCCATGTTCATCAACAACCTGGTCTGGTGATAATTTAGCTTTTGAACATTGAAAGATTGAAATTGTCAAAAGGAAAACTCCTATCTTTAGAAGAATTTGAAATCGTTTTTCTAACATGAATATCTCCAAAAATACAAGCTTATGATTATGATTCGCTTAACGTCAATAATTCTAAAGATTGAGATCTGATTTGTTCCACATGTTGTTCTAAACTTCTGGATGCATTTGAAATTTGATTCACTTCGTTCTCTAATGCCATAATACCTTTATTGACTTCTGTTTGACCAGAAATTTGTTCTTTCGTGCTAAACGAAATTTGAGAAGAAAGATCATTGATTTCCGTTAGTTGGTTAATCGTATCAAAAATAATTGATTTTTGTTTTTCAAATAATCGATGCATATGACTCACCTTTTCAGTTGTCATTTCTAGTTTTTTAATTTGATTGGTTGTCAAATTTCCAGTTTGGATGGAAACCTCTGCTGCTTCATAAATAAATTTTCTAGAATGACTGACAACATCAGAAATCATTTTTGCGTTTTTTGCTGTAAAATCAGCAAGTTTACTGACCTCACTAGCTACCACTGCAAATCCCCTACCAACTTCACCAGCACGTGCAGCTTCAATTGAGGCATTTAATGCAAGTAAGTTGGTCTTTTCTCCAATTTCAGCAACGATTTGATTGATTTCATCAACCTTGTCAAAGGAAGTTTTGATTGAATCTAAATATTCACTTGTTTTCTTTGAGACACCAGCAATTTCCGTTGTATCTTTTTTGTTTTCATTTGCAATCGTAATCAACTCTTGGTTGATCATACTAATGGTTTCAACCATTTGGTTTAAATCATTTGATCCAGCAAACAAATCAGTGATTTTTCCATTTTGGTCATCAATAATTTTTGCATTTGATTCAAATGATGAAAACAATTCTGTATTAATCGCTGTTACTTGCTCTAGAGACGCAGCTTGAGATTCTAATCTTTCCGCAGTATGCGAAATATAATTGGCACAACTTTGAATCGAATTTTCTAAATTTTTTGCTGCATCTTGTATGATTTTTTTTTGTTTTAAACTTTGGTTTAATAAATATTCAGATTCTTTGGCTTTTTCTATACCTTAGTCACTGATCAAAATTAATAAAGCAATAAGTCGAGACAACAAGATCCCACTTACCATCACAAAGATCCCTTTAACAATTTCCGCGGATGTTCCTACATATCCTGTCTGAATGTATAAATTTGGATCTTCTGAAGGAATGAGTCCACCAAAATGAACCGATATAAAATAAGATAATATGACACCAAATCCTGCCAAAAACCCATTAAAAAGAACGAATTTTGGATTCCCTAAAAACCCAGAATAAATTAAGTAAAAAAATACAACAAGGAGTACAGCAGTGTTGCTCAATGCAGACTTTGCTTCCATTGGTCCCATCGAACAATCAATTGATGTATTAATTAAATGGATCCCTATATCAAGTATGATTAATAACTTATGAAACCATTCTGGAGGATTTCCATTCCTTAACCAAATATGGCAAATACTTGCATAGATACCCATGATAAGGGTACCAGAGAGATGGATATAAAACATAGCCTCGGGCATACTATTTTTTGTACCCATAAGTGCGGCAAAAAATACAAAGAATAATACAATCCGAATTCGATTAACAGTGATTTTACCATTTTGCCAAAGTGATTCGATACTCATATTTACTTACCAGTATACTTTGGTTTTCTTTGGTTGGCAAAACTATCCAATGCTTCTGCCAAGTCGGAAGTACCTATCAAAGTAGATTGTAATTCAATTTCTAATTCTAAACTTTCTTCAAGTGACATTTTATCTCCACGTTTGATGATTTGTTTAGTGATAGAGATTGTTTTGGGAGGTAATTGTAAAAATTTTCTGGCAAACTGTTTTGCCGACTCATCTAATTCGTCAGGAGAAACTATTTTATTAATTAAGTTGTATTGGAGGGCTTTTTCAGGATTGAATTTATCACCTAACATGATGAGTTCATTAGTTGGGCCAATGCCTGCATTTCTTGTAACTCGATTGGTTCCCATGAGTACAGTTAATCCGAGTTTGACTAATGGAATCGAAAAAACTGTTTTTTCACTTACGATTCTAAAGTCACAACATTGAGTTAACATAAAACCACCACCCATACAAAATCCTTGGACTTTTGCAATCGTAGGTTTTGAGATTGATTCAAAAGCAGTGAAACATGACTGCATCTCGCGCATGTTTGTTTTGAATTCATCTTTTGAAATTTGATTCACCTTCTTTAGAATATCAAATTGGACTCCAGATGAAAAATGTTTACCATTGCCTTGCAAAATAATCGCCCAAACATCTGTATTTGAATCTAACTCTTGGCTAATTGTTTTTAGCTCAAAGAGTGTATCCATATCCATTATATTTAGATCATTTGTATGTAGTGTTAGTGTTGCTATCCTATCTTCAATATCCAATCTCCATGATTGATAACTTTTCATATAAAATCCTTTTACTTACGATACATTGATTCAATTTCTTCATGGTATTTTTCTTGGACACGGTTCCTTTTTACTTTTTGTGTTTGTGTAAGCTCATCATGAACTGCAAAAGGATTTTGAAGTATGTAAACATTTGATATTCTTTCAAATGATTTAAATCCATTTTTATCTGAAATAAAATGTTTTACTTCATCTCGAATCAATTTCTGAATCACATCTGATTCATTAAAGATAACTTTTTTTAAATCTAACTTGATTGAATGTTCTTGTAGATAGTTTTCAATTTTTTCTAAATTTAACAAAACCAAAGCCGTAAGAGTTTTTTTATCCTGACCAACAACAACAGCTTGGTCAATATAATCACTTTGTTTCAAACAAATCTCGATAGGTTCAGGTTCAACGTTTTCACCTCCAGAAAGAACAATAGTGTCTTTTGCTCTTCCCGCAAACTTCAAATTCCCTTGAGCAGTCCATACCAAAAGATCACCCGAATTCAACCACCGATCTTCTGTTAATACAGCTTTTGTCTTTTCTTCTTCTAAATAATAACCTTTCATATTGTGACGACCATGATGATGGGCCACACCCTTAACGCCAGGTTTTGTAACTTCATTTCCAAATTCATCAATCAGTTTAATGGTTACACCATGTATTGGTTTCCCAACATTTCCTACTGAAAAATCGTTAAAATGTCTTATTGTAGAAACTCCAGAGTTTTCAGTCATTCCATAGACTTCTAAAATTGGCATACCGATTGCGTACATAAATCGATCAACTTCTGCTTGTAAGGCACCTGCTCCAGCAAATGCATATCGCAATTTCCCTCCTAACACAGATAATATTTTTGATAACACAAGTTTTGAGATTGGTAAGATAGGAAGGTATATTAGTAGTTGAATTAAATTGATGAATTGAATTAAAATTTGTTTTGTCGTTTTGGGAGAATTAAATCTCGGAATACGATCAAATGCTTTGTCATAAGTAATCGAAAAATTTACAGAATTCCAAACAAGTAACTTTAAAAAGTATTTTTTGACAGCATGACTTTTTTGAATCGTATCTTTAATTTTATCATAAAAACTTTCCCATACCCTTGGAACGGTAAATAGAATTGTAGGTCTTGCTTTTGCTAGATCTTTACCAAGTTCTTGTACACTTGTGAAGGCGATTCTAATACCAGAATAAAAACAAATAGTTTCAAAAATTCTTTCACCACTATGCCATGGAGGTAAAAAACCCAACGTCACATCACCTTCACCTACCTTTACTCCTGTTTTTCTAAATTCAGCAACAAGAGCTTGGATTTCAAAAAGTATACTTCCATGTGTTAACATGACACCTTTTGGTTTACCAGTGGTTCCAGAAGTATAGATGATGGTAGCTAAATCATCCTCTTGGATTTCTTCCCCAATTTCGTGATATGTTTTATCTTCTATATTTGTTGCAAACGATCTCAAATCATTAAAATTAATAATTGGACAATTGATGGATATAGCATCGGCTTTTGCATCACCAAACAAAATGATGGTTTGTAGATTTAATTTTTGTAACTCAGGTAAAAATTTTTTAAGTGCTTTTTCATTTTCAACAAAAACGATCTTACATTTTGCATGAGACAGAATGTAACTTATATCATCTGATGTTGCATCAGTACCACGAGGAACATCAACACACCCGATGGTAGTGATTGCCATACTCACCTGTAACCATTGGTGTCCAACATCCGCAATAATTCCAATCCGATCCCCTGCATTTGTATCCAAGTGAATTAATGCCTTGGAGATGAATTCAGAATTTCCAACAAATTCTGTGTAGGAAATGTTTTGGTATTCTTTCTTTTGATTTTTATAACTTTGAGCAGGAAGGTTTCCATACAGTCGCCTTCCCTCTTGGAGTAAATGATACAAAGTCAATTGTTTCAGATTCGGAACTTTCATTCTATGTCCTATACATTGATATTCATATGATCGAGTAAAATTTTATCCTTCAATTTTTGAGGTAAAAAACGATTTAATCCCAAAAAGAATGTACTCATAAAATCCACTTGATTGAATAATTTTGGTTTTTTTGCTGTAATGACCTTTACAATTCTTTCAGCTGCTTGTTTTGGATTCGTTGCTTTTTTAATCAGCTCATTGTCTCGATTGATAAAGCGAACACATCTGTCATAATAGGGAGAATTTGTTTCTGGTAACTGTTGAGCTTTTGCAGCAAAATTTGTGGAAACTTGTGCAGGTTGGATCATTGCAACCTGAATTCCAAAAGTTTTTACTTCATATCGCATAGATGAAACCATACCTTCAATCGCAAACTTAGTAGCAGAATAAATGGATTCAAAAGGAAATGGAACTTGTCCAACAAGAGAAGACATCACAACTATTTTTCCACTTTTTGCCTTACGCATGGAAGGAACAAATGCTTGTAAAAGTCTAGCACAACCAATCACATTGATATCAAAACATTGTAATGCTTTGACCAAATTTAGTTCTTCAAATGGACCAAAAAAACCAATCCCAACATTTGAAACAACTGTATCAACTGCACCAAACTTTTTGAGTACGGCATCTCTGAATTTTAAAATTTTATCTGAATCAGTGATGCTTAATGATTCAAGATGGTGTTTTGCATTTAATTTATTAAGTTCATCAGATAAACTGTCTAAATATTTTTTTTCAATATCGAAGCCACAAATTGTATAACCTTGTGCTGCCAACATCAAAGAAACTTCTCTACCCATACCTTGTGCAATTCCACTAATAACTACTACTTTACTCATTTTAATCCTCTTAAATTAATTTCATCGATTCCATTGAAGAAACAAAGTTTGGATACCGCAATTGGTATCCAGTTGATTTCAACTTTTGATTATCCATATAATAGTCGTTATACAGATATTTGATTGCTTCATACTCTAAATCAGGAATTTTACCTTGTAACTTTGCAAATGGAGATTCTATTCTTGCAATCACCTTAAGTAATGATAATGGAATATGAAGTTTATTGATCTTGGATCCAAACATCTTTGACGCTAAGTCCAATGCTTCTTCCAAACTTGGATTACTATCATCAGAGATATTGTAAATATTTCCAAAAAACTGTTCTTGTTCGGAAAGGAAAATAGCAGACCCGGCAACATCTTCTACTCTAACATTTGCGAGTTTCATTTTTCCGTCACCAGGTATGCCTGCAATTTTACCTGGTCTTGAAAAAACTTTACCAGCTCCATCATTACATCCAGGGCCATATACAGTGCAAGGCCTAAGGATGATTGTCCTTAGTCCTTTTTTTATTTTTTCTGATACGATTTGTTCACCGGCATGTTTACTTCTTCCATAAGCATCTTTTGGATTACAATCATCAGTTTCTTTAAAAGGATTACCTTGGTAAGTTCCATAGACACTGGAAGAACTAAAGTGGATGTATGCTTTTACACTATTTTGTAATGCAATTTTTGTAAGTTTATCAACTGCATCAACATTGATAGGTTTCAGTTTTTCATAACTAGTGGTTAGATTACAAATTCCTGTAACATGAAAGATACGATCAACACCATTGACTAAAGAACTTAACTCCTTCTCATCCCGAATATCTGATCTTACATATTCAATATTCGGTTTTTGAAATAGTTTTATCTTATCATCACGAATATCTGTGACACGGATTTTAAGATTTGAATCCTTTGATAATTCCTTCAAAAGTTCAAATCCAATAAAACCATTGGCACCTGTGATTAATGTGATTCCGGTGTATTTCATATTAATAGTGGTATGATGGCCTTAGAATCTCTCTGGCAACATTATTCAACATTACTTCAGAACTTCCACCACCCGCTAACAATGATTTTACTTCGCGAACATATCGATCATATGGACGATTCCTATAACATGCATGGGATCCTGTTAATGTAAAAGCTTTATTAACAACTTCATCAGCAACGACTCCTGCTAGGTATTTTGCAATTGAAGTTTCTAAGTTATGATTAACCTTTTGGTCATGTAACCAAGCAGCTTGGTTTCTTGCCAGTTTTGCAGCTTCTAATTCAGAAGTCAGTTTTGCGATAATCCATTGTATTCCTTGAAAATCGGAAACACGACTCTCTCCAACCTTTCTAGATTTAGTAAACGAGACTGCATGTTCTAAACAACCACGTGCAATCCCAATCAATTGCGATGCAACTCCCAATCGACTCAATTTAAAAATTGCCATAAAGGTTTCGATCCCTCTACCTTCTCTTCCTAAAACCGAATCAGCCGGTATACGACAATCTTCAAAATGGACATCATACATAGGAGCCGATCTTAAACCAATAGGATCTTGTTTTTCGTATCGAATACCTTTTGAGTCTCGGTCCACTAAAAACTCAGTTAATCCTTTATCAGTTTTTGCCAAGACCATCATCAATTGAGCTTCTTTTCCTAAATTGATATGAACTTTAAGACCATTTAACACCCATTCGTTTCCGTATTTAACTGCAGTTGTTTGGATATTTTGAAACGAAGATCCAGCATCTGGTTCTGAAATCGCTTGGGCCGCCATTATTTTACCTTTAGCAAGCTCCGGTAACCATTTGCTTTTTTGTTCTTCAGTACCTACAGCTAATAATCCTTGTTGTGCTTGGATTAAATTTTGAGGTCCATAGATTAATTCTTTTGCAGTCTCTTCCATGATGATGGTGTATTCCATTGCACCTTTACCTAAACCACCGTACTGTTCAGGAACAATGACTCCTGTCCAACCTCTATCACCTAGCGCGTGCAATACATCCCACGAAAACTCGCTATCTCTTTCTTCCACATCTCGATTAGGGTCACTACCTGCAATTTTTGAATACGCTGCGACCGCTTCTCTAAGAGCATTTTGTTCTTCTGTAAAATAGAAATTCATTCAAACTGATCCTTTTAATTCTTGTTTTGATTTTAAATAAAAATAGTAAGTTGCAGTTGCCGATGTAATGGGAACAAAGAGGGCATACAGTAAGGGCATCCACAATATTTCATTCACATTTGATCCTGAAAAACTGAGTAAAATTACCGCTATCGTCAAAGGTCCATTTTGAATCCCAGTTTCCAAGGAGACAGTTCTTGCTTGTTTTTCCGAAAGATTTAATATTTTGCTAAATAGATAACCAAAACTATATCCAAGCACTGTAATCAATATAGCAGCCAAATACATTTGCCATGTTGTGACTTGTAAAATGTTTAAGTTCTTAGGAACCATAACACCTAACAAAAATAAGATCATCAAGACTCCTAAAAAACTGCCAATTTTCTCAATTTTCAAAGCAAGTTTCGTATTATATGATCTTATTTTGATTCCAATTAGTACGGGAATGATGAGTAATAAAATCGAACCGATGATACTTTTGTATGGAATTTGAATCTCATCAGTTACCAATCCAGAACAATAGAGCCAAAACAAAAATGGCATCATCACAATGGCAAGAATCGTTGAGGCAAATGTCATACTGATACTTAAGGCGACATCACCTTTCGCATAATAGGTGAGTAAATTGGAAGTAGTTCCTCCTGGAGTACAACCAACTAAAATCAATCCAATTGAGAATAACGGAGATAAGTTTAAACCTTTTGCCAACCCAAATGCTATGAGAGGCATAAATCCAAACTGTGACAACATTCCAACAAGTAATGGTTTTTTAGAATGGATCGCTTTTTTAAAGTTTTCTAATGTTAAAGTACTACCCATAGCTACCATGAGGAAAAAAATCATAGCTGCGAATAATAATTCTTCTGTCTTAGTTAACATTCGATTGGTATTCCTTCGAAAGATTCGATGCCAACTTACTTGCAATGGCATAAATTGTATAACTTGGATTCACACCCAAACTTGTTGGGAAAATAGATCCATCGATAACAGATAAATTTTGAATATGATGGAATTTTCCATTCGTATCCACTACAGAAGATTCCATCGAATTTCCCATAGCATTTCCACCTAACGGATGTGTGGAATTAACTACTGTGTTTGGAGATTGGATCACCATTTTTTCGATGCCTTTTTTGGCCTCTGCCCAAGTTTTGAATGGATTCACTACATTATTGGCTGGAACAACAGTTTTAGCACCTGCTGCAAATTGGCATTCAGCCATAGACAGATAAGACCTTCGAATTCCATCGACTATAAAATCATTCAGTGGATAATCGAGGATTGGATAACCCACTTCATTCAATTGAACAGTTCCACCAAGACTATCTTCATGAAAACCATCACGAATTTGAGAAACTAGTACATGTAAGTTGGGATAACTTTTTACATAAGAATCAAATTCCTCACCAACCAATTTTCTTAAATTCATTAATACAATTGGTTGTGCACCAACTGCTTCTATATTATAACCTGCTCTCCCTTTTACCCCATCTTTCCATAAAAATTCATCGGATGCAACGGATTGAGGAGCACCAAAAAATCCATACACAGGAGTTGGCATTTCCGCAACAGAGTAGTTGTGTAGTTGTACAAAAGTCCTTTTACCAATCAATCCATAAGGATCAGGTAAATTCGAACGTAATAACAAAGCAGGTGAATTGATGGCACCAGCACTTGTGATAAAATGTTTTGCAAACAATCGAATTTTAGGTAGTGTCTCACCAGTTTGGACACTTGGTTTACAATACAAATGATCAATTTTATTTTCTTTCCAATTGTACTTAACCGCATTGGCACGAAATAAGAGTGTTGTTTTTTGTTTTAATGCAGATGGAATTGTAGTTACCAATTGACTTTGTTTTGCATCAACTGGGCAACCCAAACCACAATAACCTAACATATTACAGTTTTTTACATTTCGTGGAATTGAGTTATATCTCCATCCCAGTTTTTTAGCTCCTACACTTAAGAGGTTATTATTTTGGTTATGAGCTTCCCAAGGTTGGATCGAAAATCGTTTTGATGCAATATCAAACCAAGGTTCCATCTCTTCGTTTGAAAAACCTTTAATTCCTAATTCAGTCTCCCAATAGGAAAGTGTTTCCTTAGGTGTACGAATACACGTTGTCCAATTCACAACAGTTGATCCACCAACCGTTCTTCCTTGTACAACCGTAAAAGCTTTATCCTTTGTTGGTCGCGTTGCACCTTCGAAATATAATCGATTGAATGTGGATAGTTCTTTTAAATCAAAGTCCTTACTACGTTCATAGTTTCCTTCTTCCACAATGATGACGGAATATCCAGCTTTCGATAAAATCTCTGCACTTGTTCCACCACCAGCACCGGAGCCGACGATGACAAAATCCGCTTCGAGATCTAAGTCTTTTTGTAAATAAGAAGCATCTATTAGTTTATCCATGACGTAATCCTAATGCATGTTTTGGACCTGGATAACCGACGTGTTTCCAAGAAACACTGGCTTCAAAGTATCCGATAGTGACCATTGATTGTAATAAAAAGAAAATTGATCGAAGTAAACCTATGGAAGAGGTTTTCCACTGATTTAATGTTTTGATAACAGTATCTCTGTTGCTAAGTTTCCAATTGGAACTTGAACCAAACAAATACCATCTAACAGCACTTATGTTTAAAAATTGAATTGCTTCTAAAATTTCAGCTTGTGTGTGAGAAGGTAAGCTGTATAAGTATGAATCGATATTTAATACAACTTCATTCAGTACGTTTTCTTTTTCCTTCTCCTCTTTTGGTAAAAACGTAAACAATAGAGCATCCGCCAAATAATAGAATAAATTCTGCCCTCGATTGTCCAAAAATTGACAATCCAACTCTCGATCACGTGTTGTGACATCATCCTTTGCCTGACAACCACTGGTGCTCAGATACAAAAAAACAGCTCCCATCAACGAAGTTTTGACAAGAGTACGTCTCGAAATCAGCTTTTGATTCAAAATTGCCATTCTTAATCCGTATTTCCACTCACAAATTAATGAATGAATATTCATTCCTTTTTTTACTTTACAAGTACTTTTTTAAAAAAAGAATGAAAAGAAATGGATTCGAGGTATCTATGACCCCTATCCAAAAAAGAACATCCCATACGGAAATGGGTTTGGATAGGTATACCATTTGAGCGAAAAGGCTTCTAAATTGAACAAAAGTGAAGAGATTTTATCTGCGGCATTAGAATTGTTTACGGCGAAAGGGTTTGATGGAACGGCAGTTCCCCTAATTGCAGAACGAGCCAATGTAGCAGCAGGTACGATTTACCGTTATTTTGCCAGTAAGGAAGAACTTGTGAACTCACTCTTTCAAAAATGGCAGGAAAGTCTTTATTCAAAAATCAAAGATAATTTTCCTCACGATGCAGAACCAAAAGAACAATTCCATCAAATTTGGAAATCCATGGCCGAATTCCAAAGAGAAAACCCTGTGGCTTTTGATTTTTTAGAAATGCAATACAATCTTCCCTATTTAGACAAAAAGAGTTTCGCAAAACGTGCGTTACTTCTGAAATTTCTTACTAGATTTGCTCATGACAACCGAGATATCCTTATCAAATTTCCACCTGATGCACTCATTGCGATTGTATGGGGGGCATTCGTTGGACTCGTAAAAGGTTCTCGGAATGGAAAAATAAAATTGGATGATCAATTCTTAAAAGAAACAGAAGATTTACTATGGAATGCGATTAAACTTCCAACGTAAATATTTTGAATCTTAACAAATTATTTCCCATCTTCCAAAACTAAATCCACAAAAAAGGAATATCCCATTTCATTTACATGGGAAAATACGATCACTTTCTTTTTTAATGTTTTGTCCCAATATGGGTCACTGACTTGCCAATTTCCGTTATCACGAAACACTTGTTTAACGTGTTTATAAAAAAATGGCATATATGACCAGTTTTTTTGCAAAAATGCCATATTCTCAATAAAACCGGAATCATTTGTCCTTTCGTAATAAGGTGAAACTTGGGTTCCTTGCCAATCTGTAACATACACTCTTTGGATCATTGGGTCCAATTTGAAAAAACTTTGTGGGTCAATGATCACTCGATTCCCTAATGTAATTGTTTTTAATGGAAGTGACATCAACTTGGATTTGATTTGTTTTTCGAATTCAATTTCTTTTGCAACTTCTATCCGTTTTGATTCATGGTACAAATGTAAATGGGGAACAACAACATCCCTTATGGTTTGTTTGTCTTCTTTGTATTCTAAGGGTCTTCCTAAAAAATAACCTTGTAAAAATGTGGCGCCAGAACTCACGGCTTGGTACAATTCTTCTTCTGATTCAATACCTTCAAATAATAACTGAGATCCAATGCTGAGTGAAATTTGTTTCAAGTATTCTAAGATTGACTGGTATTCTCTTTGTTCAATGGACTTCTTTAAGAGGTTTAAATCGATTTTAATAATATCTGGTTTTATTGCACCTAACCTTTCTAAGTTGGATGATTCTGATCCCACATCATCCAAAGCAATACCAAAACCTTGTTCTCGAAGTAGATCCACACCAGCTGCAAGAACATCGGTCCCAAAACTCCCAGATTTTTCTGTGATCTCCACAACAATCCGATTTAATGGGATTCCAGATTCCTTTACAATTTCAGCAATGGGAAGTGAGTTCCCTTTACTCTCTTCATATTCCAATATCACCTGATCTGGAGACATGTTCACAAAAAGTAGGTCATTACTATTTTTGATTTTGTCCAAAGAAAGACCGAGTAACTTACGATCAATCACAGTCATCATCAGTGGAGTTACATGTGGATCCATAAATTCAGGTACCACAACAAGTGAACCCTTTTCATCTCGGACTCGGCCCAAAGATTCATAACCGATGACTGTCTGTTCTTCCACTGAGAAGATGGGTTGGAGTAATGGGACATATTGTTTTTCTTTCGTACTTGCCATCATGTTCATCAATTTCTCCCCTTTCCCATTTCTGTTTTAACGGAAATATATTCAATAAATTAAACAATTTTCGGCCGAATCTTGTTCCTTTTCCAGACAAACTCCTGGTTTCAGAGATGTCTTGACCGAGGTTTCACTCTCCGTTAGACTCTCGCGAATGCGATACACAAACCTAGTCCTCACCTTTGTTTTCATCTCATTGGCAACGAACGCACAGTCAGTTGTCAAATTCCCATTCATCTCGAACCAAGGTGCAAACGTGATGAACTCTGGCAGTTCCTGGCAAATCCAGAGTCGAATCACACCATCAATTGATGGACAGACAATTTATAACATCCGTTACCATGTTGATGGTAAATCTGCAATCATTGGAACAACGGATTTTTATCTATATCGCATCAGTTTGTTAGATGGAAGTATGATTTGGAAAACAGAAGCCAAGATGATGTACCAAAAGGAGTTTGATGGTCCAAAAATTTTTGATGTATCTCCGGATGGAAAATCATTCTTAAGTTTTGGACAAACTGATCCTAATCTGCAAACCTCCGAACGTTATTTACTCATTCGATCTACAGAGAACGGAGGTATCACGAAAGTATTTAAACCAGAGTTTTCTCTATTTCATTCCATCACAGCAGATATTGACTATCGATATCCAGGAGATGAAGTCAGGTTAAGTCGTGAAGAATCTGGTCTAGCACCTAACTGGATTTTAACGATTGACAGTGCAAAGTTCATAGACCAAGGAAAACGAATTTTGGCTTCATACAAACATAATATGGATGGACCTCATTTTTATGACCGTAGGTTAATTGTATATGATACGAATACCGGAAGGAAGTTAAATGATTTTCAATTAACTGCTGATCCAAATTCCGCTGACTGGTCTCAACCAGCAGGATTTGAAATTGCACACTACCAGTTCCCTTACCAATACTTAGAAAAACGAAACACTATTTTGTATGGCAATGCCCACGGAAGAATTCATGAATTAAATGATACTACTATGAACCAAAATAGTAAGATAAGTCTTGTCGAAGAAAAACCGGCAGGCCCCATCATTTACATTCCTCAAAGTGATTCAGAAGACATACAAGTGAAAGATAGACAAACCATTCGTTCCATTGCAATCACACCAGATGGAAATACACTATATTGTTCAGGAGGCGTTGAATCAGGTTATATCCAATTGTATGCATTTAACCTAACCACAAAAAAAGAAATCTTTAGGTCTTCTTTATTTGATGTTGGAGAAATTTTAGCTCCTTCTTCTCAAATCTTAGTCCTTGGTAGTTTTACTCCTTCAGGTAAATTTTACATCGTGGATACAAAAAAAGGAGAAATTCTTTTTGCTTCAGATGATGATGAAAATTACATCCATCCCAATTTATTCATCACACACCCTAAACAAAAAGAAATTTTAGCACTATCTACAGGCAATCAAATTGTTTTCCTACGCCCACAAGGAGGGACTACTCCATGGTAATCCAAAGAACTCAAATTCATTGTTTCATAGTATTTTTTCTCTATGTAATACTATCACTTAACATACTTTACGCGAATGATCTTAATATTTCCTCCATGAGGGATCCAAAAACCATCAAAGAGAAAGTTAACAAAGGATTTGATGTCAATACTAAACGTAATGAAGATGGATATACCTTACTGCACTATGCAGCAGAATTGGGAAACATTGATCTGGCAAAATTTTTAATTTCGAAAGGTGCCGGTCTCAATGTTCCCATGAAAGATGGAACGACTCCGCTTGCCACAGCCATTGGATTTAGTAAAAATGAGATGATAAAATTACTTTTGGAAGAAGGAGTAGATCCAAATTATGTGTTAGGTGAAAGAAACTATAACAGAACACACTTTCATTATTACATCACAAAAATTAGAAAATTTGATCCGAATCTTTTTTCTCTTTTCCTTTCAAAGGGTGCAAATATAGAATCAAAAGATTCGTTTACTGAAACGCCACTCATCACTCTTGCTTCCTCTGAATTTCAATTTTTGGAACATAGCAAAGCATTATTAGATGCTCGAGCCAATCCCAATGCCCAAACAAAATTTGGAATTACACCTCTTATGGGTGCAGTATTCAGTCGTAACTTCCCACTTGTACAAATCTTAATTCGCCAAGGATCAAACATCGAACTCGAAAACACAGATGGCAATACTGTACTTCTGGCGATGATCAATATGGGAAACTATCATCCTGATAAACCAAAGTTATTCCAAATTCTTTTAGATGCGAATGCAAATGTGAACCATACAAATGCAGAAGGAAATTCAGCCCTCCATTTGAGTGTGATAGGTGATTCTCTTGAAATCCTTTCCATCTTAACCAAACAAAATATCGATTCCAGTATTCGTAATTCGAAAGGAATAACAGCATTAGAACAAGCAATTACCAATGAAAATTGGCCAGCTACCAAACTCCTTCTGGCAATCGAAACCGATATCAATGGATGGGACAAATATGGGGCTACGAAATTGCACAGTGCTATTTTAAATGAAAAATATGAATTGATCCAACTCCTACTCGACGCAGGTGCCGATCCGCAAAAAAAAGATAAATGGGGGAAAACTGCGATTGAATTTGCCGAAAGACAAAACAATCCCAAGGTTTTAAAACTCCTCAAAAAAGAATGAAACAAAAAACAAACACTCGGTTTTTACCAAAAGGCTTAACCATCTTATATGAAGACCGAGATATCCTCGTCGTTGATAAACCTGCGGGACTACTCACAATTGCAACTGATTCTGAAAAATCCAAAACTGCTTACGCTTCCCTAATGGATTATGTAAAAAAAGGAAGTGATCGTTCCAAAAATCGAATTTTTATCGTTCATCGATTGGATCGAGATACTTCTGGTGTTTTGGTATTCGCGAAAACAGAAGTCGCCAAACAAACATTACAAGAAAATTGGGACAACACCAAAAAAGTTTATATCGCAGTTACACATGGTATCTGGAAACTCAAACAAAGTTCCATCCAATCTTATTTAACAGAGTCCAAGGCACACCGCGTTTATTCAGTTGATGATCCCAAACTAGGAAAGTTTTCCGAAACAAAATACAAAGTTTTAAAAGAATCCAATTTGTATTCCCTTCTTGAAATTGATCTCATCACTGGTCGAAAAAATCAAATTCGCGTTCATTTTGCAGAAAAAGGGCATCCTATTGTTGGAGATACAAAATATGGTAACGAATCAAAATCCTTTCCAAGAATGGCACTCCATTCGTTTTCCATCACCTTGACTCATCCTTTTCAAAAAAAACCATTAACATTTATAACCAATATTCCCAATTTTATCACAGGACTTGTGGGTGGTTACGAAAGGAAACAAGATGAAACATAAAGGATTTATTTTTGATATGGATGGAGTGGTTGTAGACAATCACAAATTTCACTTCAAAGCATGGATGGAATTTTCCAAAAAATATAAATTTCCCCTCGATTCCAAAATCTATCGAGATACTTATAATGGAAAAACAAATGCTGATTTATTCAGAATGATTTTTGGAGAGATTTCTTTAGAGGAAATCCAAAACTATGGTGCGGAAAAAGAAAACTTATACCAAACCTTATACAAACAAGAAATGAAACCTCATCTTGGAATCATTGAATTTTTTCAGTATTTGAAATCCAAACAAATGAAGTTAGCACTTGGAACTTCCGCACCAACTATGAATGTCAATTTTACATTGGATAACCTTAACTTACGATCTTACTTTGATGTGATCATTGATGGTTCCATGGTGACACAGGGCAAACCACATCCTGAAGTGTATGAACTTTGTGCGAAAGGATTGGACTTGAGTCCAAAGGATTGTATCGTGTTTGAAGATTCGATTGCTGGATTACAATCTGGAAAGGCAGCAGGTTGTTCCATTTTAGGTGTAGCCACTTCCCATACAGTAGAAGAACTAAAACCTCATGTAGAACAAATCATTTCTGATTTTACTGATCCACTAGTGTTTACATTATAAATTTATTCCTGAAAGTCAGTGAGTAAATTACTAGTTTTGTTGGTTAAATCAATGCGTATAATGGCCGTTCTACCTTCATCAATGTAGGTAAGATCATCAAAGGATAATTTTTTTGCCATAAAGATCCCACGACCGTGCGTTTTGAATGCATTTTTAGTCATCGCTTCAATCGACAAATATCGTTTCCAATCAAATCCATTTCCTTGGTCACTGATACGAATTTCAATACGTTCTGAATTTCTTTCAAAGGTTACCTTTACAAATTTATCTTTGTACTCAGGTGTGTCTAATCGTCGAAAAATTTCTTCCATCAATTTATCATTATCATGAAGTTCCGATTTTTCCTGGTATGAAATTCCTAAATTTCCATGTTCAATCGCATTGTTTAGAATTTCCATGATACCAGTTAACACTCGTTCAGGATCAGGACAAGCATTGGCAAGTAAAGGAGCGAGTTCATGTGATTCACGGATAGAGCGAATCCGAAATTCACCAGTGATCATATGACGAAGGGCACCCATTCCTTTGTGAAGGTCTTCTTTTGCCCTTTGTAATTTGATAAAATGTTCAACTGCGGTTTGCACAATTCTAACAAGAAGTGCACGTGAATATGGCTTTGTTAAATAATAAAAAGCACCTGCATCAAGCCCTTCTGTCATATCAGTGATGGAACTCATAGCAGTTTGGAAAATGACAGGGATATCTCGGTATTTTTCTGATCGTTTAATTTTTTTTAGTAGTTCGATCCCGTCCATCTTTGGCATCAATCGATCTAAAATTATGGCATGAAAAACCATCGAACCAGAGCTTAAAATTTGGAATGCCTCTTCTCCGTCTTTTGCTTTGACAACAGTGAATCCTTTATCTGACAAAGACTCGTCAATGATCATCAAATTGATCATCTCATCATCAACAGCGAGTAAATTGATCATCGAATTCCTTCACGGGAACTTGGTATTAACATTGTAAAAACTGCTCCCTTATCTTCATGATTTTCAGCATATAACAATCCATTGTGATCATTTACAATTTCTCTTGAGATCGACAACCCGAGCCCAGTTCCTTTTGTTCCAGCTTTTACTTGTTTGGATTGGATGAACTTTTCAAAAATTTTATCAAGGTCTTCGGAAGGAATTCCTGGACCGTAATCTCTGATTTGGATGCCAATTCCTTTCACATACGACTGAGATTTTCTTGGAATAAATTCTCTTTTTATCAAACTAATCTCAATATTAGTGTCATTTGGAATGAATTTTAATGCATTGGAGATGATATTTCTGATCACTTGTTGGATCCGCTCATAATCAAAATCAGCTTCCCAACGTTCCTCATTATTTAGTAAAACAACTGTGATCCCTCTTTTTTCCAAAATAGCACGCATTTCGTTGATCACAAATTTGGTAGTTTCTTTTAAACAATTACGTTCGAAAAGATATCGCATTTTACCTGATTCTAATTTGGCAATATCCAATAAATTTTCGAGAAGAGCGAGTAACCGTTTCCCAGAGGAATCGATGATGTGAAAGTATTCCTTTATTTTTTCAGGAGGAACAGTGGCTGATTTTTCTGCACCGAGTTCCGCATAACTTAAAATTGCATGAATAGGAGTTTTTAACTCATGCGAAATATTGGCAAGAAAGAGTGACTTCATATAGGAAGCTTCTTCTGCAATATTTTTGGACATTTTTAAGTCCATAGTTTGTCTTTCGACTAATTCTTCTAAATGATTTCTGTACTGGTATAATTCTTCTTCCTGGAGTTTTCTTTGGCTGATGTCCCTTAGAATTCCCGTAAACATTTTTCCAGATTTTGTTTTAAATTCTCCTACCGAAAGTTCACATGGAAAAATTTCACCTGACTTTCGTTGTGCGAACACCTCTCGGCCTACACCTATGATATGAGTTTCCCCAGTTTCTTTATACCGCTTCAGATAATCATCATGTTTGACTTTGTATTCTGGAGGAATGATGATTGTAACATTTTTTCCAATCACCTCCTCTTGTTTATAACCAAATGTGTTCTCCGCTGTTTTATTAAAAAACTGAATGATTCCTTCATCATTGATGATCACAATGGAATCAGCCGCATTCTGTGCCATGGAAAGAAATCTTGATTCACTTTCTAAAAAAGCATTTTCTAATCGTTTACGTTCCGTAATGTCACGATGGTTGGACATGATATAACCATCATATAAAACCACAAACCTTACTTCCACATGACGAATATTAGGTTCTTCGCCATAAGAATATTCTTTCCAAAATACTAAACTTTTTTTGTCAGATAAGTAAGCGAGAGCTTCTGATGTAATTTCACGTAAATAAGGAGGAAGACCAACACTGATATGTTGTCCTAAAAGAGAATCTGGTTTGTCCCCTATGTTGACAAACCTTGAAGTTTTATAATCAACGATGATGCCATCACGATTGATTTTAAGCCAGAAGTCTGGGTTCGATCTGAGTAAATTTTCTAATTCCCGGAGTACTTCTTCCTGAGGAAAGGCAGATGGATTTTGCCAAATACGTGATATAGGGGAATTAGATGGCATCAAGTACTGTCCTTGGAAGGAATATAGGAAACATTGCTATTTTCGGAAAGAAATTGTAAGAAATCGCGGGGAAAAAAGAATCAACGTAAGGATTTTTCCCTTGTTTTACCACCACCTGATCAAACCCATTCTCTTCCATTTAGACCCTGAATCAGCGCACCATCTAGTCGCTACTTTTCTTTCTTTATCCAAAAAAATCCCGTTTTTCCATAAAACTCTAAGCCTTCTTTTCCAATACAACTCCAAACGTTTGGAACAAACCATCCAAGGGATCCGTTTTCCAAATCCAGTTGGTCTTGCAGCGGGATTTGATAAAACAACAGAACTTTTCCCAACCATGATCCACATGGGATTTGGATTTATAGAAGTGGGAACCATCACTGCAAAAGCACAACCAGGTAATGAACAACCAAGATTATTCCGTTTCCCGAACGTAAAAGCTCTTGTAAACAGAATGGGTTTTAACAACCCAGGGGCTGACAATGCGGAGATCCAATTAAAAAAACAATCCAAAATGGGAGTAAGAGGGATCAACGCTGGAAAATCGAAAGTCACTGCTTTAGAAGATGCTGTCAGTGATTATGTTTACACTTTTAAAAAATTACTACCTTACGGAGATTATGCGGTAATCAACATCAGTTCACCAAATACTCCAGGATTACGTAGCCTACAATCCAAACAAAGTTTAATAGATCTAATTGTTGGGATCCAAAAAGAATTTTCAAATTCATTCCCTATTCCATTGTATTTAAAATTTGCTCCAGATCTCTCCGAAGAAGAACTTATCGAAAATCTCAATGTTTGTTTGGAATACAAAATAAGTGGTGTAATCCTTACCAATACCACTCTCGATAAACAGAGTTTAGGTGAAGCAAATCCTCCCGAAGGTGGTTTATCAGGTGGCCCCTTATTCCAAAAATCACTTCGATTTGTTTCTCTTGCGTACCAAACTCTAAAAGGGAAAATTCCCATCATCGGTGTGGGAGGGATTGATTCAGGAGAAAAAGCCTTACAGATGATAGAAGCAGGTGCCAATCTCATCCAAATTTATACTGGTTATATATACGAAGGTCCTTTTTTACCGTATCAAATTTGTGCCTATTTGGATAAGGTAGTGAAAGAACGTGGATACAATTCCATTGACCAACTGGTTGGTTCAGGAAAACCAAAATGAACACAACAAAATCTAACAATCCCATCTGTACTCATTTCGGAACCTGTGGTGGATGTAATTTCCTCGACATCGACTACACAAAAGAACTTCGAAAAAAAGAACAAAACATCAAAGAACTCTTTAAAGCATACCGCCATGTGGAATTCAAAACCATAGTTCCAAGTCCTTCACCAGAATACTACCGCCACAAAATCCAGTTGCCATTTGGCCGACGTAATGTCGGAAACAAAACATTGCTCACACTCGGACTTTTCAACCGGGAAGCAACATTTGTTCTAGACCAAACAGAATGCCAAATCCAAGACCCTGGTTTAACAGAAGTGGCACTCGCCGTCAAACAATGGGCTAGGCGAGAAGGATTATTACCATACAATGAAAAATCCAAACGAGGTATGATGAAGTACCTTGTTGCAAGGAAGTCTTTTTCCACTGGGGAAATCATTCTAGGCATTGTTACTGCCAAGGAAGACTTACCTCACGCTAAGGATGCATCAAAAAGACTTCACACTGCTATCCAAAATCGAATTGGAAAATCGGGTAAATTTGGAAAACTAGTGGGTATCATTCATAATATCAATACCAAACACACAACGATGGCACTTGGTCGCGAGGAACATCTGTTATGGGGTAGACCTTATATTCACGAACATTTTGGAAAACACAAATTCCGTGTAGGTCTTTCAACCTTTTTACAAGTAAATCCAATCCAAACTCCGAGTTTATACAATTTAGTATTGGATGAAATTGAAAAAGACTCACGTGTCATTGATGCTTATTCGGGGATAGGAACCATTTCCTTTTGGATTGCAGGCCAATGTAAAGAAGTTCTTGGCATAGAAGAAAATCCAAATTCACATCGAACTGCTTTGGAATCGGTGAAGTTCAACAAAGTGCATAATGTTAGGTTTCGTAAAGGGAGAGTGGCAGAAGTATTACCTTCCCTATATGGAAAAAACTATGATACCATTGTAATCGATCCACCGAGAACTGGCCTTGGTCCAGAAGTCGCAGAGACCATTCTCGGTATGGGATTTAATAAAATTGTCTATGTATCCTGTGATCCCATGAGCCTCAGAGAAGATACAAACCTATTAGCGAGACAATATTTTTTAAACTCCTTACAACCGGTGGATATGTTCCCAAGGACAGATCATGTAGAAACAGTTGCAGTTTTTCGAAATAAAAATCTCAAATAACTTCCGTTATGAACTCTGACGCTTTTTTACTAAACGCCATAATGGTAAAACTTGGATCCACACTGACTCCTGTTGGAAATACAGAAGAGTCAGCTACAAACAAATTCTGAAATCCATGTACTTGGTGTTTGGAATTGACCACGGAATTTTCAATCGACTTTCCCATCCGACAACCCCCAGCAGGGTGAGGAGCCGCCATTGGAAACTCTGCTGGCCTCCAAGCCAAGGCATCAATTTCTTCTTTTTTAGGTAACTTTGTGTATTTCCTTAATTTCATTCCAGCAAGGAAGACCTCTTTGGCACCTGCTTCAAAATTCAATTTCATCTGTTTATATGTTAAGTCGCTAAATATCTGTTTGGTGATTTTTCCAAATGGATAGTTTACTTTAGTTTTTCCAAAAAAATCCACGTCTATGGATCCAAGTTCCCCATCCACATCATCAATCCATCCTATGGTTCCACCCAAATACTCTAGTTGTTTCATATAACGGAAGTGGTCTTTACCAAAACTTGGTAGTAATGCGGCAAGGGTACCTGGTTGTAATTGGTTTGGCATGAGCATATACCCACCTTCCTTGTAAGAGCCGTTTTGGAATTTTGCCAAACGAAAACCTTCCACTCCATAAGCAGCAGGGATATTCCGCCATTGGACAATTGGTTCTTCATAAAGTGCATTCACCATCGGAGAAGGGTTGATGGCCAAAAATTTTCCAAGGGCAGGAAGTCTTTTTTTGAGACCATTCTTCAGTAAAAATTTGCTACTTCCAAAACCGCCAGCCGATAAACAAACAGCTTTTGCTTGGAACCGGAGTTTGGTTTGGGTTTGCCTCAAAGTACGTCTATCGATCACCACAGCAACAAGACCCTTCACTTGGTTTCCCACAATGTCCAATCGTTCAGCACGTAAATCAGTATACACATCGGTTCCAAGTCGAACTGCACTGGGAATATGAGTGATGAGTTGGGATTGTTTTGCTCCGAACATACAACCTTGCATACAATGGCCAGATTTTTGGCAATTTTTCCTCGCTTGTGGGACATGATGCCCCTCCCAACCTAATCGTTGTGATGCGTTTCGGAACAATCGATTCATGGGATTAAAATATTCTTCTGTTGCTGGTGTAACATGTAAGTCAGATTCTAAGTCCAACCAATATGGATTTAGGTCTTCGGGGAGGTGGTATTCAATTCCATATTTACGATTCCATAAAAGAAGGCGATCTTCGGGGGTACGGTAACTATCTGCCCAATAATGTACGGAAGCTCCACCTAAATTATTACCATATACCAAATTGATCCCACCATCACTTGTGGTGTGAAAATTCCTTTCTGCAGAAACTTTTCCTGCCATATTCAATTCATGATTATCAAAGGTTCCCGTATGATAATTTCCACCTTGTTCGAGAAGGGCCACTTTGATCCCTCGTTTCGAAAGTTCGTAGGCCATTGTAGCACCACCACAACCTGAACCAATCACTACCACATCCACCTGGATGACTTCCCCTGGTTGGTAACTTTTATAATCTCGATACATCCCTGATTTTTTCATTTTTTACCTTAGTTTCCTTTGAGTAAATTTTGGTAATGAAGTCTTGCCTCACTCCATTTCTCAGGTGGATTCGCAAACGGACCTGGGTAAGAGATCAATTCCCAAGTAGACTTATGACCATAGTACACGAGACAAACTAAAAGTTTTAAATTCCCAACAACTGCACGAACTGTATCCGAATCTGTCTCTGCCCAAATTTCCAATAACCGAATTCGTTCTTCTGGTTCCAAGTTCGAAAAACAACGAAATCTTCCGTAAAAAAAAGGAAGGTATTCCAAGACTAAAACTGCAGAGTGAAAGTCTTCTTGGATTTCATCGGAAACAAAATACAACTCTTCATCTAATCTTCGCATAACACTTGCTTCTTCTAAATTCGGCATTCCAGTTTCGCCAATTGGTAAAACAACCTCGGCAAAACTTGTGACAGTTTTGGTTTCAGATTCGCTAAAATAAAATATTTTGATTCTGGATTTGATACCTGCACAAAACAAAAGCAATGTGAGAAATGTTTTTCTAGAGATAGAATACATACAGCCTACCTTGGTTTTTTTCTTCTTTGACCAAATTGTTCACTGGTTTTCCCATCTTTTGGAAAAATGCATCACCACCAGCGGTCATATCCCAAATTTCACCTCGAAAGAATACATTGATTCCAAGTTTTACATTGGGAACTTTTAGCCGACCTAACATTGCATATTTTTTCCATGCAGTTTTTTCTGTGATGGAACCTATATCTTTTGTTATTACATCTTTTGGATTCGCATAACCATTGTATCCATTCCATTTTGTCTGCCATGCATCCCTTGGAGCAACAAACGAAGGAACTACTAAAATATCTGCTTCTGAGTTTTCTAATTCTTTATACACTTCGGGAAACCAAGAATCAGCACAAATCATCGTATATAATTTTCCAATAGGAGTTCGGTATGTTGGATTTTGATCCAATGTTCCTTCGGCTAAAAATTGTTTTTCTTCTTCGATGGGAAAGAGTTTACGCACAATTTGTTCATCCACTCTTCCGTCAGGGTGAAAATAAAAACTCACATTCTCCAAAGGACCATCGGTAGGAGTGATTTTTCCTTCTACTACTTTAGGATGAGGTAATACAATGGAACCTGCAACAATCCCCACTCGGTATTCCAATGCCAAACGTGAAAAAATCCTTTGGTAACGATCGGCCATTTGCCATGCTTTCATCCGAAAGAGAGTTTCCTTTAAGTGGTCATTCGAAAAAGAATTGCTAAAGAGATAATGCCATAAGAAGGAACCAAGATTTTGTTTCACTAACTCTTCCATCGCATCAGCAATGGTAACCTTACCAAAAATGGATTTGTCTTCTGCTGTGACAACGAGCCAAGTACCGAGGTATTCTGGTAATACGAAAATAGATCTGTCCACATAGATGGTTTCGTTTTCTTTTGCTTTTTGAAAGTATTCCTTCAAACTCGAATAAAAACTCTCTTCCGTAGCATAACTGTATTTGTTTAAGTAAGGTTCCAAACCAATGACAGTTCCACGTTTGCCTTTGCCTTCTATTTGCATGAAAATTTTTGGTTTGGGAAGGGCATCGGAAAGAACACTCGGTTCCACTTGCTGTTTTTTACATTGGATGTTGGAAAATCCAATGGACAGAAAAAGAGTCAAAGAGACAAAAAAACGCATCCACCAAATCTACACTAGTATTTCGATTCAGACAATATTTAATTGTGTTCTTGGTTTTTTCTTTTATTTTGACCTTATTCTATGAAAGAGAAACCTGCTCCCAAAAAAATCGTTCTCGCTTACTCAGGTGGACTCGACACCTCAGTCATCCTTGCTTGGTTGAAAGATACCTATGGTTGTGAAGTCATCGCCTTTTGTGCCGATGTTGGCCAAAAGGAAGAACTCACTGGCCTTGAAGAAAAAGGTAAAAACACCGGAGCATCCAAGGTATACATCCAAGACTTAAGATTGGAATTTGCACGTGACTTTATTTTCCCAGCCATTCGTGGGAATGCCATTTATGAAATGCGATACTTACTTGGAACTTCTCTCGCACGTCCTCTCATCGCAAATGCAATGGCAGAAGTTGCTAAAAAAGAAGGAGCTGATGCTTTTTCACACGGTGCAACTGGAAAAGGGAATGACCAAGTACGTTTTGAACTTACATTCAAAGCTCTTTCGCCTAACTTACAAATCATTGCTCCTTGGAGAACATGGAATTTTGGTGGCCGAGCAGACCTGATTGAATATGCAAAGAAAAAAGGGATTCCTGTTCCTGTAACAGCCGCTAAACCATACAGTATGGATAGAAATCTTATGCACCTTTCCTTTGAAGGTGGGATTTTAGAAGATCCATTCAATGAACCAAAAGAAGATATGTTTATCCTGACTGTTTCGCCAGAAAAAGCTCCGGACAAACCAACGTATTTGGAATTGGATTTTGAAAATGGAGATTGTGTTGCGATCGATGGAAAAAAAATGAATCCTCTCGAAGTGATGGAAACCTTAAACGAATTAGGTGGAAAAAATGGAGTGGGTCGTGTGGACATTGTCGAAAACAGACTCGTTGGAATCAAATCTCGAGGAGTATATGAAACACCAGGTGGTACCATCCTCCACATTGCTCACCGTGATTTAGAATCCATCACACTAGACCGAGACACACAACATAAAAAAGACGAACTTTCCCAAGAATTTGCTAGATACATTTACAATGGTCAATGGTATTCTAACCAGATGAATGCTCTCCGTGCCTATATGGATTATACACAAAAGTATGTGAATGGAACTGTTCGAATCAAATTGTACAAAGGAAATTGTACAGTTGTCGGAAGAAAATCCAACAAATCCTTGTACAACGCTGGCCTTTCTACGTTTGAAAAGGAAGAACTCTACAACCAATATGATGCAGAAGGATTCATCAATTTGTATGGCTTACCAATGAAAGAATGGGCAAGGGTGAACCACTAAGATGAAAAATATCGCCGTATACCCCGGTTCGTTTGATCCATTTACCAATGGACATTTAGACATTATACGGCGTGCTCATCCTCTTTTTGAAGAGATCATCATCGCTGTTGCCATCAATTCTAAAAAAACATCTTTATTCTCACCAGAAGAACGAGTAGAGATGATTGGAAAGGTTTTCCATGGTTGGGACAAAATCAAAATTGATTCCTTTGAAGGACTCACTGTAGATTATTGTAAGGAAAAAAATTCTAGGGTCATCCTACGTGGCCTTCGAGCTGTCACAGATTTTGATTATGAATATGCAATTTCACTCATGAATAAAAAATTAGCCCCAGAAATTGAAACTTATTTCCTAATGGCTGACAATGAGTACTCTTTTGTGTCGTCTACAATCGTCAAAGAAGTAGCAAGACACGGCAGAGCAGTATCGAACCAAGTTCCTGATGTTGTTGGCGAAGCACTTGTGAAAAAATTCTCCGTTTGATCGGAACCTTGAGGGTCTATGAAAACTCGTTCTTCTGTTTTTTACGGTTTCACTTTACTTCTGTTCGGATCCTTAGGATATTATTTACTCCAAGCTGGGAGTGTTTTAGAAACTGCAAAAAATCTTACTGTCACTGCGAGTGAACATTTAGACACTGAAAATTTCTTCAATCGTTTCCACCATCCATTAGCCTTACTCTTCATTCAAATCATTGTGGTTTGTGGAAGTGCTCGTTTTGTTGGTTACCTATTCACGAGAAAACTGAAACAACCATCTGTCATGGGTGAAATCGTAGCTGGGATTTTACTTGGTCCATCCCTACTTGGTTATTATTTCCCTGAAACGATGGGATTTTTATTCCCACCTGCAAGCCTACCAACACTCGGCACCTTAAGCCAAATTGGCCTCGTTTTGTTTATGTTCATCATAGGAATGGAACTAGACCTTTCTGTTCTTAAAAACAAAGCCCACTCGGCGATTATCATCAGTCATGCGAGTATTATTTTTCCCTTCTTTTTGGGGATGATTTTAGCTTATTATTTTTATACGGATTATGCTCCCAAAAACGTAGGATTTTTATCCTTTTCACTCTTTATGGGGATCGCAATGAGTATCACTGCTTTCCCTGTCCTTGCACGAATCTTACAGGAACGAAATCTCACACGTACACCACTCGGTGCCATGGTGTTAACTTGTGCAGCAGCCGATGATATTACCGCTTGGATATTACTTGCGATCATTGTGACAATCTCCAAAGCAGGAAACTTAAACACTGCCTTATTTACGATAGGATTGTCTTTTGCTTATATCTTAACCATGATTTATTTAGTGGCACCATTTCTCAAACGATTGGGTTCCATTTATATTTCACGCGAAAACCTAACAAGAACTGCAGTTGCTCTCATATTAATGATTTTATTTTTATCCTCTCTCACGACAGAAGTGATTGGGATCCATGCTCTTTTTGGTGCTTTCCTTGCGGGTGTCATCATGCCTGCAGAAGGAAACTTAAAAAAACTCATCGCTGAAAAAATAGAAGATATTGCCGTTATTTTATTCCTCCCTATTTTCTTTGTGATCACAGGTCTTCGTACTGAAGTCACTCTTTTGAATGGGTCTCACCTATGGCTTGTGTTTGGACTTGTTCTACTTGTTGCTGTAGTGGGTAAGTTTTTAGGAAGTGCCTTTGCTGCTAGAGTAGCAGGATCCAATTGGGAAGACTCTTTATCCATTGGTGCTCTTATGAACACACGTGGCCTTATGGAACTGGTTGTCCTGAACATTGGTTATGATTTAGGAATCCTCAGCCCTGAAATATTTGCTGTGTTTGTTCTAATGGCACTTGTCACAACTCTTTCCACGGGACCACTGCTTGACGGAATCCAAAAGTTTTTCGCAAGGACTGCAAACACATCCTCTCCAGAGAAACCATCAGATAGTAAACTCAGAGTCCTTGTTGCTTTTGCCCAAGAAAAAATGGGAAAAAGTTTAGTTCGATTTGCCTTCTCATTATCGGGAAACCAAAAGAGAAATTTAGAACTCATCGCTTTGCACATTTCACCTAACGACTCCCTTTCGAATGAAGAAATCAGGAAGTATCGAGATGCCAGTTTTGAAGCGATTCGCCAAACAGGTTCTAGTTTAGGCATCCAAGTCCAAACCGAATATCGAATTACTGATAATGTCACATATGAAATCGTAAACTTTGCCAAAATCAAACACTCGGACATCCTTCTTATCGGAGCGGCAAAACCATTGTTCTCGCGTAGTTATACGGGTGGAAAAATCAAAGGCATTCTGAACTACTGCCCCGCAACAGTTGGGGTTCTCATAGACAATGGCCTAGAAACCATTGAACGTGTGGCCATCCTTTACAAAGGGGACAAAGACCCCATCTTAGGTTTTGCTCAAAAACTCACTTCCTTAAAAGGGATGAAATCAAACAAAATCAAAGTGGATAATCTGATCCAACCGGAAACAGATTTGAACCCTTATCCAATTGCGATCAACCAAATCACAGGCTATTCACTGATCCTCATCGATTTGAATGTTTGGGAAGAGTTAGGTTTTGAAAAAATGGACCTCCTCCCTACTTCTTTTCTTTTGGTACGTTTTTTAACCACCTAAAGATTCGATTGCTTTTTTCGGTTTCTCCAAGCAACTGGAGATATGGAAAGAACTTTTATCATGCTTAAACCCGATGCAGTGAAAAACAAACACATCGGTGACATCCTTCAAAGAATCGAGAAAGAAGGATTTAAAATCCTAGGAATGAAATTCCTAAAACTCAGCCTTGAAGACGCAAAACAATTTTACGCAGTTCATGCAGCTCGTCCTTTTTACAATGACCTTTGCACTTACATGGCATCTGGTCCTATCGTGGCATGTGCCCTTGAGCGTGACAATGCTGTGGCTCACTGGAGAGACGTAATCGGTGCGACTGACCCTAAAGAAGCAAAAGCAGGAACAATCCGCGCACTTTTTGCTGAAAGCAAAGAAGCTAACGCAGTTCATGGTTCTGACTCTGTAGCAAACGCATTACAAGAAATTGCGTTTTTCTTCAAAGGTTACGAACTTAACTAAGTTGTTTATCAATACAAGGATCGGTTCTAATTCGGAACCGGTTCCAGTCCATCGTGCCAATTACCTTCACCGAAATCTTACAATACTCAAAACAAATTTTTGATTCATTTTTTGAATCCTATACCCCTTCTTTATTTTCACCAAAAACTCGCATAACAGAAGCTTGTTTGTATAGCCTAAGGGCTGGTGGAAAAAGAGTGAGACCAATTTTTGTTTTAAATTCTTTTTTTGAACCTAACAAATTATCTCAAAACATCCAAACTAAAGACCATTCTGTTTTACTTGCTTCGCTCGCAGTTGAATGCATTCATACCTATTCTCTCATCCACGACGACTTACCTGCAATGGATGATGATGACACCCGCCGCGGGAAACCAACTTGCCACAAACAATTTGATGAGGCAACAGCCATCTTAGCCGGTGATACTCTCAACTCCCTTAGTTTTTATCTATTGTCTATGATGAATACCGAAGATCCATTTCTCATCCGTGATTCCATTCAAATCCTTCACAATGGTGCCGGTATGAAGGGGATGATCCAAGGACAGATGGAAGACATCGAAGAAGAAAAAAATCCAAGTAACACCGACCGAGAATCAAAACTTCACTCTATCCATGAAAAAAAAACAGGAGCACTAATCGAATCATCCTTTTTATTAGGGAATCGATTACGACCTGATTGGAAAGAAAGAGAATCCGTAATTTCAAGTTATGCGAAAGAAATTGGACTTTTATTCCAAATCACAGATGATATCCTCGATGTAGAAGGAAATTTAGAAGAACTTGGCAAAACCCCAGGTAAGGATGCAAAAGCAGGGAAATTGACGTATCCAAGTCTGTATGGAATGGAAAAAACAAAATCTCTCAGATCCGAGTCTGTAAAAAAAGCCATCTCACTTGCCTCTGAACTTTCTTCTATGAATCATGAATTCTTTTTAGGATTACCTAAATACATTGCAGAAAGAAAAAATTAGACTCGATACATTTCTCGTAAGGGAAGGGTTTGTTACCGATTTAAAATTAGCCCAATCTTTAATTCTATCTGGTTCTGTTCTCGTAAATGATACTGTCATTTCAAAAGTGGGGACTCTCATTTCATTGAAAGACAAGGTGAGAACCAAAGAAAAGATCAAATCCTATGTTTCGAGAGGTGCCTATAAATTGTTAGGTGCATTTGAACATTGGAAAGACATTCGAATCAATGGAAATACATGTCTTGATTTGGGAGCCTCCACAGGTGGATTTTGCCAAGTGTTACTGGAAAAAGGTGCTTCCAAACTATTTGCAGTTGATGTCGGATATGGCCAATTGGCTCAAAAGATTGCGAATGATCCAAGAGTAACTGTGTTCGACCGTACCCACTTAAAAGAATTACCACTATTACCTTTAGAACCTCTCACAAATGAAACATGGATCACAATGGATCTTAGTTTTATTTCATTGGTACCTGTATTTTCATTTTTGCATTCATTGTTTGTGAAATACCCAGAGACTCACTGGAAAGGAATTACACTTTTTAAACCTCAGTTTGAAGTACATCCCTCTAAATTAGAGAAAGGTGTTTTGATTGATTCGCAATTGATTGGTTATGCGATCAGAAATGTTTGGCACAAAATCAAACAAGCTGATCCAAAAATTAGATTTGTTGGTCTTATGGAATCTCCCATCCAGGGGGCCGACGGGAATCGAGAATTTTTAATACGTTGGGAAAGGAAAATTGAGAACTAAACCATAAAACCAGTAACGGCTTCCTTTAATTGGTCCGTTGAAAATGGTTTCATGAGATAGGCATAAGACGGATTTTGATTGATTCGTTGTTTTGAAGTCTCGTCCAAAAATCCGGTCAAAAACAATACAGGAACTGAGAATTGGTCACGTAAAGATTCGGCCGTTTCGATACCATCGAGTGATCCTTCTAAATTGATGTCCATAAGGATTAGGTCTGGCACCTTTTCTGAGACAATTTGAAAGGCCTCATCCCCAGAAGGTACAACAGCAATCACATGAAAACCAAATGATTCGATTTTCTGTTTGATATTGAGTCCGAGGAATGGTTCATCCTCGACGATGAGGATGTTCTTTTTCGTCATATATGCTTTATTTTATAGGGGGGGGTCTGTTAAAAAGTAAAAATACTGTATGGCAGATAAAAGTATCAAACAACCCGAGAATGTACCAGGAAAATACTATGTCGACCAGACTTGTGTTCCCTGCAATGATTGTGTCAAAGAAGCTCCAAACCTTTTAGAATACAATGCGGACGAAACGCACATTTTCTTTAAAAAACAACCATCTACTCCAACTGAGGAAAAACAGGCAAAGGCAGCCATGGCAATGTGTCCAGTCGATGCGATTGGGGATGATGGAGAGTAATTAAGAATTATAGAATTCTCTAATATTCTTTGCTACAACATCAGGTTTTTCTAAATGAATGGCATGTCTTATTTTTGGAATCCAGACCAATTTACTTTTTTTGATAAATGATTTCATTTGTTTCATCATAAAAGGTGGTGTGATTTCATCTTCAGCACCTGCCAATATCAAAGTTGGAATTTTAATTTCCTTCATTTTAGAACCGAAAAAAATCTCATCTTCTCTTCTAAGAGTATTTTCTTGTAAATATTCATTTGGTTTATCATTCCAAATCGTAACAAGTGTATGACGAAATAAATAACCTGGTTCAGGAAACTCTTCGCCGTATAAATAACGTAACAACGATACCACTTGTCTTTCCGTTTTTGGAAATAGAATCTTTCGCATTTTTTCGCGCTCCGGATGGGCAATTCCACCTGGTGCGAGTAAAATCAATTTATCTACAAGGTGATTTCTGTCATGAAGGACTAAGTGTTGAGAAATAAGTCCACCCATCGAGTGTCCAACTAAACAAATTTGACTCAAATTGAGTTTTTCTAAACACTCAAGAAGTAAATCTGCCCATACATCGATTTGATAGAGGTATTTTACGAGTGGAAGTTTACTTTTTCCATAGCCAGGTAAATCAAAAACATACAATGGGTATCCATCATTTAACAATTCTTTTACGACTCTTCGGAATCCAAAACTTTCATCTAGTAATCCATGAAAAAAAACGATAGGTTTTTGGTTTCCTTTCCCAAACTTCCAATAAAAAATTTTGTGGCCTCCCAAGTTGACATAAGAGGGAATTCCACCCATATTTTTCATTGATTTACGTCTCTGGGACTGATAATTTCGATATAGGCTTCGGTAAAAAATTTTAAACATAATGTTAGAAACAAAAATTCACAAGTTATCGGAGTTACTTTCCCATTCCTCGATTCCCTATCTTTTCGTCGATCTTAAATCCCAAAATGTATTGTATTGTCATGATCAAATTAAAAATCTTTTGGGTTTGAATTTTACCCTTCCATGCCCGATGGATTTAATCTTTGAAGATTCAAACAAAGTATCTAGTTTATTGAAACAAAGACCTAATCAGAAAGAAAATTACCAAATCCAGTGTAAAAAAGTAAATTTAGAAACTTTGACAGTATCTGTTCAGTTTTCATCGACTGATGATGTTTTGAATGGTTTCGATGAAATTTATATTCTCTACATACAATGGAAACAAATAACAGAGACTGTTCACCTGCCACAAAATGAGGGATTAGAAATTCCATTCTTAATCACTGATTCATTCGGAAAAGTACAGTTTGCCAATACACGATTTTTAGATTTTTTTTCCATTACCTTGGAACAGATCCAAAAAAAATCAATCTTCGATCTACTCACTTTACCTAAACCCATTAAATCTGATTTATTAAAATCAAATATAAAACATGATATAGATATTCATTCAGGACTAGGTGAAAAACAAAAGTTTCAATTGCAAAGTTTTGTTACACCAAATTACTCAAATGGTATCAATAATATTACTATACTTTTATTAGATTTATCTACCTTACAAAATGCAGAAAATACAATCAGGTACGGAGAAGAGAAATTAAAAACCTTTTTTGCAACTATCAACAATGGATTTGTAATCGTTAACCAAGAAGCAATTATCATTGAAGTAGCTCCTATTTTTAAGTTTTTATTATTTCAACTATTGGCATTTGAAGTAGGAGAGAATATTTTTCAATATTTCGATGTAAGTGAAAAGAATAGACTGATTGAAGTTTTAAATTTATCGATAACTTCACAAACTACACAAAGAGCCGAATTTGATTATTCGTTATTAGGTGAGGATCGAACGTTCGAAATAAAGTTTATTCCTGTTAGAAAACTGAATCCTAATGATAAAAAGGTAATGTTAGTATTTTCTGATATCACCGAGGCAAAACGATTAGATAGACAATTAATTGAATCAATGAAATTTGCAAGTATTGGGGAGATTGCGGCAGGACTTGCGCATGAAATTAATAATCCCCTCCAAAGTGCATTACTCTATCTTGAAGATTTAATTACCGTCGATGAAACGGATCCAAATGAAAGAAAAAATATCCTTCAGAAAATTGAAGCAGCAAATTTAAGAATCCGTGACTTGGTAAAGGCTTTACTTGATTTGGGCCGAATGGAAAGCCCAAATCGTGATTTTGTTTCTCCTTATTACATACTAGTCAGAACAAGTGAACTTGTCGAGGTGAGTTGTCGTAAAAAGAATATACAATTCACAAGGCATGCTGGCCCCAATTTACCTGGAATTTTTGTACGTTGGCAGGAAATCGAACAAGTGTTGATCAATTGTGTGGTAAACTCAATTAATGCTTTGTCAGAAATGGAAATTCCCAGAGAGAATCCTCGAATTGAGTTGGGAATTGATTTTCTTAGGAGTCAAAAGAAAGACTGGGTCGTATTTTCTGTGGAAGACAACGGACCAGGAATCGATGACGATACATTGGAAAAAGTTTTTTTACCCTTGTTCACAACAAGGCGAAACAAACAAGGAACAGGATTGGGTTTATCAATTTCCAAAAAAATCATCGCCGAACACGGTGGTGAGATTTATATCAAAACAAAGAATGGTGTAGGAACAAAGGTCGAAATCTTTTTGCCTGCTCATGCGGATGAAAATGGATAAAATATTAATTATCGATGATGAAGAAGACATTCGTATCGCATTAAAACGTGTTTTATCACGTGAGGGGTATCAAATTGAACTTTCTGAATCTGCATCTGATGCAGTAAAACGAATCGAATCAGGAGAATTATTTTCATTAGTGATTTCAGATATTTTGATGTCAGGAATGTCTGGTATTGATTTCACAAAATTTATAGCTGAAAAAAACATAAATTTACCTGTCATATTAATCACTGGAAATCCAAATTTATCATCAGCAGAAGCTGCCATTCGTTATCATGCTTATGAATATATATCAAAGCCGGTTGATAGAACCCAGTTACTTTCAGTCGTAAAACGAGCATTAGAGGTAAAAAACCAAAAGGATTCAGATTTAGAAAAATTGATGTTGTCCGAAAAATTAGAAAAAGCACTTCGGACACAGAATTTAGATCTTAACCGTCAAAATGCGGCTATTTTGAATGCAACATCGGATGCAGTTATTACTATCAATCACAAACTAATCATTGTATCAGCAAACAAATCAAGTTTTGATATGTTTCGATTTAATTCTCCACTAGATTTAATCGGACAAAATGTACGTATTTTATTTACTGAAAATAAAATGCAAAAGTATATGAGTCAAGTTTCCAATGTACTAAGCCAAGAACCAAATAAATCAACTTTGCAACTCTCTGACGTAACACTACAACGATCAGATTCTTCCACCTTTCTTGCTGATATTGCAATTTGTTCTTATAGTTTAGATGGTGACTCATTTTATACTGGTGTTATCCGAGATGTAACACAAAAAAAATTGATGGTGGAACAATTAATTCACTCTGAAAGAAGAGCATTTTTATCTGTAGTTGCTGCAAGTATTGGCCACGAAATCAATAATTCATTAACAGCCATCCAAGGATTTGTCGAAATGGCTTCACGTGAAAATGCAGACCTAATGTTAAAAGATCGTGCACTTAAAGTGACTCTTAACCAAACAGAAAAATTAAGAGCATTAACTTCGAATCTTTTGCAATTGGGAAAATCAGTAAAATCGAATACAGAAAAAACTGAAGTCTTAAATTTAAACTCAGAAATATCGTCAGTCTTACAAGTGTTTAAAGAAACTGCAAAACTCAAATATTGTCAAATCAAACGCGAAGATTCTACGGAACGAATACCAATTCGTATGAATTCTGATCAATTTGCATTATTACTATCAAATATTTTATTAAATGCGGCTGATGCAACAAACAACATAGGTACAATCGAAATCAAAGCGTATATCCAAAGCAAAAGAGGCCATCTAATTGTTACAGACGATGGTGAAGGCATGTCCCAGGAAACGTTGGATAAAATTTATGAACCTTATTTTACCACAAAAGAGTTGGGTAAAGGTACTGGGTTAGGAATGTTTGTGGTAAAACAAATTGTAGAGAATTTTGAAATCGAATTACAAATTGACTCTACACCAGGGAAAGGTTCCAAATTTCATTTTATTTTTCCTGAGGTTTCCGAATCCTAGTTCGTAACGTGCATACTGGAATCAATGAAACTCATTTAGATTTTATCCATTCTCGTTATGGAAAAAATTGTAACATCACTCCTTTACAAGAAGAAGCATCCAGCCGGCGATACTTTCATATTTCGACATCTAAGGATAAGGAAGAAGTTGTCTGTATTGATGAAACAGTAAACGAAGACTTTATTGTTTTAAGTCAATTTTTGTCTGAGAATGGCATTCATGTTCCAAAAATCTTTGAATCGAATAAAAACTTAGGCATTATTTGTATGTCTTTCGAAGGAAAATTGGACTATAGTTCCTATCATTTAACTGAATACCAAAATCACTTTACGAATCTAATTGAATTAATTTTAAAATTACAATCACTCGATCCACCTGGATTCGTAAAAACCAGAAAGTTCGATACTGAGAAACTTAGTTTTGAAACTAATCTAACAATTGAAAAGTTTAATGCTTTTAAAGAAATTTATAAAATCAAAACTTCATTCTCAAATGAAGCTCTGGCTTTTATTGAAGAGACAGTTGGGTATTTAAATCAATACCCCATCAATGTTTTTACGCACCGAGATTTTCATTGTCGAAATCTTTTAAGATCACCGAATTCAGACTATGTACTGATTGATTACCAAGACGCACGAATGGGTGTACCACAGTATGATTTAGCATCAATTTTGTATGATGCTTATTATCCACTTCCAAGAGAATTTAGGATGAAGATGCTCAAATACTTTGAAGAAAGAAATATAGACCAATCAAAAAAATTCAAAGATACATTTTATCTGCAAGCTCTACAAAGATCATTTAAAGCACTTGGTACATATTTTCGAATGGTAACCGATCACAAAAAGGACAAATTCAAACCATCGATCGTTTCCTGTTTAAACCAATTGGAAGAAATCATCCAGTTAGGAATGTTTCCGGATTCACTTTTTATTTTTGTGAGGAGTTTAAGAGAGGAGTTGATTTTACATAAGGATTTTAAGAAATTATGAATGCGTTTGTACTTGCAGCTGGTTTTGGCAAACGAATGGGTTCCCTCACTCAAAACACTCCGAAACCACTTTTACAAATCCAATCGATCACTTTACTTGATTATGCACTCTACTTATTACATATTTGGAAAATCCAAAAAGTCTGGATCAATGCACACTACTTAGGAGAACAAATTCTCAATCATGTAAAAAACTTCACAGGTTTTCCAATAGAGGTTTCTATTGAGAAAGATAAAATCTTAGGAACTGCTGGAGGAATTCGTACTGCATTACCAGAAAATCCGGATTCAGAACCAATTTTACTCATTAATCCTGATACTTTATTTTTCCCCAATTCAGAATTTACACCAAAACATAGTTTGGCGAAAGGAATTAAAATTCATTTATATTTATTACCGATTCCAGAGGGCGAAAATTATACAAAAATTTCAATTAGAAAAGATGGTACCTTGGAATTTGGCAAAGGTGAGTTCTATTATATAGGACTTTCTGTGATTGATCCTTCCTGTTTATCCAACTTGGAAAAAAATCATTTTTATGATTTGTCCGATACATTCCGAGAATGTGCAATTAAAGGTGAGATCACCGGAGAAATATTCCCCGGTGAAGTTTTAGATTTGGGAACGAAGGAATTATGGGAATCGTATCTAAACAAAGATGTATTCGGTTCCAACTTAACTAAGATAAAATCATTCTTAAGTCGGTCCAATATGACTTAGAATTTCTTCTTTTCGTTTTTCATACCCCTTTTTTCCGAGTAGAGCAAACATATTGTTTTTATAATCTTCAACACCAGGTTGATCGAATGGATTTACACCTAACATATAACCAGAAATAGCACATGCAAATTCATAAAAATACATAAGTTCACCCAAAACTTCTTCGTTAATAGTGGGTAAAATGATTTCAATACAAGGCACTCCTCCATCTTTATGTGCAATCAGAGTTCCTAAGATTGCACTTTGATTCACTTCAGAAAGTTTTTTCCCAGCTAAATAATTTAAACCATCATTATCATCTGTTTTTTCGGTGAGATAAACATCTTGTTTTGGAGTTTCAATCTTTATGACAGTTTCCATTAATTTTCTTTCACCATCTTGAATGTATTGTCCCATAGAATGCAAATCAGTTGTGAATTGGACGGAAGCTGGAAAAATACCTTTTGCATTTTTTCCTTCGCTTTCGCCAAACAACTGTTTCCACCATTCCGCCAAATAATTCAATGTTGGTTGATAAGATACAAAAATCTCTGTTGTTTTTCCTAAACCATATAATCCATTTCGCATCGCAGCATATAAGCTAGCTAAGTTACCTTCTTTAGAAGTTGTAGATTTTAGATTCGATTGCATTTGTTTGGCACCATCAATTAGTTTGTTGATGCTAAATCCAGCAGCTGCAATTGGAAGTAATCCAACAGGTGTAAAAACAGAATACCTACCTCCTACATCATCAGGTATGATAAATGTCGGAAATCCATATTCATCAGCTAAGTGTTTGAGAGCACCCTTAGATTTGTCGGTAGTTGCAAACACTCGATTTTTAATGTTTTCTTTTCCATATTTTCTCTCTAACAAAGAAAGTAACAAACGGAAGGCGATAGCTGGTTCAGTTGTTGTTCCAGATTTAGAAATCACGTTTACGGAAAACTCTTTATTCTCTAAAAATGCAAGGAGACGGAAATGGTAATCTGCATCTAAATGATGCCCGGCGTATAAAATTTTGACCGTTTTCTTTTGTGTTTCAGGATGACTAAACTCAGGAGTGAGTGCTTCGATGACCGCTCTTGCACCCAAATAACTACCACCAATACCTACAACGACTAAGTATTGCGAATGAGATTGGATGGTTTCAGCAGCTTTTCGAATTGTCTGTAAGTCTTCTGAATTCATTTGGCTAGGCAAAGTTACCCATCCTAAGAATTCTTTCCCTAATCCAGTTCGATTTAAAAGGGTCTGACGAGCTGTTTCTGCCCTTTCTAATTCTGTTTCCAGATGATTTTGCGGGAGGAAGGGTTTCACAAAACGATCAGAAATTTTTAGATTCGACATGGCACCAGTCCTAAAATAAAGTATAGCATCGAAAGGAAGATGAAGTGGATTCATTGAGAAGTAAAGAAAATTTGAATCAATTTGAACGTATATTTGGAAAAACAAATACAAATCCGCGTTTGTTTGAAGCGCCCGCAAGGATCAATATCATTGGTGAACATGTAGATTATTTAGGTGGAATCGTTCTACCAGCAGCGATCAATTTTTCAGTCCAAGTATTTTTACGGCCAAATCAATCTAATCTCTATCGATTTCATTCTATAACATTTAACGAAACCATCTCCATCAAAAAACCTTTTTTATCTAATCAAAATGCACCTTGGACTGATTATATTACAGGAGTGATTGTTGAGTTGGAAGCCGAGGGACATTCCATTCCAGGTTTTGATTTATTAGTGGATGGAAATATTCCCCAAGGTTCTGGCCTTTCATCTTCCGCTGCTTTAGAAGTGGTAACAGGTTTTGCCATCTCAGAATGTTTTGGACTGGGTATCAAAAGAGAAAAAATAGCAGTCATCGGGCAAAAAGCCGAAAATAATTTTGTTGGTACCAAGTGTGGGATTATGGACCAATTCATCATCGCAGTTGGAAAACAAAATGATTGTATTTCATTAAACACTGATACTCTAAATTATTCTTATCATCATTTTGAATTAGGCGATCATGAATTTTATCTCATCAATTCCAATGTAAAACATAACTTAAAAGACAGTGCATACAATCGGAGACGGTTAGAATGTGAATCGGCTTTGCAAAAAATTCATTCAAAGTTCCCAAATTTTAAACAATTGTATGATGTTACCTTAACAGATTCGGAACTAAAAAATTGTAACCTCACTCCAGATGAACTCAAACGAACAAGTCATGTAATTTCCGAAAGAGAAAGAACAAATCAAGTAATCCAAGGATTGGAATCGAACCAATTTTCAAAGGTGGGAGCTGCCTTGTATGAAGCACACGACTCCTTATCTAAAAACTTTGAAGTCTCTTGTGAAGAAACAGACTTCATTGTATCGCAACTTAAAGATTTAGGAGTCATGGGTGCAAGGATGATTGGAGGAGGATTTGGCGGATGCGTACTCGTACTAGACAAAAAGGAAAGATTTGCCAAAATAAACGAAGAAATGAAAAAAAGTTATCAACAAAAATTTAACCTTGCGTTAGACTTCTACAAGTTTCAAATCTCGGATGGAGTGAAGGAAATTTCCAAATGATTGATAATTGGGATGATTATACCGTAGAAAGTGGTGATTTCAAAATGGAAGTCCTGCAACAAAGATTTGTCCCACTCCCGGAATCTGCCGTTTATTTTGAGTTATCGGGAGAAATAAATTTATACAATTCCCAAGTCATGAAAGAAAATCTAGAGATTCTCATATCAAAAGGAATCAATCATATCTTTTTAAATTTTGAACAAGTCAGTTATATTGATAGTTCTGGATTAGGCGTTTGTTTAGGAATCCACTCAAGACTCGTAAAACAAAAGGGATACATTCGCATCGTATCACCGTCTGAAAAGGTTCGTTATGTTTTAGAACTTACGAAATTAAAAAGCCTGCTCCAAATTTTTCCTACATTGGAGCAAGCTGTTGCACAAGTTTAGAAGTAACTTGGAAATAAAAATTTTAATTTTTTAATCTGCTCTGGATTTCGTTTTTCTGGAGCAGTCACTAAAGAAAACTTTGTACTTCCCACCAAACTAGTATCATCCGACTTTCCTAAATGATCGATCAAAGTGGATAATAATTTTTTTGCAGTGTCAGCATTGGCACTTAAGTTCGCTAGAACCATTTCCAATGTTACATGCGCTTCATCTTCTTTCCAACAATCATAATCAGTAGACATACAAACCATTTGATAAAGGATTTCTGCTTCTCTTGCTAATTTTGCCTCAGGTAATACTGTCATGTTGATGATGTCGGCACCCCAAGATCGATACATATGAGATTCTGCCCGAGTGGAAAACAATGGTCCTTCCATACAGATTAAAGTTTTGTTTGTATGTATTGGAAGATTAATTTGTTTTGCTGCATCTTCTACTTTTTTTGCAAGTCCAGGCGAAAAAGGATCTGCAAAAGGAGCGTGTGCAACCATACCATTTTCAAAAAATGTTGCATGCCTTGCTTTTGTTCTGTCAATGATTTGAGATGGAATCACAAAATCTCTAGGAGCAATTTCTTGTCTCAAACTTCCTACAGAACTAAATGCAATAATTTCTTCGACACCTAACTGTTTTAATGCGGCAATATTAGCGCGTGCCGGAACTTCACTTGGATTTAAAAAATGACCTTTGCCATGTCTTGGTAAAAAAGCAATTTCCTTTCCTTTAAAACGACCTATTGTAATTGTATCTGAAGGTTTTCCCCACGGTGTATCAGGATGAATTTCCTTAAGAATTTCCATTCCATCGATTGAATAGAGTCCTGTTCCACCAATTACCCCGATTTTTACTACATTTGTCATATGAATCCTCTTAAAGTGCAGTTTTCCCCTAACGATTTTAGTTGCATTCGTTTTTTAAGTTTTCAGACTGTAGAATGCTCATGGGAGAGTTCATGAAATCCAAAATAGTAACCATCACAAGTCTTACATTTCTATTATTTACCACTACCACCATCACTTCTGACAGTGCTTTTGATTTATCAACTGAATCAGATCGTAAGTCAGTGAGTGTTACCATTTATAATGGTGGGATTGGACTAGTAAGAGAAACAAGAGTTCTCAATCTTTCAAAAGGTATCAAAACATTACGATTCGAAGATGTGCCTTCACAAATCATTCCACAAACTGTGAGAGTGAAAGGGGAAGACCCAAAAAAATTAACTGTCTTTGAACAAAACTATGAATATGATTTAATTTCCCCAGAACGGCTCATGGACAAATACATTGGAAAAGAGGTAACTCTTTACCAAGATGGAAAAGAAAAAACTACCTCCGTGAAAGCCAAACTCATTGCCAATAATGGAAATCCTGTCTACCAAATTGGGAATGAAGTCTCTTTAGGTTACAATGGACGTGTCACAGTACCAACGATTCCAGAAAATTTATTCGCTAAACCAACGTTAGTTTGGAAATTGAAGAATGAAACCGAGAAAGAACAATCAGTAGAAGTTTCCTATCAAACCAATGGGCTTGGTTGGTCTGCCGATTATATTCTTGTTTTAGACAAAGAAGAAAACGAATGCGGACTTAATTCTTGGGTCACGCTGAATAATAATTCAGGTGCTGAATTTAAAAATGCAGTACTTCAGTTAGTTGCAGGCAAAGTAAATTTGCTTTCCAATAGACCAGCCTACACACCTCAACCTCGTTATGTAAAAAAAACGATGGCGAAAGAATATGATGAAATGGCTGATTCTGCTCCTGAATTTAACCAAGAAAATCTTTCCGAATACTACCTCTACACTTTAGACCAACCTACAACTATAGGATACAACCAAACCAAACAGGTACAACTTTTCCAATCGGAAGGAATTGAAATTAAAAAGTATTTTGTTTTCGAAAACCTTCCTATGTATGAAGGAAATGAAAAAAATTTCAATAATGCCACGATTAAGTACATTTTCAAAAATGCAAAAAAGAATAACTTAGGAAGACCACTGCCTCAAGGAACCATTCGTGTTTTTAAAGCTGATTCCAAAGGTAGACAACAATTACTTGGTGAAGATACAATTGACCATACACCTGAAAACGAAGATGTAAAAATCAAAACTGGCCAAGCATTTGATGTCGTTGCCAATGGAAAACGTCTTTCTTATGAAGTGTTCAAACTTTCTAGAGGGGATAAATCTTCTTATTCCGTTGAAATTCGAAATCGAAAAAAAGAAGCGATTGAGATTCGATTTTATGCAAGTTTATGGGGAGACTGGACCATAACAAAATCTTCTCACAAGTTCATCAAGGAATCCTCAACAAAAACCTATGCTGATGTTCCACTCAAAGCAGGTGAAACAGTGACTTTGGATTACACAGTTGAGACAAAATACTAATCATGGAAACTAAATACGATGTCATTATCATTGGATCTGGAATCGGCGGGTTAACCGCTGCTTCCATACTATCACAGGTCGCAAACAAAAAAGTTTTAGTTCTCGAACGTCATTTTAAGTTAGGTGGTTTTACACACACATTCAAACGTTTAGGAAAGTTTGAATGGGATGTGGGAATCCATTACATTGGTGATTTGGCTGAAGGTTCTATGTTAAGAACACTTTTTGACTCAGTCACAAAACGTGGAGTCCAATGGAAAAAAATGGAAGAACCTTTTGAGGTCTTTGATTACCCAGGCTTCAGTTTTCCCGTGTATGGGGAAAAAGAACGATTTCGAAGTGATCTTAAATCCAAATTCCCCAAAGAAGAAAAGGCTATCGACCAATACTTCAAGGATGTTGAAACGTTCACTCAATGGTTTGGTAGGCATTTCACTCTCAAAGCATTGCCAGCTTTTTTTGAAAAAGCAGCAAAGTTACTGGGCTTAGACCATATCAAAACTCCTTACATCACAACGAAAGAATACATGGACTCTCATTTCCAAGATGAGAACCTGAGAGCCTTACTTTGTTCTCAGTGGGGTGATTATGGTCTTCCCCCCAAAGATTCTTCTTTTGCCATCCATTCTATGATTGTGGCACATTACTTTAACGGAGGTTATTTTCCGATTGGTGGATCTTCAAAAATTGTAGATTCAATTGAACCCATTGTCGAAAAAAACGGTGGTGCGATGAAAATCCTCCACACTGTAAAGGAAATCATTTTGGACGGAGACAAAGCGATTGGAGTGAAGGTGGATGTACAAAAAGGTAAAACCATCACCGAACATAGTTTTTTTGCTGATGAAATCATTTCTGATGCAGGTGCTTACACCACTTATAAAAAACTTTTGCCGAAACAATATTCACAGGCGTTTGTATCTCCATTAGAATCTTTAAGTACCCAAGGTACCACATCCATTACGCTCTATATTGGTTTTAAGGAATCTCCGACAAAACTCGGATTTCATGGAGAGAACCATTGGATCTTTCCAAATGTAGATCATGACGAAAGTTATGCGAAACGAAATGATTTAATCCATGGAAAACCACCAATGATGTATTTGTCGTTTCCTTCGTTAAAAAATCCAGAAGCAGAAGGTCATACAGCCGAAGCGATTAGTTTTGCTGATTATACAAATTTCGCAAAATGGAAGGAGGAACCTTGGAAAAAACGAGGCGAGGATTACAATGAATTAAAAGCTACCATCACAGAGGGAATGTTGGCGTTTTTGGAAGAAAGGTTTCCTGGTTTTCGGGACATGATCGAGTTCACGGAGTTGTCCACTCCCATTACTACTGAATACTTTACGGGTCACAAAGAAGGTTCCATTTATGGACTTTCCTGTACACCAGAACGCTTTCGCCAAGAATGGTTAGGAGTAAGGACAACTGTCAAAAATCTTTACCTAACAGGTGCAGATGCTTGTTCGCCAGGAGTGGCGGGCGCCCTCATGGGTGGTGTAGCAGCTTCATCTGTGGTGCTTGGTCTATCTGGCACTCTTAGGCTAATGAAGGAACTTTTCCAAAAGAGCCAAGAAACCGATTGACAATTGGTTTAAGGTTTGATAGTTTGATATTAAATCAATGGGAACAAAATTCAAAGGCTCTAAAAAGGAAGTACAAGCACTCGATGCGTTTATCAAGTTAAAACGTGCATCCGAGTCCTTGTCTTCTAGACTCATATCTGAATTCACCAAATGGAATATATCAGAAAGCCAATTTGGAGTTTTAGAGACTTTGTACCATTTGGGTCCCCTCTGCCAAAAAGACTTGGGAGATAAAATCCTCAAAAGTACGGGTAACATCACTCTTGTGATCGATAACTTAGAAAAACGAAATTTGGTAGAACGAGTCCGCGGAGTAGAGGACAGAAGGTTTATTTCTGTCCACTTAACTGGTGAAGGAAAAAAACTAATCGAACAAATTTTCCCTGACCACGTAAAACGAATCACTACCGAATTTGCCGTGCTTTCTCCTGAAGAACAAGATGTCCTTGGAAAAATCTGTAAAAAACTCGGTAAAAAAAACGAGACGTGTCCAAAATAGTTTAGTCTCGATAATCCATCACCAATCGAAATCCAGCTCGCCTATCTTCGCTTAGGTTAGGTATGCCTCCATAGGATCTCGCACTTGCCGTCGCATTTTTAGCAGAATCTGAGTAAGATCCACCTCTTACAACTTTGTAGATTTTACCAAACGAAAAGTTTTTAATATGATGACCTGGGTACAGTTGGTAATCGCTGGATGTCCACTCAGCCGCATTCCCACACATTCCAAGTGCCCCATAAGGACTTGCTCCTTCAGTAGAAAGTTCGTAAACAGATTGTGTTTTACCTATTTTTGATTCTCTCGTATTACAATACAAAGTATCATATTCATCACCAAATGGATATTTGGTGGCAGTGATTTGGTAACCCACGGTTTCATCTCGGTTTGTGTATTCTACAACCCCTGGTCCGCGGGCTGCTTTTTCCCATTCCCATTCAGTTGGAATTCGTTTTCCTGCCCATGCAGCATACCTTTCCACTTCACGGTAGGTGAGATGAACCACAGGATGATCCCCCTCTCCCTCCGGATACCTACCAGAAATCCAGTGAGGAGGTGATTTGGTATTTGTTTGTTTTAAAAAGAAATCGTATTCGGCATTAGTGACTTCATATTTATCAATATAAAAAGAGGGAATCTCTTTCAAACTAGAAGCCTTTGGTTCTAAAAAATAGGGGTTAAAACTATCAGCAGATGGGTCTGTCCCTTGACCGTATAAGAACAATCCTCTGGAAACCAAAACCATTTCCTTTCGGTCTTTTGGATGAAAAACAGTTTTTCGAGGTGAGGTATACCTTCCTTTAAAAAAGGCATCTGGTTCTGTAAAAAAATCTTCTTCCACATAACTTGCGATATAAGCATCGGTTGTGATCTCTTTCATTTTGGAACTAAGATCAGGTTTATAATCACCAACTAACACGACTTCGATAAATTGATTGTTTTTACTAATATTTTTTTCTTCCCAAATCGTATCTCTTACAATGAGCAATCCTTGTTCGATTTGTGTGAGTTTTTGGTAGACTGGAAATTCTTTTGTTTCCGCAAAAAGGGCTTTTAATTCCGATACTGAATACTTTGAAATCTTTTGGTTTCGATAAATACGGACTTTGATCCAAAGTCTATTTTTATAAACTCCGGTCACTTCACCTTTCCAAAGTTGGACTTTCTTTTTTGTCGTTGCGAAGGGTGATTCTTCCGACATTTCCTCTTCCGAAACAAGGGGTGTGAAGAAAAACCCCAATACGAATAGAATCATTAGTAATTTTTTCATACTGTCTTTTATCATCATCGGCCGATTTCGCCGAAACCTTTTGATTGAAATTTCTTGTGCATGTATACAATCAGTGGGAAAAGGAAATGCAAAATTGATCGAGTTTCAATACAAACGGGAAAAAGAAAACATCCTCATTTCCTTAAAAACTGACTCCACACAAATTGGAACCTTTCACAGGATTGCTACGATCATTTATGCTTTAAAAATGGACATCATTTCTGGTGAACTTAGCACAGTCATTGAACAAGGAAATGAATATACGATCGATTCGTTTATTTTGCAAGCAGATGGTGGCGATACAACAAAAGTGGCATTCCAATTAGGAATGATGATGGATTCTGTTTTCTCCAAAAATGCAAAATTTGAAGAGATTCTCGAAAAATTACAGATCCAAGAACCAGCGGTGGCAACTTTTTTTAAAGAAACTCCTGAGTTTATCTTCAGTGATCTTCCAGATAAAAACCAAACATGTTTGTATTTAGAAAGTAGTGCGGGAAGAGGTTTGTTGTATTATGTATCCCGAATTCTGATGCAAAATCAAATCAACATCTTGAGTGCTACAATTGAAACCGATATGGAAACAGGAAGAGCGAAGGATAGTTTTTATTTAACAGATGGTTCGGGGCAGATGTTCGCTTCTTCTGATTTAGCTTTAAAAATCAGAAGAGAAATCCTTGCCCCGATCCAATCAAACTCTCGTTAGAGATTAGTTTTTACAAAGAACCTTAAGAGAAGTAGCCTTGTCTACTTTTGGCGCTTTTCCATTGGAAAAACGGAATGCCAAACCAGACTTTTTATCCACTTCAGTTTTTGTCCAAAATTTATCTTCACTTGTTTTGATCTCATTTGGTGCAGTTGCAGCAAATTTCACCAAATCTTCTTTGGAAGGAACCACTCCGCCTACTGATTTACAATACGCAGCAGCTTCTGTGAATTTTTTAGAAGCAATTTTATCCACGAGAAAACCAGAGGAAACCACTTCTTTCGGAGCCTCTTCTACTTTTTTCTCAGGTGCATCGGCCACAGGTTTTGTTTGTGCGTCAGCAGGTGCTTTTGGTGCTTCTGCTTGTGTTGTTGCAGTAGGTGCCTTTGGTTTTAGGTATTTTACATAACCTAAGTATCCGATTGCGAGGATTCCCGCTAACACTAAAAATAGATACACTCCATTTCCAGATTCTTTCGTTCCATGAGAACTTTCTGAATGGGAAACAGGAGATTGAAGGGAAGCTTGTGCTGATTCGTCATTTCCGAAAAGCGAAGCGCTTTCATTTCTTGTAGATTGTTTCTTAACCGTATTTGTTTTCTTGGCCGCTTTTTTAACAGCCTTCTTCTTAGCGGCAGATGATGATTTTTTCGTTGCCATAATGATAATCCTTATTGCCGAGACAATTCTAATTATAGTTATCTCATAAAATCAGAAAAAGCTGAAGAACTTCTTCTCAATTTTGTTTTTTTTTAAAATTTTTTTAAGTGTGTTTCCGTTTCTCCTAAGAAATCGTGATCCTAGATGAAAGAAGTTCGCATTGGTCTATTGGGTGCCGGAGTTGTCGGCACGAGTCTACTCCAACTCTTGGACAAAAACCGAGAAAAAATCCAACGTCATTATGGAATCAACTTACAACTAACAATCATTGCTACCCGTAACCCGACTAAACTCAAAGGTAAAACGAACATCCCCGTCACAGATGACGTACTTTCGGTTACAAAACGTTCGGATATTGATATGATTGTTGAATTGATAGGCGGTACTGACACAGCATACCAAGCTGTTCGTTCTGCCCTCGAAAATGGAAAAACAGTTATTACCGCAAACAAAGCCCTCTTATCTGAAAAAGGACGCGAACTTTACCCGATTGCTGAAAAAACCAGTGTCGAATTAGGTTATGAAGCTGCTGTTGCAGGATCCATTCCCATCATTCGTACATTACGAGATGGACTTGCTTCCTGTGAATTTGAAGTGATCTGTGGGATTCTCAATGGAACTACCAACTTTATTTTAACCAAAATGGAACAAGAGTCTTGGGATTATGCCACAGCTCTCAAAAAAGCACAAGAACTTGGATTTGCAGAAGCAGATCCAACCTTTGATGTGGAAGGGATTGATGCTGGTCATAAAATCAGTCTCCTCGCAAGCCTAGCATTCAGAGAGTATGTTTCCTTCCAAACTGTATCCGTGAAAGGGATTTCTGAATTACAATCTATGGACATCCAAGCAGCACTTTCCCTTGGTTATCGAATCAAACTACTCGGAATCTCTAAACGAAGTTTGGCGGGAATCTTAACGAAGGTCCACCCTACTCTCGTACCACTCGACCATCCACTCGCTAATGTCATGAACGAATCCAATGCAGTTTTTTATAAAACAAAAGAAGCGGAATCTGGAATGATGACAGGTAAAGGTGCAGGGGGAATGCCAACAGCGAGTGCTGTTCTCTCTGATATCATTTATTATGCTTCTCGTTTGGGCAGTAAGGACATCGCAAAAGAAAACAACCTTTTCCCTGAAGGGAAACGATTTCCAGAACCTGAGAATTTGGTTCGATACTACTTACGATTCTCTACAGTGGACAAACCAGGTGTACTTGCTGAAATTTCCCAAATTTTAGGTCGTCATAATATTTCAATTGCATCCGTCCAACAGAAGGAATCCTCCTCGGAACCTGTATCAGTGATTGTTGTCACCCATGCAGCAACGGAAGGTGAATTTCAGAAATCGTTAATGGAAATTGATATGATGAAAGACATCATCAAACAAAAAACAGTTGCGATACGGTTATTGGAGAACCTCTAAATCCATGGCAAAGTTTACCTTCCCTTCCCTCCTCATTGAAACGGAATCCATCCAAATCAAAGGGGAAGTCGTGCAGGTGGTATCCTTTGTGGGTCAAATTACGAATACCAATGCTTATGAGATCAACCGAAGTATATCTTCTGTTTTTGAAGATGGCATTTACCAAATTATTTTGGATCTAAGTCAATTGGAATATATCAATAGCATTGGTGTAGCAACACTCATCAGCATCATTAAAACTGTAGAAACACAAAATGGAAAAATTAGAATTGGGGGCTTAAATCACTTTTTAGAAAACGTGATCCAACTGATGGATTTACCCAAAAAAGTGCAAATTTATCATACAAAAAAAGAAGCCATTCTCAACTGGATGTAACTTCCAACTGTTTTTGTTCCTTCTTTTTCCAAATCTCATATTCAATCAAATCAAGGAGTTTAGAAAGCCCTTCTCGCGTTATGGCAGAAACTAACAAGGAACCATTTTTCTGTAAGTTGCCATAGGTCTCTTCATCCAATCCATCCGCTTTATTAAAAACAACCATTCGAGGAATTTCATTTAATTGTAAAGAATTGAGGATCGTATCAACTGCATCCATCTGTTCGGAGTAATTTGGATTGGTCACATCCACCACATGTAATAATAAATCTGCATCACCTAATTCCTCTAGCGTAGCTTTAAAGGCTTGGGATAAATCAGGAGGAAGATCATGGATAAATCCTACTGTATCGGATATGATGATTTCTCGTTCTTCAGGAAAACGAATACGCCTTGTGGTCGGGTCTAAGGTGGCAAATAATTTGTCTTCTGCAATCACTGTTGAATTCGTAAGAGCGTTGAGAAGAGTTGATTTCCCTGCATTGGTGTAACCAACAATCCCTACGATTGGTATTTCATTGCGGGAACGTGACTTACGATTGAGTTCTCTTCTTCGTTTGAGGTCTTTTAGTTCATTTTCCAATCGATTGATTTTTTCTTCCACTCGTCTGTTTCCAATCTCGAGTTTGGTTTCCCCAGGTCCTCTACCACCAATACCACCCGTTAGGCGACTCATATTATCATCCAATTCGGAGAGTCGATTTTTCAGATACTTAAGTTGGGCAAGTTCCACTTGTAACTTTCCATCGCGGGACTTTGCATTTTTGGAAAAAATATCTAAGATGAGTTGGGTTCGATCAATGATTTTTAAATCACTGGCATCGGATATTTTTTTAGCCTGTGAAGGTGTAAGTTCCAAATCAAAAATCAAATGTTCTATGTCTTTGTGAACCGAAGTTAAAATGATCTCTTGGAGTTTTCCTTTTCCCACAACGGTTCTGGGATCGGGATCTCTTTTTTGCATATACGTATCCACAACGTGAATCCCTGCAGTACGACAAAGTTCTTTTAATTCAGCCATGGAATGTTCAGGAGAACGTTTCATTTTTCTGACGTCATAAACTCCCACGAGGAAAGCGCGGTTTTCTTTTTGTGATTCCTTCAGGTTGGATGTTTTTTTTGTGAATTCAGATTCGAGTGCTTCTACTTCGTCTGAATAACCGTACTTAATTTGTCCTGGGTATTGTTTCGGAGAAAGGATCCAAGGTTCTTTGGCATCCGGGTCTGGGTTAATAAAGGCAGAAAAAAAGAATTTGGGAATTCCATCTTTGTCTACACATGCCGCTGTGATGGAATCAAAACGGTTGAGAACAAGGTCCATTAAGTCTTCTTGGTTTAACGGCTGTTCTTTGAGATGAGTATGGAATAAACGAAGGCCACGTAAACGGGAATGAGCGACTCGGTAACGGTCTAAATGGGGAATTTCGATGGAGTGGTCATTGCCCACAATGAGATGGGTGACATAACCCGTCCTCTCAATGAGAAGGCCAACTTGCCTTCCGATTTCGACAGAAATCTCACCAACGAGCCTTGCGAGCTCCATTGAGATGATAGAATCCTCCCGAAGTCGCCTTTCGGAGAGAGATTTTAACTTTTTTAGCTGGTTTGGCTTAAGACCAGCGAGGTTGCCGCTAATTTTACTTATAGTACGTATCCGATATTCAAAGTATGGAAGTAGGCTATCATATGTTTCAAAAGGGTCAAGACATAATTTGGAAAGGCAGTTTGTGGGTGGTCTTACTCTTTTTCTTCAGTTGTTCGACTTCAAAACCCTTCCAATTAACAGATGTTTCTCCAAAGTATCGCGAATACCAAGGGAGTGATTTAGATCCACATAAGACAAAAGATGTTGTCATTCCTGTTACAAATAATCGAAAATATGATTCTTTTATTGAAGAAGCACATCGAACTATCGCATTATTAGAGTTTGGTGAAAATATTGCCTTACGTGCTGATAGCAAAAAAACTGTAGGTGAAGCAGTTGATAAAGAAATGCAGGCTGCTGCCTATTTGGAAGAAGATTTACCGAATGTGATTACAAGGTTACCTGAACTCATCCAAACAAACCAATCCCTTATCGATAGTACTCCAAATGATTTTGATGGACCAACAATTGGACGAGTTTCTCGAGAATTAGGAGTGATATTGGAGTCTTTACAACAATATAGTCCGAAAGCAATTGGGATTCAAAATGCAATCCGTAATCTAAGATCAGATTCCAATAATTATAACCAAGGAAGAGATATTGCTGAACCTGAAACGAAAACGGGAACAGAAGATCCTATTCTTATTAATAATGACACTCAAACTTCCAAAAAACCGGAAAAGGTAACTGTTAAAAAGGAAGATACTTCCAATAAAATTTCCATCAAACGATTGAATCGCAAATCCAAAGTTACTGGGAAGGCGACGGAACAGATCAATGAATTGGTTAAGAAGGAAGAGGATGAAGTCCTTTCTGATGAAGAGAAAAAAGACAAAGAATATACAGAACAAATTCGAAATGGACTTGTTCAGGTATTTCGATGGGAATACTATCGTAAGCCGAAAAATCTTGAAAAAATTCTCGCAACCCATCCCATACCAAGAGTACGATCTGCGGCTGCCCTTGCCCTAGGCCGATTGAAGTCTGGTCGTGTTACTTTACAATCTGCGATTGATAAAGATGGTTACCAAGTTCGCCCTGCAGCTTACAAAGCTCTTTCTGACATTGGAGATAAACGTTCCTTATCCTATTTTATTGCAGGAACAAAAGCTGAAGACCCTGAAGTTATAGCCGTCAGTTTTGAAGGACTTGGAAAAACCAAAGATCCTGCTGGCCGTGAATTAATTTTAACTCAAGGGATTGCATCTGAATATGTGGTAATTGTTTCCGGCGCTTTACGTGGCCTCGCCTATCATAAATTAGATGCTGATGTTGAAATCTTTGCTAAATTTTTAAAATCACCAGAACAAGAAATCAAAGAGGTCGCAATCGAAGCACTTGCCATTCATGGCAGTCGCGAGAGTTTACGAATCTTAGAAAAAGTTGCCACAGAAGAACCTACGTTAACCTTGATGGCGATCGATGAAATTAGCAAAAATCCTTCTCTTTCCGCGACATTTGCTCTGATTCGATTAAATGAATCTTTAACTGATGAAAAATTTACAAAACGGATTGGTGAAGCTCTCCTTCGAAGAAAAGCTTTTGGAAAGTATGCGATCATTCTTGTAGAAGATGATTATTTAAGATCGGAACCAAACGAAAGGTCAATTCCATTATCTTATATTAAAAATAAGGAAATTGGTCTTATCGTCTCAGAAACTAAAAAAGAATTCGCTGTTCGGATTGGTGAAGACATAGTCACAGATAAATACATCCAAATGAAAATGGAATCTACTTTACCTGGAGCAAGGAGTGCTTTTGTCACTGGCTGGGTGTTTTATCCAAAAATCGACATCATAGAAGTGAAACAATTACGCAGTGATGGAAATTCTGGGAAGTATTCTCAGTTAAAAAAAGGAAAACACAAAAACTTGTTTAATCCAATTGAGGAAATTAAAGTTCCTAGAAAGGAGTAGTTTTATCTTTTGAGAGAATGGTGGGAACCCATTCCACCGTTCCTTGTTTGAGTGGAACCTTTGGAATCATCCAATGTAATCCACAAAACCAAGATAAAAAATAAGAAGAAAACGGCATCACTCCCCAGACGTCAAATCCCGTGGATGCGATTACCATCACTCCTTTGTATCCTGATTTGTAAATTTTACGCATCATCCACAATCCAGAAGTTTGAGTTTCCATTGTAACATCGGAGATGATCATATCGTAATCATTGGACTTCGTAAATAATTCCAAACCTTGTTTTGCATCAACTGCTCTGTCGGAAGTTATTTTTTTACCATCCAAATATAATTTAAGATTGTTCGCATAGCGGTCATTATCATCAACAATCAGAACTTTTTTCATATTTGGATCTCCGCATCCGCAAATTGACTATCATATAGTTTTTTATAAATACCATTTTGTTCGAGTAAAGAATCGTGATCACCTTGTTCCTTGATCTCACCTTCTTCGATGACAACTATGTTTTTGATTCGCCTTACGGTCGATAATCGATGTGCAATTATAAAAGTTGTACGATTTTGAAAAAGTCTTTCGAGGGCTCGGCTCACCAAACGTTCAGATTCAGCATCAAGAGCACTAGTCGCCTCGTCTAAAATCATAATCTCGGCATTTCGTAATAATGCCCGAGCAATGACTAAACGTTGCCTTTGCCCACCACTTAAATCCAATCCACGTACACCAATCACGGTATCATATCCGTTTTCCATTTTAGTAATAAAATCATGTGCATTCGCTAATCGAGCAGCCCTCACGACTTCCTTTCTTGTAGCAGCTCCGGTTCCATATGCGATGTTTTCAGCAATGGTTCCGTGGAAGAGGAAAATTTCTTGGGTTACAATTCCAATTTTTTTACGTAATGATTTGAGAGAGTATTGTTTGATATCAATCCCATCAATTTTGATCTGTCCTGCTGTTGGATCAAAAAAACGTGGGATTAAATCCATCATTGTAGATTTACCAGAACCACTTGTTCCTACAAAAGCATAGGTTTCGCCAAGTTTGATATCCAAGTTGATTCCTTTGAGGACTTCTTGGTTGGTTCCAGGATATGAAAAATGAATATTTTCGAATTTGATTCCGTCAGTTATTTTTTCGAGAACTGTTTCATCACCATGTTCGATCACTTCTGGATCACGATCAATGATTTCAAAAATTCGTTTCCCAGCAGAATTAGCTTGGGTGATTTTTCCTACCATTTGCGAAAGTTGAGTGAGTGGCCTCATTAAAAACAATAAAGTTAAAAGAAATGCCATAAACTCACCTTGTGTGAATTTGCCTGAATAGATAAATTTTGCACCTAACGCAAAGTATCCTAGAACCACAATCGAAGAAGTGAGTTCAACAAGGCTAGGTGCCATTTGTAAGTAAAATTGGCCTTTGAATGTCCTTCTATACACTTTATAATTGATATTATCAAATTTTTTAAGGTCTTGTTTTTCTTGTCGAAAAGTGCGAATCACTTTGATGCCTGAAATAAATTCTTGAATATGCCCATTAAGATCTGCAATTTTCTCTTGGAATCTAGCAGTGGATGATGAAATTTTTCTAGTGAACAAAGTAACGGGCAAAATCACAACAGGAACTGTCAAACAAGCGAGAATCAAAAGATCAGAATTCAAATATATAAGAATGATTAAGTGTGTTAAGACATAAAAGAAATTGATTACCGCATCACGTAAGTTACTCGAAATGACTGCAGCTACAATTTCTGCATCATTGATTACACGGCTCATAATAAGCCCCGTTTTCTCTTTGTAAAAATAAGTGAGAGGTAACTTTTGAACCTTTTGAAATAACTCTTGGCGTATATCTCGAACCGCTTTATAACCAGCTGTCGCAATACAATAAACAGATAATAGATAGGTACCCAATTTCAAAAGATACAGTGGAAAAACTGCAATACAAACTGCCCAAACTACTTCCTTGGGTTCCATGTTTTCTGTATAAGCATTGATTTGGAGTTTGGCAGATATGAGCAAACGTTTGATTCGTTCCAAACCGTCTAAACTATCCTCACCAAGTAAAACTTCCTGAACTAATATGGTTTTTTCGGGTAAGGTTAAATCCAAATGAAAACGATTGTTTTTGTCACTACCGAGTGAATCAAAAAGAGGAATGAGTGCAGTTAACGAAATGCCATTGAGTACGGCAGTTAAAAGAGCAAAGACAAGTCCCAAAACAAATCTTTGTTTATAATGAACGCTATAACTCAATAATCTAAAAAAATATTTCATGAATGAACTTCCTCATAGAAGTTACGAAGAACGGTTTCCCCATATTCAGTGAGGATGGATTCAGGATGGAACTGAACCCCGAAGACCTTTTTCCATTTTCTGTGACGAATCCCCATGATCACACCATCTTTCGATTCTGCTGTCACTTCCAATTCATTTGGAAATTCCAGTTTTGATACAGCCCAAGAATGGTAACGGTTAGCCAAAAACTGATTAGGTATGTTTTTAAAAATACCTTCACCAGAGTGTTCGATGGGAGAAGGTCTTCCATGGTAAATTTCTTTGGTTTGTTCTAATTTTGCCCCAAAGGTTTCCGCAATTGATTGGTGACCGAGACAAATTCCAAGAACAGGAACTTTCGGATACAAAGTAACAAAATGTGACATGAGTTTCCCAGAAGTTTTAGGTAAACCAGGTCCTGGAGAAAGAACAACTGCTTGGAATTTTTGAAACATATCCAATGGCAAATCTTCATCGTTTCGCATTACAGTTGTTGGTGCGATTTTAGTTAAATATTGGAATAATATGTAAGTGAAGGAGTCGTAGTTATCGATGAGTAAAAACATAATAGGATAGGAACAGTGGAACAATTTTAAAATTCCACTGGTCCCAATTCCAACTTTTAAGCGTTTGGAGTTTCGATCCCAACTCCATCGTTGAGGAATTTCGAAATAATCACTCTTTGGATTTGTGAAGTTCCCTCGTAGATTTGGAAAATTTTAGCATCACGCATCAATTTTTCAACTGGGTATTCTTCGTTGAATCCGTATCCACCAAAAATTTGAACCGCATCAGTTGTGACACGCATTGCCATGTCTGCACAAAAAACTTTTGCAATCGATGCTTGGTATGTGTTTCTAAATTTGTTATCAATTAGCCAAGCAGATTGCCAACATAACAAACGACCTGCTTCAATGTCACGAGCCATTTCTGCGATCATAAAACTAACACCTTGGTTTACGGAAATTGGTTTCCCAAACGCATTACGAGTGTTTGCATAACGAATGGAATGGTCAAGAGCTGCACGTGCAACACCAACAGCACCAATCGCTACTGCTGGGCGAGTTTGGTCAAATGCACCCATTGCAATTTTGAATCCTTCCCCTTCTTTACCGATCATATTTTCTTTCGGAACTTTCACATCCTCGAAAGTAACACCACGAGTGTCGGAACAACGTTGTCCCATATTCTTTTCTTTTTTACCAACGATGATTCCAGGAGTTTTTGCATCTACGATGAAGCCTGTCATCCCTTTGTGCCCAGCGTTTGGATCTGTTTTTGCTAGAACAAAAAACCAATCTGCATGTCCTGCATTGGTGATCCACATTTTAGATCCGTTGATGATGTATTCATCTCCGACTCGTTTTGCAGTGGTACGAATTCCTGCAACATCAGATCCTGCTCCTGGTTCTGTTACAGCATAAGCAGCGAGTGTAAAATTTTCAGTCATTGGTTGGATGAATTTTTTCATCACATAGTCATCTGCACCTAACAATACAGGAGCGAGTGCTAAGTTGTTTGCAAGGATCGCTGTTGCCATCCCAGAACATCCATAAAATAATTCTTCTGAGGCGATGAGTTCATCCAATACACCAAGTCCTGCTCCACCATATTCTGCAGGGATGTGCATATTCATAAGACCCACATCAAATGCTTTTTTCAAAATCTCTTTTGGATACTCACCTGTGTGGTCATGGTGTTCCGCTTTGGGAATCATTTCATTTTTTGCGAAATCTTTGGCTAATTCGCGGAGGGCTTTTTGTTCATCGGTGATTGAAAAGTCGATCATGGGTTGCCTTATAGATGTTTTTTTACAGTACTTTGGAATTTTCTCTATGAGTCAAGAAACTAGGGCGACTTAAATCTGTTGAAAAATCTTTTGAATCCAAAATTCTAGCCATGGGAGACAACAATGTCAGGACACTCGAAATGGGCGACGATTCGGAGAAAAAAGGGAGCCATTGATGCCAAAAGAGGCGCCATCTTTACTAGGATAGCCAAAGAAATTTCTGTGGCAGCGAAAGAAGGTGGTGGTGACCAAGAAGGGAACCCAAGATTACGCTTAGCTGTCACGAAAGCAAAAGCCGCCAATATGCCTAAAGACAATATCGAACGTGCCATCAAAAAGGGTACGGGAGGTCTCGAAGGCATGGTATATGAAGAGTGTCTCTATGAATGTTATGCACCTGGTGGTGTCGCCATCATGGTTGACGTGCTTACCGATAAAAAGTCTCGTACAACTCCCGAAATCAAAAGTATTTTAACCAAACTTGGTGGGTCCCTTGCCAATGCTGGCGCTGTTTCCCGTTTGTTTGAGCGAAAAGGCCAACTCACTCTCAAAGCTGACCAAATTTCAGAAGAAGCTCTGTTTGATTTAGCACTGGGTGCTGGGGCAGAAGACATCCAAGTCAATGATGGAATGTATGTGGTTCTCACAACGCCAACGGATTATGAAGCGGTTCAGTCTGCCCTTTCCTCCAAGGGACTCAACATGGAAGAGTCGGAAATCAAATACATTCCCATGACAACTGTCGAAGTGAACGACAAAGAAATGGCAGAAAAAATCATGAAACTCATTGAAAACCTAGAAGCAAATGACGATGTGCAAGGTGTGAGTTCCAACTTTGAGTTAGGCGAAGGAGTCGAACTCGACTAAGCAAAAAAAAGAAGTAGAAGAGGGGACTTATGTCTCCCTCTTATTTTGCAAATACAGGTGGATTTGAAACAAAAACCGATGAGGCCTATTTTCGTTTGATCATCCCAGCGATGATAATCAATAAAATGGCACCGACCACGGCAACGATGAGTTCTGCTATCATTCCATAAGAACGAAATCCAAGAAGACCAAACACAATCCCACCTAAAAAGGAACCCACCACACCAATCACTAAATTGGCAATGATTCCAAAACCCTTTCCACGTAAGATTCGACCCGCAAGCCATCCAGCCGCAAGACCAATGAGTAAAAACCAAATAAAACTAAACATAAGTGACTATCCTTGTTGCCTTTTCTATTGAATTCTCATAAAATTACAAGACGTCGTGAAAGAATCAAATCATATACGAAGGTAACATTTGAAAAATCAACTTTTAACTGGTCCTTATTATTTTGGAATGAAAGACTTGGAAGTTTTTAAAAAACATTTCATCCAAGAAAATAAAGGGAAACCACTCTTTCTCATTCGGTTTGAAAATATAACAGGCATTGAACTTACAGAATTTTTAGATTTATTACGTACTGAATTTTATTCCTGCTTGGACTTAGAAGATATTTGTTTCGGATTCCATTACTTTGAAAAACAAAATATACTACTCATGGGAATTTCACCATTATTTGAATGGGACATTGAAAAGTTTCCCAATATCGAAAACTCTGTTGGAAAATTCCAACAACAATGTTTACAAAACAAAATAGTATCATTTCATTTTGGAGTTTCAAGAACCCAATCCAACTTTATTTCCGATAACGAAGAAATCTTTGCCGAACTATTTAAATCATCTGAAAAAAATCTCAATGATAATCTAGTCCGTTGGAGTTGGACATACTACAACAAAGCAAATACATATATATCTGGATCTGTTCATGAAGCAATGATCCAACCGACAGTGATTTTTAATCCCAAAGATAAAACCTATTCTGTTAAAGGAGGGGAAGTTTTTTTGGGTGGTGGTGCTTATATTGGTTATAAAGATTTAATCAACGATATTCCCTCCGACCAAGACATCAACCGGATTGAACTTTTAATTTTAGAAAAACTAATCATTGCTTGTGAAGGGGCACCAGGTCTATTAAAATTTAATATCTCACCTCAATCATTAATTGATACATTTTCACAAAACGAACGTGTTGACCGACTCAAAAAATTAATTTTAAGTAAAGACCTTTTTCCAGAAAACATTCGATTCGAACTCGTAGAAAAACCATACGACGAATCAAAATACCAATTAAAAGATGTCTGCCATGCGTTTTATTCGCATGGAATGAGTTTTGCTGCTGATGACTTTGGAGTAAAAAGTCAGTCTCATCAAATAGTATTAGATTTGGGAATTATGATCAAAGAATTCAAATTGGACCCAATTAGTTTTAAATTTAAAATTGAAGAAGACCAAATTAAATTTTTAGACAACTTAGCTTTTATCGATTATTGTAAACGATTAGCTGATAACCGAGAAGCTGTCATCACTGCAGAAGCGGTAGAAGATTTTGATACATTAAATTTTCTTATGGAACACCAAATTTACCAATTCCAAGCAAATATTCTATTTGGTAAAATGACAGTTTCTGATTACAAACGAGATTTTGATTTACTCCATTCCATACACGAAGATGTTGTGAAAGAAGTATTGACAGACAAAATTTTATCGGAAAAACAAAAGAAAGTTGGTAACTTGTTTTTAGTCGCATCCGAAGAAGGACTCATCTAAAGTTTTTATGCATTTTATCATGGCAATTGAAAACGATCCAAATTCTTCTCAAGATTTGGAAAACATCTTCCTTGGATTGAGACAAAGAGTTGTCATTACAAAGTTTTCCCAAACTGTCCAAGAGTATGTAAAATCTTCCAATCCAGACATCATTCTAATGGGTTTAACTTTCAAAGATAAAAAAGAATTAGAATTCATCTTAGAATTACGACGTGATGTGATTACACACAACATTCCAATATTGGCAATGATTCCAAAAGAAGATTCAAACTTCATTGCAAATCATAAAAAACTTGGATTTACAGACTATATCGTAAAACCGTTAGCCAAACAATCTTTACTGGATAGAATCCATTCTCATATTGAAGAATATAAGTTTAGTGAATCTTCAAAAACACGTGATAATGTTTCCTTTGTAGTTGTTGACCGTGGGCAAGATCGTGTTTTATTCCAATGCCGTGCGAATCTAAAACGATATGTTTTTCCTGAATTTAAAAAAATATTCACACTTAATTTTTTAAAATCCATTCACACGGAAAGAATTTGTTTTGATGTTCGTGTCGTGCCAGATCTTGGAAAAGAAGAAGTAGAAGTTTTTGAACGTGTGATTAAAATTTTCCAGAACCATGATAAGGTTATATTCATTGCAGGCCGACATATGGGAGCCTTCATTGAACATTCGACAGACGATGAAAAAATGTTAGTTTTTATGGCTCCAAACGAATTCGATGAATACGTAAAAATGGAAGAATTAAAAAAGGAGGAACTTCGTAAAAAAGAGAAAAAGGAAAAATTTGCAAAAGACTCAAATAAAGAGCCAAGTCAAAACAATCCAGTTCCTCCAACTAATTTAGGTGATGTGAAAATTGAAATCAACACCAATCCAGAAACAAATTCAACAACAATTGTGAACGCAACAAATCCTACAGATAATCTTCAATCTCCAAAAGAAAAAGAAACTTCGGAACCTAGTCCAGGATCCGAACAAGCGGAAAATTCAAAATAGAACATTCAATAACAATCGTAATTTAAGAAGAGACACATGAACTACAAACGAGAAGTAATCGATCTACCAAATGGCAAAGGAGAAATCATTCGTTTTCAAATGAATGAACAAAACTCTTTAACTGGTCAAAACATGCGTGATCTTGGTGAGATTTTAAAAGAAATCAAGGCAGATCCAACCAAAAGAGGTGTGATTTTAGGAACAGACAATCCAAAGTTTTTTTGTAATGGATTAGATGCAGAAAATCTGCTCTCAACACCTAGGAACAAACTGATTGATGAAGTTGGTGGCATAGTCATTCTATTTGGTGAGATGGTTCAATTTGACAAACCTCTCATTACGGAAGTAACAGGTTATGCTATGGGTGGTGGTGCAGTCATCACAGTTGCATCAGACTTCAAATACATGTTAGATGGTAAATGCCGAATTGGATTTACCGAAGTCAATGTAGGCCTACCCCTTCCAGCTAGTTTTATTGATAGAATCAAGATGTGTGTGGAACCAAGGTATTGGGCAGAAGTTTGTTTAGAAGGCACTATCTACAAAGCACCTGAAGCTAAAAAAATTGGATTGATTGATGAGATTGCTTCTACTCCAGAAGAAGTAAGAAAACTTTCACTTAAAAAATTAGAGTCACTAGCAAAAGTACCTTCGTCTGCTTACCGTGCGACAAAAAACACTCTAAACGCCGCTCTCCTTCGAAATTTGGAACAGTATAAAATTGATACGACCAAATCTTTTGAACAACCTGGTGTTGTCGAAAATCTATTAGAAGCAATGACAGCATTAAAGGAAAAAAGAAGACCCGTTTTCCAATAGAGTAAATGGAAGGAAATAGAGGGAAGAATTCTACTTCCCTTTATTTCTTATAAGTGTTTTCACCATAGATGCCGAAAATTATAGTGAAATCAGATGTTGCGTTTTTTCGTATTTGTCCTCACAACTAGTTTTTTACCAATCTTAGCAATATCGTCTTCTGATTTCCCACCGGGATTTGTTTTAAAAAACCCTTACATATGGCCAGTGAAAGGTTATGATTCCATTACTGGTGCCTTTGGTGAGTTTCGAACGGGCCATTTCCATATGGGACAGGATTTCTCTACCGGAGGTAGGATTGGTGTTCCCATCCTTGCAGTGGCAAAAGGAAAAGTCACTCGCGTACAAAGAAGATGGACTAGCATTGGTTATGCGCTATTTCTACAACATGACGATGGAATGACCTCTCGTTATGGACACCTTCACAAATTTGCACCGAAAGTTGTAAAACAAATCTTAAAATCCAAACAATCAAAACGTTTCAAAGATAGAACTGATTTTGACATAGCTCTTCCAGAACCAGTTGAAGTAGATGCTGGAGAAATAATTGCATTTTCAGGTGATACAGGAGTTGGTCCTCCTCACTTACACTTCGAATTATTTAAAGACAATGTGTATTACAACCCAATGCACTTTGGACTTGGTTACAATGCAGCAGAACCAATCGTATTTAATACCCTAAGGATCACTCCGCAAACTCCACGAACTTTCATTAACGGAAGGAATGAAACGATTGAAATTCCCTTTTACGAAACCAGCGGAAACCGCTTTGAATTATCTGAATCCCCAACACTTTTTATCCAAGGCAAAGTAGGGATTCAAATTGCTATCCATCAAAAATCCAATAACAATCGACTTGGAATTTTCACCTTAGATATGTTAATTGGTGATAATGTTTTACAAGGTTTCCAATTATCCAAAATTTTAAAAGAACATACTAGAAAAAATGTTTTACTCTATGATAGCTCTGTCAGTAAACCAAATGGAAATCCATTTTCCTATTATTTACATACCAGAGATGGAAATGATTTATTAGGAATGCGCAGTAATGGTCGTGAACAAGGAATCCTTGATAGCGAACAAATGAAAATGGGAGAACCAAAGGAAGTTACCATTCGCGCTACTGGCATGGGTGGACAAATGTCTCTTGCTTCCTTTTATGTTTTGAAAGATCAAGGGGATTACAGCCACATCGTCACTAAAGAATGGAAATACAATGTTTATTATGATCGTTACACGACATTTAAATCTAAAGATACAAAAGTTGAATTGTTTTTTCCAGTAAACGCTGTATATTCCAAAGCATTTTTTGAAATAGAAGCCCAAGAACAAATCAAAATCAACACACAAGGCCTTAACCAACTTTCCAGTGTTTATAAAATAGGTCCTGACTTTAAAGATTTTAATTTGGGATATGATCTTTATGTAAAGGTTCCAAAAACAAAGGATATTAACTCGGCAGATTTATATGAAGTGTTAGCTGATGGAAATGTAAAAAAAATAAATGGATCTTCCTTTAGTTCTTGGGGCCAATTTTTTAAAGTGAGACTCAGAAAAACGGGTCTTTTTGTTGTTCTTTCAGACCAAACTCCACCAAACATCTATTTGCATGAATTGATGAACAAAACTGTTTATCCAAGAGAAGACTTTGCCTTGTACTTAAAAGCTGTGGATGTTGGATCAGGAATTATGCCTGATGGATTCGATATCACCGTGGATGGAATCCCTGGAAAGGCAGAATTTTTTCCAAAAGATGGAAGACTTGAAATTTTTGAACCAGAAAGTTTATACGAACCTGGGAAACATACTGTCCTTGCGAGTGTGCGAGATTTTGCAGGGAATTGGAGTTCGACTGTTCGGTATGATTACGAAATCCAAACACCTCCGGTAGTGGAAGAAAAGAAAAAACCGATTACAGAACCTATATCTGTTGAAACTGCAAAAGAGAAAAAATCGACAAAAGATACCAAAACAAAACAATCTTCGCCTAAGGTGCAAAAGGTGGTAAAACCAATCACAATCGCACCAAAGGCAAAGGATAAAAAATCTACATCCCGATAGCAGCACCACCGTCAACGCGGAGGTAAGTTCCAGTGATGTAAGATGCATCATTACTTAAGAAAAACTTCACAGCAGATGCGATCTCTTCCTGTTTTCCAGGACGTTTTAGTGGGATCACAGCTGGATCAGTTAACTTTTCTTGTACTTCTTTGGAAAGTGTTCCGGTCATTTCTGTTTGCACATAACCTGGGCATACAGCATTTACAAGTACGTTTCTTCCAGAAAATTCTCGTGCAGAAACTTTTGTAAGTGCAATCACACCTGCTTTAGAAGTGGAGTAGTTTGCTTGGCCTGGTTGGCCAGTGAGTCCTGATACAGAAGAAATATTAACGATTCTTCCAGAATCTGACTTGAGGATGAGTTTACTTGCTGACTTAGTCATAAGAAAAACACCCTTACAGTTTACATCCATTACAAAGTCATACTCTTGTTCTGACATACGAATGAGTAAGTTGTCTTTTAATACTCCAGCATTGTTAACAAGGAAATCGAGTTTTCCAAATGCTTCTTTTGTTTTGCTAATAGCAGCATCACAATCTTCTGGTTTTGTTACGTTACAAGCAACACCGATTGCTTTCACACCAAATTTTGCTTCTACTTCTCTTGCAGCTTCTTCAATTTTTTCCTGATTCAAATCAACAAGCACCAAACTTGCACCATGCGATGCGATTCGGTTTGCGATTGCTCTACCCAAACCAATGGGAGAGGCAGCTCCCGTTACCAGTGCTACTTTTCCTTCGAATTCTTTGGACATATGCCCCCCTAGGATTTATTACTAGATTCTAAACATGAAACTCGAACATCGTTCGGCAATCGTAAAATTCCCAGTTGAAACGGAAGTTTACACTGAAAGACTGCCCTTATGATCGATCGTTATAGCCATCCTGAAATTTCCGCCATTTGGGAATTAGAGAACAAATTTAAAATTTGGACAGATATTGAAATTTATGCCTGCGAAGCGCGTGCGAACCGGGGAGAAGTCCCAAAAGAAGACCTCGAAACCATCAAACAAAAAGCAAAATTCAATGTAGATGAAATTCTAGAGATTGAATCCAAAGTACACCATGATGTGATCGCCTACTTAACCAATTTAAACTCTTATATAGGACCAGCAGGTCGTCATGTTCACTTTGGACTGACATCGAGTGATGTTGGTGACACTGCACTCTGTGTTCAAATGGTGCAAGCGATGGATCTTCTCATCCAACGCACTGAAACATTATTAGAGACTACAAAACAAAAAGCAAAAGAGTACAAAGACCTTCCTTGTATCGGACGTTCCCATGGAATTCATGCAGAACCAATGACCCTTGGTCTTAAGTTTGCACTCTTTTACGCAGAGATGACACGTAACTTAGAACGAATGAAAGATGCCCGCGAACAAGTTGCTGTTGGTAAACTTTCTGGAGCAGTGGGAACTTATTCCAATATTGATTTAGAAATTGAAGAGTATGTATTAAATAAATTGGGACTTAAAGTAGATCCAATTGCCACTCAAGTGATCTCACGTGACCGACATGCATTTTATATGTCTGTGCTTGGTGTGGTTGCTGCCAGTTTGGATCGTATGGCAACTGAGATCCGACTCTTACAAAAAACAGAAGGGCGTGAAGTCGAAGAACCATTTGCAAAGGGTCAAAAAGGATCCTCAGCTATGCCACACAAACGTAACCCTGTGGTTTGCGAAAGAATTTCAGGGATCTCTCGTGTTATTCGTTCGAACGTAAACGTTGGATTACAAAACGTTGGACTTTGGCATGAAAGGGATATATCACATTCTTCTGCAGAACGTATAGTTCTTCCTGATTCAACGATTGCACTCGATTACATTTTAGAAAAAATGAACTTTGTCTTAAAAGGATTACATGTATACCCTGATGCCACAGAACGTACGTTAAATGTGACAAGAGGACTTATCTTTTCTCAAAAAGTATTGTTGTGGCTCATCGAAAAAGGTGGAATCACTCGTGAAGATGCCTATCTTATCGTTCAGGAAAATGCGATGGCGGTTTGGGCTGACCAATCTAAAAATCTTCGTGACCTATTGAAACAAGATCCAAGGTGTTCTAAAATTCTGAAAGACTCCGACTTGGATGAAATTTTCCAAATCAAACCGTATTTAGAACGAATTCCGCTCATCTTCAAACGATTGGGAATTACAGACTAAATTCGTTTACAACTCAACTGCCAACCATCCAACCAAATCTTTTAATATTTCTTGGCTGATGGTATGGCCTTCTGGGTACTCCTTATACTTAGGACTCCTTCCCAACAATTCCAAACTTTCTTTTGAATTCCTTGCAGAAGCAACAGATATCACATTATCATTGGTTCCATGGGCAATATAAATCTTTTGCGGATCGACTTCATCATTTGCACTTAATTTCTGTTTTGTTTCCTCTAAGAGTCTTCCACTAAGTGCAATGATTCCTTTAAATTGTTTTGGGTGCTCTAATCCAACTGAATAGGACATCACGGCACCCTGGCTAAAACCACCAATCCAAACATTATTTGTATCAAATTGAAACTGACCCTTTGCAAAATCTAAAAATTCTAATATTTTTTGATGGCTTACTTCTTGTTGTCCAATATCAATTTTTGGACTCCCACCTTGGAAAGAAATTTCATACCAGCCAAACCTGTTCCTGCCTAAAACAAGAGGCCCTCTGAGTGAGATAATCAGTAGTGATTCTGGTAAATCATCTACTAACGAAAACAAATCATTTTCATTGCTACCAACTCCGTGTAACAACAAAAGTAGTGGAGGATTGGTTGTGGTAACTTTTGGATTGCGAACTAAATACTCGAGTGGAGGTTTTATCATATTCAGTCTTCCCTTTAATTGAAGAGCGGATTAGAATCCAATCGAACAGAAGTCATGGTCAATGCTCCAGCCACTGGTTTGTCATTAAAAAAGGAAATTTGGTCCGATGGAAATTGAGTTCCGATTGTATACAATAATGGAAGGTAATGTTCTGTCGTAGGAATTGCCCATTCAAATTCTTTTCCTTTATTTCGAATTGAAAATAAAGATCGGGTATCACCTGATAGAATCCAATCTTTAACTTTTTGATTCACCGAAAGTGCCCAATCAAAACCATAACTCTCTGTCAATCTGTCCCATGCCACCATACGGAGGTTATGCACAATATTCCCACTAGCAACGATGAGTACACCTTGTTCTCGCAATGGAGAAAGTTCCTTGGCGATTTCAAAGTGTTTTTCAGGTGGAAGTTTGTAATCCATACTCAATTGTACGATGGGAACATTTGCTTTCGGATACATATGTTTTAGTACACTCCATGTCCCGTGATCTAAACCCCAATCATAATCCAATTGGACAGATTGAGATTTGACTAGGGATTGGATTTCTTTGGCCAAACTAGGACTCCCAGGAGCAGGGTATTGTACTTCAAATAACGCCTTTGGAAAACCACCAAAGTCATGTATGGTGGGAGGATTCTCCATCGCAGTAACAAAGGTTCCATCAGTTAACCAATGGGCAGAAATCACAAGTATCGCTTTGGGTTCTGGAAAGGTTTTCGAAACGTTCCGAAGACCTTCGACAAATTCGTTTTCCTCGATTGCATTCATAGGACTTCCATGTCCTAAAAATAAGGACGGAATGATCTCACTCTTTTGTATCTTGTCTGTACCCATGAAAATCTCCCTCAGTTCCATTGAGAAAACTGTTGTTTTGTTTGGAAATCTGGTCTTAATTATTAGTTTGATATTAAACTATTTATTGTCAACCTAATTAAATCTCAGAAAACCAATTTTTCTCAATGACTCTCGTTTTCTGATATCCAAATCTGCATCCTAGTTAGGAATTTTGAAATGGTGGTTAGGTTACAATCTGTTCACCTAAGAATGATTTTACGGATGATTAAAAAAATGGATCACAAACAACAGATCACTTCCATCTTAATTGAACTATTTACCAATCCGAAAACAACTAAGATTCCTGATTATTTCTCTTCTAATTATATAGCAAACACATCACAAAAAACATATCATGGACTTAAGATTGTAAGCAAATGGATAAAGAACTTAAATCAATTTTTGACTGATTTAAAAATTGAAAAAATAGAATTTGTCCATGAATCGAAAGATACGGTTGTTTGGATCCGAACGATCAAAGGCAAAATAAAACCGACTCCGCTTCAGAACTTAAAAGAAGGCAAAGTGATCAAATGGGAAGAAATGATTGTTTCCAAATTTAAGGGATCAAAAATCGAAGAAGAATGGATTTCCAGTGAGTTTCTGGGAGTTTTATTTTCTAAAACTAAAAAATCATGATCACCATTTGATGATTTGATCCAACAAAACAACAAAGAGAAGGAAGATGAAAACAAAAAGGTAAAGACAATGGCAACAGCAAAGAAAAAAATCTCCAAACCAACCAAATCCCTAGCTAAAAAAACAAAAACTCCGAAAGTACAAGTAAAAGTATCACAAGAAAAAACAAATCCCATCACTCCTTTTTTGATGTTCAATGCAAACTTAGAAGAGGTTACTAAATTTTATACAGGCATTTTCAAACAATCCAAAGTGATCTCTGTAAATCCAATGCAAGCGGAGTTCATTTTAAACGGACAAAAATTTTCAGCTTACAATGGTGGACCTGAATTTAAATTCTCTTGGGGTGTATCCTTTATGATCCATGTTGATACACAAAAAGAAGTCGATCATTATTGGAATGAACTTTCAAAAGGTGGAAAAGAACTTATGTGTGGATGGGTCGAAGACAAATTTGGAATGGTTTGGCAAATCACACCAAACATATTATTAGAATTAGTTTCTCACAAGGATCCAATCAAACGAGAAAAAGCAACACAGGCAATGTTAAAGATGAGAAAAATTGACATTGCAACGTTAAAAGAATCAATCAAATAAATGATTTAAAATCACTACATAAAATTTAATTTTTCTATAGTGATTTAAATTTCGATCGGTGTATAGAGGGACATTTCAAAACTTGTAAGGTCAGTTACAATTCTTCAATTCCAAACCTCGTGTTTAAACTGAGATCGTTTGTTTTTCTGAAATTAGATTGTATTTTACTTTAATTTGATTGATTTTCTCTTCCATTGATTTCCACAAAGTTTCCTTCTCTGGATGGAAAGTACATAGAACACCTTGTCTCACCAAATCAATGATTTCATCAATGGAGAAATCTAAAAAGCGATACAACTTAAAAAATTCATACGTTAAATTGACATTAAAAATATCTGGATCGTCTGTGTTGATACAAAGCATCAAACCTTGGTCATAATAATAACGCACTGGGTGATTCTGTTCTTTTCTTACATACTTGCCAGTAAAAACATTTGATGTGACACAGATTTCGATTGGAATTTTGTTCTCTTTCATGTAACGAACAAGTTCGGGATCTTGGATGGCTGATGTTCCATGCCCAATACGTTCCGCCTTACATAGATTCACTGCATCCCAGATTGCCCAAGGACCGTCATCTTCTCCTGAGTGAGCAACACATCGTAAACCAGACTCACGTGCAATTTTAAACACATCAGCATAATCTTTAGCAGGACCCATGAGTTCAGCCCCACCAAGACCTATTCCTATCACTTCTTTGTGTTTTAAACCTAACACTCGTTTAAGGTTGTTCATTGCATTTTCAGGTCCAAATGATCTAGAAACATCAACGAGTAATCGTATGGAGATTCCATCTTTCACTTCAATTTGGCGAATGCGATTGACCATCACTTCTACCATTTCATCAAAATCCAATCCGTTTTGAATGAACTTAGATGGCGCAAAGAATGCTTCACAATAGACAATGTTATTTGAACGAAGGTAGTCTGCTAAACTATCAATGAAGTATCCTAAATCGGATGCCTCTTTGACAGATCCTTGGACAAAAAAGAAAACTTGGATGAAACCATTGAGGTCTTTGAAATTGTATTTATCTTCAAATTCTTGGTCAGTGACTTCGATTCCATTTTTTTTGTATAAGAATTTAAGTGTTTCCTTATTTACACATGCTTCTAAGTGCAAGTGGACTTCTGTTTTTGGAATTTCTCGAATGAAATTGATGACATCCTGCTCGTTAGGATGAGAAACAGAAAGGTCACCAGCAAGGAGTGATTTCCTTTCCTTTAGAAGAGTTGTTTGTTCGGAAACCTCCATCCCTTCTTTTGGAAGAAGCCAAAGAGGTGGGTGTAGGACAGGTAATTCCATTAGAGACACTCTTTCGTTTAAGAGAGTGTTAATTTGTTTATCAAAAGTAAGTTGGATGGTTGGCGAATACGGCCTGTCAGCTGGTAATCGACTTTTTAAGCGGTTTAATTCCGCTATATCACGGTCAATGACAGCAATGCGGCTCAGGATTTCAGAAAAAGGAACTTCCATGTTCCAGGAAAGAATGCTGAATTTGATGAGTGCCTACAAGTAGATTTTTAAACCTTGGGTGAAAATCCCTATTTAGGTTTGAAAAATCCCGTCGATAGGAAGTTTGGGAGCGGAAAAGACTGGAAATTTTTTCCGAATTATGTCGTATAAATGAATATGCTCACATCTCGCAAAACCTTCCTACCGTTTGCACTTCCTTCCATTTCAGAAGATGCAATTGAAGAAGTGGCTCAGGTACTCCGATCTGGATGGGTTACCTCGGGACCAAAAGTAAAACAATTCGAGATGGAGTTTGGCGATTTTGTTGGAAGCAAAGAAACAATCGCTGTCAATTCGGCAACAGCAGGGTTACATTTAGCACTCGAGGCGATTGGACTCACAACGAATGATGCTGCTATCACAAGTTCTGTTACCTTTACTGCCACCGCCGAGGTCATCTGTTACTTTGGAGCAGAACCCATTCTTACTGATATCGATCCCGTTCACAACATAATGACTCCTGAAACCTTAGAAACTACAATCAACTCTAAGTGCAAATGGAACGGTAAAGAACTTACGAGTAACAAAACAGGCAAACGAATTAAAGCCATCTTACCTGTACACTTAGCTGGTTATACATGTGATATGGAAGCCATTCTAGCCATTGCAAAAAAATATAATCTCTATGTGATTGAAGATGCAGCCCATGCATTCCCTGCAGTGCATAAGAACAAAATGATTGGAACCTGGGGTGATTTTACTGTTTTTAGTTTTTATGCTACAAAGGGCATTACCACTGGTGAAGGTGGAATGATCACCACTCATCATAAAGAGTTTGCTGACCGGATACGCAGGATGCGTCTGCACGGGATCAACCGTGATGCATTCAATCGACCTGGATGGTACTATGAAGTTGTTGATGCTGGGTATAAATATAATATGACCGATATTGCCGCTGCCCTTGGTGTCGTTCAACTTAAGGAATCACATGGATTCTGGGAACGAAGGACTGAAATTGCAAAACACTATAATGTTGAATTTTCTGGATTAAAGGGAGTGAAACTTCCAAAAGAAGATGAAAACGGGATTCATAGTTGGCATCTCTACCGTATCGAAATTGATCCGAAATTGGCAAAAATTGGCCGAGATACACTGGTTGAGGAATTGAAAGAAAGAAATATTGGTACTAGTTTACATTTTATTCCTATCTTTGAGCATCCTTATTATAAGAAAACGTTTGGATTCCAAAGAAAAGAATATCCTAATGCTTGTCAGATGTATGATAAATCTGTTTCATTACCATTATTTGCTGGAATGACAAAAACAGATGAAAAAGACGTAATTGATGCTGTAAAAGAATTATTATCCTAGATCCTAATTTTTGGTTGGATTGTCTTTCAAACTTGTCCGGAGTTCATAAAACTCTGGATCATACAGTTTGATTAGATCAACTAAACCCAATATAAATTCTGTGTCAGTTCCATCCGCCTTTCTTCGAATCCAAAATCCTACAAGTTCTTTCACAATTTGAGAATCCATATTCTCATCACCAGAAAAGATAGAAAACTGTGCCGCTTCTTCAGGATCCTCGTTATCAGTATAAGCAGGATACAAAAAAAGGATAAAACGATCTAAATAATAAGGATCTAACCTCGATTCTTCAACTAACATTAAATAACGATCTGCTTCTTTTCTGAAAAATTTTGGATTCGAATCTAATTTTTGGTAAACAATAAAAAATTCACGTGCCGTTTGTTTGAACCAACTTTCATATATTGGTTTTGTTAATTGTAAAAACTTAGGTTGGGTTTTTGCAGGTAAAAACAAATTCCTAATTTTTCTAGGAAATTCAGGATTATAATGCCCAAACTGATACTGATCATTTAATTCCAAATAATACTTGGAATGAGGACCTTCTAAAAAAATTTGAATTCCTAAATATTCAGAAAGTTTTTTTAGGCCAATGACCGTTTGTAGTTTGCAGAAAATTTTATGATAGGATATTTCTTTTTCACAATACAATCCAATCTTTGGAAATTGGATCCAAGTTGTTTCAATCAGTTCTTTAAATTTTTTCTCTTGAGAAGAGTCTACCTCCTTTAGAAATAAAGGGATAGACGTTTGGAGAACCGAACATGAGAAAAAGAAAACTAAACCAAGTTTACTTAATTTTATAAGTAATTTCTGCAGGTAAATTCTCCCATTCCGAATTTGTATCTTTACGAAAGTATACTGGAGATATCGAATTTTTCAGATTCAAACTTTGGTATAAAATCAAATCTGTCTCCTTTTTCTCAAAGTATCGTTTGTCTGTATTACTACCTAAACCTAAATCAGCGATTGGTATCCATCCATAACCTAATAAAAATACTGACAATGAATCTTGAATGGATTTTGGTTTTCCTTTATCGAAGCGAATCATACGAAATGATTGAACAGGTATACCACTTTCTTTCATTTTCTCTTTGAAATCACTAATGCTAACACTGATTTGCCTAGTTTGGTAAATTAAATCCAAATAATCTCTTGGAAGCAATTTAATATCTTCCTGTGGTTTTTCGTAAAAAGGTGTTACATCCCCTGGATATGTTGCCTCTTTATCTAAATAATCATCAGTTACATAGTATTTGATAAATTGATTTTTAGAAGAAAATTTATATTTTACGATCTGCTCACCAGGTAAATCTTCAATAGACAATTTCTTCAAATGAACTCTGTTTCTTTGAATGAAGGATGGCGCATAAGAAGAGTCAGTAAACTTAACACCTCTTATCCTTTGTTGTTCATTAGAAGGAGGATGTAAAATTGCAATTTGGGCTTTTGATAACGAAACTGAATCAAGTTTAAACTTTAAAGTTACTTCTAGATTAAATTCTTCTTCTCCAGATGCAATGAAACGTTCAGTTTCAATGAAGGGAATGTTTTTAATCTCTTTATTTTCACGGTCCACAACCCAGAGTTTTGATCCACTGAGTAAAACACCTCTCACAGATCGTAAATTGGTTTTAATGGAACCTGTAATTTTTCCGGTTTTGGTATCATATCTGTAAATGCTATTATCAGCGGAATCAGAGATCCATAATGAATCTCTACCGTAACAAATATCTCTCGGTCGAGTACGATCAGTAAAAAATCCGCCAATTAATAGAGATGTGGACTGGTCATAAATTTGAACCTTACCGGAATCTAAATCCAAAATATAATAATAGTTCCCCACACTTGCAATTCCTGCTACGTTTGCTAATGGAATTGAAATTTTATCAGTGATCCCACCAGAGTTTGGATCTAATTTTAAAATCTGTTTTGGAGCTACGACTAATATTTTTCCTTCTCTAGAATCAAAACTAATCCCTCGTAAATTCGCCAAACCTAAATTATATATTTCTTGTTCACCAATTTCATTGATCTTAATGATTGCTCGTCGATTTGTATCTATATACCAAAAATTTACACCATCCCAAGCTAAACCATACGCTTTATCAGAAAGTTTGTATTCTTTGCTTTCTTGTGCGAATAATGGTAATGTAAAAATGAATAATAAAATCCAAATACGTTTCAATCGCTTATACCTACTGTCTTAACTATCAGACGAAATAGATCATCGAGTAAAGTAGGATTATCATATTCAGAACCGATTATGATTGGTTTTGGGACGAAAATAATTAGGAAAGATACTAATATCAAAATACCAAACAGGAATCGAGTTTTACCAATTCCATACATTGCATCTTTGATGAAAGGATGTTCAACCTTTAACACATAATAAATCAAAAATCCCCAAACTAACCAGGTGAAATGGACCAAAGCAAAAATCAAAAAAAATCCAAATAGTATATGAATCCATTTTCGATAAGATTCACCAAACATCGAATAAATGACATGTCCACCATCCAACTGTCCAAAAGGAAGCAAATTAATGGCAGTAACTAGCAGTCCTACCCATCCAGCTTTCGCCAAAGGATGAGCTTGGATATCCATGGTTGTAAAATCAATTGGTCCAAGGATCCATTGAGTGGAAAAATATGTGAATGTACTGTCTCCAAAAAACAAAAAACCTGATCTGTCAATATTAGAAGGTATCTCCACAACCTTTGATAAAGAAATACCAATGATCCACGCAACTAACGAAAGAATCAAACTAACTGCTGGTCCTCCTACTCCAATATCAAACAATACTTTTTTATTTGGGATTTGATCATTGATTTTGATCACAGCACCCATGGTTCCAATGGGACCAAATGGAAGTGGGATAAAATAAGGTAAACTTGCTCTGACTCCATAATACCTTGCAGGTAAATAATGGCCCATTTCATGAGCTAATAGTATGAACAATAAAGACACTGAGTACGGCCAATTTTCAAAAAAATAGAGTTTATAATTCTCTAATGTTTGTGGGATCCCTGGATTCAAAAAAATATCAGAATAAGTAAGTGAGAGAAATGTAAGGAAAAATAATAGAATGTGAGTTGTTTTATTGGATTCCAAGGCCGAATCACCTAAAAATAAATTTATGATTCATTCGATCGAAATTTCTCAAAGAATCAATTAGATTCCGACAAAAAAAAGTGAGAAACAGAATTAGAATCACGTTGGAAGTATCAGAAAAATATTGTTCCACTTTCTTTTAGGAAACTTAGAACTGTCTAAGGATTAGTCTTTCTCCAACAAATCGATGTTTGAAAATATAAAAATCATTAAAAAATTTGACCCGGCGGCAAAATCGTATCTAGAAATCATACTCTGTTACCCGGGTTTGCATGCACTTTGGTTACATAAGTTAGCACATCTTCTATACCGTATGAGACTTCCTATCATACCTAGGCTCTTCAATTATTTAAGTCGTTTTCTCACTGGAATTGACATCCATCCAGGAGCAAAAATTGCACCAGGAGTTTTTATCGACCATGGTGCAGGTGTAGTCATTGGAGAAACTGCCGTCATTGGATCTGGGTCCCTCATTTTCCAAGGTGTGACCTTAGGAGGGACTGGTAAGGAAACTGGCAAACGCCATCCAACAATAGGGAAAAATGTAGTGATAGGAGCTGGAGCCAAAATTCTCGGTAACATCACTGTAGAAGACCATGTTCGAGTCGGTGCTGGTTCTGTGGTGATGCGAAATGTCCCTGCGGGGTGTACAGTCGTTGGTATCCCAGGTAAAGTTGTAAAGGCTGGCGATGGCACTTCTGATAGCATGGAACAAATGTTAGAACACAACCAAATGCCAGACCCTATTGCAAAAGTTTTTTCTGTATTACTTGAGAAAGTGGAAACTCAACAACAATTGATAAACAAACTTTACGAAAAACAACAATTATTAGAGAAGTCCAACTCAAATCCCCCAGAAGATGATTTGTTTTTGCAAGAATTCATTCATGGAGATGGAATCTAAAATTCTTTTAGTAATTCATTTTTTTTCTTTTGGTACTCGTCATCCGTTATCAATTTATTTTTCCTCATCTCTTCTAAGGTTTTTAATTTTTCGGGAACAGATTTCCAATTTTCTTGTGGAATTGGAGTTACATCCTCTTCTTTCGGATAACGATAAATAGGTGGATTTGGTAAAATTTCTAAATTTTTATATACAATAACATTTCCATAAATTTGATTTTTCATTTGCGATTGTTCGCGGTATAAACTTACGGAATCTTTATTTTTAAGCCACAATTCTGGTTTATAAATTGGTTTGATTGGTCGGGGTTGGAATATCACCCAATCTTCAAACGAATATTGAGTTGGGAAAGTGATATTGGTATTAATCTCCTGAAACAAAATCACGATTCCATTTTCTGTGCCCATAATGTAAAAACTGGTTTTTAATATTTTTACGTTGGGAGACAAAAGATCATCAATTTTGAAAATGCATAAGTATACTTTCTTCTGGTCTTGTTCGGTTATTTTTTGTACAAATCGTTCTAATTCTGATACATAAGATTCAGGCACTAAGTGGTCCCAGTCTTCGTAAGCCAAAACCCCTCGTTTGAAATGAATTGATGACAAAATTTTAGGTAGTTCTTTTAAATGAGAACTACTAAGTTTTAATTGGCTCAATTGAGTTGGAAATAATTCCTTCCAATCCTCTTCCTCAACTTCAAAGAAGGCAATTGATGCCGAAGAATCAATTAATTTGATTTTTTGTTGGAATTGGGAACAAGTTATGTTCAATATTAGCAAAAACAAAACAAAAGTTAATTTTGAACTTGCCGTTAATAGATTTATGAACGATATTTTGAAAGTGCAAAAAAATTTGATCCTTCTATTTTTGCTCTTGTTCTCTCTTCCAATCATTGCTGATTCCATACCACAATTTCAAATGAAGGATCAATATGGGCAATCGTATTCTGACACATCCGTCAAAGGAAAACCGATTGTTCTGATGGGATGTTTTTTGCGCGATGTGGAAGTATGTAGAAAACAAGGACGTAAACTCTACTGGAAAATGCAAAATTTATTATGGAAAGACAGTAACAAAGTCAATTTTTTGCTTTATTTGGACCTAAAAGAATCAAACAAAATTGTAGAAGACTACATAGAAGAGTCTAAACACAAACAATATGAAAATATTCTGTTAGATAGGAAAGGACAACTGACAAATGGTTTGTCAAAGGGTGAAGTTTACATTCGAATCTATAACAAATCAGGAAAACTCATCTCTTCCTCATACCAATCTCAAATTGAGGAAACACTGATCCAGGAAGTTTATGAAATTCTTAAAAAAGAAATTTAATCTCCCATTCATTTTTACGATTGTGTTCATTTGTTTAAATTCTCAAAATTGCCTTCATAAAAATCTCGACCAATACCAATTTTGGACTGGTTATGATCATTTACAAAAATCGATCAAATCCACTGCTAAAAATGAAATTCTTTTTGCTGCACTCGCTGGATCTTTATCCGACGACAATGAATCCCAACTGTTAAAAAATTCCGATGGATTTCCGATGGTTACTCTTTCAGGAAAAAAAGACCAAAATCAAAATTGGAATCTTAGATGGTATGAATTTGATTCTAAAAATTATGATTATTATGCCAATGTTACGTTCACACCAAAATCTTGGGATGAAAAGGAAATTTACGCTGTTGAGCGAAAAATCATTCATAAACTAAATGGATACCAACCAAGAGACTTTTTCAAGTGGCTGAATGAATTTGCTTTATTAGTAAATGATCATAATGCTTACCAAGAATTAAAATCGAATTCTAAAAATCTACAATTCCTTTGTAGTGTTATGTATTGCCATACCACCGAAACTGCGGAATGGCAAACTTTAGAATTTACTATCAATGAAACTACCAAATCTAAATTCCCAGGTTTTTACCAACGAACAGGAAGTAGATTAGAAAAAACAAAATTTAATATTATGATTTGGGATAAAGGAAATCCAACCCATCGACTCAAAATTACTAACCAAGGAAAAACTTTAATATTCCATTTCCCAGTGAATCCACCTAAAGACTATTTTCTGACACCACAAGAAATTCATTTTTTAGGTGATATTGAAATTCGTTCCTTTGGTATCACATTAAAAATTGATAATTTAGAATACAGACTCAAAACCATTTTTGAAAAGAACATTGATACCCTGCATGGAAATTTTTTGAGAATTGGTAAAAAGGAAATTAATGGTAACTTTTTTTATGTAATCCCTCAAGGATTCGTTAACTTTTTTATCCCAGGAAATATGGATGAATACTTTGATGAATTCTTTACATTACTAATACAAGGCACCCAAGGCAAAGGTGGATCACAACTCCATGCCAAGTTTGAAAAAACTAAACAAGGCCAAATAAATACAATTAACACTTATAATGAAATTAAACGTAAAAAGTTTTCTTTGTTTGGAAATGATGATTCACAAAAAGCAAGTAATGACTTTGATTTTTTTGCTTCCTGGGAAGAAGCAATGTTAGGAGATCTCAAATAGACGAAACTGAATTTTGACATTCAAGTTTCGTTTTTTAGTTTATTTGCCGTTAATAAAATTTCGAAGTAATTCTTTTCCTTCTTCAGACCCAAAAGATTCAGGATGGAATTGTACCCCTTCTATCTTAAAGGTTTTGTGGCGTAATCCCATAATTTCTCCTTTACCTTCACCTGAAGAAACACGAGCTGTCACTTCCAAATCTTTGGGTAAGGAAGATTCCTTAGCCACTAATGAGTGATAACGCATAATTTCGATATTCTGAGTAAGACCTGAAAAAACACCCTTACCATTGTGTTCTATGGGTGAAAGTTTTCCATGCATTGCAACATTTGCACGAACCACTTCTCCACCAAATACAGTAGCCATTCCTTGCATTCCCAAACAGATTCCGAGTATAGGAGTTGTTTTTCCTAATTCTTTTAAGAGTTCAGCACTCACTCCAAAATAAGCAGGATCCGCAGGATGGCCTGGGCCAGGAGAAATGATAATTTTATCGTAATTTGCTTCTTTGATTTCAGAGAATGATTTTTCATCATTACGAACCACATCCAATTGAAATGGAGTTTCTCTTTCTTCTAAAATTTCACCAATGATTTGGTATAAATTATACGTAAAGGAATCGTAATTGTCTAAGATAAGAACTTTCATTTTTGTTTCCCTACCCATTTCCTTTTGTTTCAGAAGGGATTGTATCTTTGTGTAATTCTAATGCCTTACGAACAGATGCCATTTTATTCATGATTTCTTGGTATTCATCTTCTGGATTGGAATCGTAAACAATGCCACCAGAAGCACGCACAAACCCTTTTCCATTATGAACAAAAAAACTTCTGATTGGAATGGCAAATGTACAATCACCGTTAAACCCAAAACTTCCCACTGCTCCACCATAAGGTCCACGCGGTGATTTTTCGATTCGTTCAATGATTTTCATGGATTCTATTTTGGGAGCACCTGATAAGGTCCCAGCTGGAAACGATGATGCAAGACCAGAGAACATATCTTCTTTTGAAGATAAAATACCTACCACTTCACTTGAAATATGTTGTACATGAGAGAAACGTTTGATATCAAATCTTCTCCTTACCTTTACTGTTCCAAATTTTGCAACACGACCAATATCATTTCGATGGAGATCGATCAACATATTATGTTCTGCGATTTCTTTTGGATCCATTAAAAGTTTTCGTGCAAGGATTGTATCTTCCTTTGCATCCTTTCCACGTTTAGTGGTGCCAGCAAGAGGGAAAGATTCCATCTCCCCTTGTCTCAATCGAAATAATAATTCTGGACTTGCACCAAGAATCACTCGTTTACCAAATTTCACATAATACATATGAGGTGAAGGATTGATCTCGCGAAGGGTTTCGTAAATGGCCAGAGGATTACCTTCTACTGAATATGTTTCTTCAAAACCAATTTGGCATTGGAATGTATTCCCTGCTTTCACTTCCTCTAACGCTTCTTCTACCATTTGTTTGTGTACATCTTTGGAAAGACCATCATTTAAAATTGTAACTTTTGCATTCGGTTTTTTGGTACTTGGTTTTTCTAATGAACCAAGGATTGACTTAACAAGGTCAATGCGATTGTTCCCGTTATCAAAATAGATGAGTTCACCTGTAAATTTATCATATATTAGACCATCTAGATACATCCCAAATATCATGGCAGGAAAATCAGGATGTGGCTTTAAGTGTAACTTGGGTTCAAAAAACTGCATACTTTGGTAACCCAAGTATCCAACTAGTCCCCCAGCATAACTGATGCTTAGTGAATTATAATCTGTAATGTTTCGGAGCGCAAAATAAGGATTCTCAACTTGATATGCTTTCCCATCAATTTCGAGGACACCAGGTTCACCTTTGATCAAATGAGAAGGGTCAAATCCAATGACGGAATACCTTGAGTCGTATTGGTTATCGCCAGCCGATTCCAAAAGAAAACAATTTTCATATTTCTCTTCAATCTCTCGAAAGAGTTCCCAAAACTCGATCCCTTCTGATAAACTTAAAGAAGTGTAATTGGGTTTTTTGGGGATGGAGATTTTAGGAAGTGATTGGCTCATAGTGTACTCAATGTTTGTTACCAAGATTCATTTTGAATCAATTTTAGAAATAAAAAAGGCAGGTGCCGGATTCCGGAACCTGCCTTTTCTGACATTGGATGAGAATCCTGAAATTATAGATTTTTGTTTGCGAAATCCCAATTCACTAAATTCCAGAATGCTTCTACATATTTTGGTCGAGCATTTCGGAAATCAATGTAGTATGCATGTTCCCAAACATCGATAGTAAGTAGTGCTTGGAGACCATCTTTTAATGGGCTACCAGCATTGCTTGTATTCACGATTTCGAGACCATCGCCTTTTTTCACAAGCCATGTCCAACCTGATCCAAAATTTGTCACTGCTGACTGTGTGAACTTTTCCTTGAATGCATCAAAAGATCCAAAGGATTTTGTAATGAGGTCTGCCACTGCCCCTTTTGGAGCTCCTCCACCACTTGGAGACAAGGAATGCCAGTAAAAAGTGTGGTTCCAAACTTGTGCAGCATTGTTAAAAATACCACCTGTGGATTTTTTCACGATGTCTTCTAAACTTGCACTTTCAAATTCAGTCCCTTTGATGAGATTGTTTAAGTTGGTAATGTAAGTTTGGTGGTGTTTTCCATAATGAAACTCTAAAGTTTCTGCAGAAATATGGGGAGCGAGTGCATCCTTTGCATAAGGAAGTTCTGGGAGTTTATGTTCCATGGTGGTCTCCTGATGGATCTAAGTGTATTTGTATTTTGTCTCTAGTCTCATTCACAAAAGCAAATCGTAAACTAAAAAAGTAGAATGATTCTAATCATTCTCTCTATCAATTTCGACTGACGGTAGAACGAACTGTCTTCAATAAATTTAAAATTTCTGAGTGTAATACCCCGTTGGATGCTACTAACTCAGGAAGTCCTGTATAGTAATGAACTCCATTTAAGTCAGTTAATTTCCCACCTGCTTCTGATAAAATGACGGAGATGGCAGAAACGTCCCAATGTTTCACCGTTTTTTCCCAAATGGCATCCATAACACCTTCTGCAATGAAACATACATCCAAAACAAAGGAACCGGTCCGGCGAAAGGACCGAGCATAGGTCAAAAACCCAGACAAATCTGCCATAATCTCTTGGATCATATGGGCTCTTTTGGTAGGAAGGTTGGGAGAAAAAATAGCACGATTGAGTTCCGAAACACGAGATGTGACAATTGGTTCACCATTTTTAAAAGCACCTTCTCCCATCACAGCTGAATAGACAGATTCTTGGGGAGGGACAATCACCACTCCACCGACGGGCGTGTCACGATGTTCCAAACCAAAAGAAATAGCATAAAGAGGAAGGCCTCTCACAAAATTCATGGAACCATCGACAGGATCTAAAACCCACTTAAACTCACCGCCATCAATTGGTGGTTTGTCTTCACAAACAATTCCATCTTTTGGAAAGGATTTTTGCAAAAAACGAATTAGAATATCACCTAACTTTCCATCTGCGGCATCAATTCTTTCTTTTTCCTCTGCATCCGTATCTGATCTAATAGCAGAAACTTCTCTTTGGATTTTTTTTGCTTCATGGATGATTCCCATGGCATTGGCTTTAACATACTCGATGCGTTTGATTGTCTCATCGACAGGGAAATTGATCGTTGGTGAAGAGATACCCATAGTAATTACTTATCCATTATCGGCTAATTTTTGATTCACTTTCCATAAAATATTCCCAGACTTAGAAACGGTTCTTTCAACTTCGAAGGAAGAAAGATATTCATGAAAAGATTTTAATGTTTCTTCTGGAATGGTTTGGTTTGTATTTTCTAAGATTTGATAAAATTTCTTAAATTGGTAAATTGTTTTTGGAAGACTTGGATTTAGAAAACGTAATGAAAGAGAAAGGTAATCAATACCAATAGGGCTATAAATCCTCCCTAATTTCCAAATGTCTGTTGTGATACCTAACTCTTCTCTGATTTTTGATTCGGTATCAGAAAAATCGATCTCATCAAAAATTTCAGAAAATTTTCGGATTGGTTTGTTTTCATCCCTTTCCGATTCAACACGAAACTCTCCTCCCTGGAATCGTTTCGCCTCAAAATCAAGAACGTTTTCTCCCTCTTCCTTGAGTGTTTTAATCGGTATCACCTTTACCTGAAAATACAATCGATCTGTTACAATCGTGGGAGTCATATTTTGAGATCCAGCTCGTTTGATTTCTTCTGATTTGGCTCCACCCAGATACAACATATCAACAGAAAATACATATAAAAACTGGTAAGAACCAAACATCATTGGTCTAACAAAAAACAATTTACCTGTTTCACGTTTTGGTCTTGGTTCAGGTAATAAACTTGTTCCTTCGACTGCTTCTGGTAAAAATTTAATAACAGTTTGAACAAAATCTTTTATATCACCAAACTCTGGTTCAGTGATTGATGTACCATGGATTGTAAAACGATCAGAAAATTGAATGTATGGTGAATGTAAATTATCAACAAATACATCCCCGGTTTTATTTTTTCCTGAAACATCTCCCAACATTCGATTGATGGATCTATAATCTTGTACTTTCATTTTTTGTTTTCAAATAAGATTCTATTTTTCAATTTTTTTGATTTTATATCCAAATGGTTTTAAGATTGATAAACCAGCCAATTTATACTGATTGGAATGGTTCATTGTGATTTCATAATTAAATCGTTTTCCCTCTCGGGTATGCCTTTCAATAGTCGATCCAAGTAAACTAAATCGAACTCCTGCTTCTTTTAAAATCCGACGATAGAGTAGGACAAAACTTTCAGGAGTTAAGGAAGTTCCTACATAATAGACCTTTCCTTTTCCGTATTGATTCACTGTGATCGCTGGTTTTCCTGAATAGAATTTCTTTTTATCACGATAACGCGCTAAAACTTTTGCCGTTTTGGGTTCTAAGATCTCACAAAATTTGTTTCCCTTTAAAGGCCAAAATCCCATTCGTATTCCTACTTTTGCTGTAGCAGGGGCTTCAAATTGAAACACTTCCACACCAGCCATCTCACCAAACACACCAGGAACAGGTTCTTCTACCATCCAGTGGTCTTTGTCCTTAATTCCCGATCGATACCCTAAAACCAACGTTCCACCTTGATTCACATAAGACTTTAATTTCTCAACAATCTTAGGGTCGAACATTGTATAAAGAGGAAGTGTGAGGACTTTGTAATTTGACCAATCCATATCAGCATGAATAGGTAATGAATGTGCATTTACATTTAATACATTCGTTCCAGCAAACCATGTGGCAAGTTCAATATCATATCCCACTTGCGCAAAAGGAACTGGCGCAAAACGCAGGCCATCACTTAAAGGTTGGTGTTTATAATTTCTAGAATTTTCAATATCGTGTAGGATCGCAACCGTTGCTGGATAAGGTGAATCAGCTACATCTTCTGCAAATTCTTTGATATCTTCTATGGTTTGTTTGAGTTCATAGTATTTTGAAGTTTTCCTTTTACCATGATCTAAAATTCCATAACATAATTGTTCTTGCCCAAAACGTGCAGTGCGGTAACGAAAAAAATAAATCTGATTGGCACCATTGACAATTGCCTGGGTTAACCAAAGACCAATTTGTCCAGGTGGTGGTAGATAACCTAATGTATCATGGCCCTGAACACCAGAGAATTGTTCCATCACTGTATAAGCTTTGTTTTTAAGTCCTCGCGAATATTGTTGGGTGGCTGTTACTAATGGGTGAGGGTATGGTTCTTGTTGGTTCCCCCAAACTGGATAATTATCCCAGGACACATAGTCTAGTTTTTTGAACATTTCGTACATGTCAGTTACTGGTAAAAAAGGTGATGGGTATAAATTGGTAGTGAGTGGTTTTCCTTTGCTGTACTTTTTAAGGATCTCTGCTTGGAAATGGATATAGGATACCAATTCATCCGATTGGAAACGGTAATAATCTTGGATCATCGCAGGATTAAAATTACTCGCTACATGTGCTCCAGGGAGGGGGATTTGGTTCCAATCTGAGTAAATCACTCCCCAGAAAATATTCCCCCAACGTTTGTTAAGCGAGTCCAGAGTTTTATATTTTTGTTTTAACCAAATTCTGAAATTTTTTTCTGCAAGTTTGGAATAGTCAACATCTGATCCTTCGTGGCCAGGTTCATTATCAATTTGCCAGCCGACCACTGCAGGATGGTTTCCAAAATGTTTGGCCATTGCTGTGACAATTCGTTCTGTCGCTTTTTTATAAGCAGGAGATGAAAAACAAGCTTGGCGTCTTGTTCCAATCCCACGGATGATTCCATCTTTTGAAACTTGGGCAATTTCTGGAAATTTTTGGTATAACCACGGAGGAAATGTTGCCGTAGGTGTGCCCAATATAGCAGTCATTCCATGACTTTGTACTCTTTCTAAAACTGCATCAAACAAGGAAAAATCAAATTTCCCTTCTTTGGGTTCCATGATTCCCCAAGCAAATTCTGCAAGGCGAACCGAAGAAAGACCCATTTCTTTCATGATTTTAAGGTCTTCATCCCAGTCCTTAGGGTTCCATTGTTCTGGGTAATAACAGGCTCCAAAGATCATATTTTTCCTTTTTGCGATTGCAGAATCTATCTTGTGACACAGACTGAATCAGAAAACACCCCTTTCAATCAAATAATGTCTGACCAAGTTATTTTAGGAATCTCCAATACTCATCATTACCGATTTACCATTGTAAATCTAACCGAAACTGCTAAGGAACCTATGTTCCTACATTCTCTTAACAAAGAAATGTCTGTTTTTTTATCCAAAACCATGATGGGAGCCCTATTCCTCGCAGAAATGACGAAGAACCAACAGAAAGTCAGTATTCAATGGAAAGATGAATCCAATAAACAAGCATTAGCTTATAGCGATCGATATGGAAAAATGAAATCTGTAGCTTATTCGACAACCCATGAGGAAGGGGATATTCGAAATGAATTTATCTTAGGCCAGGGGATCATGAAAGTAATCCGTTGGGATTATGAATCGGATACATACCAGTCTTATACAAATCTAATTGAGGATACATTCGAAGCAAATTTTATCAAATACCTCACGGAGTCAGAACAAATCCGAGCCATTGTGGGAATGGATGTGGTTCCATTTGATTTTCCTGGGAATGATTTTTCTTCAAAAGGTATTTTCTTTGAGGCCTTACCAGATGCCACAGAAGAAAGTTTTGTTTTTTTACGAAACAAAATTGATTCACTCATCACAAAGGAAGCGTTTTGGAATCTTGGAATTGATTCAATGTTGGAAACCTTGGAAAAAGAAATTGGTTCCTCATTGGAAGTTCTCAGTAAAGAAGCACCTGAATTTTTATGTGACTGTTCAAGGCATAAAGTTGCTGATATCATCGCCTCTCTAGGGGAACAAGAAGCAAATTCTATCATCGATGAGATGGGAAAAATCGAAATTACATGCGAATTTTGTCGAACAGCCTATCAATTTGATTCCTTCGATGTGGAGAAATTTTTTAAACAATGAAAGCGAATTTTCTCTCATTGAGGGAAACTGAGTTACAACCTGTTTTTTCTACTTTGGACACCATCATCGATTCTTTTCTGATCCAAGGAAAAAAACCAATCTTACTATTTTCGGGCGAAATGGGTGCGGGAAAAACGACTTTCATTCGAGAATGGTTTTCGCGTTATGGGACAAATAGTTCAATCAATTCTCCTACATTTTCCCTCTATAATGTTTATGATTCGCATAAGATGCGTTTGGTACATTTTGATTTATACAGGATCCATTCTATCGACGAATTAGAGAATTTAGGATTTGAAGAAATTTGGGGAAAAGAAGATTTAACAGCCATTGAATGGTGGCAGAAGGCCGAACCCATACTCCCAAAGGAAAATCGAATTTATATTACCATTACATCTGAAAACTTTGAGAATCGTACTTACTCCATTGAATGGTCGGTTGAGGATGTTACATGAATCTATTGTATTTTGATACAACACAAGATTGGATTCATGTTTCAGTTGGATCTATAGATGATTTTTCCAAAATTAAAATCGATGCACAAATCATTGAATCTTCACCAAAAGAGGCTTCCTATCGTTTGGTAGAAATGATCCAAAAGGTACTGATTCTATCCGAAATCAAAAAACCTGATATCATTTTTGTTCCCAATGGTCCCGGATCCTTTACTGGAATACGCATTACGGTTACAACAGCAAGAGATTTAGCGCAATTATGGGAAATTCCTGTGATGGGATTTGATACAGCTCATTTATATCTAATTGGAATAGCAGGAAACAATACTCAAATTGAAATTCAGGAACCAATTCAAAACCCAGACCAAAAATCACTCATTTGTTTAGATGGAAAACAAGGGAAATATTATACAAAGTATTTTGATGGGAATAATCATACTGAAACAAAAGACCAAAGTCCTGAGGAAATTAATTTTTGGTTAGAAAGTGAGGAAATAACGCCTAACAAATGGTACTATACGGGAATATTGCCTAGTTTTTATCCAAAAGATGCTATAAAAATTGAAGCGACAAATCTGAATTTATCGTCTATACTGCAGTATAGTTTCGAACAAATGAAACAATCCAAACTAAACGATTATACTTATTTAACACTCTTTCCCAATTACATCCGTGGGACGTATGTAGATCAAAAATGAATTTATGGATACCTATAAAATACAAAGAAAAATCATCGAATACCTAGACCAAAAAGCTGGTAAAGATATCACAAGACAAGAGATCAAAAAAAGATTCACTGAATCGAGTGAATTCAAACGACCCGACCCAAGTTCAAAAAAAGTAAAATCTTTTAAACGTAAAGAAAAAGTTCCAAGAAAAGAAATCGAATTTCTCATCGACCAACTTTGTAACCTTCTAGAGGAAGAGGGTTTACTCATCCCAAATAAAAAGTATTTCACTGTTGCAAATCCCTTTCGACTCACAGGTCGAATTTCAATTTCAAGACGGGGTGATGGTTTTATTTCCTTACCCTCCAAAAATGAAATTTTTGTCCCTGGGCCACTCACAAACACAGCGATCACGGGTGACAAAGTAGAAGTAATCCCTCTCGGAGTTGGTAAAAAAGATCGTTTAGAAGCAGAAGTAACCAAAGTTCTAAAAAGAGGCCGTATCCTCTATAGAATGAAGGTAAAAGAAAAAACAAACAAATTTGTGTTTGGAAATTTCTTGGATATGTTAGGTGAAGGTAAAGAGGGAGTCCTTCATGTTAAATCCATTTTGAAAGACAGTTTTGATGCAATCAATATCAATGATGTATTGATTGTGAAGTTAAAGGAAGGTGCGGAGCCTCAAGATAATCTTTATGATGTAAGTTTTATACGGTTTGAATCTGATACAAAGGAAGATTCCGACTTACAAAGGATCTTAATGAAATATAATTATGATCCAGTTCATCCAGATTTTATTCCTTTGGATTTTCCTGAAGAAGTATCAGAAAAAACAGTCTCCGATTGGAATAGTCGAACTGACCTTCGTGATTTATATGCTGTCACTATAGATGGAATCACAGCAAAGGATTTTGATGATGCTATCAGTTTTGTCGATGAAGGAAATAGATTACGAGTTTGGATCCATATTGCCGATGTTTCCTATTATGTGGAAAAAGGTTCCGCTTTAGATAAGGAAGCATATGAGAGAGCCACCTCGGTTTATTTAGCTAACCGAGTGGTTCCAATGTTACCACCAATACTATCAGAAGATCTTTGTAGTCTCGTTGCTAATACCAATCGTTTGGCGTTCACGGTCGAGATGGAAGCAAGTAAAACTGGTGAAATTTATAACGCAAAATTTTATAAGTCGATCATCAAAGTAAAACAACGTTACACCTATGAGATGGCGGAAGAGGAAATCAAAGCCCAAGATCCAAATAATTGGATGTACCAAGTTTCCCTATTCACTGATGCACTCCGTAAACAACGGATGAAAACTGGAAGAATTGATCTTAATCTTCGAGAAACAACTATCACTTGGAATGAAAGAAAAGAACCTATTGGAATTGAGAATAGAGAACGACTCACAAGTCATATTCTTATCGAAGAACTCATGTTATCCGCAAACTTAAAAGTGGATGAATTTTTAAGAAAAAAGAAAATACCAACTCTACATCGTATCCATGAACCAATGGATGAAGAAAAGTTAGAAACTTTGAATCATTTTCTCCAACTCAATGGTTACAATGTACAAATCCATGATACAAGTTATGCTGAAATCATGAAGGCAGTGAAAGAAATCCAAGATAATTCAGTTGGAAAAATATTCAATTACCTACTCCTTCGAAGTTTTATGCAGGCGTATTATGGTGCAGACCCACTTGGACATTGGGGGTTAGGTTTTAAAGACTACTGCCATTTCACATCTCCGATCAGACGATATCCTGATTTAATTGTTCATCGAGTTTTACATGCAACATTACTCGAAGGTGATAAAGAATATACTGATAATGAAATTGCTGTTATGGGTCTACACTGTTCTGAGGAAGAGAGACGAGCTGCCGATGCAGAACGAGACATTGTAAAAATCAAATCATTTCGGTATTTGGAATCAACTGGGATTAAGGAATTTAAGGGTTTTATTGTTGGAATAAGACCTTCTCAAATTTTTGTAGAACTTGATATTTCAAATCTTGAAGGAGTTCTCGATAAATCGGAATTTACTGACGAGTTTGAAGTAGTCATCAAAAATGATTTTTCCTTCTATTCTAAAAAGTATTCAAAAATCTTTTTTATCGGGGATCCTGTAACAGTCAGTTTGGATCGAATTGATTTTGAAGAAATTAAAGTATTTTTAAAACTTAAAGATTTCAAAAAAGATGAACCATCTGTAAAGAAAAAATAATCATGATACCGAATGGAGCCTAAAAGGAAACATTCGGTATTTCATTTCGTTTCCAAATTTTCCTAAAGAATTTCCTGTCCTTCACCCTGATTGATAAAATTTTATCAATGATCATATCTTCCGTAATATTGTATTGTTTCATTAGATTTTGATTCAAAGATAATTGCGAATGCGTGACCCAATTAACAAGCGAAACTTTATTCCTTTCTGTTTCAGGAAGAAGTTCATTCACTTTAGCAAAGAATGTTTCATGGGTTAAAAAAAGTCCATTGGATATCTCTGGCATAGGCGCTGCACCGTGGTCAGCAGTAATTAACAATACAAACTTATCACCATAATGTTTTTGCAAAAATTCAAATATGGTTTTAATTTCCTCATCCGTTGCTTTTAAAACCTGTTTAGCTTCTTGAGTTTCCCACCCATACAAATGTCCCACAGCATCCGTTGCTTTTAATGTTAAATATGCTAAATCCGTAATTCCATCAGTGTGTTTGTTTGGTATTAAAATCGTTTCCTCAATTGTATCTCGAAATAGAGCACCATCCATTTTTACTTGGAATTCAGATGCCTGGAAGTGGTGAATTTTAGAAAGTAATTCAATTGGGTTTTTTGCTTCAAAATGGGTATTGATAGTCGATTTATTTGCTAAATAAAAAGAATATAAATTATATTTTTGAGATGCCACAGGAAGTTGGAATGCGTTGGAATGAGTTGACCAAGCCAATTTTATCGCATCTTGCCAATATACATAATCAGCATCTGGAGTGTTCGTTTGTTTCGAACTTTCAATTTGTTTGTATTCTTTTCCATGCCCAGCCATTCCCACAGCAGCTCGATTCGCATAACATTGGCTAATGATAACTGGAAGATTATTTTGAGACAAATCCCACTCATCTGAAAAACTTGCAGATTGTAATTCACTTAAATCAAAGTTTTGATTCATACCTTGGTAAACTGGTCGATGATTTACTTTACCTTCAACATAAGTATAGATTTCATTTGAGAAAATTTTAGCATCCTTTGGAAATGATCCTGTACCAATAGCCATATGTCCGACAGCCGTATGGGATTCTAAATGAATGACTTTTCCCTTTTTGAAGTAAGTTGAATTAGAACTCAATGATTCTAAAAATGGATACGCACCATTGTGTGCTTTATAAAGTTGTCTACCACCTTGATCTACAACTATTGTAACAATGATTTCTGGTTTTTCATCTGTATGTTTGAAAATCTTATTGAGTGCATGTAATGGTATCTGATTGATAAATTGATAGTTTAAAATTTTGGCATATATGGATGGAATGTGTTGTTGGAAAATTTCATCTGAATACACACCATTTTCAAACCATTTTGGTCCATAAATCCAAATTGGTATTTCAGTATCATATGCGTATTGTGTATAATGAGAAGTGTAATTCACTTCCTTCGAAAAATGTTCATCTTCGGTTTCAAGATTCCAATCAGAATTAAGTTGTTCCCAGGATAGATCATGTTCTACTAAGATATTTTTGATTTCTTCTTTTGAATAATGTGAAAGAGTGATTGCATCCCTTGCTTCCCTATCAAATATATTAAACGGATAAGGTGCAAGAATCAGATCTGTATCTGGTTGCATGGAAACAAAAGCTGCTCGTTTATAGTCCTGTTCCCATTTGCAACTTGTTAGTATAAAATAAATTCCAATGGCAAATAAGATAAAAATTTTTTCTTTCACACTTTTATTCACAGTTTCTTTCCTTTCTTGCTACACTTTTCCAGATTTTACACCCATTCGGCAAGTTAGAATTAAATTTGTTGGTGATCTAATGTGCCATTCGTCTCAAATTACATCGTATCTTGATCTTAAAACAAAAACCTACGATTCCTTTAAAAGTTTCGAATATGTTGCAGAATCTTTACAAAACGCAAATCTTACATTAGGAAATCTAGAAACTACCATTACTGAAAAATCAAATGAGTATTCAGGTTATCCTAGATTTGGAAGTCCTATTGGATATTTGAATGGTTTAGAAAAAGCTGGTTTTGATATTTTATCAACTGCAAACAACCACTCAGCAGATAAAGGTTCTTACGGAATCGACACCACCATCCAAAAAGTAACTGAATTTAATATGATTCCTATCGGTTCTTATGTTTCTCTTGAAGATTTCCAAAAACGAAAAGATTTAATCCAAGATGTAAATGGAATAAAAATTGCAATCTACAATTATACATATTCTACAAATGGTATTCCTGTCCGTGATGGACGTATCGTTAGAATACTAAATGAAGATCAAATTCGTAATGATGTAAAATTCGCAAAGGAACAAGGAGTTCATTTTATTATCTTATGGTATCATTATGGCAACGAATATGACGAAAATCCTAACAATTCTCAACTTAAATGGGTTAATATAGGTATTGATGCTGGCGCTGATATTATCATTGGTGGACATCCACATGTTGTACAAAAAATAGATTTTTATCAAGATTCAAATACGAATGAAGATAAACTGATTGCCTATTCTTTAGGAAATTTTATTTCAGCACAAAACAGACAATATACGGATGGTGGAATTATCCTCTCTTTCACATTGGAAATTGGAGATCAAAAATTAAAAAGAATACTCAATGTTGAAAGTGAACCTGTTTGGGTTAATCCACGTGACTATCGAATCATCCCGATAAAAAAATACAGAAATTCTGAACTTCCATCAAAATTACCAAAACATCTCGAGAAAAGAATGTATGATTTTGAATCACATATTCGGAAAATTCCTGGATTAGGAATCACTTCATTCTAAATTTTGAATTTCGTTTTCTATTTGTTCGTATCCCTTACCAGCCCGAATTAACTCGATTGAATCATCATTAATTTGGATCATAGTGGATAATTCTGTTTTTACAATTCCTCCATCTACAATTCCTTCTACTAGGTTGCCATAAATTGTATCTAAATCATCGATATCAATTATGAATTCATCATTACTAAATGCTGAAGTGGAAGTAAGTGGTGACTCATGGATCTTTAATAACTCTTGTAAATAAATATGGTCTGGAATTCGAATCCCAATTTGTTTATCTTTGTGATGGGCAATGGAAGGTTTTGGTAAGTTTTTATTGGCCTTTAATACAAATGTAAATGGCCCAGGAGTTACACGTTTCATAAATCGATATGCAGAGTTTGGTAAATATTCGATAAAATGAGACGCCATTGAAATATCTTTGCATAATAGGGAAAGGGGTTTGTCCTTCGGTAATTTTTTGATCGAATAGATTTTTTCAACTGCTGTTTTAGAATGTGCATCTGCAATGATCGCATATACAGTATCTGTTGGAAAAATATATATTGCTCCATCCTTCAACCTTTCTGAAATTTGTTTCAGTTTTCGAACTTCAGGATTATCAGGATGGAGATAAATGATCATGATTAATTCTGCTATTGTGCAGTTAATCCCCCATCAAGCACGATACATTGACCTGTCATATAGGATGAAGAGTCAGAAGCTAAATAAATAGCCGCTCCCAAAATATCTTCTGGTTTCCCAAGTCTACCCATTGGTATACCAGCTAATACCTGTTTCATGACAAATTCTTTATCCTTAATCATATCTGTCATATCAGTATCGATGAGTCCAGGGCAAATCACATTCACTCTGTATCCATTATTACACCACTCAATTGCAAGAGCTTTTGACAATGTGATAACTGCTCCTTTTGTTCCTGAATAAACTGAAGCTAGTTTACTCCCTACCATTCCCAGAACAGAGGCAACATTGATGATATTTCCACCTTCTTTTTTATGATGTTTATAGTATGCTTGGCAATTTCTGAAAACACCAACGTAGTTAGTTTGGACTATGTTTTGTAGTTCCTCTTCTTTAAATCCGGATGCAGGTGTATTTGTTGCGATTCCTGCATTATTGATTAAGGTATCTAATCGACCATGTTTGGCTTTTATTTGCCCAATGACATCATAGGCAGATCCTTCGCTTCTCACATCTAAGACAACACCATGGATCCCTTCCTTTTCCATCCAATGGATTGATTCAGGTTTGGAACCAGCACCATAAACGATGGCGCCAGCATCACGAAACCCAAGTGCTAACGATTTACCGATACCTCGACTTGCACCTGTAATTAATATTGTTTTGCCTTTTACATCAAATAAACTCATTTTACCTCATGGTTGGATGGATAACAATCGCTTGCTTGTGGCTTTGTATCTTCCAATAATTTTTTGTAGTCTAGAGTATTATCATCTTTTACTAAATCCCTTCGGATATAATGGGTTCCCTTTTCATAATAATCAGCGATGGGATTACAATCTTGAATGTCTTCTGAATAACCCCGCTTACAACTAATCACTAAAACGAATGCCCCTATCAGAAGTGTAAAAAATCTTGGACTCACCATGGACTCAGTAAACAGTATCCCTTAAGGAATAGCAAGAAATTGTTTATTTTAAAATCAGCATCCCCCAGAAGAAAACAAATCCTGTCTGATTTGGGTTTTTTATTCCTAATCCAACCCGAACACATAGACGAATCTCAATATGAAAACGAAGGACCACTTCAATATTTAGAACGAATGGTTCACTCAAAATTGGGAACCCAATTTGAACCAAACAATCTTTATTTGGCATGTGATACAATTGTTGTCTATGAAAATGAGATTCTTCATAAACCCGAGGATGAACTCGATGCGTTTCGAATTCTCAAAATCCTATCTGGAAAAGAACACTCTGTTTTTTCAGGTGCCGTGCTTCAGCATGGTTCCCGTTCTGATTTTTTTTTCGAAGAGACATTCATCCAATTTAAGGATTGGAAGGAAACGGAAATTGAAACCTATATTAAAGAGTACAAACCGTTTGATAAGGCTGGGTCTTATGGAATTCAGGATAAAAATGGACCCGTAAAAATGTGGAAAGGGTCTTATCTCAACGTTTTAGGATTTCCATTCCGCAGTTTTTTGGCTCACCACGGACTTTGGATCCATTCGTGGGAAGATGGGTTTAAGCGTAAAGGTTGACTAAATTTCCAGGTTTGTAACTGGCTTTTGCCTCTGGAGTGGATTGGATTTCCTGAGCTTGGTTTTTGGTTTCTGAACTTGGGAATTTTGGTTGGTAGGAGCGAGATTGGATCGCTTCCACTTGTTCCACTGCCTGCGTATTGTAGGTAGGAGAAACATACATATACGGTTCTCCTAATCCTGAAACTCTTGCCACATTACTTGAGATTTCCATAGTATGATTATCGCCTCAGTCCTGTTGTTAGATTAGACCAGATTCAAGAAAATGGAAACAAAAAAATCCCAAGCAAGAGAATATAACTCCCTTTTCCAATTATTTAAGACACCCGGAGCTCAAATTCCTCAATTTTTTGCGTATGCAGGCGAGGATTCATACGAGTTCGAACTGATCGTAGAACACTATAGGGAAACCTTACAAAAAACTTTGGGTGATTTTGAAGTCATTTTGATTGTATCGGAATCAGGAGAACAAGCCAAATTATTTGCAGAACTTTTTACTCCCGATATGTTTTACCCAAGAAAACTGATCATCATTAAAAATGCCACTGCACTATTTAAGCCAATACTAGATGCCAAAGCTACCAATGAATGGAAAGACTTTGCTTCTGGTTTTCGAAAAAATATCACTTCGGTGTCTGATGAAATTTACGCTCTTATCCATTATGACGGAAAGGATGTACCTAAAAGTTTAATCGATTTGTTCCAAGGTACTTTGAGTTTTTTTAAAACAAAAATCTTATACCCAAATGATTATCCAAAAATATTCAAAGAAGTTTGTGACCAAGAACAAGTTCATTTTGAGCAAAACGCAAGTGAAGAATTTATCCATAGGATTCCCGCAAACGTTGGCGCTTATATCAAAAGTGTAAAAAAATTAAAACAGTATTTACATCGTTCAAAATTTACACTCGATGATGTGAACACGGTCTTATTCAGTCAAAATGAATTAAATACCAATGTTCTCGTTGAGTCTTTAATCCAAAAACGAAAGGTAGATTTTTTTAAAGAGTTTACAAAATTCAGTGATCAGAATTCTGAAATCTTAAACTTTTTAACAAGGCTTACATATAAGTTGGATGAAATCCGAAAAATTAAAGTAATTCGATCAAGGCATAATGGTGAAGTCCCAATACCGATTATGGATGAACTTTTAAAAACTGCTAGTTTTTCAGAGGCACGAAAAAATTTTGTTAGGCGTCAATTGGTCACTGATTCTGCAAATTTCACAGATAAATTATTGGATCAATTCTATGATATTGTGATTGAGATGAATATAAAATTTAAATCAGGTTTAAGAGATGAAGAGGGCAAAAACTACTTCATTCAAAAAATCATACATTTGTTTTCCCTACTTCAAGATAAATCTTCTAATTGAAATTCATGTAATTTTCGATACAAATTACGCTCAGAAATTCCCAAAAGTTTAGCTGCCTTCTCTCGATTCCCTTTCGTATAAATTAAGTTTGCCTTTATGATTTCCTTTTCATACTGCTCTAGACTTATGCCAGGTAAGATATTCAATTCAGACAATGTATTTTCGAAAAAGTGAGGTGGAATTTGTTTCCAATGGAGTTGTTTTCCTGAAGAAAACCCAACCAAAGCAAAGATGAGATCCTTTAATTCCGTATAATTTCGGTTAAAGATTTTGTTTTTGAAAAAGACAAAAAAATCTTCATCCATAGACGATATTTTTTTATTTAGACTTTGATTGGCTTCAGACAAAAACTCATAAACAAATAATGGCAATTCCGAAATTCTTTTTTTTAAATTGGGCAATTCAAAACGGAATGATTTAAACTGTTCATAAAAATCAGAATAAATATTTTTTTGATTTAGGATTTCCATTTCTTCCGTATGAATCTCCCAATACAAATATACTTTTGATTTTTCGTTATATTTTTCATCCTTCCACCATTGTTGTAACATAACGATTTCTTCTTTTTTAGCTTTTGTAAACCAATCTAAAATCACAGTTACATTCTGTTTCGATGATCTTATTTTTTCCAGGTTTTGATCAAAGGAAAACGAATAGGAAAAATCAAATGTAGTCATTGAAGAATCAGTAATATTTCTTTTTTCTAAACTTCTTTCGATCCAAAAAGATTTACCGATTCCTCTGTCCCCAACGATTAATATAGGTAAGGTAGAGTTAGAAATTTCTAACCATTGTTTTTTGATTTTTTCAATGTCAGAACCTTTCGTTATCCACTCTAAATGGACCTTACTTTTTCTTAATGACACTCACTGTTCCTTGCAAATATCCATTGAACTCTCTTATTTTATTTACATCTAAAAACTTTTTTGCCTGTGAAGGTTTGACCATCAATGTTTTTGGATAAGAATAATTTGTTTTTAATAAGTTTGTTTCAGCTGGGACATTTTTAATCCCCCAAGTGGATAAAGGATCCAATACAAAAGTAGTTTGGATTAGATATTCTTTACCTTTGGATACTTGTATATCATAAGGAAGTTGGATCCAAATGGCTTCTCCTTTTGATTCTACAAGTACCGTTTGGAATCTATCTTTTTCTAGTAACTCAGAATTAGATTCCGTCCTTAAAATAAATTCTAAATCAGTTTTGATTTCTTCCTTTTCCAAAACGCGTTTTTCGCTGATTTTTTCATAAGCCATATAAAGATTATACGGTGAGACAACATCCACAGCCGCTCTTACAAGGGAAGCATCGTATTTTTTGATATTGTTTTGATTCCATTGGAATGGAAACTGTAACTCTTCTTGCGATGAATATACATTAAATTGGTTTAAGTATATGTATTCGTATCCATCTTGGGTTCCAATCCTTTGATAATCTGTAATACCAACAACTCTGGAATTACTCGCTTTCCCTATTCTTTGTAATTCTCGAATGGTTGAAAGATCTGAATGATTTGGAATTAATATAATTGGTTCGATTTCCATATGACGGAGATCATTAAGCGCCATAATGATGGAACCAGATTTGTCTTTCACACTCGAGGAAAGTAAAAGGAACAATTTTCTCGATTCTTTTTTGCCTGTTGAAAACTTACCTTTTAAACTTTGTAAAGCTCCTAAAACAGATTCAGATTGGTTTGATCCTTGCCACCCAGCATCTTCCATAATTTTTTTAATTTCAGCATGTTCTTTCGTTGGAGGAATTGTAAGAGTTTTATCTTTTTTGACTAATGTTACTCCCAAGTACAAACCATCTTGGTCATACATCGAGTTCAAACTTTTCACTATATCTTTTTTATAGTAGGCATAAGAAGAATGGACATCGATGAATAAATTGATTTCGTAATAGATTGGATTTTTACTTTTTTTCTCATAATAACGGGGAGGTAGAAATCGAAAACTTTTTTCATTATGTTTTTCGTATGCCATAACAAAATTAGAAATTAACTTAGATTGAATGATTTGTTTTGATAAATTTTTACAATTAAAAATGACAGTTTTTACTAAGATTGGATTTCCAAAGTCAATCTGATCCTGGACAACAAAATGAGAATCCCATTCGTTACAATAGGAATTAAAATCCTGATCTTTTAAATCTGCCTCTTCATTCCATTCGGTTTCATTTAGATAATTTTCGATTAGTTTTGGGTCTGTGATTTCAGTAAAAAAATTTCGTTTTAGATAATGTCGCGAAAGACGGGACAATTCAAAACCAGCCTCTCGTTTTGACCCGAGAACAGGTGGTACTTCTCCCGAAATATAAGCAGGCAGGATAGAAATTTCTTTCGCATAAACATTTTTAGGGAAGAACGCAAAAAAAATAAGCAACGATGCAATAACATGCAAAGATAGGAATCGAGACATAAAATTAGAATTGGTCTATTGTGAGAAAATGTAAATCTTTATCCTACAAGTGAGATTCGTTTTCTTTGATAAAAGATTGACAAGTGTTATGAATCAGATCAAATTCTTCGGAAAAGGAGTAGATTCTTTATGAAGAAATCACTTATCGTATGTGCCTCTCTAATCGCATTTGTTGTATCTTGCGGATCCAATGATGGAGGCAGAAGAGACGCTACGACCGTAGGTAAAAATGGTTGGATTTTTGAAGGTTGGGCTTGTGCCCCAGACGCGGCGGCTGCAAAACGTGGTCAAAGCCCTGCTGAGTACTGCAAAGGAAAAGAAAAAGAGTTCGATTATCTTTACATGAAATTTTCTGCACGTGCATCTGACAAAGCAATCAAAGCTAATTCAGTAGCGATGAAACAATCCACTTGCCGTGAAGCAGCTCGTTTACAAGTTGCTGGTGATGGTTTGAAAAAAATCTTAGGTGAATACTTAGAACAAGCTTCTGGTGTGTCCGATGGTCAATCTACTGGTTCTGTAATCGTATCTGAATCAAAAGGTATTATCAAAGGAGTTGGAGTTTATGACTGCTGCTCACTCAACAATGAAACAGGAATCTGCGCAAACGTAGGTGAGCCTGAGACTTGGGAAGAATGTCAGTGTGTTGGTTACCTCAGATATGCAGGTGGACAAAAAGCTCTCGAAGCAAAAGCAACTGCTGCTCAGTAATCTGACAATAGCGCTTTGTTACGAAAAAGCCTCCCGTAAAGGAGGCTTTTTTTTTGCCCTGATTAAAATTGAATTTTTAGAAATGAATCTTGATAGATGAGCGAGTAACATTCGTTTCTCTTTTATTTTTTCACTTTTGGATCAAAGTAATGTTTATGGATAAACTCTTGTACAACTTTGTGTTCGGAAGCTGCAAGTGGTTTAAAGATAACTGATGTTGTTTTTCCTGCGGTTCTGTGAACGGTTCCTAAAATTTCTAAAGGGTTTTGGTTGAGAGAAAATTGGATTTTGACCTGATCACCTTCATAAAAGATTGCTGTTGTTTGAAAAGCAAGTCCACCTGTTCCTAAATCAGAAAGATGTCCCGTCACTGGACCTGACTTTGTTTTGACTAACTCAACGGTGCAAGGAACATCTAATTTCACTCGAGCATCTTTTCTTTTTTGTTTTGCTCCACCATATTTACTGTAACTATCGGAGAATATCGATTGTTTTGAATCTGCCATTTCAGGTTCCTTATACAAGACTTACAAACGTTTCGCAGTTTATATTCTCGTTTTTGATTTCGCTTGTTTCCAAAAATTTAAAATCCATTTGAACGGATTCTAATCTATCTTTAAATTCATCCACAGAAGTAACTGTTAACAGTTCTCTTTTTGTATCTTCTGGGAATCCTGTGTTTTCTATATATTTAATAAAATGTTTTCTAAATAAAATGAGCGCATAATCATCATTTGATGGATAAAAGTCCAACATCAAATTTAAGTGTTCAAGGATTACGGATTGAATCTCAATCCATGGAACCAATTGTTTTGGAATTTTACCAAATACCCACGGATTACCAATCGCCTTTCTGCCTATGAGAACCAAATCAACACCAAATTGTTTCTTTTTTTCGATCGCTTCCGCATATGTTTTCACATCACCATTTCCATATATAGGAACTGAAGCGCGTGATTTGATTTCACCAATTGCATTCCAATCTGCAGAACCAGTATATGCCATAGCCTTCGTTCTTCCATGCACAGAGATAGCGGAAACTCCAGATTCCTCTAATACTTTGACAGTTTCTAGATAATTTAAAGAATTGGAATCCCATCCCAATCGAATTTTGGCAGTCACGGGAAGACCTGTGCTTTTTCGAATCCCTTCGATCATATTACCAGCCAAACGAATATTTTTTAAAAGACCAGCACCAGATCCATTATGTGATACTTTCACAACAGAACATCCCATGTTCAAATCGATGATATCGGGTTTACGTTCCGCTGCAATTTCCGAAGCTTTGACAACCGTATCTAAATCAGAACCAAAAATTTGGAAAACGATTGGTCTTTCGAATTCTTGGTACCGAAACATATCCAAAGACTTTACATTTCCAATTTTAATTTGTTCTGTAGATACAAACTCTGTATAGGAAAATGCAGAACCAAATCTTCTTGTGATTTGTCGGTAAGGGCTATCGGAAATGCCAGCCATTGGTGATAAAGCGACATCACCATCGATAGTTACATTTCCAATCCTTATCATATTACAATTTCCTAATTACGATTCCGCTTGGTCTGAATCTGTTTCTCGAACGACGGCAAAGTCTTTTACAAAATCTTCATCCTTCGTATTGACAACTTTCACACCCATGGCAGATCTACCAACCATTGAAATTGTTTTCACCTCAACTCGGATTGCCATACCCGATTGAGTGATCACAAGTAATTCATCTTCTTCTTTCACAGAAGAGATACCAACTGCCCTTCCATTTTTTTCCCCAATTTTGAGGTAAGTCATACCTTTTCCACCACGACCTTTGGTAGAAAATTCTTCGAAGTCAGTTCGTTTTCCAAATCCATTTTCAGAAATACAGAACAAATGTGTGTTAGGTTCTACCTTTGTAATTCCTGCAATGGCATCGTCATCTTCCAACTTCATAGCTGTGACTCCAGAAGCAGTTCTTCCTTGGGAGCGCAGTTCATTTAAATTCATTCGAATTGCGAGTCCATTTTTACTACCAATGAACACATCGTAGTTATTTGGATTGGCAATGACATCAATGAGCTCATCTCCATCACGTAAACCAATTGCAATGATTCCTGATTTTTTCGTATTTGTAAATTCATCCAATTGGATTTTTTTAACAAATCCTTCTTTGGTGACCATGAGAAGATAAGAATCATCAAAATTTCTGAAGGTAAATAAGGATGTAATCATTTCATCATCATTGAGGTTGATGACTGCCTTTAATGATTTTCCTCGTGCTTCTTTCGAACCAATCGGCAATTCATAAACTTTGAGTAAGAATGCCCTTCCCTTATTGGAAAATAACATCAGGTTATCATGGGTCATTGCACTGCTAAGTTTCTTAACAAAGTCTTCCCTTTTAGTGGAGATCCCTTGGACTCCTTTCCCACCTCGTTTTTGCCGGCGGAATGTATCCATTGGAAGGCGTTTGATAAACATATCTTCAGAAAGTTGGACAACCACTTCCTCATCTGCAATTAAATCTTCTGCATTGAACGTAGAAGATTCCAAGGATTCTAAACTGATTTCTGTTGATCGAGTATTTCCAAAGGATTGAGATACTTTGCCAAGTTCATCACAAATGATGGATTTGACTCGTTCTGGTTTTGCCAAAATGTCCTCAAGATCTGCAATCAGAATTCTCACTTGTTCCAACTCATCAATGATCTTTTGGACTTCGAGTGAAGTTAAACGTTGCAAACGCATTTCCAAAATAGCATCGGCTTGTAATTCAGATAAAGCAAACGTAGCCATGAGGGAACTTTGTGCTTCTCTTACATCTTTCGAAGCCCGAATGATTCGGATCACTTCATCGATATTTTCTAAGGCAATCCTGAGTCCTTCTAAGATGTGAGCTCTTTTTTGTGCTTTGTCTAAATCAAATTCAGTTCGTCTAACAACAACTTCTCGCCTATGTTCTGCATATGATTTAAGAATTTCTTTTAAAGAGAAAATTTTTGGACGATTGTCCAAAATCGCAAGCATCGTGATTCCATAACTCACTTGGAGTTGTGTTAACTTAAATAATTGGTTTAAGATTACTTGTGCATTTGCGTCTTTTTTAACATGAATTTCGACACGAATCCCTTTTCGATCAGAGAGATCTAATATTTCAGAAATCCCTTCGATTAGTTTTTCATTCACAAGATCTCCGATTTTTTCAAGAAGGTTCTTCTTGTTTACCTGATAAGGAATCTCATGAATGACGATGATTTCGCGACCTTTGTTATTTTCAATGATCTCCACTTTGGAACGGATTCGAATCGATCCTTTTCCAGTAGCATAAGCTTGGTACAATCCTTCCCCACCAATGATGATCCCACCCGTCGGAAAATCAGGACCCGGAAGTATTTTCATAAGCTCAGGCAAAGTGATATCTGGATTTTGAATCATCGCTATCACAGCATTTACCGCTTCTTTAAGGTTATGTGGCGGGATGTTGGTTGCCATTCCCACAGCAATCCCTGTCGAACCATTGACCAAAATGTTAGGAAAGTTTGCTGGTAATACGTCAGGTTGTTGTCTTGTATCATCAAAGTTAGGTGAAAAACTAACAGTATTTTTTTCTATATCTTTGAGTAATTCTTCAGCAAGTTTAGTGAGTCGAGCTTCTGTATAACGATAGGCTGCAGCGTTATCCCCATCGACGGATCCAAAGTTACCTTGGCCATCAATGAGTGTTTCTCGCATGGAAAATGTTTGCGCCATACGAACCATGGTTTCATAGACAGCGGAGTCACCGTGAGGGTGATAGTTACCAATTACTTCCCCGACTATTTTTGCAGATTTTACATAAGGTCTATCCGATCTCCATGCCCTTTCATTCATCGCATGGAGGACACGTCTATGCACTGGTTTTAATCCATCACGCACATCCGGTAAAGCTCGACCTACGATGACACTCATCGCATAATCAAGGTAAGCTTCCTTCATTTGGTCTTCGATTTCTACCGGAATGACCCTGACACCAGCTTTTAAGGCACCGGCTACGTCTGGTCTACCGGATAAATTGAGTGCTAAGGTTTTGTTTGATTCGTTTTCTTGGCCGTTTTGTTCGGTCATTTGATTTTCCTAATTCCGATTAAAGATCTAAATTTGCTACTTTGTAAGAGTTAGCTTCTATAAAACGACGACGTGGCGAAACTTCATCACCCATCAGAATATTAAAGGTATCTTCTGCTTCGACAAAGTCTTGTAACTTAACTTGTAACATTACGCGTTCTTTTGGATCCATAGTTGTATCCCAAAGTTGTTCTGGGTTCATCTCTCCAAGTCCTTTGTATCGTTGGATGACTACTTTATCATTTGGTCTGGCTTTTAAGATTTCATCTTTTTCACGGTCTGAATATACATACACCGCTTCTTTACCAAACTTCAACAGATACAAAGGAGGTTGGGCAACAAAGAGAGATCCTTGTTCGATGATTGGTTTCATATAACGGAAGAAAAAAGTTAAAAGTAAGGTTCGAATATGGGAACCATCCACGTCGGCATCTGTCATGATAATGATTTTTCGGTAACGTAATTTTTCTACATTAAATTCATCATCACCGATACCTGTTCCCATAACAGTGATTAGTGTACGGATTTCTTCATTCGATAGAATTTTATCCAAACGTGCTTTTTCTACGTTTAGAATTTTACCTTTCAGAGGAAGGATAGCTTGTGTATTTCGATCTCGTCCTTGTTTGGCTGATCCACCCGCTGAGTCCCCCTCCACCAGGAAAAGTTCGCAGTGTTCAGGATCCTTTTCGGAACAATCAGCAAGTTTCCCGGGAAGGCCACCACCTTCTAACACTGTTTTACGACGAGTGAGGTCTCTTGCTCGCCTTGCGGCTTCTCTTGCTTTTGAGGCTAAGATACATTTTTCCAGAATCTTTTTGATCACCGCAGGATTTTCCTCAAAGTATCGATTGAGTCCTTCACCTGTGATGGTTTGCATGAGTCCCTTTACTTCTGCATTCACTAACTTTTCTTTTGTTTGTGAATTGAACTGAGGTTGTGGGATTTTAATGGAGATAACTGCACAAATTCCTTCTTTGATGTCATCACCTTGCAAACCATTGGGTTGTTTTTTGAATAAGGTTTGGTCTTTCTTCAGATGGTCGTTAAGAGTTCTTGTAAGTGCGGTTCTAAAACCTTCTAAGTGTGTTCCACCCAAATTGTTGTTAATGGCATTGGTAAAACAGAAAATATTTTCGCTATAGGTATCACAATATTGAAGCGCAATTTCAGCCCAAACATTTTCTTTTTCTCCCACAAAGTGTAAAACTTTATGTAGTGGGTGTTTGGATTCAGTGATGTATTCGACAAAGGAAACAATTCCACCATCAAACTTAAATTCGTGTTTTGCTATTTCTTCTTTTCTTTGATCTTCGATGCGGATGAGAAGACCTTTATTTAAAAAAGCAATTTCTCTAAACCGAGCAGAAAGAGTATCAAAGGAAAAATCAACAGTCGTAAAAATGGTATCATCTGGTTTAAAGCGAACGACTGTTCCGCGGTGTTTTGTTTCGCCGATGATTTTAACATCTTCAATCGGTACACCTGCTTGGTATTTTTGGTAATGGAGTTTTCCTTCTTGGTGAACTTCCACTTCCAAATACGTAGAAAGTGCGTTTACGACAGACACCCCCACCCCATGTAATCCACCTGATACCTTATACGCATCATTTTCAAACTTACCACCAGCATGAAGGATGGTCAGTACAACTTCAATGGTTGACTTACCTTTGTCAGGGTGAATGCCAGTAGGAATTCCTCGTCCGTTGTCTCGGACTTCTATGATATTTTCTGGTAAAATGCGAACATCAATTTCAGTACAATGGCCAGCCATTGCTTCGTCCACGGAGTTGTCCACGACCTCATAAACCATCTTATGGAGGCCCGACTCATCTTGGGTTCCGATATACATTCCGGGACGTTTCCGGACCGCCTCTAGACCCTCTAGGATCTTGATTTTTGAGGCTGAATAGGCGTTTTGATCGGTTTGGTTGGACATAGAATTTTAAGATACCCTATAGGAAGTATCCTAAAAACACTCTCGAAGGGCAAGTGAAATCGGGGGGAAATGGTAGGTTTAAGACCTTGGATTTTGGAATTCATTTCCCGTTTTGAAATGGATTTTTTCCAATAAAACTGGGCTTGTGATTCGATTGATTTTTTGTAAAAGTTCCGATTTTTGAAACTCCAATTCTTGGGATACCATGGAGTGACGACAAACGACTGTTAGTTTTTTTCCATCAATGGATTTAGGAAAACTTTGTTTGCCAAAAACATCTCCTACAATGTCGTTCCATTGCAATCTAAGTTTTTTTAAGATTTGGTCTTGGAAAACCGTTTCGCGATCGAGACCAAGTTTTTCGAGACTTTGAAAAAGTTCTGAAAGTTCTACTTTTTTCATAGTCCAGTGAGCTCCTTCACTTTACCCGATTCAATTTGGTAAATTTCTTTATCAACCGTTAGGTTTCCTACATATTCATTAATTCCTTCTAAATCAGTGGTGGTAAAAAATGCCTGACCACATTCCGAAATTAAATTCACAAAGTATTCCCTTCGTTTCACATCCAGTTCCCTGATAATATCATCGATAAGAAGGACTGGTGCTTCGCCAGTTGTATCACGGATCATTTGGAAACAGGCTGTTTTTAAAGCAATGACCGCACTTCGTTTTTGCCCTTGGGATCCAAAACCACTTAAGTCTTTGTCATTAAATCCAATCGGTAAAGTATCACGGTGATTTCCACAACTTGTGTAACCAATGGCTTTGTCTTTTCGTAAGTTATCGAATAGTTTTTGTCTATGTTCTTCTTTCGATGAAACATTCGGTTTATAAGTTAGATAAAATGGATCTTTTCCAGAACTGAGTTGTAAAAGATTTTGATGGAAATAACCAGCTAATGTTTCAATCGTTTTCATTCGAATCTCACGAATTTCCGCATCATGGCCAATGATTGGGTCGTCCCAGATTCCAATTTCACGATCACTCGCATTTTCTTTTTTTAAAGCAGCATTTCGTTGTTTGATTAACCTTTCATATTCAATGAGTTGTTTTAAGTAATAACGATTTGTGGAAGAGATAAAAGCGTCTAAAAATCTACGCCTTTCAACATTGCCATCTTCGATGATGAGAATATCAGGTGGGCTCATCACAATGGAACGAAAGTAACCTACATAATCTGATATTTTTTTAAACTCTTCTCCATTCACTTTTAGTTTTTTTCGTTTTGTATGGGAATGTTCAATTCCGTATTCAAAAAGATAATCGTTACCTTCTGATTCAAATTCAGCACGGATGAACGTATCAGATGTATCCCAACGAAGCAGTTGGTTTTGGTCTGATTCACGAAAACTTTTTAAGTAAGATAAAAGAGAAATGGATTCTAGTAAGTTTGTTTTGCCTTCTCCATTGTTTCCAATGAAGAAGACAAGACGAGATCGAAAGTTAAGTTGTGTTTCTTCGTGGTTACGAAAGTTCTTTATGTAGATTCTTTTTAGAAACATTAAAGTTTCATTGGCATGATGACAGAAACAAAGTCACTGTCAGAAGGATCCTTAAATAAAACAGGAGCACTGGAAGTTGTAAATTCTAAGATCACTTCCGGGTCATCTACTGCTTTTACCACATCACTTAAATAATCCCCTTTAAAAGCAATGGTGATTGCTTCACCATTGTATTCAATTGGCATATTGTGATCAAACATCATGGTTCCAGGATTGGAAGAGCTGATGTTGACATTTCCTTTTGTGAATGCCAAACGAATTTGTTTGGAAGGTTCTTCTGCAGAAATCAAGGCTTGTTTTAAGAATGTTAAAAAGTCTGCTTTCACAACACGAACAGATTCTGTGGTTTGTTTTGGAATCACTTGTTCATAGTCAGGGAAGTTTCCATCAATCAGTTTAAAAAGTAGTTCTACGTTTCCAGACGAAACATAAATTTGTTCTTCTACAAAACCAATCTTTGCAGTCTCTTTTCCTTCCATCATTTTTAACATTTCGCGAACCGCTTTGTGAGGTATGATCACACCATTTTTAAATGGAAATTGTTTTGGAAACTTGCGAACAATTTTAGACAAACGTCTACCATCTGTTCCAACAACAATGAGATCAGTGTTATCAGGTTTTAAAAATAAACCATTAAAAACAAAACGTGTTTCTTCAATTGCCATCGCATAAGATGTTTTACGAAACATTTCACGAATCGTTTGGCAAGGGAATTCAACTACACTTGATTCTTCCACTTTTGGAATCGTTTTGATATCTTCCGAATCAATTCCATTCACTTTGAACTTTGTATCCATTTTTCCAGAAGCATCAGTGATCGTAGTTTCTGAATTTTCAGATTGCTCAGTTGTTGTGAGTAAACTTGTATCAAAGTTTAAATTTTTAAAAATACTGGAGAGTTGTTTTGCTGGAAGGGATGCAGTTCCTTTTTCTCCAATCGTAGATGGAACTGATGTTTTGATTGCGATTTCTAAATCCGTCGCAGATAAATACACTTCATTGTCCCCAGTTTGGATTTTTAAATTGGAGAGAGCAGACTTGATCTCTCGGACTGAGATCACTCCATCCACTGAGTTAATTGCTTTTAGGAATTCTGTAGTATTGACAGTGAATTTCATTTTTCCTCTTCTTCTTATTTATATTATATATCTTTATATATATTATGTCGTTTCCGTTGGTTCTGTCAGTATGTCGATAAAGCCTGGAAAGTTCAATTTTTATTGAATTATGTCAGTTTTTTTCCATTTGGCAAGTGTGAATATTTATGTCCCTTTGAACAGTTTATCGGAATTTTTTGGAACCATAAGTCCTAACTATGTCCTATCGACAGTTTATCGACAGACTTTCGCGTTGTTAGTCACAGTTTATTGGAAGCTAATCTTGTGTTTGATGGTCTGAAAGAGATCTTCCCAAAGTGGTTCGGATGCCTTACGTTCTTTGAATTTATCGATCCCATGAATGACTGTTGAATGGGTTGTCGAAAAAATGCGACCTATTTGCGCTTTTGGAACATTCAAAACATCGTGGAGAAGGAGCATACAAAGATGGCGTGGCGGAATGAAATCAGCCTTTCTGCTTTTCCCTAGTAAATCCTTTCTTGCAACATTTGTCCTTTCACAGACTAAATCGATGACCATATCCGGACTAAACCCAATTCGTTTTTTATTCGTGAGAAAACGGGCTTCGGCAATTTCTTTGATTTTGTCTTCGGTGAGTAAAAAATACTCATACGCTTTTTTGTACATGACCAAATCATTTACAATTCCGATGAGGGCACGTGAATCACCTTCTAAACGTTCGGCGAGCCAATGGAGTAATCCATCACTGGCAGGAATATTGTATTCTGAAAAATTAGATTTTAATAATGACTTACGAAGTTCCAAATCATGCGATTTAATGTCGGCTTGTAATCCATGAACAAATCGGGATTTGAGCCTTTCATGGAGAGGGAGTTCGTAACTAGGTCGGTCTGATGCGATGACAATTTGTCTTTTGCGATCATATAAAAAATTAAAAAGGGCAAAAAACTCTTCTTGGGTTTTTTCAGCGCCTCCATTCAAAAACTGAATGTCATCAAAAAGCAAAACATTATAAGACTGGTACCGAATCTTGAAAGATTCCAATGACTCACGATTGTTTTGTCTGACGGTAAAAATGAATTCATTCAAAAATGAGGTACTATTTACATACCTAACTGTTTTCCATGGATCCTTTTTTTTGATCTCATTTCCAATGGCATGGAGTAAATGTGTTTTTCCAACACCAACAGGTCCAAACAAATACAATGGATTGTATTTTCCGGGTTGTTCCACGACACTTTTTGCTGAAGTAAAAGCAATTCGGTTGGAATCAGAAGTGATATAATTGCTAAAAATATACTCAGGATTGAGATCCGAGTCAGAATCATCAAATTTTGATTGGATGACTTCCTTTAATACATGTGAAGAAGTCTCTGATTCTGTGAGAATGGATACTTTAAATTTATCACCTACCACTTGGTAGACTGCATCTTCAATGAAACTGATGTATTTTGTTTCTACATGGCGTTTGATTCCACTCGATGGTGCCATTAAGTGAACCACTTGGTTCTCCCATTTGTCAAATCGAAGTGGTGCTATGAAATTGGAAAAGTACTTGGGAGGTATCTGTTTCGATATTTCTTCTAAAATTTCTTCCCAACGTTTGTCCAAGTTTCTCCGCCCTAAATATGAAATCGGGTACTATACTTTTAGCAAGTAGGCAGAATTCAAATGAAAAATCGGGAAACGTTCCAAACTGTTAAAAATAGTCGAACCGAATAAAAAAATTATGTCCCTTATTCTGTTTGACAGAATTTTATCATGTATTGTTTGTTAGGTGTTCTTTATTCCTTCATATGGAGGATTCAAAAATTCAATTCAAAATTGTTACGTGGCAAGACGTAAGAATAGTTGTGATAAAAGAACGTATTCTAACGCAGGAATTTCATAATGGAGTTTCAATTTAAAATCGAGGATCGCTTCGATTCTATTGGTATTGGCTTCAAAGTTTTTTTGCCTGTATTCATAAAGGAGTAACAAACAAATCATTTCTAAAAAATCAATTCCAGTGAGACCTTCTTTATTAGAACGAAACTCACCTAATTGGTCTCTTACCCAGTTTTCTAATTTGAATAATAAAATGGAATCGTGGCAATGTTCCCTTACATTCTCATGCCACTCCTCTAAAAACTCATCCGCAATTTCAAATGGATTGAGCGACCCACCATAATACAATTTTGATTCCGAGATTTCATTCCTTCGGATTTTTTTGATTTCCTCTTGTGGGAGATAATGAAATGGAATACAAACCGAACGGGAAACAATCGTTTGTTTGAGATTGTGAAGGTCGTTGACTATGAGGATGAATTTTGTATGAGGTGGTGGTTCTTCTAAAGTTTTTAATAGAGTCGTTTCTGCTTCATTATTAATCCGATTGGCTTCTGGAAATAATACAATTCGATAATCAGATGTATGTGGTTTGTATGGAATTCTAGCTGAAAGTAACCAACGAATCGTAAACTCTTCAGGGTCTTTTTCTTTTCCTATCGCAATGTTTTTTCTGCGAGGAAACTGAATGTAATCGGGATGAACACCTCTCATGAATTGTCTGCAGGAATCACAGGTGCCACAGGAGGTTCCTTCTAAACAAAGGATTTGCCTTGCGAATCTTTCTGCAGCAAGCCACTTCCCTACTCCATCTGGTCCATGGAATATGATGGAACCAGGAATTTTGGACCTGTCTTTTAAAAACGATTTTAAATAAGTCAGTGCAACATCTTGGCCTGACACCTGCTCGAAAGAAAACAAAGTATCAGACATTTTGTTTTAATATACCGGAGTCAGCCAATTCATGTAACTAGGTTGTTCACCACGTACAGTTTCAAAAAAGACAGATTGAATTTTTTTAGTAATGGGGCCGATGTTCCCATTTCCAATCACTCTCCTATCCACTTCCTTCACCCAAGCTACTTGCACTCCTGTTCCTGAAAAAAATAATTCATCAGCGATATACAATTCAGATCTTGCGATGTCTCGTTCAACCACTTGATATCCTAAGTCTTTTGCAATTTGAATGATACTCCTTCTTGTGATACCTTCAAGAATGGAGGAAGGAATGGTTGGAGTGTGGATCACACCATCACGAACGATGAATAAATTTTCAGCAGAACCTTCTGAAACAAATCCTCTTGCATCAAGAAAGATTGCTTCATCCATTCCGTTTTGAACCGCTTCTGATTTTGCAAGAGCAGAGTTCACATACCCACCACTCACTTTCGAAAGTGTTGGGATTTGGTTGTCTGAGAATCGTTGCCAAGAGGACACCATGGTTGTGAGTCCATTTTGTGTATCGAGGTAGTCATCGAGTTTCAATGCATACACTGTGATGTCTGCTTTTACATCATGAAACCGTGGTGATAATTGTAATGCTGAAGTATAAATAAAAGGTCGTAAGTAAACATTTTGTTTGGCTTCATTTTTTCTGAGAAGGTCCAAGATGATGGATTGGATTTCTTCAGGTGTGATTTTGATCTGAAGTTGCATGATCTTTGTGGAGTTTACAAGTCGTTTGCAATGTTCTGCCAATCGAAACACATAAAGATTTTTTTTGGTTTCGTTGTAGTAACCTCGGATCCCACCAAAGACACCAGTGCCATATTGTAAGGCATGGGTTTGGACACTGACTTTCGCGTCTTCGGAAGGAACAATTTTACCTTCAAAGTATGTATATGGAAATGAATTCTGAGCCATTGAGATTCCTATCCTTCCAATCTTCTGGAGTTTCAAAATTAGAAAATGAATTTTATCTTTTTTTCTCTCGAAGCATACGCCGATGGTTTTGATATCGTTCTAGAGAGTGGTCTTAACTCTCCCTATTTTTCATAAGACATAAGAATCGTTACACTAAGAAGACATAATATGAATCCTTCCTTTTATCCCAACCAATTTGATTGTATCGTTGTTGGCGCAGGTCATGCCGGGACCGAAGCCGCTTATATTTCTGCGAAAGCAGGTCTCAAAACTTTACTCATCACAATGAACTTAGATACAATTGGGCAGATGAGTTGTAACCCAGCTATTGGCGGAATCGCAAAAGGACATATGGTTCGTGAAGTGGATGCCCTAGGTGGCCTAATGGGTCGGGTGATTGATCAAACGGGAATTCAATTTAAGATGTTAAATACATCGAAAGGTCCTTCCGTTTGGGCACCACGTGCACAAGCAGAAAAAAAACAATACCAACTGATGGTGAAACACCAATTGGAAAAATTACAACAACTCTCCATCAGACAAGATACCGTAGAAGATTTAATTGTAGAAGGAAACCAAGTGACGGGTGTCATCACAGGTCGCGGGTTTACGTTTTATACCAACCATGTGATCTTAACGACAGGAACATTCTTATCGAGTGTGATTCACATTGGTACTTACCAAAAAGAATCAGGTAGAATTGGCGAACCTACCACCAAAGGTTTATCACATACACTCGCTCGTTTTGAATTGCGACTAGGTCGATTAAAAACAGGAACCCCTGCCCGCGTTCATAAAAACTCCATCAACTTTGAGGGACTCGAAATCCAAGACGGTGATGAAAACCCACGACCTTTTTCTTTTTCTACAAAGAAGATTGATCGAAGACAAATTCCTTGTTTCATCACTTATACCAACGACACCACTCATGAACTGATCAAACAAAACTTAGAATACTCACCGATGTATTCGGGTCAGATCAAAAGTGTAGGACCAAGATATTGTCCATCGATTGAAGATAAAGTGGTGCGTTTTGCAGAACGAGACCGTCACCAAATTTTTATCGAACCAGAAGGTTATGAAACCAATGAGATGTATCTGAATGGTGTCTCCACAAGTTTACCAGAAGAAGTACAATGGAAGTTTTTACGAAGCATCAAAGGTTTAGAAGAAGTGGAACTCATGCGTCCTGGTTATGCCATTGAGTATGATTATGTAGATCCAACCGAACTCAATCCAACTCTCGAAACAAAAAAGGTAAAGGGTCTTTATCATGCAGGGCAAATCAATGGAACTACTGGGTATGAAGAAGCTGCTGCTCAAGGACTTGTTGCTGCTTATAATGTGATTCGTTCTGTCAGAAAAGAAGAGCCAATTTTATTCAAACGAAGCGAATCCTATATTGGAGTTCTTGTGGATGATCTTGTATACAAAGGTGTGGAGGATCCATACCGAATGTTCACTAGTCGTGCCGAGTATCGTCTCCTACTCAGACAAGACAATGCAGACCAAAGGCTTATGCAGTACGGATATGAGATGGGTCTTGTAGAAGAATCATTGTTCAAAGATATGAAAGATCGATATGCAAGAATTGAAAAAATAAAATCCCATCTCTTTGTTTCAGCAATGAAACCTTCTGAAGAGCTGACAAAGGTCCTGGAAGAAAAACAAATCACCAATTATAAATTTGGACATAGCCTTGCTTCCTTTTTGAAACGTTCGGATATCAAAATTAAGGACATAGAACCAATCGTTTCTGAACTTTCGATTTTAAGTGAAGATGAGAAAGCAGTGCTTGAGATGGAAGTGAAGTATGAAGGGTATTTAAAACGAGAACTGGAAACGATTGAATACCGTAAGAAGTTTTTAAACTTTCAAATCCCAACCGATTTTGATTATGCAAGTGTGAAAGGTTTGAAGACCGAAGCCATTGTAAAATTAGAGAAACATAGGCCTCTCAATTTGGAAACTGCCTTACACATTTCAGGTGTCGATCCATCGGATGTGGATCTACTGCTCTACCACTTGGTGGATCGTAGATAATGAAGAGATAGTTCATTCTTACATTCACCACTTCTTCTACAAAAGGAATGAAAATGATAAACCAAGGAGGTATCCCTTCTTGGTTTTTTTATGCCATAAGGCAAACACTAGAGTTGTAAGATAATGTTATAACCAAGCGCAGTCTTTTAGAATGAATGATTTTAAGTAAGGCATTCCATCAATCAAACAACTTCCTTGGTTCCAAACATAAACGATCTATCTGAAACTAAGAGCACATCTAGATTCTAAAGATGGAGATTTTGATTCGATTCGAAAGTACAAGACCTCTTTATCTTTCGACAAAGCAATCATAGAGGACTGATGATTCCAGAAGTGAACTCAACAACAATTCCAGGTTGATTGGTTCAGTTAGAATGGAATTTGTATTTTGAATTTTTAGAATTGATTGTTTGAAAATAAAAGCAAGGCGATAGGCTGAACAACAATAGATGAATTGAATTTGAAAATTGCTTCCTAAGAGAAAATTGATCAGTTCAGTTTGGAAAGAATTCCGTAGGCAAAATGTTCTGATCCGCCTACAGAATGAAGATGCTGAGATTTATTAATTCTCATTCATAAACAAGGACATGGGTTTTTTCAAGAATCCAATTGTCTCCTTGTTTCACGTGAAACGAATGGGACTCTAAACTTCCATCGGCTTTATATTTCAATTTATGCACCCTACGATTTTCGCCTTGGAAGAATTCTCTTTCAACTAAGTTCCCTTTTGTATCAAACTTAAAGTGGATTTCACCAAGTCCCTTCTTCTTATCGTCTGTCAAATATTGGATTTGTACGTTAGGTCTTTTCGGATCGATTTCAAAACGAAAGGATTCAGTGTCTTTGGTTTCTAAGTTTTTTCCTTCAGCAGCGAAGACGTTTCCTTCTCCGTCACTTTCAATGGAATATACCATTACAAGTTTTCCTTCTGCATCTTTTACATTCATCTTTTTCAAAGCACGACCTTTGAATTGGAAGTCTTTACGTTCAACAAGGTGACCACCATTATCATATACTTCTTCACTTGTTAACAATCCATCTGTATAACGGAAGGTAGTCTTACCATCACCCTTCCCTTCTTTGTCTGAATAAGATTCGGAGATTAATTTTCCATCTGAGTTGTATTCATATTCTGCGACATAAATCACTTGTCCCTCTGCATTACGAACGATCTCTTTGTTCGGAACCTTTTTCACTTTTTTGAAAAGGTAAGCATCTTTGTGGGACCATTTACCTGGAGTGTAACCTAAGACAGGGAGGGAAAAGATGATGAAAAAAATAAATATTCGAAACATGGAAATGATTTCTCCTACAGGAGACATCGGCGAAATTCTATAAAACGATAATACGATTATGTCAGAAAAAACGATCCAAGAAGAAATCCAATCAATCATCCCAAAACTCTTTCCAATACTTGAACCAGAATTTGATTGGGAACTTGTGAAAAACTTTTATGAGTTTCTAAAGCGAGATAATGAGAAAGGAGGATTCTTTTCACGAAACGATTCGGAAAAGATTCTTGAGAGACATATTCTGGAATCGATGATCTTTGTTTGGAAACTGAAAACAACGGGATATGTTTCACGTGAAACAAATATTGCCGATGTAGGAACGGGGCCTGGACTCCCTGGATTTCTCTTCGCAGTTTTGAAAAAAGCACCACATGTTTTCTTAGTAGATTCTCAAAAGAGAAAGTTAGCCTTGCTGGAATCAGAAGTTACATCCGGAAGTTTATCCAATGTAAAAAAACGTGTGGAGTTTATTTATGCGAGAACGGAAGAGATCAATTCCAATTTTGATGTAGTCACTTCCAGAGCGATGGTTCCCTATCCTTACATCGCTGAAGTCACCACTCGGATGGTGAAGCAAAAAGGAATCTTATGTCCCTTTCTAGCGCAACCGTATCAAGATTTGGAAAAAGAAACAGAGGTTCTGACTAATAATGGGTTTGTGATGAAAAAAGAAATTCCCATTCCTGAATTAGAGTTTGTTGGAAAGAGACATATCAAAATACTGCAAAAGAATTCACTTCCGAAAAAGGGATACCCCCGCGACTGGAAAGAAATCGTAAAGGAGACAAAAAACAAGAATGGGTAAAATCGTTTCGATCAGTAACCAAAAGGGTGGCGTTGGCAAAACAACGACTGCGATTAACTTAGCATCCAATCTTGTTGATCTTGGAAAAAAAGTTCTTCTATTAGATATAGACCCACAGGGCAATTCGGGTTCTGGACTTGGTTTAGAAGTACAGTCTCTGAATAAAACAACTTACGAAGTAATGATTGGAGAGTTATCAGCTAGAGAAGCGATCCAAAAAACGTTTGTTCCCAATCTAGATATCATTCCTTCGAACATCAACCTCTCAGGACTTGAAGTAGACTTTCTTGGAATTGAGAAAAAAGAATTCAAACTCAAAGATGCTCTTGCATCCATCAAAGAATCTTATGATTATATTTTAATCGATTGCCCCCCTTCTCTTGGTGTTCTCACCATCAATGCACTTTGTGCATCTCAATCAGTGATGATCACTTTACAAACAGAGTACTTCGCACTCGAAGGACTTTCTCAACTTATGAGAATCATTTCCTTAGTACAGTCACAATGGAATCCTTCTCTGTCACTTGAGGGTGTACTTCTCACGATGTATGACAAACGAACCAACCTCGCAAACCAAGTTGCAGATGATGTCAGAAACTATTTCAAAGAAAAAGTATATGAAACTGTCATTCCACGTAATGTAAAATTATCTGAAGCACCTTCCTTTGGAAAACCTATCAACTACTATGATCCTGATGGTGTTGGTGCAAAAAGTTATAAAAGTTTAGCGGAAGAAATTGTAGGGAGGGCATAAGTTATGGCACTCGGTAAAGGAAAGGTTTTAGGAAGAGGACTTGGAAATTTAATCCCAGTCAATGAGAACAATGTTGAGATCTCCAAGGACGAACAATCAGGACTTCGTGAAATCAAAGTATCTGAAATATCACCAAACCCTCACCAACCTAGAAAACAATTTTCAGACGCATCCATCCAAGAGTTATCAAATACAATAGTCGAACATGGTGTGATCCAACCGATCGTTGTACAAAAAAATCCATCTGGATCTGGTTTTCTTTTGGTAGCAGGCGAAAGACGATTACGTGCATGTAAACTTGCAGGATTTGCAAAAATACCTGCGATCGTTCGTGATCTATCCGAAGCAGATATGATGGAACTTTCACTCATTGAAAATATCCAAAGGGAAAATTTAAATCCAATGGATGAAGCTTTGGCTTACCAAGCAATCATCGACAAACGAGGATTAAAGGTTACAGACTTAGCCACTCGTGTTGGTAAAAACCGAGCTACCATTTCCAATTTGATTCGTTTGTTATCTTTACCAAAACCATTACAAGATTGGGTAAAGGAAGGGAAACTTTCAGAAGGACAAGCTCGCCCTCTTCTTTCGATTCCCGATTCCAAAAAACAATTTGAGGTCGCTCAAAAAGTGATTAGCGAAGGTTGGAATGTTCGTGAAGTGGAAAACTATGTTTCTAATTTATTGAACCCAGAAAAAAAATCCAGTTCCTCTGCAAATGTTTCTGACAAACGAGATGCAAGTATCGTGAAGTTGGAAACAAAGTTACGAAATAAATTCAGTTCAAAGGTGGAAGTGTCTCACAATGAAACGAATGGCAAAGGTAAAATTGTTTTTTCCTATGCCAACCTCAGTGATATGGAGAGAATCTTAGAGCAACTCGGTGTGAAATTGTAATTTCGCCAAACGCTCATACAACTCACTTGTTCGTAAGAGTTCGTCATGTGTTCCAACGGACTCGATTTCACCCTCCCGAATCACAACAATTTGATCTGATTTTACAACTGTTGAGAGACGATGTGCAATCATGATGGTTGTCCTTTCTTTCACTAAAAAATCCAAAGCTCTTTGAATCATTTGTTCGGATTCGGAATCAAGTGCAGAAGTAGCTTCATCAAGTAAAAGAATTCTTGGATTACGGAGGATGGCTCTTGCAATTGCAATCCTTTGTTTTTGTCCGCCAGATAATCGGGTACCGAGGTGGCCAAGGTTTGTATCAAATCCATCTGGTAATTGGTTTATAAATTCCATCACATATGCATTTTCTGCTGCCGTTTGGATTTCTTCGAAACTTGCACTTGGTTTTCCATAAGCAATATTCTCTCGAAGGGTTCCACTGAAAAGAATTGGTTGTTGGGGAACAAAACCAATGAGGGAACGTAAGTCTTCCAATTCTAAATCTTTGATGTTGATTCCACCGATGGAAATAGAACCTGACGTTGGATCATAAAAACGAAGGATGAGTTCGAATAACGTACTCTTTCCTCCCCCTGATGGTCCCACAAGGGCTGTAGTTTTATTCGCAGGAATTACCAAATTGATTCCTTTGATGGCTTTGGATTCGGGTCGTGAAGGATATGAAAATGTTAAATCTTTTAAAAGGATAGTTAATCCATTTTGTTTCTCTAAACCGTTTTTTGGTATCGCAGAATTTTCAGAATGGAATACTTCTGAAATTGGTTTTGGATGGATTGGATCTTTGATTTCCGATTCGGATAACAAGAGTTCCATGAGACGTTCTGTGGCACCAGCTGCACGTTGTAAATCACCAAGGACTTCGGAAACAGCTCCTACACTATTTGCCACCATGATGGCATAAAAAGAAAAAGCGATGAGTTCTCCCCCTGTGATTTTTCCTTCAAGGACATCAGTTCCCCCAACCCATAACATAAAACTTATTCCAGTAAGAATGAATAAAATAACAGTCCCGATAAGAAGGGCCCTTTGTCTGATCCTGGCCACAGCAACTGCAAAGGCATCTTCCACTGTTCTGGAGAATACATCGATATCTACTTTTTGGTGGTGGAAGGATTGTAAAATTTTAATGTTGAGGAGGGATTCGCTTACGTATGTTCCTATGTTTGCAATTTTATCCTGGGTGTTACGGGATAAATTTCTCACACGTTTTCCGTAGAATAGAATTGGAAACACAATGAAAGGTACACTGATAAGAACAATCATCGTGAGTTTTGCATTTGTGATAAAAAGAAAAATAATCCCGCCGACAAACATCAAAATATTTCGAAGGGCGATTGAAGCAGAAGACCCTATGACCGTTTGGATGAGGGTTGTATCAGTTGTGATTCGAGATTGGATTTCTCCAGGAGAGTTGGATTCAAAAAAACTTGGATGGATGAAGATGATATGTCTGAACACATCTTTACGAATGTCGGAGGCAACTCTTTCACCAATCCAAGAAACTGTATAATGTCGTATGTAGGTTCCAATGGCGAGAAGGATTCCAACGAAAATGATAAATACAAGTGCATAACCTAATTCTTGTTTGGATCTCGCAGAAAATCCAGCATCCACTAAATGGCGTAATCCTTGTCCAAGTCCCAAAGTAACACCCGCTGTGAAAAGCAGTGCAAACGAAGAGAGGATCATTTGGATTCGATATGGTTTTAAATAGGAAAAAGTTTTAGAAAGGACTCGGAGGTTTTTTGACTTAGGTCGGTCGGGTGTTTGCAAAGAATTATCCTTTTAGATCAATGAGTAGACCTCTGATTTCATCTAATTGTTTCAAAATAACAAAAGCACTGTTGTTGGGCGAAAACATGGTTTTTGCCAAAAGATCCAATTTTTCGTCCACTACCTTCACATAACGAACGTCTTTTTGGTCATTACGTCCGCGTTGGGGTGCTTGCATTACTTTGTAGTTTTTTTTGAGAATGAGTTCAGCAATTTGTTTGATGTGCTTCTTGTAGGATTCGAGGTTTTTGTGATTGGGGTCTTTGATGAGATCTTTTTCTAGATCAGGTAAATCTTTCCAAAGTTCATTCAGCTCTCTTGTTTCTTCTTTACCCGCTGGAACTATGGATTCTAAAATTTCTAAAAAACTTTGTTTGGCTTCATCAACGGGAACAAAGGAAGTAGCTAGTTTTTCTTTGGAACCTTTTTTTGCCTGAGTCGAAACTGACTTAGGGTTGTTGTTTTGGATGATCATAAACCCGCCTAATGACGAGTGGGGTTAATCGTACATTTCCCATGAAACACAACACCTTCTTCCACGATGAGGCGAGGAGTGACAATGTCCCCTTCTAATCGGCAGCTAGAAAGTAGTGTTACACGTTCTGTTGCATAAATATTTCCGCGGATTTCTCCACCAGCAACCACAACTCGTGCTTTGATATCAGTATCGACGATTCCGGACTTTCCAATAAGGACCTTTCCTGTGGTTTCGAGCACTCCACGGAATTTTCCATCGATACGAATGAGACCCGGGAACTTAAATTCACCTGTGAATTCAGCCCCTTCTCCGATGATGCTATTAACTAAAAATTCTTCTTCTGTTGATGGATTCGACATTATTCTTGGATTTGGTTGAGAAACGAAAACGGATTCAACGCTTGGGTACCAACATGTACTTCATAATGAAGGTGGTAAATCGGATTTTCAGGAGATTTTCCGACATATCCAAGAATGTCACCTTTTGAGAGTTTTTCGTTTTTCTTCACACGGATTCGATCTAAATTTGAGTAGATCGTTTTCCAACCAAATCTGTGGGATATTTTTACATAATATCCAGTCGCTGGTGAATAACCAGTATCAAACACTAAACCAGGTGCTGTAGCAATGACTTCTGCTCCTGGAAAGGATCCAATATCCAAACCACGATTGATTTCTTCTTTGCCAGTAATCGGTGAGATGTATTTTCCAAAAGGGAAAAGCACATACCCTTTGGTAGGCCAAATCGATGGTGTGTTTTTGATGATGCTCTTTCTTTTTTTGATGAGTTTGATGATCTCTTCAGAAAGTTCGGAAGATAATTTTAAATTGTGAATGTCTTCTTTGATGCGAAAGGACTCATCAGTAATGTCAGTTTGAGGTGTTCCTTGTAAGGCAAGGAATTGACCTGCTTGTCCACCCATCCCTTTTGATACTCGAGATGGATCTCCACCTAATTTGATATAAAGATTAGAGATTCGATCATAATAGTATTGGATGGTTTCATGAAGAGAGTTTACCTCTTCTTTCATCTTGGAAGATTGTCTAATAAAGTCTTTGTTAGTTAAATTGAGTTCGGTGAGTTGGTGGATGGATCCACTATGAGATAAAACGTTTACCGCACTGATGACAAGTAACACAACCATGATTCCAATGAAGATAGAAATGGCTTTGTAAGAGATGACAAAGTTAATCGTTTTGCGGTCAGTGTGAGGAATGACCATGATGGTCAGTTTTTCACGACCTTTTTTGTCCAAATCCTCATAACGTTGGGATAACTTAAGCTTCCATTCCTGGACTTTATACCGAAGTCGGTAAAAAATTAAATGTAGTCTTTGTTTTACTTCCACGTTCGTTATAGACCTACGTTGATTTAAACAAAAGTTAATCTACCCACTATATCTTTCGATTGAATTTTCATTTTCATCCAGTGGAAATTACAAATCTTGCTATTTATGGGATATTCGTTGATCGACACACATTGCCACCTAGACATAATTCGAGAACAAGGACAAAGTATCGAAGAAACCCTGGAGAAATCCCGAATGGCAGGAGTAGACCAATTGGTTCAAATTGGGATTGATTTGCCTAGTTCAAACGAAGCAGTTCGTATTTCAGAAACGCATTCAACAGATTCATTAAAAATATCGTATTCGATTGGTTGTCACCCAACAGAAACCCATGAGTTTCCGAATGCAGATCAAATTTTAGAGTTAGCCAAATCCCGAATGTTTGATCCTAAGTTTGCAGCAATTGGTGAAATTGGAGTGGATTTATATCATGACGCAAGTACACGTTCCCAACAAAATGATGTATTGCGAAAGTTTTTAGATTTTTCTTCCGAGTACAAAATGCCCGTTGTCATCCATTCACGAGATGCTTATCAAGATACCTATGAAGCTCTAAAAGAATTTAAAACAAAAGCATTTGGAGTGATCCATTGTTTTACTTACGATTACGAAGCTGCAAAACAATTTGTTGATCTTGGGTATTATATTTCTTTTTCAGGAATTGTTACTTTTAAATCAGCGGTAGATATCCAAGAAGCCGCAAAAAAAATTCCACTCGAATCTATTTTGATCGAAACAGATGCACCATTTTTATCACCAATGCCTCATCGTGGGAAACGAAATGATTCCTCACATTTGCCATTTGTATTAGAGAAAATGTATTCATTACGAACAGAACCTAATGCTGAAGTAGCAGAACGTATTTACAAAAATTCATTAAAATTTACAGAAAGAAAGGCTTACCACCATGCTTGATATCAATCGTATTGTTCAAAATCCAGAAGAACTTCTCTCCACTTTACAAAAACGTGGTGTAGTCTCAACTGACATTGAAGCAAAAATTAAATCTGTTTCAGAAAAACAAAGAAGATTAAAATTAGAAGTCGAAGAACTACGTGCAGAACGAAACCGAGTTTCTAAAGAAATTGGAATTCAGAAATCACAAGGGAAAGATATAACAGAAATTTCAAATTCGATGAAAGGAGTTGGAGATCGCATCAAAGCAATCGAAGAAGAACTTTCAAAAGAAGAAGAATCTTTACACGAACTTAATTTAGGTCTTCCTAATTTATTAGATCCTTCAGTTCCCGAAGGTAAGTCGGAAGAAGATAACGTTCTAGTCAGACAATGGGGTGAAATTAAAAAACAATCTTTTGAAGCAAAAACTCATTTCGATATTGGAGAAAAACTAGGAATTTTTGATTTTGAAAGAGGGGTCAAACTTTCCGGCGCACGATTTTACACCTATCGAGGTTTAGGTGCAAAATTAGAACGTGCTTTAATGAATTTAATGCTCGATACTCATACATCTGAGAATGGATATGAAGAAATGTGGGTCCCTGTTCTTGTGAACGACGAATCGATGACAGCAACTGGTCAACTTCCAAAGTTTGCCGAAGATTTTTATCGCTTGGAAAAAGATGGATTAAATCTCATTCCGACGGCAGAAGTCCCTCTCACCAACTACTACCGCGATGAAATCATCCAAGAAAAAGAATTACCTATCTCTGTTTGTGCTCACACATCCTGTTTTAGAAGAGAAGCTGGATCCTATGGAAGAGATACACGTGGGCTTGTGCGTGTACACCAATTCCAGAAAGTCGAACTTGTTAAATTTGTAGAACCTGAGACATCAGTGGAAGAACACGAAAAGATGTTAAAAGATGCAGAATCTATTTTGCAAAAATTAAATCTGCCATATCGAGTTATGTTACTTTGTAGCAAAGATATGTCGAGTGCTTCGTCCAAAACATTTGATATTGAAGTATGGATGCCTGGACTTGGGCGATTTATGGAAATTTCCTCAGTTTCTAACTTCAAAGACTATCAAGCAAGAAGAGGAAAAATTCGATACAAGTCAAAGGAAGGAAAAAACCTGCTCGTCCATACTTTGAATGGTTCTGGTCTTGCGATCGGTCGAACACTGGCCGCAGTGATTGAAAACTACCAATTAGAAGATGGAACCTTCCAAATTCCGGATGTGTTAAAACAATATATCCGATAAGAATTTTTGGGCAGATGACCGAGGTGTCAAATGCCCAATCCACTTTGTCCTCTAAACCCTAATTTTGTAGCAAAGAAATCCATAGCCAATATCACCCTTGAGTTTGGTTTTAAACGCTGTGCGATGATAAACTCTGGATGGGGAAATAAACGAAACAGATTTAACTTACCAGCTAAGAAATTTAAACAAACTACGTTTAATTCACTGACGATTGCATTTAAACGAGCTACAATTAGCGCACCTTCGACAATTTATAAACGAATAACAATTAAATCCCTTCAATTTTTGAATCATTCAAAACTCAGCCAATGGATGGTTGGTTTGTTACTTACATCACTTTTAACTTCATCTGTACTGGGACAAACAAGTGAAGGTGAAAATACTTTAGTTGTCAGTCCGATTCGAGGGCCTATCAATTCTGAGTTTCAGGAGTTTGGTCCAACGATGACTCCCGATGCAAAAACTTTATATTTTTATTCGAAACGAGCGGAACGTAGTTATACAGAAATTTTCAAATCAGAACGTAAGAAGGATGGAACATGGGATTTTCCTGAAGAAGTCAGTATTTTAAATTCCCCATTTGATGACCAAAGTCCGTTTATCACCCGCGACGGAAAAATGATTCTACTTTCATCAAATCGAGATGGTTCCATTGAAGTGATATTAGCCGATGGAAAAATAGGTATTTCAAGAGATTTGTACGTCTCAAATTGGAATGGAAAAACTTGGTCCGTTCCTACCCCTTTACCTTCCCCTATCAATACAGAGGAAATTGAAGAAAATCCTCATTTGTTAGGTGACACTCTCCTTTTTACACGATACCCTTTTGGAAAACCAAACTTAGCAAAAATATATTATAGTCAGTTTCAGAATAATCAATGGACCAAACCAAAACTATTGCCATCACCTATCAATGACCAACATGCAACGATTGCTGCTGCTTTCAATGATGATGGTAAAATTCTTTTTTTCTCCTCCAACCGTCCTGGTGGATTTGGCGGATTTGATTTGTATATGGCAAAAATGGAAGGGGAAACATTTACTGATGTAGAGAATTTAGGAAGTCCTATCAATTCATCTGAAGATGAAGCCTATATTGTTTATCAGCAGGTGAAAAAAACCTTCCTATTTTGCCGGCGAGTGGAAGGAAAATCATTTGATATATTCACAGCATCAGTTCCCAAACAGGAAAATTTGGTTCAAAAGAAACTAGAAGAAACGAAGAAAATTTCACTGGATTCTGTTTATTTTGAAAGAGCATCTTCCTTATTAAAATCAGAATCATCAGTTCCCTTGGATTCAATCGTTGATTACCTTCATGAAAATTCCGAACAAAAAATGAAAATCATAGGACATACTGACCTAACTGGTACTTTTGAGGACAACATGATTTTATCAAAAGAAAGAGCTGAATCCGTAAAACAATATTTAGTCTCTAAAGGAGTTGATCCCAACCGGTTGGTGACAGAAGGAAAAGGTCCAACACAACCAGTGGTGCAAGGGACAGATGAAGTTTCATCGAAAAAAAATCGACGAACAGAATTTGTCCTACTAAATCCTTAATTTTTCCTTGCCGTTTCTATTTCCAAAAAGAAGGTTAATTGGATGTTCCCTAATTACCTTCGATTTGTTTGGAAAATATTGGTAGCCATTCTATTTGTCCCAACATTGCTAATGGGACAATCTAGTCCAACGTTGGAAAAAATTAAAAAAACCAAAACACTAACAGTTTCTGTTAATGAATTTTACGATCCATTTTACATAGAAAATCCAAATGAAGATTTTCCTGGACTAGATGTTGAATTGGCTCAAGAATATGCAAAATTTTTAGATGTTGATTTAAAGATAATTCCATTACGTACCTTTGACCAACACGCTCGTATGTTGGAAAAAGGAGATAGCCAAATCGCTATGGCTGGAATTTCTTCTTCTATCAATCGATTCCGAGATGTTTATTTTACTGATCCATACTTAATCTCGACACCCGCAGCATTAGTCAATCGTACAGCGCTTCCACCAGAACCGGAAGGTCAAATTGTAACAGTACAACTTTTTAGAAATTTAAATGATTTAACTAACATTACAGGAATTTCCTATTCAGTTTTAGCAAATAGTTCCAACCATCAATTTTTACGAGATGCATTTCCAAAGGCTCAAGTTTTTTCTTATTTCACAAATGAAGCAGCCTTAAACGAATTAAAGAAAAATAATGTAAATGCATTTGTAGCTGATTCATTTTACATCCAAGCACTACTGCAAAAAGATTCTTCACTACGAGCCAATTACTTACCGATTTTAGGTGTGGTACAAGAAGATCATATCAGTATGGCGATTGCAAAAAGAGATATTGAATTCCTTTATAACTTAAACTTTTTTATTAAGGAACTGAAACGAACAGGCAAAATCCAACAGTTGATTAACAAATACTTTAAATCAAACAAATGGGTAAAAAAAGAATAATCTGAAGATGTTAGCTCGTTTACTGACAGTTTGTATTTTGTTTGTAATTCCATTGGGATTTCTATATTCGCAAGAAGAAGAGTCACAAAGAACTATTATGAATTTTAATGGTTCGTTTCGTGTCCGCGCAACGAATGTGGGACGAGATGTTTTGCTTGAACGTAAAACGCCAGTTACTCCGATTACCAATTTAGAAAAGGAAAATACCGAACGATTACAATCGGAACAACAAACAATTCAAAATGATTTAGAAAGAAGACAAAAAGGATTACCAAGTCAAATCACACCACGGAAAGAAGACGTTAGTTATTACGACTCACGTTTTTTATATAACATGAGTTTTTCTGCAAACAAATATGTGGAAGGGATTTGGGGGATGCAAGTTGGTGATATTCCGTTTGGAGGTAGAGGATTAAGGTCAACTGGGCCTGATGGATTTGATCCTGGTTTAGTTGGTCCAGGTTCTGGTGGGGAACGTGGACGAACAGCTGCCGTTAACGTACAAACAAACTTTTTATACTTAAATTTTAGAATTCCTGAATCCGGTTTATTTATTAAGGTCGGACAACAATTATTTAGTTCTGCGCAAGGCCGCGTACTATTTTCTACAGGAACTGGTGTTAGTATTCTAAAAAATTTCCAATTCCTACGGTTATCATTAGAAGGGGGTATCCTTCGGGCAAGGGACCAAAGTTTTTTGGATGTTGATAAAAATGGTTTTGCTGATAAAAATTATCAAAGTTCGAATATCTACTACAATCGTTTAAAATTCGAATACTTTAGGAATATCAGAAATGAAGTGTATGCATACTTTTTGGATGATAATGATAAATCAGATAATGAGACAGCAAGGCTTGCATGGTATGGTTTACACAATGAATTTAATTTCCAAAAATTTTCTTTCATTGTGCATGGAATTTTAAATACAGGGACTGTAAAAAAATTAAAGCCAGTTAATGATACAAACGATGTAACAATTTATAACACAACGCAAAGGCATTTTGTAAAAGGTGGAATGTATGACTTTCAATTTACATACCGTTGGAATGAATCATTAAATTTTAATCTAATCGCTTTAGGAACAACAGGCCGACCAGGTTACGATGCAAATGGTCAGGAAGCAAATTTAAAAGGCAATGGTTATAGAACTCTTGCACCAGGATTTTCCATTTCCAACATTGCAACGGACTTCACTGGTGGTTATGCCTTATTCAATGGATCCAGTTTTTCTGGTTTGAATGAGTATGGTTTGTATTCTAATATCATCGCTTTTGGTCCATATCAATTTACGCTTGGATATTACCAACTTTGGGCAACAAAATCTCCCGAGATTAAAATTAACCGAGAATTTAGTGAAAGGAATGGTTATCGCACTTCCACATACATGGGTATGGAATATAATTTTAACATTCGTTACAATGTAACATCAGATTTTCAAATTATCTTTCGTTCGGGTTACTTTGTTGCGGGTGATGCTCTATTTGTTTTATTAGATTCAAAATATGGGCGTGTGTTACGAGAAGCGTTTATAGTGTTTGAACACAGGTTTTAATGGAAATCAAAAACAAACTCTTTGGTATCTTATGTTCAAGCAAATTTCATTTTTAAAAATCCTGACTCTTTTTTCATTAACTTTCGAAACTTTATTTTTGATCGATCTTTGTTATCTAGATAATATCGAAGTTAAGGGTTCGGTTCAATATATATCTTTTTCTAAAGATCGTGAAACTTGTTTTGCCTCTTTGAAAAACATACAACCAATTCATGAACCTGCCTTTTATTTGGTGGCAAATGAGTTAGAGAAAGAGTTTCTCGTAGATGGAAATAAAGAAATTTGTCAAGAATTCAGAAGGAATGATGAGATTTCATCTTTATATCTCTATTTTTCTAAGATATTCAATCATCCGACAGAAGTAGAAATTATCACACAAAAAGCAGATCATTACTACGAAACACCCTATTTAAAAAATTATCAATTTGTGTTGCTCCATAGCTTTTTTTTAGTAATGATCTTCATTCAGATGTTAGGTTATAAGTTTCGATATCGCAAAACTATTTCGATATTTCTCTACATTGTATTGATTTATATTTCGATTGCTGGTTATTTCGAAATTGAAAGGAAAGTGAAATTCCATTTTTTAGGTGAAAAATTAGAATTTGAAATTGTAGAATCAAAGTAGATCGAAACTACTTTGATCCAGATAAAATGATTATAAAGTCAATCGAGACTTGATTGCTTTTCCTAATGTATATTGGTCAGAATATTCCAAAGTCCCACCGATCGTAATTCCGTGAGCAATTCTAGTAATTTTGATTTCCATCGGTTTAATGACTGTTGATAGGTAAGATGCAGTTGCATCCCCTTCGAGAGTTGGATTGGTTGCGATGAGAACTTCCTTAATTTCACCCATATCTAAACGATGCATTAATTGTTTAATTCGTAATTGTTCAGGTCCAATTCCATCTAAAGGAGAAATGGCTCCGTTCAGAACATGGTATTTTCCAGAGTATTCTTTTGTATTTTCGATGAAAAAAATATCTTCAGGTTGCTCCACAACACAAAGAATTGCATTATCCCTTCGGTCTGATAAACAGATGGAACATATAGGTTCTTCTGTAAGTCCGCCACACTCATCACAAAATCGAAGTTTGGTTTTTGCCTCTTCAATATGTTGTAACCATGACTGGAATGTACTTGGGTCCATTCGTAATATATGAAATCCAATACGTGTAGCACTTTTTTTTCCAATTCCAGGAAGACTTGAAAATGCTTGGATTAGTTTTTGGAATTGTGGATCAGACAGGAGGAAACCCTCCATCCTTTTGGATTTGATTGAAGACACCTTCAAAATCGCTTGGATTAAAACCTAAGACATTTTTCATTTCGTGTGCCATGGTTTCTTTTGCTTTTCTTTGTACTTCATTGGTTGCAGATAAAATCAAATCTTCTAACATCTTTTTATCATCCGCATTGAACATGATAGGATTGATATTTAAATTTGTAAGAGTTCCATCTGCGGACGCTGTGACTTCCACCATTCCTGCTCCCGCTGAAGCAGTAACACGAATCTGAGCGAGGCGTTTTTGAAGTTCCTCTTGTTTCTCTTTGATGTTTCCCAGTTGCGAAAATGCTTCTCGCATCTGTTTCATTTGGTCAAAAATTCCCATACTAACCTTTGGACTTATAAATTTTTAAATTGTTTTGGATCCACTTCCATACCGGAGAATTTTTCTTTTAATAATTTCTCCATATCCTCTGGTTGATTTCCACTTGGATTCGTTTCTTTGGTATTTGTATTTTTTTCCAATGCAGGAGGACTAGAAATTTGTGCCTTCGTTTCAGGTGTTGGTGAATCAATTTTTGTGTTTGTTTGTGAGTTATTGTTAGGATCCGGTTTTGCCTGAGTAGGACTAGGTGTTTGGATTTGTTTTTTAAGTGGTTCAATCGAATCAGGAAGGATACTAATGTCTCCCTGTACAAGTTTTGTTAATTCTGATATTTTGGCTAATAAACCTGAAACACTTGGTTTCTCTCTATCCAAAATTAATTTTCGAAACTGAATTTCCAGATACACTTTCATCTCATAGGAACTTCTAAGTTTCATTAAATTCAATTTTTCATGAATGGAAAAAATACGTTCGGCAAGTAACACTAAAATTTCACGATCAAGTTCGCGGTAGTTTTGTTTGAGTTTTTGTAAGTCTTCTTGAGGGATATTAATCGATTCGCGATCCGCTAAATTGTCTTTGATGAGAAGGAGTGAATTCAAAAATTCAATGAAATCCCAAATGAATTTACTAAGATCAATGCCTGCTTGGAATAAATTTTCTAAGGTTTCGAAGATTTGAGCACTTTGTGAAGTATCAATGAGTTGGTTAAGAAAATCAGTAAAGGTATCAATTCCATGATACCCAATCATTTTTCTAAGTTTAGCACCTGTTAAATTTCCATCAGTGAAAATAACTGCTTGTTCCATAAAGGATAAGGTATCTCGTACAGAACCATCACCTTTTTTAGCGATCCAAAATAAACCTTCTGAATCGTATTTAAGTCCTTCCTTTGTACAAAGTGTCTCGATATAGGATTGTAGAACGGTAACTGGTACTTTTCGGAAATGAAAATCTTGGCAACGTGATAAAATAGTTTCAGGGATTTTATGATACTCAGTTGTTGCTAAAATAAAAACGACATGGGCAGGAGGTTCTTCTAATGTTTTGAGAAGCGCATTGAAAGCAGCTCCACTGAGCATATGTACCTCGTCCAAAATATATACGCGGTACTTTCCCCCCATCGCATTGAATTTTACATTTTCTCTTAATTCACGGATATTATCAACGCCACTGTTGGATGCCGCATCAATTTCAAAAACATCATTTGAATTACCCTTAGTGATTTCTAAACAAGAAGTACACTCATTACAAGGTTCAACTCCATCTGGGCGTTCACAGTTAAGCCTTTTTGCAAGGATCCTTGCAATCGTTGTTTTTCCAACACCTCTTGGCCCTATGAAGATATAAGCATGTCCAATTTTTTTCGATTTAAATGCGTTTTGTAAAGAACCAACTGCAAGGTCTTGGTAAATCACATCCCGAAAGAACTGTGGTCGGTATTTTCGAAAGAGTACTTGGTGGTTTTCGCTCATTTAGTTCTTTGTTTTACTTTTTATAAGATTTGAATTTTGGATTTCCCTTTGAGTATGAAAATTCACGGCTTGGAAGCAATGAAATAATTTCTAAGTGTGGTGCAATTTTAGGGAGTTGAGGGCGGAAAAAGTGGCGGAGAGACCGGGATTCGAACCCGGGGTGCTTTTGGCACACATGCTTTCCAAGCATGCACAATAGACCACTCTGACATCTCTCCAGTGATTTCTACTGCCTTCCATAAAAAGAAACGGTCTTAGGAATTCTACCTTTTCTCTTTGAAAAAACTAAGAAATTCAAATTTTATGTGCGACTTTGGTATGAGTGTGCATTTCGGAAAATGGTTCAAGAGATAAATGGATTCTGTTGTGTAAGAGGAAATCCCTTCTCCTGGTTTTGCAGGAACAAAGTAGACTACCTCTGGAAGTTTCACTCGTAAAATAGCACCCGCACAGAGTAAACATGGTTCGAGGGCTGTCAGTAAAATATGCTCCGAAAGGTAACGTCCATAGGTGAGAGTGAGTGCAGCCTCTATGGCTAAAATTTCACTGTGTTTTGTTGGATTTAATGTTTGTTCGACGGAATTAAACGAAGAGGAAACCAAGTTTCCCTCTTTTGTTAAAATCTCAGAATAGGAAGGGATTTCGTTTTTATGTTTGGTGATTTCTATTGAATATCGTTCTAAAAACGATTCATAGATGTCCACGCGCGCCCAAGAGGATTTGAACCTCTAACCTTCTGATCCGTAGTCAGATACTCTATCCAGTTGAGCTATGGGCGCAATGAATGCTTGGAGCATTTTTACCCAGTCCGAAAGAACGGGTATCACTATGGTTTTTTGCAAGCGGATGGAGTAAATCAAAAATCCCGCAATTCCTAGATAAAGTAGAACAGAAATAAGATGTAGGGTAGTTGCGAGGTAAAGTCCCACAAAAGGGAGGAGTGATAGGACTTGTGCGAGAACAATTCCAACTAAAAACAAACAAGTATTAACCGCAGAATACAAAGAAACAGTCACAAATTCAGGAAATTGGCGTTTCCAAGTAAAAATGGGAACCCAGGAAAAATACAAAGGTAGAGCTGCAAAAATTTTTGCCGCTTCATCAGTCAGAAGGTAGGTCTTAAGTTTCTGGATTTGTTCTTTGAATTGGGTGAATTTCATGGCGGTATCATCGGAGACGCAGGGATTCGAACCCTGGGTACGATTGCTCGTACGACGGTTTAGCAAACCGCTCCTTTCGGCCACTCAGGCACGTCTCCAGCGACTCGGAGAAGGTAGGATTCGAACCCACGGTGGGATTACCACGACGGTTTTCAAGACCGCTGCTTTAGACCACTCAGCCACTTCTCCAAGAGTACCTATCCGTTATGTTAAATGCGAGTGCAGTGTCAAATGAATATTCAATGAATGGTCTACAAGAATGGAAAAGTTGCAGATAAAATTAGAAAAGTGGGTAAACGGTGGATACATCCTTTCTCACTATGATGGGCATGCTGTGTTTGTAGATGGTGGGATCCCAGGTGAAACTGTAGACATAACTCTTACCAAACAAGGTAACAAGGAATGGTTTGGAACAGTAGATGCAGTGATTGAATCCTCACCGTTAAGGGTACCTTCTGACTGCCCTGTGTATTTAGAATGTGGAGGGTGTAGTTACCGGCATATTTCCTACGAAGAGGAAGTGAAAGTGAAGGCTTCTCTATTGGAATTTATGTTCCCCGAATGGATTGGAAAAGCAGAGGTGGTAACTGGACCAAGTATTGGGTATCGCAATAATGTACAATGGCAAGTGGAAGGTGGACAAATCGGATTTTTTGCCAAAAATACCCACAGGATCATTCCTGATTCATCCACTCATTGTAAGAATGTCGATAAACGTTTGTTAATTGAAAATCCAAACGACTTTGGTATCCTTTCCGATGAGAAACCAAAACAAAACCGATTTCCCAAACCATCCAAAGATTCAAAAACCCAAAAGAATACAAATTCCCTTTCCTTACGTTTGTCTCAAAACGCAGTGGTGTTGTATGAAAAAGAAGAAACAAAGTTTGAATTTTTAAGTACAAAACTCACAGTTCCTGCCAAAGGATTTTTTCAAATTAACCAATTTTTATTGGAAACTTGGATTCAAAAAATCAAATCCTTGTTACCTAAGGATGCCAATGTTTTGGAACTGTTTTGTGGGTGTGGTACCATTGGGATTACCTTACGCGATAGAATCAAATCGCTTTATGGAATTGAATCGCATGAAAAAAGCATTGAATACGCAAATCAAAATGCAAAAGCCAATGGAATCACTACGTATCAATATACGGTTTTAGATTTGTACCAAAAACATTTATCCAAAGATCTAAAAATTTATTCTACATGGATTGTAAATCCGCCAAGGGCTGGGTTATCCAAAGGAATCATTGAAACAGCAGCGATACTAAAACCAAGGGAGATTGTTTATTCCAGCTGTAATCCAAGTACTTTGCGCAGGGATGTAATTTCCTTCACAGAAATTGGATATGAAATGGACCATTTGAGTTTATTTGATTTTTTTCCAAGAACCAATCATTATGAAGTCTTGGTGAGATTACGAAAACGAAAATGAACAACTCATTTTGTTTTCAATGAGTTGTTATCATTTGGTAGACAACCAAAGGGAAAATTTTTGTTTTATTTTCCTTTGGTTGAAATTTTAAAAGGTAAGTATGCTGGACAAAATCCAATTGCTGAAGTAGCAATCATCACTAAACCAATTACGAACAATACAATTGCAGTGGTTCCTTCCACAACGCCACCTAAATACAATCCACCTAACACAAGGCCCACTACAACACGAATGACTCTGTCATATAATCCCATATTTTGAAACATTCTAAGTCTCCTTATTCAATATGACGATTTTTTGGTGAGATTTCTATCTATTTTTTTCTAACCACTCTAAGATAAGTTTGGTTACCTCTTCTCTTTTTTCCCAATGGAGGAAGTGACCAGCATGATCAAAGCCAATCTTTCGAAATCCACGAGGAAAATCAGATTCATCTAGTAAGTGTTCAAATAAATTTTTATGAAAACATCCATCATTCAAACCGTAAAGCACTTGGGTGGGAACTGTAATATGTGTATCAAAAATCCCTACTATACTTTCTCTTCCCGATTCTGTGAATAAATCATTCAGGTTTCTGTAATATGCCAGAGCCGAAGAAAGGATACCTGGATTTTGAAAATTCGATTTGATTTCAGCCAAATGGTCCTGGTTCGGAGTGAATCCTGGTGACCAGTCTTTCCATAAAAAATCAACCAAGGCAAATTGATTTGAACGAATGGTTAATTCTGCTATATAGGGAATTTGAAATAATGCAACATACCAAGAATGAAATGTTTGTAACGGCGCCCAAAAAAAAGAATCTTGAAAGGTTTTGAGCAATGGAACTCCTAAACTTGTGATGGATTGAAAACGATTGGGATAGTACATCCCTGCCGCATAAGCAATGATAGCTCCCCAATTGTGTCCTACCAAATGGACAGTATCCCATCTGCGATCATCCATCCATCCTAAAACATCATTCACTAAATCAACAACATGTAATTTATTCGCATGTGATATGGTCGATGGTTCGTATCCTCGCATTACAGGTGCTACACAATGATATCCTTTTTTTGCGATGGATTCCATGATTGGTGAAAAAGTTTTATGGTTATCAGGAAAACCATGTAAAAATAAGACAGGGTCACCAGAACCTGTTTCTAATGTGGTAAATACAGTGGATAAATTTCTAATTTCCGAATGATGCATTGTTTACCAACTTTTGTTTTGATTCTGTTTTTCGGAAAAATTGTAACACAATCTCTCTCGTATCCAAGTCCTTACTAAGGTATCCATATTGTTTTTCATTTTGGTAGTAAAACCCATTTGGCCAAATATGCCCACCACCAGGAATTAAATAACCTTCTACTACTTCATCGCCTGAACAATCGGACAGTTTCGAATATTCAATGTCTCGTTTCCAAAAACGATTCATATGACGTTTTTTTGTATTCATTTCTTCTTTGCAGGGAAAACCAGAGCTCCAATACGATAGTGACTCTACAAATGATAATACCTCTCCAGCAGGAATTCGTTCTGCTTTTGGACTCATGTCTTTTGGAATGGAAACGATTCCTCCTTTATAAGGAACAACATCATCGGAGGTGCCCATAATAAAACCAATTGATTTGATTGGTGGTTTGGGACAAATTTCAGTAAGTCCTTTTGATGTTACTGCAGCAACAGAATATCCAGAACGGAACAAATCACTTGCTTCACATAACAAACGTTGTGTCATAAAACCACCATTGGAAATACCAACAGCATGGATACGGCTTGTATCCACTGGAATTTTTTTATCGAGGAAATAGACCATGTCGCGAAAAAATTGAACATCTTTTGTGTTTCTTTTGTCTGTAAGAGAATGTGGAATATTCCTTCCATCATTCCATCGATTCCCATATCCATCGGGATAAACGACAATAAATCCGTATTCCTCCGCTTTTTCTGTCATACGAGAAAGGTAAATCATTCCCTCACCGCTTCCCCCACCACCATGTAAAACAAATACAACAGGTAACTTGGATTCATTTCTATTTTTTGGAATGTAATATCGGAAATTGCGGATGATCCCATCAGACACTATGGATTCCAAAGTGTGGTCTTTTACGGGAACAATCGAAGGTAAAGATTTACAAACAAAAGAAAATGGAATCGTTAACATGAATACAATTGAATAATGATAGATGCGCCTAACAATTCCCATCATATAAATAGGGACTCAAAATATTGAATCGTTTCTTTGACTTTAGAATCTCCTTCCAGTGGATACTTCGGGTGGAATTCTTTATCGACGGTTGGATCGTAGGGACCAGATTTTCCTTCGAAACAAACAGCTACATCTGTCAAACAGACCAAACTATGCCAAACACCAGGTTGTAAATCGATTCCTCGTTTTGGTCCATTCGAAGATAATTTGTGAGATTCTTTGATATTTCCATCTTCTGAAAAAATTAAAAATCCAATTTCACCTTCTAATACAACAAAGGTTTCTGGTTTTGGATCCGACAAATGTCTGTGAGGTGAAATGTATGTATTTTTAGATAATACATTGAGAAACCTTTGGTACACTTCCTTTTGTTCATGGAAGTTATGGTTTGTCCGTTTTCGTTCTGCTTGTTTTGCTTTTGTGACGAGGGATCCGATTAAATCGGAATCAATGATTTGTATTTCCTGCAAGTTGGCCTTCCAATTCTCGTTCGATGAAGGCTAACATATCCGGAACACAAGCCGTACAAGTATCTGCCGCTCCCATCTCACGGGCAACTTCTAGTATAGGGCGATTCGTTTCTTTGACAACATTTAAGATGGATTCAAAGAAAACTTCTGCACAGTGACACTTGATCATGGTTCTGAGAATCAGTCTCTTGGTCTTTTGGTAGAATGACAAGAAATTTTCCTGGTCAAAACTCCAAATTTTTCCAATGGGAATGGTCCTCATTTGAGAGACATAATTTATATTTGAAAGGAACACGAACTTTGAATCAAAATTTTGAGGGGCTTTCGGAAACTATCCCAATTGTTTTTTGTACAAAACTTCAAGAGTTTTCATTGCATACGACCAAGTAAACGATTTGGCATTTTCTTTTCCGAGTTTGCGTAACTCAACAAGGCGAGTTTTATCTTTGAGTAGGGAAAGAACTTGTTTGGAAAAGGAAATTGGTTCCTTGGGATCAAATGCTTCAAACCCTTTTCCTAACACTTCAGGTAACACGGTCGCATTCGAAGAAAGGACGGGAGTTCCGATCGCTTGTGCCTCCAAAACGGGAAACCCAAACCCTTCAAATAAAGATGGATACACAAACAAGGTAGCCCCTTGGTAAGCCAGAGGTAACTCATTATATGGCAGATGAGGGAGGAAATAAATTCGTTTTGGATTTTGTTTTTGGAATTCCAACAAATCTTTTGGGATTTCCTTACTGATCCCTCCCACCACTAGGGGAAGTTTGAGTTGTTTATCGTTCCATAACGATTCCAATTGTGTTAATAAGAATGGAAAATTTTTATGAGATTTACCGATCCCAACGGTAAAGAGATACTCTTTTGGTAATTTTTGTTTTTTGAGAAACACTTCCAATTGGGTCTCTGATCGTTTTGAAAAATTTTTTAAATCAATCCCGTTATAAACAACAGTGATTCGATCCCTACGATAACCGAAACTTTTGATTAAATCTTCCTTGGTGTAATTCGAAACAGCGATGATGGTTTTAGCAAACCACTGAATGGAACGAAAAACAATTTGTAAATACAATCTTTTTACAATGGAGTTATGAGTTTCCTTAAAGTGATAAGGAATTAAGTCATGAATGGTAACGATACATTTACGAAGATACTTGAGTGGAACATTAAAATGGGGAATGTCCAATACATCCATTTCTGCCATCAAGGGATGGCCCAAAAATTCCTTTGGAGAATAGATCTTTGTTTTGTATTCTATGATTTCTGCATGTTTGGGGACTTCATATTTTTTGAGAAGAATAGGATCTCCGAATAGGTAAAGTTTGGCGTCCTTTTCACTTAAGGGCCAAAATTTTAATATATGTTGGATGCGAATTCCGATCCCAGAATTTTCGATCATCCTTGCATCATAGCCAATTTTTTTTTGCATTTGTTTGATGATTATGTCCTTTCGAATCAAAAAAAGGAAATGTATCTTTTCCTAAGAAGCCAAGTCTAGTCAAATAAGTAGTGAATATTCTGCATTCAAATTTTGAAAGGCAGGTTCACATAGAACTTACTTTCAAAAAGGAATCGGATGGAAAACTTAATCGAAGAAATCCTGAAACAAATTGGTGAAGACCCAAATCGAGAGGGTCTTGTGAAAACGCCCAACCGAGTCAAAAAGGCGTATGACTTTTTAACCAGTGGATACAAAGCGGACATCAACCAATTGGTAAACGGGGCGATTTTTGAAGAGAGTACAACGGGAATGGTGCTTGTTCGTGATATCGAAATGTATTCTTTATGTGAACACCACTTACTTCCTTTTTATGGAAGAGCACATGTTGCATACATTCCAAATAAAAAAATCATTGGGATTAGTAAAATTCCAAGAATTGTCGACGTATTTGCACGTCGGTTACAAGTTCAGGAACGACTTACCGATCAAATTGCACAGGCGATCCAAGAGACATTGGACCCACTTGGAGTAGGAGTTGTCATCAAAGCAAAACATTTGTGTATGATGATGCGAGGTGTCGAAAAACAAAACTCGGAATTATTCACTTCTAGTTTGCTTGGGGTTTTTAAATCGGATCCAACCACACGAAGTGAATTTTTAGATCTGATCCGAACCGGTTCCCACTAAGTTCATTTTTTAAATTCTTTTTTTACGATTCATGCTGGACTTTTTTCCAAAAAAGTTCAGTCTTTTTCCTCTAGAGGGACACTATGCCGAAAGAAAGAATCGTGGCACCATCCAAAGAATTCGCCAAACTTGCAAATGTTAGCTTAAAAGAATACAAAGCCAAATACAAAGAATCCATTGAAAAACCAGAAAAATTTTGGGCCGAACAAGCTAAACGCCTAACATGGTTTAAAAAATGGACAAAGGTTTTAAAACATGATTTTGCAAAAGCCAAAGCAGAATGGTTTGTTGGTGGAAAACTGAATGTTTCCTATAATTGTTTAGACCGCCACCTTGATTCGCCTCTTAAAAACAAAGCTGCACTGATTTGGGAAGGAGACAACCCAGACGAATCAAAGGTTCTTACCTACCATGACTTACACAGAGAGGTGAATCACTTTGCCAATGTTTTAAAAAAGTTCAAAGTGAAAAAAGGGGATCGTGTCCTCATTTACCTCCCGATGATCCCTGAACTTGCCATTACTACACTTGCTTGTACTCGCATTGGGGCAGTGCATTCTGTTGTGTTTGGTGGATTTTCACCAGAAGCCTTACTTGGTCGGATTGAAGATTGTAAACCTACACTCGTCATTACAGCTGATGGAGGATACCGTGGTGGCAAACCAATTGAACTGAAAAAAAATGTGGATGTCGCTCTATCAGAAACCAAATTCCAAGTGAATGATGTTATTGTTGTCAAACGAACTGGTGACGAAGGAAATCTAAACTGGAAAGAGGGTCGTGACCACTGGTACCATTACCTGATGAAAGACCCAGAGGTAAAAAAGGAATGCCCTGCTGTTCCTATGGATTCGGAAGATCCACTTTTTATTTTATACACGTCTGGTTCTACTGGAAAACCAAAAGGTGTTTTACATACAACCGCTGGATATTTGTTAGGTGCAAATCTAACATTTGCAACTATCTTTGATTATAAAGACACTGATACCTACTGGTGTACGGCAGATATTGGATGGATCACAGGACATAGTTATATTTTATATGGGCCTCTCTCGAATGGTGCAACTTCCCTGATGTTTGAAGGAGTTCCCAGTTACCCAGACATGGGAAGATTTTGGGATGTGATTGATAAATATAAAGTCACAGTTTTTTATACGGCTCCAACGGCCATTCGGGCACTTATGCGTGAAGGACTGGAACCAATCAAAAAACGTTCACTCGCTTCACTGCGGTTACTTGGATCTGTGGGAGAGCCCATCAATCCAGAAGCTTGGGAATGGTATTATGCGAATATTGGAAAATCAAAATGCCCGATAGTCGATACGTGGTGGCAAACAGAAACGGGATCGATTATGATTTCAGGAATCCCAGGTGCGATTCCGCAAAAACCTGGTTCGGCAAGTTGGCCTTTCTACGGCATCCAACCAGTACTAGTGGACAATGAAGGGGTGGAGATCAAAGAAAAAGGGGAAATTTCAGGGAATCTATGTATCGCAAAACCTTGGCCATCCATGATGCGAGGTGTGTATGGAGATCCTAAACGATTTTTTGATACTTACTTTTCGCAATTCAAAGGGTATTATTTTACAGGAGATGGGGCAAACCGCGATAAAGAAGGTTACTTCCGCATCACGGGAAGAGTGGATGATGTGCTCAATGTTTCCGGTCACCGCATTGGTTCAGCAGAAGTAGAAAGTGCCCTTGTGGAACACAAATCTGTGGCAGAAGCTGCGGTGGTTGGTTTTCCACATGATATCAAAGGCCAAGGGATTTATGCCTATGTCACAGTCAAACAAGGGGTTGTGACAAACGACCAATTGAAAAAAGAACTCATCGCCATGGTGGAAAAAATGATTGGGAAAATTGCTAGGCCCGACGTGATCCATTGGGCACCAGGACTTCCTAAAACTCGTTCAGGTAAAATCATGCGTCGCATTTTACGAAAGATTGCCAACAACGAATTTGATACGTTAGGTGATATTAGTACACTTGCCGATCCATCTGTTGTACAATCCTTAATTGATGATAAAAAGAAGTATCACAGTTAAGCAGATCTTTTCGTAAGATAGAACTCCTTTCAATTCCTAGAGAATAAGTCTGGAATTGGAAGGAGATTCATTAATCTCGAATTAAGTATCAAATGCAAAATTCGAAATTGCAATGGTAAGTCTTATCTTTCGTTTCCCTTATAACTCTTGGGGGAGAGCTGCAAATGGGCCCATCACACGAAGGAATTCCGATTCTTCAAATTCCAAATCACGTTCCTTTAGTTTCCTTCGGTATTCATTTGCCTTGGTTTCATTCCGTGAAGAAAACCAATGGATGGCAAAAAGCAAATATTCTCTATTTTTTCGGTAGGTGGAAACATGGTTTTCAAGATCAGATCCAGTGAGTTGCTTTTGGTTTTGGAAATCTTTGACTAAGGAATCAATTGCTAAGGTGTCACGGTCTTTTCCGAGATTCGCATAACTTTGGCGGATGAGAAATAAAATTTCTTTGGCATCTGAATTGGGATCATATTTGAGAAGGTTGTAAAATCCCCGCCGGAACAAAGTTAGTGATTCTAAATACCTTTGTTTTTCTTGGAGGTAAACTCCATAACGTGTGAAGTATCTTGTTTCTTTTAAAAAAATTGTAGAAGTCCAAATGTAAGCTTGTTCAAGCGAATCCGCATTTCGACCACGCCTTGCTAAGATCAAAGTTTCATACATGCCTTCTTCTCGTGGAAAGTAAACAAGATATCGTAAACTTAAATCATCTGCTTCTTTCCATTTTCTATTTTTGATGTTTTTGAGAAGGCTTGTTTGTAAGGCATCTTTTTCGGAAACAAACGTTTTATCATTTTCCAATGTTTGGATGTACATTTCATAATCGGATTCCAATCCCAATTGACGGGAAAGGATGGCAGCCAAGTACAATCTGTACTTTGCATTTGGTTTTTGTTCTAAATACAGTTTGGTATAAAAAAGTGCTTCTCTCGGTTTTTTCTCTTTTTCATAAAAATCGGCAATGTATAAGACCAAATCTAATTGGTCTTTTTTCCGTTTAATGGATTCTTCATAGGCATGGATCCCATCAAAGATTTGCCCAAGTTTCATGTGAGCCTGGGCTGATAGATTATAATACCTGTAGTCGGGGTCTGGATTTAATTCTTTTGCTTTGATGAGAAAATCAAACGCTTTGGCGGGAGTTTCTTGGACAATTTTGTCCTCTGCCATCCGCAGTAGGTCTTCGTAACCATAAAACGCTTTAACGGGATTTAAGGGCTCTGGTTCAGCTAAAATTGAAGGTACAACAAGAAATAGACTTGTTACCAAAACACTAAATTGCCATATTCTCCTAGACCGAAGTATCATCTATGGATTCTCATCGGTCATCTTCTAAAATATCTTAGAAATACAAATAAACAATCTCAAAGAGGATCTCATGAATGTAGAGTTAATCATTATCGTCATGGCACTGGTTTCCATCGCCACGGCGATTTTCTACGCCGCTCGGGTAATACGTATCCAAGTGGGCGCAGAGGGTGGCAACGACAAAGAAACCGCCAAATTAAAAGAAATCTCCGCCGCGATCGCAGAAGGGGCTATGGCCTTCCTTCTCAGAGAATACCGAGTCATTCTGCTTTTTATCAGCTTCATGACAGTTCTCATTTACCTATTATTAGATAATCCCAACACAGAATTCAATGAAGGAATTTACACTTCAGTCGCTTTTGTTTCGGGAGCTCTCATTTCTTGCCTTTCCGGATTTATCGGAATGAAGATTGCCACAGCCGGGAACGTAAGAACGGCACAAGCGGCAAAAACTTCCCTTTCCAAAGCATTCCGAGTGGCTTTTGACTCTGGAGCTGTGATGGGATTTGGTCTCATCGGCCTTGCTGTCCTTGGTATGATTGGTCTTTTCTTACTTTTTACTGGTTCCAATCCTGCTGTTGCCAAACACATCCTCATGGAATCACTCGCTGGTTTTGGTCTTGGTGGTTCATCAGTGGCACTTTTTGGTCGCGTGGGTGGTGGTATTTATACAAAAGCGGCTGACGTTGGTGCCGACTTAGTTGGAAAAGTGGAAAAAGGAATCCCTGAAGATGACCCTCGTAACCCAGCAACCATTGCTGATAACGTAGGAGATAACGTGGGTGACATTGCTGGTATGGGTGCTGACCTTTTTGGATCCGCAGCGGAAGCAACTTGTGCGGCTCTTGTGATTGGAGCAACAGCTTCAGCTTTAGCAGACAATAACTCTGCTCTTCTTTATCCTCTTTTAATTTCTGCGATAGGAATTCCTGCATCCCTCATCACAACTTTTTTTGCGCGAGTGAAAGAAGGTGGAAACGTAGAAAAAGCTCTCAAACTCCAACTTTGGATTTCTACATTCATCGTAGCGGGAGCTTTGTATTTCGCAACTGACCTATTCATGATCGATAGTTTCCAAATCGGCGACAAAACCATCACAAAATGGAATGTTTATACTTCAGTCGCATTAGGTTTGTTTGCTGGTATGTTCATTGGTTGGATCACAGAGATTTATACTTCTCACTCTTATAAACCAGTACGTGAAGTTGCAGATGCTTGTGATACAGGTGCTGCTACCAACATCATTTATGGATTGGCTCTTGGTTACAAATCCACTGTGGTTCCTGTGATCTTACTTGTGATTGTAATTGTAGTTTCCAATATCCTTGCTGGGATGTATGGAATTGCAATTTCTGCAATTGGTATGATTTCTACAATTGCCATTGGACTCACCATCGATGCTTACGGCCCTGTTTCTGATAACGCGGGTGGGATTGCTGAGATGGCAGAACTTGGAAAAGATGTTCGTGACCGCACTGATACTTTGGATGCAGCTGGAAACACAACTGCGGCTGTTGGAAAAGGTTTTGCAATTGGGTCTGCTGCTCTTACTTCCCTTGCCTTATTTGCAGCGTTCATCACAAGAACTCAAAATGCTTCCAAAGAAATGGGAGAGGGTGCGATTGATTTAACTTCGATCGAACTCCTTGATCCATTGGTGTTTGGTGGTCTTCTTTTTGGAGCGATGCTTCCGTTTATCTTCTCTGCGATGACTATGAAATCAGTTGGAAAAGCAGCTCTTGATATGGTAAAAGAAGTACGTCGCCAATTCAAAGAGATCCCTGGTCTTATGGAAGGAAAAGCAAAACCTGAGTATGCAAAATGTGTGGATATTTCCACTTCTGCAGCCCTTCGTGAAATGATCCCTCCAGGTCTTCTTGTTCTCCTCAGCCCAATCGTTGTTGGTTATTTGTTTGGTGTGAAGTCCCTTGCTGGTCTTCTAGCTGGAGCTCTTGTATCCGGTGTGGTCCTTGCGATCTCATCTGCTAACTCTGGTGGAGCGTGGGACAATGCAAAAAAATACATCGAAAAAACTGCTGGTGGAAAAGGCTCTGAAAAACACAAAGCAGCGGTTGTTGGTGATACAGTAGGTGATCCGTTTAAAGATACATCTGGACCTGCAATCAACATCCTCATTAAACTGATGGCAATCACATCACTCGTGTTTGCTGAGTTTTTTGTGACAAAAGGTGGAATCGTATTAAATTTCTTTAAATAAGAAAGGAATACATTCTATCAGATCGAAAAGAGATTATCCTTCTGAAACAGAAGGATAGTTTCCAATTTGATTATCCAAATTTTTTTAAATGAATTGGATTTCTGAAAAAGCCGGCGTAACATCGTCGGCTTTTTTATTTCATAAAGTTGTAAAACTAAAACTTGTATTTGTGCCTAAGGTCAGTCCAAAGGTGGATTGGATGTTTTGGTTTAAGGTAATTGTATATGTAATCCCGGATGTGAGTGCACTTGTTGGAGTGAGAGTGATCGTACGGTTTGATGATCCACCAGTAAGGCTTGGGCAAGAAGGTGAACAGGAAATATTGGTATTGAGAGATGTGGGATCAATTGCCTGGGTCATGATGATGGTGATCGTTGGAGAAAGACTCACACCCGTAGCTCCATTGGCAGGTGTTGTAGATTCAATGGTAAAGGTTGCCGATGTTTGGGTGACCAAAGGTAAAACAAGAATCCCTAGTAAGGAGGGAGATGGTTCCGGCAAACAATGTACGGAAGAAAAAACAAATAGAAATATCAATCTGATTCTTTTCCACATGACCATTGGCTCTATCCTTAGTTTCGACTAATTTCCCCTAGTTACCGTACATAGTTTTGCGTAAATCCCGAAGAAATTATAGGTTTCTAATTCAATTGACGTAATTTCTTTGATGTTTCCTTGCCTTTGTGCCATTTCGATGGATGCGTCTCCGTAGGCCACGAGTCCTAAATAGGATTTCGAACAGGAAAAACCTTCTTTCGTGGCAGTAATACCTGTTTCCATCATTGAGATCCTTTGGTTTTCATACAGAAGACCTTGTGTGCCAAATCCCGAACTGGCACATTGAATGAGTAACATGGGAATGAGGAATTGGAGGAACCGAAAGCCCAAAAATGATCCTTTGTTAAAAGAAAGTATATGTGAATGGAAATTGCGATGGAGACGAAATTGAAGACGTAAACGGAATAGGAAAGAACTAAGATTTTTATGAATATTAGGTATTAAGAAAATTTTATTTTTGCAATTCTTTGTCCAAAAGATGGGAAAGTTGGTTTTGTAAAAGGATGATATCATCATAAAGTTTTTCGATTTGTTCTTCTTTTTTTCGAATTTTTGAGGACAACGCATCAAGTGATTTATTGGGTTTTGTATTCTTTTTGGAGTGGAACTCTTTTAGTTTAGATTCAATTTCTTCATAAATCAAACCACTCTTTAATTTCTTCGAAAACTCTTTCAATGAATCGATGTTTTGTTTCATATCCCTGTCACCCGCAAACAAAGTTCTTGGAAAAAGAAATATTGGTTTTTGTAAATATGATCCACACTATGGATTTCTTTTAATTGGGACTTTTTTGTTACCCACTCATAACTAGCATTGCCTACACTCACAAGACCAAAATAATTTGTGGTACAGGATTCTACGTAGGTATCCCCTGGTACTGGAATCTTTCCAGGGGTATACCATCCAGACTGACCTTTGTTTTGCAAAACAGTGAAAGATGGATTTCCAATTTGGATACTCAGACAGTTTCCTAAAAAAAAAATCCATCCAACACAAAGGAAATTCTTCATACGAATTTAGTTGGTGTCAAAAAAGTAAAAATAGGAAAATCGAATCCCTCGGTCCATAGCATTATCTGCTTTTGGCAACATACCAAACATTAAGCTGAAACTAAATGTTCCCATACTCTCAGTATTCATAGAGATACCTGGGAAAAAATTAAAGTAACGAAGATTTTTATCGGCTGTCTTATCAATCGGTTCTCGGTATTCTAATTCAGTAAAGATACGAACTGAGTCTGCAATGCCAAAAGATGGTGCGATACCAATTTGGTAATACCGTTTGAATTCTTCCAATTTCGATTCACGTCCTTGTTTGTTTGTTTCCGTTTGGAAACGAAGTTCGGTCATGATTTGGAAGATTCCGTATTTATAACCAAGTCCAAAATTGGGACGGATTAAATAATACTCTGGATTTTCATGTTCTCTGAATAACGAATTTCGTTTTTTGTCGTAAATCCGAAGTCCACCACCTATCAGAAATTGTGAATTGCCTGCATCGAATATTTTTCCATACTTGAGACCCACATTGTATCTGTCCCAAGTGACTTCCTTGGTTGTATCCGTTTGTGAATATTCAGTGCGTCCGACGGAAGAGATCACTGAAAAAGATTCACTAAACTTATATTCGCCTTCGACTCCAAAGTTTTTGTTAATTTCTTTGACTTGGTTGTAATCTTTATCCCAGTAACTTAAGTTTCCTCTCACTTTGGAATACACAGCAACAGGTTCTATCTGAAGAGGATGAGCAAATCCTTTGTTATTAAATTGTGAGAATACACTCGAAACAAAACTGAAAAATAAAATTAGAAATAAATAGATATGTTTCATGGTTATAATCCTATATTAGTGACTGGGTAAATCAATCTCGCCAATTTATCAGCTAGAAGAGTATACCCTAAATTATTTGCATGGATACAATCTAACATCAATTCGGCTCTTGAGGCTGGTTTTCCACCTAACGTATTTCGTAAATCAACATAAATAAGCGAAGGTTCTTCTCTTGTGATATCAACGAGTAAGTTGTTAAAAGCATCAAGTTGTGTTGATGTGAATACACCAGCATCAGGAACTACCAAACCAATTCGATCGAATTTAGATTTGCAACCTTCATCAGAACCACCAATCACTGGAGCCATATATGGATTTGGATAATCATACCCATGAATGATCCACTTGATTGGTGGACCACCATAACGAGCAATTTTATAAGCATTACCTGTAATAATAAGTTGTTTTAGATTTGCTTTGATGGTGGCGAATCTTTGCGCTTGTACAGTGCTGATATTTCCAATATATTCGTTAAGATTCGCTTGGATATCATTTCCACCTAGTGAAAGTAATACAACTTTCATATCGGCACCACCTTGGTCGATCACTTGGAACTGAAGTCCTTGGCTTACAACTTGTTGTAGTGTTTTTCCACCCAAAGTTGCTCCCGCAAATTTATAATTGTATCGATTTTCCAATTGGGGTCTTAACGTTTCAACGAGAGGAAAACCTAACAATATGTCGGTCCAACTATCACCGATGATTCCTGTTTTTGCAGGAGTTTCTCCATTACAAATGGCAAAGGAAGTGCAAAGTAAATTTGATTCAAAATCATTTACTGGATCCTTTTTTTTGTCACAGTGTATGAGAAATGCAGTGACCCCAATTAAAAATATGAATCTAATCTTTTTCATAATTATTTTTCTTCCTTCCAGATATGGTCCATGATATAAGCGCAAGAGAGATCGCCGGTCAGATTTACTGAAGTTCTACACATATCCAAAAAGCGGTCAACACCAAAAAGAATTGTGATACCTTCTATGGGAATATGGAAGGTATACAGGATGGAAGAAAGAATTACGAGACCTACTCCAGGAGTGGCTGCTGTTCCAATGGAAGCCGCTGTCACCGTTCCAACTAACAAAAACAAATCTATTGAACTTAATTCAATTTGGTACACCTGACTTAAAAATACAGTGGCTACCGCTTGGTATAGGGCTGTTCCATCCATATTGATTGTGGCTCCCAAAGGTAAAACAAAATCGGCTACTGTTTCTTTTAGTTTTAACTTCTCTTTTGCTACTTTGAGTGAATAGGGCAAAACAGAACTCGAACTCGATGTGGAAAAACCCAAAATAGGAATCTCACGAATTAAATAAAAAAAATGAATTGGGTTTTTTTTTGTAAAAACGAACACCATCAATCCATAAAAGATCAAAATCAAAAATAGTCCAACTAACACTGTCAGGATATAAGTAATCAAACCCAAGACTAAGGAAAAACCAATTTGAACCATGGCATAACTCATCAATCCCAATACAGCGAGTGGAGCAAGTTTCATTGCCAAAGAAACTACCCATAGGCAAAAACTTTCTAAGGAATGACAAAACGCTTTGAGTGCTGTTCCAGATTCTTTGGATGTTAGAAAAAAAATACCCAACATCATTCCTAAAAATACAATCGATAACATTTGTTGTTTCGACCATACATTGATTATATTTTTCGGGATGATATTTGTTATAATCTCCGGAATCGATTCTTGTTTATCTTTCGATACATTGATTGCGATTGAATCAGTGGTTGTTTGATTTTGAATTTTGTTTTGGATTTGGTTACCTGGTTTGGAAACCAAAGTGAGTGTAATCCCAATGCTTACTGAAATTATGGTTGTGAATATAAAATAAATTAAGGTTTTACTACCTAAATTCCAAAGGTCTTTGAGATTTTTTAAACTAGAAACTCCCAATGCAATAGAGACAATCACTAGAGGAATCATGATCATTTGTAAAAGGTTTAAAAATAAATCACCTGGTAGTTTAAGCCATGGTAAATAGGGATTTATCGATTCTTTTGAAACGATTCCAGATTCAGGATTTAAACTAATTCCTAAAGATAAACCTAACACTAAAGAGATGAGAATTTGTTTCCAAAATGGAATTTTGGGAAGTGACATTCCCAAATATTATCTTTTGGAAAATCTATGTAAATGAATTTAAATGCAGATGTACGTTTGGAAGAGTTGGATCCTGTGGAAAATTTTCGCTCCATTTTTGATTTTGCGCATTTCTACAGTATACTCATCTTTTGCCCTTTGAATTTCCTTCATCGTTTTATGAAGGACTGCCTTTTTTTCAGGTCGGTTGTCCCATTTATAAGCAGCTTCTTGGCGCATTAATTTTTCTTCCAATTGTCGAATGGTTTTTTGGTGGGAAAGTTCAACTTTGTATTCTTCTTTTTGGAAAATGGAGAGTGTTTCTTTTCGTAAGATTTCTTTTTTGTTCTCAGCTTCTGATTCTACAATGGGATAACATTGTATAAAAGCTTCTTCGAGTTTTGACAGGGCAATTTCCTTTTCAGGTACGTAAGTTTTGCCTTCTATCCATTCCTTGGGTTTGTCAGTGAGCACAACAGATCTCTTTTTCTTTAAATCGTATTCAATGAAAAATAAGTCTTTTCGTTTGAGTGAAAATTCAAACTCTACTTGGAAGACAAAAAGTATTTTTTGACTGAGATCTTTGGAGAATAAATATTTTTTCTTACGACCAACATCACTTTGGGTGAGAAGTTCAGTTACCTTCTCCACAAATGGATGACCAAATGCCATAAATTCTAATGAATCATTGGTAAGTGCTAAATCTGAATCAAAAGTTGCTTTTTTAACCTTTCCTTCTAGATTTTTATACTCGTAAGCGCCTTTACTAACGGCCGTTAAGGAACCAGGAAGTTGGTTTTGGAAAAATTTTGATCCTTCGGATACCACTTCTTCTAAGTGGCTATTGTTCCATTCTCTTTCTTCAAGAGTGTGATCATAATAATCTTTTAAATTGAAATCTAGTACCTTGGGAGTGACAAGTGCATTGAGTTTCTCAAAACCTTTTTGTGCTACTTGGATCCGTAGGTCAAATTCTGTTTCTAACTCTTCTTTGGTTTTTGTTCCTGTAATAAATTTCATCAAACTAGAGTTAAAGTCTAATTCTTCCTCGATGGTTCCAAGTAAATCGTCGGAAGCTCCAATGGATTCTTCAAACAATCGAATTTTGTTGGTAAGTACTTCTAAAATTCGTTCCGCCACTGTGTCTTTAGAGGCAAAGTTAAAGATATAAACATTGTCCTTCTGTCCAAAACGATGGATCCTTCCGATCCTTTGTTCAATTTTTAAGGGACTCCATGGAAGGTCATAGTTGAAAAGTATATTTGCAAATTGTAAATTACGTCCCTCTCCACCTGCTTCTGTACAAATTAAAATTTCGTAGTCTTCTTTAAATTTTTGAATGGCGACTTCTTTTTCGTCCATACTCAAAGAACCATGGAAAGGTGACACTTTAAAGTCTGGTTCCAATACAGATTGTAAATGGTCTTGAGTGGTTCGAAATTGAGTGAAGATGATAAACTTTTTATGACCTTCTTTTTTCAAACGATAAAGAGTTTCTTTGAGTTTCTGAGTTTTTTTATCCTCTTTGATTTGTTTCCCTAAATGGATCAGTCGATTGAGTGTGAATAACTCACGTTTGATCCTTTGGAAACTAGACATCTCTTCGTCTTCCAGTTCGGTGATAAAATCTTCGACACCTTCCGTTTCATCCAAATCCCAATCATCAAGATTGGTTTCATGTTCCTTCATATAATGGAATTTGGATTCCAACATAAACTTTCTTTTTTGGAGAGCAGATAGTAAGGCAATGACAGAAGAATCTAGTAATTTTTGGAAAACCACCATTACAAATCCTATGGCCCGGTTTTTAGTTCCCATCGCCATATTGTATTCGCGTTTTACATAATCTGTAGTCTCGTCATAGAACGCACGTTCAATGGGAGATAAATCAATTCGAACTGTTTTCGCAAATCGTTTGGTGAATCCGCCTACTTCCACTTTTCGACGGCGTAGTAATACTTTGGAGATTTTTTCCTTTAGATCCCCTTTTTGGCCAACAACATAATCGTTGATAAATGTGTGGTAAGGACCCAAAATATTTGGATCTACCAAATGCATGAGGTAAAATAACTCTTCTAATTTTCCACGAAACGGTGTGGCCGTGAGAAGGAGTAAACATTCTGTTTTACGTGCTATTTTTTCTGCAAAAAGATAACCACGTGTGATTTTGGAATAATCACGTCTGAGCCTATGTGCCTCATCGAACACAACAATGTCCCATTTTGTTGCCAATATTTCTTCTGCATACCTTGGGTTTTTGATAAAGTCGATGGAAGTAATAATTTTATTAAAGTTTTTCCAATGATCGGGGCCGTTCGTCACAAAATTACGACGACGAACAATTGCAAATTCTTCGTTGAACTTGTTTTTCATTTCTTGTTGCCATTGAACAAGAAGAGGTGATGGAGCCACAACTAACACGCGTTTTAGACCACGTCTAAACATCAATTCTTTAACAGCAAGGCCAGCTTCTATGGTTTTCCCAAGGCCCACTTCATCGGCTAAAATGAAACGTGGTTTTAGACTATTAGCGACGATAAAAGTGGATTCGATTTGATGAGGGAGTAAGCGAGTTCTAGAATTCGATAGTGATGAAAGTTTATTAAAATTGTAAGTGAGTTTGAGTTGGCTTGCAGTAAGTGCTAAGTCCATCGCTCTTGGAAATTCTTCCCAAACTCGAAGTGATTCAGGGTATTGGTTTAAAAAATGTAAATTACGATTGGATTTATTGACAGTCCGAAAAATTTCTTTGGATTCAAAGAATAATTCTACTGAAGTGGCAGTTTCTTTTGTAACTTTTGCGAGACCTAACTCTGGTTCGTCGATTAAAAACCCATACTCTTTCGATTGTTTTGGTTCAACAGTTGTTTCAAAATCTAAACTTAATTGAGTAGGGATATCCATCAAACTCCTTTCTGATTTCCCCAAAGCACTTTATGAATTTGAAGCGACAAACGACACTTAGGTGGATTGTCTATTTTTATCCATTCAACTAGTTCTTTGGCATCCACTTCACCGTGGACTGGCGAATACAATATATTTGTCTGTATTTTTTGTTCGCGAATGACTTCGATACTTCTATCAAAGTCGATTCTATCTCGCACAACGAACTTAATTTCGTCAAGTGAATTATGTCTCTTTTCTAAGATCTTAAAATTTTCTGAATCCATACGATTTTCCATCCCAGAACCTGGTAGTTTGTAATCCATGGTGAAAATAAAAAATGGATCGAGTGTGATTTTTTCACTTCCATTGGTTTCCACACGAGATGCAGGATACGGTTTTCCATTTTTTGTACGGAAGGTAAAAATATGTTCCGCAATGTTTATGGATAAATCGCGATTTTGACCTTCTAAGGGTTCACCACCCGTAAGTAAAATTTGGAATCCATGGTCTTTGTCGTATTGTTCGATTTCTTCCATGATGGAAACGAATGATTTTGATTCTCCTTGGTTCGGACCAAGTGCATAGGGAGTGTCACACCACAAGGTCCTTGTATCTGTTTTACCACAACGTAAGCTACACCCTGCAAACCGAACAAAAACTGTAGGGATTCCTTGGGAGATTCCTTCCCCAGAAATGGATGAATAAATTTCGTGAATTTTTCCGTACATAGTCGATTCCCTTCTTGTCAGTTTCTTTGAAATTGTTCTTGCGAAAACATTAATTCGGAATTTGCTTTTATGGTCATGTTTTTAGAAGCAAAATTGGAATACCCAATCATCCTAGAGAGAGAAATCCAAGAAAACCATCTCTTATTACGATTTCGAACTCCTGCCAATCCCAAGGTAGAAGATAGAAAACCTCTCGTGATTGGGCTTGCTATTGATAAAAGTTGGTCAATGAAAGGAGAAAAGATGGAAGCAGTGATTGATGCTTCTTGTGCTCTTGTCAATTGGTTAACGAGGCATGATGCTGTTTCCATTGTAGCTTACTCTTCTGATGTTCAACTGATCCAACCAGTTACTCACCTAACAGAAAAAGTTTCTGTCACTGATAAAATTCGAAACATTCAGGTGGCAACTTCTACCAATTTAAGTGGTGGATGGTTATCTGCACTTAAGAGTCTCACACAATCTAAAATTCCAAATGCATACAAACGTGTATTATTATTAACAGATGGAAATCCTACATCAGGACTCAAAGAAAAAGATGCACTTGTTGGCATTGCAAGTGATCATTTGGCAATGGGAATCTCCACCACAACGATTGGAGTGGGTAATGATTTCAATGAAGAAATGTTGGTGGAAATTGCAAAAGCTGGTGGTGGGAATTTTCATTACATCGACAATCCTGAAAACGCATCGGATATTTTTTTTGAAGAATTTGGTGACATAGGTGCATTGTATGCACAAGCAATCGATGTAGAACTCCAACTCGCACCAGGTGTACGTTTAAAACAGGTATTGTCAGAAACAACACACCAAGTCTTCGAAGAATTTGATGAATTTTTAGGGGATGCCAAAACCATATCTCGTCAAAAAATCAATTTACAGTTAGGTGATTTGAGAGCCGATGACCTTCGGAATTTGGTGTTACGATTAGAGATTGATGATCGTGTCCATAAAACAGAAACTCCTTTTTGTGAAGTGAATGTTTCTTATTACAATTTATTGAAACAGAACCACTTGGAAAATGTGAAAGAGTCCTTTTCGTTTGAAAGAGGAAATAACAGAGGAAAACAAGACCCTGATGTGCTCGTTGAAATTTTAATTGCCAATGCAACTTTGGGTATCAAAGAGATTACAGAGTTTGTGAAACGAGAACAAATTGAAGACGCCAAAACAATGTTATTTGGTTTAATCCAAGACATCAAAAATAATCTTCATTTTGCACCAAATGCATTGGGCTCATTACTCAATAGATTATTAGTTTTAGAATCCAAAATGGCGACTAAGTCTGATGATTTACATAAACATTTATTCATGAATTCACAAATTTTAGCAAGAGGAACTGATAAAATAGATTTAAAAGATGTAGTTGTGCATGATCAAATTTTTGAATACCAGACAGTGGGTGATATTGATTTGTATAAATGCCCTGAGATCAAACAACTGATGGAACAAAAAATTGCTGATGGATATCGTTATATGATCTTTGACTTTTCCCGAACCTCTCATATCGATTCGTCTGCAATCGGTATGGTAATCCAAATTGTGGGATGGTTACGTAGAAGGGGTGGAGAACTTGTTGTGACAAACATCCGTGATTCTGTGAAAAAAATCTTTGAGATTACTAGGTTGTACAATCACATTCGTGTGGCAGAAAATTTACCCTCTGCAAAAGAAATTTTACAGAGGATTGTTTATGCGAATGAAGGGGATCAAATCATTTGAATTGATTAGGCTAACCAACGTTCAGCTTCTTCAATTGCTTCTTTTAATTCACTAACAAGAGTAGGTGCAATGGCGATCCCTTTCTGCGTTGGTTTTAATTCTCCGTTGGGATCTGTGTACCATACTCGAATGTTAAAAAAAGTTTGTCCTTTGTATTCGGAAATCTCCACTCGGATGACTTCCCCTCTTCCTTTGTCAATGTCTCGGATGATTCCTGTTTTTGCCATGTTAGTACGTCTCTACAAATAATTGTTCTTTTTCTTCCAGGTCTTTTTTGAATGCTTCGTAGGTAAGCTCAGTGTTGCATGCAGACATGATTTCCTGAATCACTCCCTTTTCCATTCCCTTAGGACCGCCACAAATATAAAACTTACCGTTTCCATTCACAGCATTTTTAATGGCATCAGCATTTTCTTTTGCACGGTGGGTGATGTACATCTTTCCACCATCAAAACTGTTTTTTTCTTCACGGCTGATTGCCGTAATAAAATGAAACCGAGAGTGTTCTTTTGCTTTTTCTTCAAAATAATCACGAAGGACAATTTCATCGGAATACGGAGCACCGTAAATTAACCAAAGTTGTCCTTGGAATTGGATTAGTTTTTGGACAAGTAACTCTTCCACCATTCCAAAAAAAGGACTGATCCCTGTTCCTGTTGCAAAAAAGAAAATATCACCTGTAAAATCCGTTTGTGGTAATAGGAATTTTTTCCCGGCTGGACCAGTCATTGTCACTACGTCTCCAGGTTTTAAGTCACAGATGTAATTGGAACATACCCCTTTATGGACTAGGTTTCCGTTTTCATCATACACATTGTCACGTTTGACGATGAATTCGATATTGTCTTTGGTTTGGCCAAAACTATAAGAGGGAGACGCAATGGAGTAGAGACGCACCGTATAACTGGCATCAGCTAGGCCTTTTGCTTGTTTTTCTGGATCAAGGCCTGGTGGGATGATCCCTGCACTCTGTCCAATCATATAGGGATAAACAGAATGGTCGATGGCAACTGTGATGCGGTGGACCGCGGCCTCACCTTCCTTAGGTTGGCGTTTCCCTTTGCCGAGTTCGGGAGTCAACCGGGTGTTGGCTAAGACTTGGGCTTGGATGGGATTGGATTTTTTGAATAAATTAATCTGAGGGGTAAGCAAAGTCGTCCTCGTAACAGGTGGTTTTACGTCAAGTTTGGCAAGGTTGGGGTTCGGGAAAAGGAGAACTTGGATCTTTCATTTTTCGTCCGAAGAATTATGTCTCTTCCTTGACTCAAAATTTGGATTTTTTAAACTTTAGTCATTCCGGCCCTCCCGCCGATCCTTAAACCAAAGGGAAATCATTTGCATGAGATCGACAGAAGTACAAGAAAAGAAGTCCTATCCATTTCCTAACTCCGTCCTTCACCAAAAATTGGAGAGTTTTACAAATACAATGCTCCAATCTCTGCAACCTGAAGCCAAACCTGAAACCACTTGGGCAGTGATTTCCATGACTGGTGAGGTTTTGGTTCGTGGTTCCGAGCACCCTCACATCGAACGTAGTTCCGAATCCCTTTTTACATTTTAAACTAGGAGTTTTTTATGCATCACTTTCGGGGCAGGACAATTCTTTTTCTCCACATAACATTTATTAGCTTACTCTTACTTTCTAACAATCAACCTATACAAGCTGAATCTTATGGAATGGCGGGTTGTGGACTTGGTTCCATGGTTTCTGTTTGGAAAAATGACATCGGGCAAGTTTTAGCTGCAACAACAAATGTTAGTTTCTCATCTCAAACCTTTGGGATTACTTCTGGAACATCCAATTGTACAACAGATGGAATTGTGAAACAAGAAATGGCACAAGAAGTATTCATTGCATATAATGAAAGTGCATTGGAGTTAGAGACAACAAAAGGCAACGGTGAAAGGATAAGAGCCATGGCGACTCTACTAGGTTGTCCAAGCCATGCAAATGAATTGGGTAAATTAATGAAAGAAAATCATTCGTATTTATTTGGTAAGACAGATTTGGACAATCAATATCGATCGAAGGAAATTCTCACTCGTCTCAAGACACAAATAGCATCTCATTCCAATTTAAAATCTGTTTGTATGCATTAATCACGTATCACTCGGGAGATTTCCGAATTATAACGATACGCAGCATCTGATTGGCTTAAAAAACCATAAGCTCCTAGTTCAAATAAAAACGAAGCCGTGATTCCGTAACCTCCATCAGGTACTGAGTCACATCCTTTTTTGCCAGCAGGGTGGATTTTCCAATCGCGAGTGTTGAGATAGGGGAAATCGTCTGGGCAAACCACATGGCTATAATTTTTACCATCTGCATGCCTTGCTTCATGTAATAAAACAAGTACTCGGTCCAATCGGTTGAGACTAAAAAAAACCCTTCCCAAAAGAATTTCTCCGTCTTGGTACATGGCAACGTAATCTCCAGTGGAACCAAATGTATATTTTTTACTACGTGATTGGATCCAACGGGAAAGTTTTTTACCTGAAAAAGAAAATTTAAAAAAAGATTCGAACTGACTGTGTCGATTGTAAGTGGTTTTATCGATTTTGATTCGTTTTGGTTCTAAGGTTTCTAAATAGGCAAATGTTTCTTTTAGAATTTTGTTCTGTTTTGCACTTAACTTCGATTCATCGGAAAATAAGGGTTGGATAGAAAAAAAAATTAAGAAAATGCCAAATGAAAAGATGAAAAGCGAACTGAATTTAGAATGTAGCTTGGAGTCCGCCATAGTAAAACCTTGGACGAATAGGATTGTAAGTAAGCTCGTATTGGTCCAAAACATTGTCTACTCCTAAAAATAGCGACATCCTCCCTTCAAAAAATTTTTTCTCCATTCTTACGTTCAGAAGAGTGAACGCTTTTCCATACACCACTTTATTGTTCTCTTCAACACTCTTCGTTTGTTGGTCGATGAGGGCTGTGCTTGTCCCTGCTGTAAAATCGTTAGTTGTGCTATAAAATGGACGTTTATCAAGCCGTTTGGCACGGAGGGCGAATTCCCAACCACCTGGAGCATTCACAAAAAAGTTCATAGTACCTTGGTGGAGGGCACGACCTTCTAAAGGTCTATCCGTTGTTAGGTCCCTTGTATCAGTCTGGTTATATCCAAGTTCTAATGCAAAATACTTTAAAAAACGAACACGTGATCCCGCTTCGACACCTCTTGTATAAGCTCGTTGTACGTTCTTTAATTGAAAGGTGGCAAATTCACTGGTGCGAGTTCCAAAACTATATTGGATTAGGTCGGTGATATCGTTACGAAATACACTGAGAGATAATGTCCAAAATTTGTAAGGAGTGTATTCAAGATCTGCATTCACTGTGGTAGATTTTTCTGGTCGGAGTTTGTCATTTCCTTCAACAGTATAACCAACACCAGGGTTTTCGAAACGTAAGTACAATTCACGGAAGGAAGGAGGTCGAAATCCTTTTCCATAACTGGCTCGAAACACAAGATCACTTGTGATATCTACTTTTGTCGCAATTTTAGGAGTGGTTTGTCCACCAAACTGAGAATCCACATCATGCCTAACTCCAGGAACCAACCGCCAAACAAAACCTTGGCGCCATACAACCCATTCATCTTGGATAAAAGCAGCACGTCTTGTACGGTATGCATTCCTTCGTTCCAATCGATCAGTTTGTAATTCTTCGGAAAATGATTCAAAACCTGCAGTGATCATATGGTCTTTATGAACTTCATGATCAATTTGTGCGACACCTTGCGAAGAAAATTCATTGGTAATTTCTTTTACATCGAGTTCATTCGAATTGCGTTGGTCCAATTTGTAATGGTTTTCCCAACGAGAAAAATTACCTCTTAAAGATACCATATTTCGTTTTCCATAAGTATATTCAAGAGCACCTAACGCTAAAAAGTCGTTTGTCATGTTGGTACGATCAAACACACCACCAGTTGCTCGTGAATCGACTCCAGCCTGGTTACGATTTAAATAATTAATTCCAGTTTTTACTTTGAATTGACCATCAGGATTAAAGGTCATGTTCCCTCCGAGACTATTGTCTTGGAAAGAGTTTCCTGTGGTTGCAGGAGTTCTTGGATCTAAATCGTATGCAGCGGATTGATTGAAGCCACCAAAAAAATTGGTGGCCACAAAATCATTTTTAAATCCAACATCGGCGATCATGTTTTTCTCGCCTTGGGAACCAAAATTCATCTGTCGGCCATTTCCATAAGAGGTACGGAATTGGTAGTGTTCTGGTTTTTCAGCCTGTTTGGTGATGATATTGATCACACCACCAATGGCATCGGCTCCGTATAAGGAAGAAGAACTTCCTTTTACAATTTCGATCCTTTCAATATTTTGCACTTTAAATCGTGTCAAATCGATAGTGTTGTTGAGTCGTCCTGCAACCCTTTGCCCATCTACTAAAAATAATACATACTTAGAATCAAGGCCCAACATTTGAACTTGTGATCCACCAAAAAAAGGAGTTACATTGATCCCAAGTTGGGTATCTAACACCTCACCTAAGTTACGTGCACCTGTTTGTTCAATTCGTTTGCGGGAGATCACTTCTGTAGCAACAGCTGAGTCTTTGAGGCGACGTTCTCCACGAGAACCAGTGACAACGATTCCGTTTTTATTATCTAATTCCTTAAATCGATCTTCTTCTGTGTTTTCTGCAGGATTTGATTCCACTGTTCCAGTTTGTGTTTTTTCTTTTCCCTGTTCTTGTCCTGGTTCCGACTTCGGATCTAAAGGAGGAGTCAGTTGTGAATTTGGCGCAGTAGTTTCTGTGTTAGGTATTGGTTTTGGCGTTTTCCCATTGGTACGAGTTTGGGCATGGAGTTCTCCCAAAAAGAGTAAAAACAAACACATGATGGGAAATAAAAAATGCAAATTTGGTATCATTAAGGAAGTTTTTTCCAACGGATGGTTGGGTACCCGGAAGTACCTGCATCACTATAATAATTTTCAATATGAACTGCGTAAATTGATGCTCCATTTCCAGATCGGATGAGAAAGATATCAGGTTTAGGAGTTAAATTTCCGATCGTGTAAAAATACCACTCGGTTACAAGTGGATTTCCTACATAAACTGCACCAGCGCCACCGATCCCTTGGGTTGTCGTGGAAATATCTGTTGTGAAACTTGTACAACCTTGTGATGATGCAGAAGTGGAACTAGCGATTCCAAAATCAGTGGTATTACTTTTACACCCACCACCGAGTCCAAACCGATTGGTATCTCCTGAATTTGTGGCCACCTTATAACGATTAAATGCAATATCCCAAGTTAATGTATCTTTTTCAGAGAAAGGAATTTGTTTATTCGATTCAAATTGGAAATAGATATAAAAATCTAAATTGGTAGCGTTAAATCTGGTAGTGTAACTCCCATCCCCGTTGGAACGGGAGAAAACGATTTTGTCTAAAGCGTTGGGATTTCCTGCATTCACTAAACTAGTGATTAAGTTATTCACTAACAAATCTTCATCTGTCAAGGCAGACTTCTGCCTAGCACAAAATGAAAGACTTAAAAGTAATAATCCAATGCTTAAGTAACGTATCACAGATTATGGAGCAAAAGTATAGTTAACTGCTGCTGATTGTCCATTTCTTGGTATTGCATATATGAATACATAGTACCCGCCAGAACCAGAAGAACCATTAAAAGTAATGGTGGCAGTGCTATTTGCAATTTTATAGGACGAAGGAAATTCACTATTTGAATCAGTAGCACCTGAAATGGAAAAATTGGATGGAGTGCTCGCTAAATTGGAAGGAGACAGTGGGCAAGCATCTGTTTTATAAACAATAATAAAAGCACTTCCGTTCACAGTCAGGGTTGTCGAAGCATCAGAAGTAAGTTTGATGGCGGCTGTAGTATGACCCACTACCGGGACAGATCCGAGTTTAGAGATTGTACCTGATGTTGTACCAGTGATATCAGTTGTCCAAGTGTTGATCGTGGCTTTCCCAGATGCAGCAACCGAACAATCCCCAGCAGATGTTGTTAGAGCAGCGAGCACCGCAACCGTCACTGTGTCTTGGTTATCTTCTTTTTTTTCACACTGGAAGGTGAGTCCACCTAAGAGAGCCAGTAGAAGTAATGTTTTAAACTTTGTAGCTAAGAAATTCATGAGAACCTCGGTCTTTTTTATCCAAACTTCCGTACTGTTATTGAGAATCAATATCATTTTATAAGCAATGATCTTTTTTTCGACTCATGACAGTACTGTGACAGAAAGAGTCTATTTTCCTTATCATTGGTCATACACAACTTACATAGAATGGAATGATGACTCTCACGTCGCATAGGCGTATGGTTAAAAAAATCTATTGTAAGGAAAAGGATTTTTCGTCTACTATGCCTAGATCATGTCACTGAAACAGATCACAATCTATATTGAAGAATCTGATCATAACTTCTACAATAGGATGTTACGTGACATAACGAACATTGAAACTTGTCATGTCCATAGTTTCCCATCGATCTTAAAAATCAAACCAGGATCCATCCAAGAATCAGCAGTCTTTTTGTTTTGGAATGATTCCAATGCGATGGATAAACAAAAATTTATTTTTGAACATTTTCCTGAGTCTCCTTATATCATTTTATCACCTAACATACTTTCTCCTGAAGAACTGTCTCAAGTTGCTCATCCCACATTTTTACATCTAGCGGAACCAACATATTCAGTTGGAACTTTGGATTTGGTGCTAAACTTCGCAGAACGCCTGATAGAAGATATGAACCGATCGATTGCTTATGATAAAATTCGCGAAAAGGTTGTGGTTTTAGAAAATGTCTTTGAAGAGTCTTTAGACATTTTGATGCAAATTGATCCAAATACAAAACAAATCATCAATGCAAACAAACAAGCAGTTGTTGTTTTGGAATATGCATTGGATGAGATTATTGGTAAAGAATTTTCATACTTTATGCCGCCTGTTGAAGTTGATGAAGATGCAGAGTTTGAAGGAAACTTAATCGAAAGTGCTGCACTCAGAACAAAATCAGGTAGATTGATTCCTACAGAGTCGTCTTTTCGTTTGTTTCCAGTGAATGGTAAGATGGCAATATGGGCAACGTTCCGAGATATCACAGAACGAAAACGATCACAAGAACAAGTCAAAAATCAAAAAGCTTTTTATGAATTTATTTTGGATAATTTGGACTCAGATATTGCGGTATTAAATTCAAATTTTGAATATGAATATACAAACCCAGTATTTTTATCCAATAAAGAAATCCGTAAATGGTTATTCAAAAAAACAGATGTCGATCTTGCTGAAAAATTAGATTTACCACCTGAGTTTTATGAACGTAGGAAAAAATTCTTAGAAGTTGCTGCGAAAGAAAATGAAATTGTAGAATTCGAAGAACTCATCCAAGATCATAATGACAAAGTTACTTATCTCTTAAGAAAGTACATTCCGATTGACGATTCTGAAACCAAACAAAAACGATTTATTAGTTTTGGTGTAGATATTACGGAACGAAAATTATCGGAAGAAAGAATTACCTACCTAGCGTATTATGATGCATTAACAGGATTATCAAATCGAACTCTTTTTATTGATCATGCAAACCAAGCACTCAAAAATCATAAATCAACAGAAACCTTACTAGCGTTTTACTTTTTTGATATCGATAATTTTAAATTCATCAATGATAGTTTGGGTCATACCAAAGGTGATATTTTATTACAAATGGTTGGAGCAAGACTCAAACGAGTTATGACGGAAGTAGATACCGTTGCTCGGTTTGGTGGAGATGAATTTGCGATTTTAAAAGTAGATGTCCCAAACAAAAGTGCTGCCGCTGAATTTGCACAAAAAATTTTAGATATCTTAAGCCAACCATTTCATATCATGGGAAGGGATTTATTCACGACTATCAGCATGGGAATTGCTCTTTCACCCAATGACGGTGTAACATCGGCCGAGTTATTAAAAAACTCAGACATGGCCATGTACAAAGCAAAAGAATTAGGCCGGAATAATTATAAGTTTTACACAAACGAACTCATCTTACGATCCGAAAAACGTTTGTACATTGAAAACTCACTTCGAAAGGCCATCCAAAACGAAGAGTTAATTTTATTTTTCCAACCAAAAATCTCTACAATCACCAATCAAGTTTGTGGAGCAGAGGCTCTCATCCGATGGAAACATCCAGAAAGAGGTTGGGTTCCACCAATTGAATTTATCCCTGTTGCGGAAGACTCAGGTATCATCGAGAGGATTGGAGATTGGGTTTTAGAAGAAGCTTGTCGGTTGAAAAAAACTTGGTGCGAAATGAATTTACCAAGTTTTCCACTCAGTATCAATGTGAGTGGTAAACAACTAGCGCGCGCTAACTGGTCTCATCGTGTGCAAGCCACAATTTTACAATTTGGAATCAATCCAGAAGAAATTGAGTTAGAACTCACTGAAAGTTCGATCATGGAGAATCCAGAAAAAAGCATCGAAGCATTTGAGTATTTGTCCGAACTCGGGATCAAAGTTTCCATTGATGATTTTGGAACTGGTTATAGTTCACTTAGTTATCTCAAAAAGATCAATGCAGATGTGATCAAAATTGATAGATCGTTTGTTGTTGATTTAGAACTCAATGAAGATGATCGAGCTATTTGTAAGGCAATTATCAATATGGCACATTCTTTAGGTTTAGAAGTGATTGCAGAAGGTGTTGAGAACCCTGCACAAAGGGATTTGTTACATGACTTGGGTTGCCATATGATCCAAGGCTATTTGTATAGCAAACCATTACCTGAGCCAGAATTTGTTACGTTTGTGCAAAAATTTAACGAATCTGCCAAAACAAAATAGCCGAAATTTGGAGAGATGGTTCGTTATTTTTCTATATTCTTCATAATCCTTTTCTTTGTCCAAGCAGTACCTGCAGAATCACGTGAAAATAAAAAGAAATCCCTCAAACATACAACTTCATCGGGTAATTATTTTGTAAAAAAAGAAGAGAAAAATTTTTCACTTCTAATGGAGGCTCGCCGGTTTGGACGTGGTGAGGTAATTTTTTTACGATTAACTCCAAAAGATAAAAAATGGATCAATGAATCCTATAAAGTGAGTTGGTTAGGAAAAGATGTCATTTTAACCAAACGTGAAAATAGTATGATCGCATTTTTGCCAATTTCTCCTGACACTCCAGCAGGAGCGATGACCTTAGAGATTGTTTCCAAAATCTTTTTTGTCAAACGTGGCCAAAAACAATACCAAATTATCTTAGAACCAACTAAGTTCCAAGTGATCAAAAAAAACCAACAAATCAAAGTAGATGAAAAATTTGTCACAAAGGAATTACCGAAAGAAGTATTGGATTTTATCCAAGAATGCAAAAACGCAAAAGAATTAGCATTTTCAAAATCGAGCCAATTACAATTCCAAAAGAATTTTAAAAATCCACTAGATTCTATTTATATTACAAGTAAATTCTATGTAAGACGTGATTATAATAACAAACAAGGCCGCCCTCACGGAGGTGTGGACTTTAGAGGGAAAACAGGAACACCCGTCTATGCAATTCAAGATGGAACTGTTGTTTTAGCACAAAAAACATATTATGAAGGAAATTTTACCATCATTGATCATGGGAATAAAATCTTTTCTTTTTATATGCACCAAGATGAAATCAAAGTGAAAGTTGGTGAACAAGTGAAACAAGGGCAACAAATTGGAACTGTAGGAACTACTGGTATGTCCACAGGACCTCATTTACATTTAGGTGCAAAAATCAATGGAGTGTTAGTTGATCCACTTTCACTCATTGCGTTACAATCAATTTCTGAATCGAATTGATGCCAAAAATTCACGAATGACTGATTCGTGAATTTCACCTTTTTCTAAATTTTCAGTGATATGTAACAAAAGTTTATCATGATTATTTGTATCTATGATCATAAAACCTGTTTTTGAATAACGAGGCCGTAACAAATCATAAAACGTCCAAAATTTACTGACTAAAATAAATTCTTCGATTTCTTTCTGTTGGATTTCTTGTAAGTCTTCGATGTCACCTTTACTGACTTGTATTTTTAAAAATTCTGAAAATTCTTGGATCGCTTGGTCTTTCTGAAACCCAACATAATCAGGAAAATAAAAAATCCTAACAAACGGATACCTCTCAGCATCATGATCACTAAATGATAAGAGACCAGCAATTTGACCTACACCTGTTTTGTTTTCCAAGGTTAAATCATCTGGTTTATAAAAAAACATTCCTTCAGGTAAAGTAAAACCAAATTGAAGTTCCTCATTCCAATGTTCTTTTTCATTGGTGATAACCCAATTGTTTAAATTTTTTTCTTCTATTTGGTATTTGTTTTTAAATAGTAAATACGCAGATAAAACTTCAGCACCTTGTAGAGCTTTAAAGGAAATAAAAGCATTACTCGCTATAAGACAAAACGCAAGTAAAAGCCTTGCATATTCTGTTAATTGTAAAATCCGAATGAAAAAAGCAATGATGACAAAGATAAATAAAAAGACTGTACCTGCTTCAAAAATCAAAACATCCGCAAGCCAAAGTGCAAAGATAAAAAGGATTAACACTCCAATTTCAATCAATGGATGAAACGTTTCTCTCCAGTACAATTGGATGATATATAAACTGATATACGTAATAAGAAGTCCGACGAACAAAGAGACCAAACATAAAACTAAAACATAATGCCATGGAAGATGGGATTCGTGATAAACAAAAAATGGAACCACCAAAATGGCATACAGTACGAGTAAATTTCTTGTGGTGCTAGGTGAGATAAATCGGACAAAGAAACCACTTGCCTGATTTTTGATTTTGTTTAGTATTTGGTTCATGTCAGCAATCACAGACTTCTTTCAAAAAATCCAAAACCAAATTGTTGAAATCCAAACCACGATCAATCAGATCAAAACCAGTTGGGAAAACTTTCAAAAGTTTTGGGATTTATTTTTTACATTAGTCCCTTGGGAAGTTCTCCTTTTACTGATCTTTTCTGTCATCCTCCTTTCTATTTTTAACTCAATCTCTCCCAGTACACCAAAAGCTAATTTGACTGTTTCTGTTGTTTTACTCTCCACACTTTGGCTCTACTTCTGGGGTTTGTTTGCCAAAGAAGTCTCTTATAGCAAGGTCATCATTGCTTCTTTGTATATCCTCATACCTTTACATGCAATTGGTATGGGTCAGTGGCTCTATGGAATTGGGAAAAGGATGTATTGGAAAAAAAGGCGGATTGCTCCCAAACAATGGGAAGCAGCTCTCCACCAAGTATCACTTGATTATCACGAATTTATGGGCAAAGCGCATGGTTTTCACAATGTGATCCAAGAAAATCGTGAATCCATTCAAAAAGAAATCGAACGATTGGAACAATCCTTACAAGGAATCAAGGGACTCTTACTCCAAAAGAAGTCGATGGAAATGGAAAACAAAAATACAAACGTTTAGTTCAGAATGATGGATTGGGGAATCTCAATATAAATTTCGGTTTCTTCCATCGATTTTGGATCCCCAATGGATTGGTAATTTCTTATTTTTTTGCTCATTCCAACGTCAAAAGTTTGGTTCCACCAATTACTTTTGGATAAAACCCAAGTGGTTGTTGTGTATCATAGTCATGGGCAGGGATGACTTTGAGTCCAGGGTTATCAATTAAGAGTTTGTGAACTCGAGCGATTTCTTCTCCTAACTCTTTTGTATCAAAATCTACAATCCATCTTGCACCACGTGGTTTATGTTTGAGATTCACAAAACCTTCCTTTCGCCATACAATATCACCTGTTAAAAAGTATGTTTCTCCATTCTCTGTATGTAAAAATAAACCAACCGAACCCTCACTATGACCTTTCATAGGAACAAAAACAACTGTTCCATCTCCAAACCAATCGATACTTTTCGCATAAGAAGCATATGGTGTATTTGCAAAAGTTAGATATTTCCATTTGACAGATTCACCATCAAATTGGGAAGGAATGTAACCTAGTTCAATCTTTGGATTGTTTAATTCTTCTTTTACACTATGAATGTTTGCGTTTGGAAAATCCTTTAGCCCACTCGCATGGTCCCAATGCAGGTGCGAAAAAAATACATCTTCAATCGAATTGATATCAACATTATTGGATTGTAATTGAGATTTTGTCGTTTCATTCAGTTTGTATTCCATTAATAGTTTTAAGTAAAAAGGAAATACCGTGAACTGTTCTTCGATATTGGTTCCAAGGCCAGTATCAAAAAGAAAATTTCCCTTCGGGTGTTGTATGTAAAAACTAGAATGGGAAACAGTGACCATATTCAAAATTGAGCCACCTTCAATCACAAACCCTTCTAGAGTTTTTGCTTCTCCCGTTTTTAAGATGGAAAATACCAAACTGGATTTACCCTTCGGTTTTGGAATTTGGTTTGTGCTTGGATTGGAAGTAAAATCCATTTGGATGGTTTCATTCGGATATCCTAAAAAATACAATGTAAAACATACCAAGACAATGATGGTAAGTATCGAGATGGACTTTGGTTTTGATAGAGGTTTCATTTGTTTCATTTCCTATGATTTGTTTGTAACATTGATTTTGAATTCTAGATGATAGAGTTTTTCATTTTAAGTTTTGAGCAAAAGATCTGCTGTTTTTTGTGCCATGCGAAGGGGTTCGGGAGACTTTTGGAGTTTGGATAAGAGAAGGGCTCCTTCCCATAACGACAGGATGGAAACAGAAAGTGTTTTTGCGACTCGGGGGTTGTATCCATTTTGAATTAAGTAAGATTCAAATGTTTTGGACCATAAAGCATACACTTCTTTACAAGCATTTGCCACAGGGATCGATTGATTCGCGGCTTCCATTGCTGTCGTGGCAATGGGGCATCCTTTTCTGTATTGGCTTGAAACAATCCGATCTTCCAAAGCAGAGAACACTTGTTTGATGGCATGAGTTGGACTTTCACTTTTTGAGAGTACTAAATTAAAAAATTCATTTAATTGTTCTCCTGAGTGTAAGATGGCAAGACTTGTCAGTTCATCCTTCCCACCAGGAAAGTGAAAGTACAGTGAACCTTTTGGAGTTTCTGCTTCCTTTCCTAATTCACTTAGGCCAGTGGCTTCATACCCATTTTCTTCCAATAGTCCAGCCATGACCTCAATGATCCTTTGTTTGGTTACACTTCCTTTTTTGCCCACAAACCCATCCATTAAGAAAATAATAGACTGGTCAACATAAAAAATTCTAAGTTTCATCGGGAAACAAGAATTGTGAGAAAAGGGGAAATTTCTCTCAAGAATAAATCTCATTGTTTTTTTCTGAGTCCGCCGATACATTAAGTAGTACGGATTTCGGGAAGAAGTATGATCAATAAGAAGCCATCGCTTACAGGAAGACAAAAGGCCGCCATCTTTTTGGTTGCCGTTGGAAACGAAGTGGCATCCGAAATCTTCAAACACTTACGGGAAGACGAGATCGAACAAATTACGTTTGAAATCGCCCGTTTAGACAAAATCACTCCAGAAGATAAAGAGAAGGTGCTCGTTGAGTTCAATGAACTCATGATGGCACAAGAGTTTATCACCAATGGTGGTATTGACTTTGCTCGGGGTCTCCTCGAAAAAGCTCTCGGTAATCAGAAAGCCATCGATATCATCAACCGGCTCACTTCGTCTCTGCAAGTACGGCCGTTTGACTTCATTCGAAGGACTGACCCGGCCCACCTACTCAACTTTATCCAGGGGGAACACCCTCAGACCATCGCCCTTATTTTATCCTATTTGGATCCGCAAAAAGCATCCAATATCTTATCAAACCTTCCGCACCAAATCCAAGCGGAAGTTGCCAAACGAATTGCAACGATGGACCGTGTGTCACCAGACGTACTCCGCGAGGTAGAACGGGTGTTAGAGCGTAAACTCTCCACACTTGCATCTGAAGATTATACCTCTGCTGGGGGTATTGATTCTGTGGTGGAAATTTTGAACTTAGTAGACCGCGGAACAGAAAAGACCATCATCGAAGCCTTGGAAGAAGAAGATCCCGAACTTGCTGAAGAAATCAAAAAGCGGATGTTCGTATTCGAAGATATCGTTTTACTCGACGACCGTGCGATCCAAAAGGTAATGCGCGAAGTCGATAACACAGATTTGGCGAAAGCACTCAAGTCCGTAGATTCCGAAGTACAAGATAAAATCTTTAAAAACATGTCCAAACGTGCTGCCAACTTACTCCGTGAGGATATGGACTTTATGGGTCCAGTCCGATTGAAAGACGTGGAAGACGCTCAGCAAAAAATTGTAAACATCATCCGTAAACTGGAAGAAGCGGGCGAGATCGTTGTGGCTCGTGCGGGAGAGGACGAACTTGTGGTTTAGTCCACAGGTTTCGTTACAAATTTTTCTCTAGTTACTACGGTTGCTAAACTTCCCCCACTTTGGCGGGAATTCAACAAGTGCATCCTTTGTGCTAATTTCACCACGCTCCAATTTCTGATTGAGTGTGATGAGTTTGTGCAAACTTCCCATTGAAAAGGATAGTTCTGTCACATCAAAATCATCCAAACGCACTTTGGCATTTCGACAGAAAAGTTTGAGTTCTGAAAGTATCAAAGTGACTCTCGCATTGGCATAACGAGCTACAATTTCTTCAAATTCTTCCTCATTAAAAAATTCTCTTTCTAAATCGTAATCAAATTCATTCCGAATGAGATCAATCAGTGAAAGGCCGAGTTCTTTAGAGACCAAAACGACATAATCAAATTTAGAACGGACCCATTCTTCTGATTCTAATAACTCAATCGCTGATCGTGGAATATTCAATTTTTCTGATAATTGAATGCGTGTGAGATTTCTTCTCTCTCTATAATTTCTGAAATGATTTACTTTTTCCATGAGTTCCCAAAAAAAATTGTAAAAAACCGTTATTTACGTTCTGAAAAGGCTCCAAAAACGTTTAGAACGGTTTGGATGCATAAGATTCGCATGGATAAGGTTGACTTAGATTGGAAAATTTGCGTTACGCTGAAATTACGCTAAATTTCCTTTCTGGAGCCACCACCGATGTTACCGTAGGTGGTGTGCTCGTTTTTTCCATTCTTTTCCTTTTTGAGACTGGCAAAAGAAGACAAAAAGAAACAATTCATACCTTTCTTCCATCAACGGATCATTTCATTTTTTTTGTAAAATCGAAACTTTTTTCTTACTTGATGCAATAAAACGAATCAATGGAATTTTGCAAAAGCAGGTAACCTTTGATGAAATTGATTCTCTCATTTAGTAAACTCTACTTAGCAGTGAGTTTTTTTAGTTTGTTGGTTGTGAATTGTGCTACAGTTGAAACACCCAATCGTTTGCGTAAAGACATCGACTTACAGGGACACCGTGGTGCACGCGGATTAAAACCAGAAAATACGTGGCCAGCGTTTGAAGAAGCCATCAAATATAAAATGGTTACCTTAGAATTGGATACCGTTTTAACAAAAGATAAACGAGTAGTCATTCATCATGATTCTGATACCAATCCAATCATTTGCCAAAATGTTGATGGATCTCAAATCCAAAAAAAATCACTTTATGATTTGACACTTGCCGAATTACAAGCATTAGATTGCGGTTCAAAACAAAATCCCAATTTTCCAAAACAAATTCCTATACCTGGAACAAAACTTTTATCACTTGAAGAATTTTTTGAATTAGTTTTGAAACATGAAAAAAAATCGAAAGAAGTATATGAATTCAATATCGAAACCAAATTTCCAGATGATGGATCCGCACCTGATAGTTTAGTCAAAGAACATACTGAAAAACTCATTCAAATCATTGAAAAATATAAAGTGGTAGATCGGTCGACAATCCAATCATTTGATATGAGAACACTTTCTGTGTCGAAACAAAAGAATTCAAAAATCAAAACAAGTGCATTGTTCGTACCTACTTATTTCCAAGGTTTTTTAATGACCATTGGACTTGGGAATGGATATAGAGAGACAATTCTTGGTTTAGCAAAAGAGAAACAAGCAGATATCATCTCACCATATTTTTTATATGTAACACCAAAATTTGTCAAAACATCTCATGACAAAGGGATGATGGTCATTCCATGGACAGTGAATACAGAAAAAGAAATGAATCGTTTGGTAACTTGTGGTGTTGATGGAATTATATCTGATTATCCAGATATGTTAGATAAAGTGGTTCGTAAAAAGAACTAAATCCCCCAAACAACCGTACATAAAGTAGAATAGAGAGAGAGGTAATTCGTTGCCTCTTTTTCGATTCGAAACACTTCTTGGATTCCTCCCTCTTGTGCTGCTGATAAAATGCTACCATCGCCCGTCACATAAAAGAATCCAATCCGTTTTAGGCATGCCTTTCCTTGTTTTAATGTCTGTTTGGGGAGAGGTCTTTCCGAAACAGCAAGTGTATAGGAAGCATATAAAAGCCCTGTTGGGCCTAAACCTTGTGGTTGGCCTAAATTAGCACAAGAGCTAAGGTTTCCTAAGAGGATCAAAAAGACAAAATAAAATTGTATGCTTTGTAATTTCACTTTCATTCGTTTCCAGAGATTTCAACACATAGGTTGGCATATACACCAAGAACAACAAGAGTTGTCCAATTGGTTTCAGTGACCGTTTGGATTTTGGACCTAGATTTTAGAAATTCAAATGATGCATTCCCAAATGAAAATAAACCAATTATGGAATGGACACAGGAAGTGACTCGTCTTTTGGAAGGTTCTCCTGTACCATAAACACCGATTTTTGTTTTTGTAAAAATAAATCCTCTTGGACCAAATCCTGGTGAAGCACAACTAACAAATATCAGATGAAAAATTACCAATAATAGTAAACTCAATAATAATTTTTTTTGAACCAATGTTTGATCCTTTATTGAGTCATCAATTCTTTATGTTTGTATTTCATTTGAATACACTTCTTTTCTGAATCGATTTGTTTTAGTAAGGTCTTTTTCACTGGAGCAGGTAATTTTGGGTGATTGTTTGTGAATTTTTTTAAGATTAATAAAGTTTCATCCGTACAAAAATCGGGTGCTAAACTTTTTGCAAATGCATCCAAATAGTTTTCATCATCAGTATGTTGGAACTTGTCCAAAGCATCAAAGTATTGGTCTAAAAATTGAAGTTGGATGTTCTTTTGGTATTCAGGAAATAAGGAATAGGAAACCACTCTGAGTGTAGAAGATGAATGGTTACTTGTCTTTGGATTTAATAAGACTTGGATCCATTTTTGTTTTACTTCTGGATTTGGTTCCGATGCTTCTGCTGCTAAACTTGAGTTGACTCCTCGACTGGAAGGATCTAATTTTTTTTCTCGATCAATGATAGATTGAATTTTGTTTCGATCTTTTTCGAGAGAGCTAAGTTTGATAATCATATTCCAACGTAAATCTTGATCGAGTTTTAGACCTGAAAAACTGAGTTTATTCTCCAAAATATCATACAATCTTTTTTGACTCCCTTCTGTGTAAGTTGAATCGATGAGTGAGAGAAATAAATACCTTTGTTCATCACTTCCCGCTTTTACTTTTTTTAATTCCTCAAGAATAAAATTTTGTAAGGAATCTAAATCAGCGTTACGTTTGGATTCAGGAAACCAAAATCGGCTAGTTAGGTATGTATAACCATTATCACTCGCTAACTTAGATAAAATCCAACGTTTGATTTTTGTATCCGTTTCGATTTGGTACAAACGAATGGCACTGTCTTTAAATTCATCAAAGGTAATGTTGGCAAGTGATACTTGTCTAAAGTAGTCTGTCCATAAGATCAGTTTTCGCATTGGGCCTTTGTCAAACTCCAATACAAATTCTAAATTTTGTTTATTAACATCTGTCCATTTCCAAATGACAAAATCATGATCCTCGGCATTAAACAATACATAATCAGGGCAAAATTTTACTTCTAGAATGGCTTCACTCGATCTACCGGAATAAACTACTGGGAACTGTTCATAGGATACTTGTTTGTTGGTCTTATCAAAAAAATAGAGACCTAAAATAGTTTTGTGATCACGTAGTTTGTTCTCAGGGCCAGGAGCTGCTTGGACAATTTTTCCATATAGATGATGATCGGCACAAACGGTAGTGAGTTCAATTTGATTTGTACCTTTTGTTTCTAACCAATCTTTGGACCATTTTTTCATGGAGAACCCACTGACAAATTCGAGTTCTTTTAAAAAATCGAGTAAGGTTGAATTGGAATAGGAGTACTTTCTCAAATAGTTTTGAACTCCTTTTTGAAAACTTTCTTCGCCTATAAAAAATACTAATTGTTTGATTACGGAAGCACCTTTTCCGTATGTAATACCATCAAACTGAGTAAATGCTTCTTCAGTATCATTTACTTTTGCTTCTACAGGATGGTTTGTGCTATAACCATCTTCTTCATAGGCCCATTGTTTCATTTTTTCGAAAAAACTAATCCATGTTTCTTGGAATTCTGAATTTTTAGCTTGGGCTAAACTTGCCATATAAGTTGCAAAACTTTCGTTTAACCAGAGTCCATTCCACCACTTCATTGTGACCAAATCCCCAAACCACATATGTGCCATTTCATGTAAAATCACATCTGATAAATTTTCTCTTTGGGAACGTGTCATCTGTGAACGTGAGACAAATCTTTCCGAAAATGTAACGGCCGCTACATTTTCCATTGCTCCAAAATTAAATTCAGGTACAATGACTTGGTCGTATTTTTCAAATGGATAAGGAATTCCGAAGTATGAATTAAAAAAAGCAAATCCTTCTTTTGTAAATGTAAACCAATCTTTTGGTTCTACGTATTTTGCGAGTGATTTACGAACAAAAAGGCGAAGGGGAATGGATTCAAACTTGTCTTCCCAAAATTGGAATGGACCTGCGTGTAAGGAAAACACATAAGTGGATATTTTTTTCGATTCAGGAAATTGGTGTAAAACTTCTTCCGGATTTTCTGTTTTGGATTGTGATGTGGGAAGAGTAGTGGAGATCACTTTCCAATTTTTAGGAGCTGTTACTTGGAGTTGGAAGGTAGCTTTTAGGTCTGGTTGGTCAAAACAAGGAAACATTTTGTTTGCATGAAATGCTTCAAATTGTGAGTAGATATACGTTTCTTTATCATCTGGGTCTAGGAATTTGTGGAGCCCATTTCCTGTTTTGGCAAATGGTGTTTCAAAGGAAACAGAAAGTGTATTGTTGCCAATCATCAATCGATTCGAAGGAAGTTGGATTTGTCCTTTTTTATATTCAAAATCACTAAGAGCCTCACCATTCAGAACCATGGATTTGATTTCTCCTTGGAAATAATCTAATCGTAGGTCTCTGATTTTTTTGACCACAAACTGAATGTTTACCTTTCCCGTAAAACTATCTTTAGGTGAGAGATTAATTTCTAAACTGTATTTTATATTTTCAATGGTTTCGTATCGGTATTCAGCTTCTTGTAACGTAAGGTGGTAGTTTGGTTGATTGAACTTACAATGAAGTAAGAATAGTAAACTTCCAAGAGTAAAAATGCTGAATATTTGTTTCATCGGATTTTCCTTATTATGGTTGAAAATTACGGTATAAAATGGCCCAGTCCATGGCACTTCGATTTTTCCATTCTGGTTCTGGAAAGTATTTTCCACCAATCGAATTTAAAATGAGTTCCATATATTCTTCCCCTGGATCAAAGTCTTTTGCATTGAGGAAGATAGAACCACCCCATTTTTTTTTGGCTTGGGTATGGCTAAAAACTCCACTTAGATCTTCCAACTTTTCATTGGATAAGGGAATTTTGTATTTGGACGTGAGTTCTAAAACAAGGTCTTTTACTTTTTGGATTTGTTCTGGTTGTTTGAGTAATTCTTCTGTGTCTTTGGCAACAATTTCAATTTGGATACAATTGTCATTTGTCCCAGTGGCCGCCGCCGCTCGGTCTTCAATTACATCTACAAGTTGGTAAGCTTTTCCATTGGTATCAACCATGATGGAAGCTGTGAGGTTTCTTGCTTCCAAGGTTCGAAGAGATCGAAAGTAATCTGGTATCGCAGTATAATGTAAGACGACACAACTTGGTTTGATTTTCCCTCGAAATGTATACTTCACTCGGTAATCTTCAGGTGTGAAACCTTTGTCCGTTTTTTCTAATTGGGTAAAGATGATTTTTTCCGCTTTAGTGATCCCTCGTCCATTGGTTGGATGGAATGATTCCTTTAAAAGATCTTTGTTTTCTTTTTTTAAAACCCAACCCGTGACAAAACGATCTTTCCAATCATCTTCTTCATAGAAGGTTCCACCAATTTCTTTGAGGATTTGATTGAGTGCTAACTCACTTCCACAGGGAGAAAAATCCACGAATCCACCAAACCTACGTTTGGCTTGGTTATGAGTGAAAATTCCTTTTTTGGAGATAATGTCGAAATTCGATTTGGGAATGTACAATGAGTCTGCCAAGTATTGGATGGTTTTTTGTAACACTTCCCTTTGTTTGTGTTGGTTATAGAGAGTTTCCTGGGTTCCTTCATAAACGATATGGATGGATTCAGTATCGATCCCTGGCGAGGCAGTCCATTCCCTGGTTAAAAACAAAGGGTCTCCATAGATGGTGCCATTGGAATCGATGTACAAATGGAATAAAAATTGATTCTCTACAGATAAGCGAAAGAAATCGGAGAACTTTCGTTTGCCTGAATTGTGTAAGATGATTGCAGAAATTAAGTTTTGGTCTCTTGGTTTTGCTAATTTTTGCCAGTTGTCTTTTTTGATTCCTTCTGCGTCTGAGAAAGGAATTAAATTAGGAATTTGGATGGATGTGAAGTTTGGTGTTCTTACAAAAAAACGACTACATCCTGTCGAAATAAGGAAAATGAGTGATATTTTTACAAGATTCTGACACAATGGGTTCAAATCTAACCGAAGGAAATGAGATTTGGAGCCACATACACCATTCCTACTTTCACGAAATCGTTTCTTAAAATTTTCTCTCAAATGTTTTGCCTTAACCGCTGTTTCCATACAGGGTGTGAATTGTGGTCCAGGAGTGAACACTCCCACCCTTAGGGGAATTTCACCAGAACAATACCACAGTTTTCGCAGTTTACAAGAAGTCTTCTTACAAGACAACCCCATTCCCAATTTTGATTTAGGACTTGCGTTAGATAATTATGTATACGGACATCCATATCCAATCGAAACAGAAAGCGTTATACAGCTGTTAGCTAGTGTTCCATCTTCTATTTTAGCAGCAATGGCACTTGATTTTTCTTTTACACCGATTGTCAAACTACCACCTGAAGAACGTATCAAACGATTATTGGAATGGAAACATTCTTCACTTGGAATCAAACGTGGTGTTTACGCCATCCTAAGACAAATTTCATTTTTCCTTCTCAGTTCTGACAAAGAATACCAAAAATTTGTCGGTTACATCCAATAAGGCGGACGATACATGGGAATCTCAGTTCATAACGAAAAAATCATCACTCCAAAAAAACACGCAGAAACAATCAAAACCCACCAAATCCAAAATGGAAAATGGGAACTAACTGCGGATGTTGTCATCATCGGATCTGGAGCTGGCGGAGCAGTTGCAGCAAGAGAACTTTCAAAAAATGGATGGAAGGTAGTCCTGATTGAAGAAGGTAGTTACTTCACTCCCGCACAATTTAGTTCTGACGAATTTTTGTCACAAGCAAGACTCTACCGAGATGCTGGATTTATTGTAACCGAAGAACAGACGTTATCGATTTTACAAGGTAAGTCTATCGGTGGTTCAACAACAGTAAACTGGCAAACTTCTCTTTACCCTCCCGATTATGTTACCAATGAATGGAACGAACGATTTGGGTGGCAAGGTTATTCGAGAGAAGAAATGGATCCTTATGTTTCAGAAGTACATGAAAGATTAGGTGTCCACGAAGTACCAGATAACTTGATCAATGCGAATAATAATGTATTACGTGTTGGTGGTAAAAAAATTGGATTAACACCGCAAGTTTTAAGAAATAATAATCGTGGCTGTATTGGACTTGGTAGGTGTGGACTTGGTTGCCCAATCAATGCAAAACAATCTACGTTTCTCACTTGGATCCCAGATGCGATAGAAGCGGGAGCAACTGTTGTTTCCAATATGCGTGCTGTTAAAATTCGGGATGGAAAAATCAAAACGGTAGTTGCTGAATTTACGCCTGATGCATATGAAAAAGCACCAAATGAAATCATAGAAACCATGGAAATCAAAGCTCCTGTTGTCATTGTGAGTGCTGGAGCGATTGAAGGCCCAGCCCTTTTGCAAAGGAGTGGGATTGGTAATGGATGGGTAGGAAGGAATTTAAAAGTTCACCCAACATCCACAATTTTTGGTAAGTTTGATTCCGAAATCAAAATGTTCCAAGGCCCACCACAATCCATTGTGATAAAGGATGGTCATAACCAAAATGGAACTGGATATGGTTACTGGTTAGAAGCGGCACCATATAGACCAACGCTTGCTTCCTCCTTAGTTCCTTTTTACGGCAAACAACAGTTTGATGTCATGAAAGATTATACCAATTATAATGCTGGTATTGTTTTAGTTCGTGATGGTGCAGATGGGGAAGCCAATGCAAGTGTGAAGTACAGTTTAGGAAGAAGAAAGGTGTACTTTGAACTCACTCCCACTGATGGTTTGAATATGTTAAAAGGATTAAAAGCATTAGCGGAAGTGACAGTGGCTGCTGGAGCAAAAGAGTTAATTTTTCCTTTCACACGTTTTACAGAACCCTACAAAGTAACAGGAAACGATAACTTTGATTGGATTCTAAAAGAGAGCACAAAACCAGGTGATTTGACAGTTGGATCTGCGCACCCGCATGGATCCATTCAGTCTGCAAACGACCCAGAGAAGGGAGCAGTTGATTTAAATTTGGAAATTTATGGTCATAAAAACATATTTGTCATGGATGCCTCAGTTTACCCTACAGGACTTTCGGTGAACCCACAAATAACGACGATGAGTATCGTTCTCAGAGCTTCGCGTAACTTAGCGTCACAAAAAGAAGAAAGAACGAAGATCTAACTTTTTTCCAAAAATCCCTTTCATTCCCATGGGTTCCAACTAGTTTGGAATCCGTGCGGAAATATCTTTCCTTAGTTCTCAGTTTTGTCATCTTTCAAACTACAGTCTTCGCAATCGACAGCGATGCTATGAAAGAAGGTAAAAAGGCTTTTTCAAAAAAAGCATATGGCGAAGCCATTAAAAAATTTACCAAACATGCCGACTCACACCCGCAAGACGGTGAAGCTTACATGTATTTAGGATATATCTATGAATACAAAAAAGATTATCCGAAATCCATTCAAAATTTTCGAAGAGCTGCTGATTTGGATTTGGACAAAGACCAAAGAAAAACGGTCCTTTTAAAATTAGCTTTGTTTTTTAATTACCACCAAGATTGGAATTTATCAGCAACGTATGCATCACGTTACCTAAAGTATGATCCTAAAAATGAAGAAGTTCAAAAAATATATAACCGTGCTGTAGGAAACAAAGGAAATCCTTCTTCATCAACGCATACTTACACGCAACATACAAAAATTGAACCAAAACACCAAGAGCCCAAAAATATTGAAAATAAAAAAGACCAAGTTAAAAAAACGGACGAAAGTATTGAGGATAAAGATACTACTAAACCTAGTGAATCTTACGAACAAATTTTAGCAAACCAACCTCATTTAGAAGATGTTCGTTGGGATTATGTTTTAGCATTATTTGAAGAAAAAAAATACGATAAAGCAGAATCGAATTTAAACATATTAATCGAAAAAAATCCAACACGTTCGAGATACCATTACAAAATGGGTATCATTAAGTTAAGATTAGATGATCCTAAATCTGCCATTGATTCCTTTGAAAAAGCCAAAAAAAATCCTTTTTCAAAAGATACAAACGTATTTCTATATTATGTATTTCTAAATGAAGGGATTGCTTATCAGAAATTAGCAGAAATTGAAAAAGCTGAATTATCCTTTCAAGAAGCATTCAGACAAGTTCAAAAAGATACTCCACTTCTTGCACTCGCAAGGTTATACGAACAAAAATCTGAATGGGAAAAATGTATCCAATCTTCCGATAAAGCACTTTCTTATAATCCTAATCAAATTGAATCCCACATGTTTCGATTTGTCTGTATGTTCGAAGCGGGCAACAAAACTAAAAAATTTGAAACTAGTTTCGCAAAATATTCTGAATTCATTAAAATGAAATTTCCAGATTTATCTCAAACTCCTGAAAAGTTTCAAGTTGGGTTTTTAAAATTAGCGAGAAAATATACGGAAAACAATGCTTTTGATATAGCTGAAAGTTATTTTAGCGTATTGGAAAAAGACCAAACAATTTCCACTGGAAGAGAATATATTTTTTATCGAGGTAGGAATTATTTTTACAGTGGGAAAGTTGATTTAGCAATTCCTTATCTGCAAAAAACAAATGGTTCTTCTGCTGCACACTATCTCTTGGCGCGTTGTTTTGCGAAAAAAAATGACATCACCAAAACCAAAGAACAGTTTCAATTGGCAGCCGATTTAAAACCTGAATATTGGACATCTTCAAGTTTAGAAAAAGATTTCAAAGAAGTTTGGAAGGATAATTCCTTTCGCGAGTTTTTGAATACTAAGGGTGGAAAGGTACCAGGAACGAATCTTTCCACTCCTGGATCAAATCAATAACAAACAGGAAGAATCATTATTCTTCCTTTGATTCCTTTGCTGATTGTGGGCTTTTGAAAAGATCCGCACGTAGTTTTTTAAAAGTATCCACTGAAATTTGACCCGGTGCCTTTGGTTCACCTAATGTCATATAGGTGAAGGAAGAATTAAACTTATCTCCAAATACTCTAGATATAATTCCAAGTTCACCCATACAAATTCCTATCATTGTTTGAGTTTTTGATAAAAGTTTGATATCATTTAAAAAGTCAGCAGTTTCTTCAATGTTTTCGGGTGTGATAGCAAATTTATAAATTGGATTCTTTTTTTTGACTGATTTTGATTTTGCAATGAATTGATTCATTTCATTTGCCAAAATTGATTTCTTAAAAGAATGATAAGAATAAATGATTCGATAGTTTAAGGTCTCATAATTTCGAAAAATTGTATCTTCTCTATTTAGCTCGATATCCAGATAATTAGCATTGTCATTAAAATCTTTAATGATGCCTTCCACATCTTCTGGGAATAATTTCACATAGGATCGAACACTACTATCTTCAGCTCTTCTATAGGTAAAAAGCACTGGCAAACCAAGAGCTTTGATTTTCTTTTTCATTTCTTTTTGGATGTAATTTCTAGAGAATAAATCCAATCGAACTTCGATCACATCTACATCTTTTACGTCTTTTTTTTGGAGGTGGCGCAATTCATCCTCACCGACAGAGGCTATGATTTTATAAGAATCTGGCATAAAGATTATAATCCTTTTTGTAATAGATCGTGGAGAGAAATCATCCCAACAAAAACTCCATTTTCATCCACAACTGGAGCAACAGAAATTGGCCTTTCGCGTCCTTCCATTTTGATCAGAACATCATATGCCTTTTCATCTGGTCGAAAACTATTTGGATTTGGGTTCATCATTTCTTTTGCGGTTACATCAGGAGATAAGGTATGTTTTGTGAGATATTTGCGAATGTCATAATCGGTAATCAGTCCTACAAGTTTTGAATTTGAATCCACAACTCCAGTCGCACCAATTCCTTTTTCTGTAATTTCTTTTAAAATAGTTTCTAGGTTTGCATTGATGGAAATAGAAGCGTTTCTTTCTCCCTTTCGCATTACATCAGTTAAGTATAATGATAATCGTTTTCCTAACCTACCAGCAGGATGGTACAATGCAAAATCATCCGCTTTAAATTCCTTTAATTCCATTAGAGCAACTGCAATTGCATCTCCTAGTACAAGGGCAATGGTTGTGCTAGAAGTGGGAGCAAGATCTAATGGACATGCTTCTTTTAAAACTGGGGTGATAATGACAACATCCGATAATTCTGCTAATTTAGATTTGGCGTTAGCAGTGATGCCTACAATTTTTGCGCCGATTTTGCGAAGGGTAGGAAGGATATAGTTTAGTTCTTCTGATTCACCACTTTTTCCAATGGCAAGTACCACATCGTCGGGGCCAACAATTCCAGAATCTCCATGTGATGCATCTGTTGGATGTAAAAAATATGCTGAAGTTCCTGTGGAAGAAAGAGTATGTGATATTTTTTTGGCAATATCACCAGACTTACCAACACCCGTAACAATTACTTTGCCTTTTGATTTTAGAATCAAATCGATACAGTCTTTTACTGAAGGGTCTAATTGTTCACGGAAGTGAACGAGAGATGAAATTTCATCGTCAAGCGCTTGTTTTACGATAGTCAAAGTATCTTTATTTGTCATACAAGTAATTCCTCCCAAGCTAAGTGATCCATATTGATCTCATAAGAGAAAACGGTTTCTACACCAGGAATTCTCAAAACAACAAGAGTTTTGTTTTTTACTTTTAGAATTTCCATGGTTTTACCAGCAAAAGAACCATCGATCACTTTCACCATTTTGCCTTTTTGAAATAATAGTTCTCTGTTCATTTTCAAAGATTCCGCATAATCCTTAAGGCCTTGTTCCAAAACATCTAAATCATTTTGTTCCACAATAGCTGGTTGCCCTTTATGAAATACAAACTGGACTGATCCTGGTAATTGTAAGACCTTATTTTTATCTCTCCAAAAGACAATCCTTACAAAAATATAGGAAGGCAATATTGGAACTTGGATCCATTTGAATCGATCTGTCCATTTTTTCCGTTCTTTCCGTATTGGTAAGTAGTTTTCGATTTTGTATTTGTTCAGAAGTTCACTGAGTTTTTTTTCTGCACGTGGTTTGGTATAAACTATATACCAAGCACTTTCTTCAGATTGTGGATTAGTCTCTGACATCTAAACGGAACCTAATGGGTAAAACAAATTCTTTGCCTTTGGTGTATTGGAACTTCCAATCGGAAAGTTGGCGACGCACCTGTTGATCAAAAACCGCATACCTACATGCTGTGACCACTGCAATTTTTTCCAAACTACCGTCTTCTTTCACGGAAAGACGGTACACACAATGATCTTCTAGTTTTTGTTCCAATGCCAAACTGGGGTAACTGAGACAATTTTGGAATTCAGAGATTTCGTCTTCTACGGTTTTGGTTCCATCATTTTGAGATTGGTTTGGCGAAATTGATTCCTTACTTTCTCCCAATCCAGTTGAAAAATGAAGTTGGAAAGAGGAAAAATTTCCGCCTTCCTTGAGTTTGATGTGAGAAGAATCTATGTCACTTCGGTATTCCATTGCCAAATAAGACAAAAGAATGAACACATGTACCCCAATGCTAAGGGTGATAGCCTTATATTTGGGTCCATCAAAGAGTAAATGCATTCCAAGTTCATGAAAAACTTTATTGGAGAGAATGCAATCTCCATTTTCATTGTCCGTATATGCCATCAAGTTGGGGAAAAATTTTCCGAGTATCTACCTATGGAGAATCTCACGGAACATCCGTAGGAGTTGTTGTGGATGGAGTGCCAGCTGGTCTCCCATTTCCAGAAGAAGAAATCCAAAAAGATCTAACACGTCGTAGACCAGGTCAAAATGATCTGACAACTCCGAGAGATGAAAAAGATAGAATGGTTGTTGAGTCAGGAGTGTTTGAAGGCAAAACCACGGGAAGCCCCATACTCATGAAGGTGAATAACCAAAATACCATTGGCAGTGATTATGATGAGATGGCACATGTGTTTCGCCCGTCTCACGCTGATTATACGTATTCTGAAAAATATGGCCATAGGGCCCATGTAGGTGGTGGTCGTTCCTCTGTTCGCGAAACCATTGGTAGAGTTGCAGCTGCAGGTCTTGCCCGAGTGATTTTAGAAAACGAATTGGGCATCTCAACCGTTGGGTTTGTGGATTCGATTGGTCCCATTGATTCCCAAATTTCAGAAAATGAATACCCAATCTCAAGGGACATCGTTGACCAATTTCCAACACGTTGTCCAAAACCTTCTACCAATGATGAAATGGAAACTCTGATACGTAAACTCCGTGATGAAGGAGATTCGGTTGGCGGAGTTGTTAAAGTTGTAGTACGTAATTTACCACCAGGACTTGGTGATCCCGTATATGATAAGTTAGATGCTGATTTGGCAAAAGCCATTTTATCTATTTCTGCTTGTAAAGGATTTGAGGTAGGATCCGGATTCTCTGGTACTCGCCAAACAGGCAGTACACACAATGATGAGTTTTATATCGAAGAAGGAACAGGCAAAGTCAAAACTAGAACCAACAGGTCTGGTGGAATCCAAGGTGGAATTTCCAATGGAATGGATCTTGTGATACGCGCTGCCTTTAAACCGACTTCTACTATTAAGAAAGAACAAAAAACAGTCAACGATCAAAACAAAGAGACCATTCTGAAAGCAAAAGGTCGTCATGATCCATGTGTATTACCAAGGGCAGTTCCGATAGTAGAAGCTGTCGTAAACTTAGTATTAGTTGATGCTTACTTATACCAGAGAGCTTTGCAACCAAAATGGTTTATGAAGTATGCGAATTTAAACGCCATTCCAAACCAATAGAGGAAATATAATCGAATGAATCGTCCCAAAGTTTATAAAATTTTACTCTTAGAAGATGACGAGAGTAGTGCCAAACTTTTATTACATACTTTAGAGAGATATAACTTTGATGTGACTCATGTTGTAGATGGAATGTCAGGTCTTACAAAAATTCGAAACAATAGTTATGATTTGATTATCAGCGATGTGAATATGCCTTATTTGGATGGGATTAGTTTTCTCGAAAAAGGAAAGGACATGTTAAAAATGACTCCCGTCATCATGTTAACAGCCGTTGGAGAAAAGGACCAAGTGAAACGAGCAGCATTAAGCCACGTCACAGCTTATTTGTTAAAACCCATCGCGAACCAAGCCCTCCTCGAAAAAATCGCATTTGTCTTACAACTCAAACCCGAAAACATCATCGATAAAAAAGAATTTCCATTACAAATCAATGTGACGGAACTCTCCATTTCACAGATGCAATTGGACATCAAAGGTTGTCCTGGTAAAAAATCCACAGAAGAAATCTATGATCGGTTTATGCTTACCTTGGCAGGAAGGGGTAGTTTCACCAATTTGAGAATCAATCTCGATAACGCTTTTTTTTATGAAGTGAAGGCCTTACAGATTTTAGATGATTTGATCGCCAAAATTCTAAAACAGACCAATATCAGAGCCAGTTCCCTATTTGTAGATTCCGAATTTTTTAGTAATCACGTTGTGGACTTACAACCATTCGCATATCTTTCCGAGGTAAATATAATTTCCAAATGAAGGTTTGACAAAATCAAAAGACCTAAGTCTAATCAAACCTAGGGGGTCTGTTCTTTGGTTAAGATAAAGATAGACGGAGTCGAATACGAAGTCGACGAAAAGAAAAACCTCATTGATGCAACAAAAGAAGTAGGAGTGGAAATTCCCTACTTCTGTTACCACCCAGCTTTGAGCATTGTCGGTATGTGCCGTATGTGTCTCATTGAAATTGAAGGTGTACCTCGGTTACAAGCTGCATGTAATACTCCTGTAAAAGAGGGAATGGGTATCATTACCAAATCCGATCGTGTGAAAGAAGCACGTGCAGGTACCATGGAATTCCTTCTCGCCAATCATCCGTTAGATTGTCCTGTTTGTGATAAAGCAGGAGAATGCCGTTTGCAAGACAATGCATTTGGTTCCGGATCTGGCCATTCCCGTTTTGAATTTGAAAAACGAAATATCCCTCAAGAAGAAATTGGAACCAACCTCATCATCAATCATAATCGATGTATCGTATGTTATCGATGTGTGCGTTTTGAAGAAGAAAAAGTGGGAGAATCCAACCTTGGACTCTTTGAACGAGGGAACCATTCCATCATTGGTCTTGCAAAATCGGAACCAATCGATCACAACTACCAAGGTGCACTTGCAGACATTTGTCCTGTGGGAGCCCTTCTCAATAACAAGACACTTTTTAAATCACGTGTTTGGTGGTACAAATCACACAAATCCGTATGCCATGGTTGTTCCACAGGTTGTAATGTAACAACAAATGTACGAGACAATAAAATGTATCGTTACATGGTACGAGAAAATTTTGAACAAGGAATGTTTTTTCTCTGTGACAAAGGTCGATTTGATTTGGATTGGATGAACGAAAACCGTTTGTTCAGTTATTTGGAAAATGGAAAAAATTCCACATCACAAGTTGTGATTTCGAAAATCATCGATCGTTTGAAAGAAGCAAAATCCATTGTTGTTCTCGGTGGTGCTCACGAATCCAACGAAACTTTGGAAACTCTGAAACAAAATCTAAGTTCCCTTTCACAAGCATTAGGTGGGAAATCCATCCAATGGGAAACTCGTGTGACGGATGCACAACATAAAGAAACCGAACAGGTGGACTTTTTACTCACAAAAGACAACCACCCGAATACAAAAGGAGCAATTGACTTAGGTCTCACTACTCCTTCTGGAATTACAGGGATTGTTTCAGCAGTCAAACAAGGGTCGGTGGACTTAGTGATCCTCATCAAAGAATCCATTCCAGAAGGAATTGATCCAAACAAAGTGATTTGTTTTGATACCAATTTGACGGAAGCTGCAAAGAACGCAAGTTTGTCGGCTCCCATACAAATTTTCTGCGAACGAGAGGGAAGTTTTACCAACAAAAACGGCCTCAAACAAAACTTTGAAAAGTCAATGAATCCCATCCAAGGTTTGTTAACTTCTGCCGGTGTTGTAGAACAAATTTTGAATACGATGGCTAAAAAAATGGAGGCATCCGTTGGGAACCGTTAATGTCGTCAACGTAGCCAAAAAACACCAGTTTTCTTGGTATGAAAAGTTTTACTTTTGGTCCATTGGCAAAGGCCTTTGGATCACACTCAAACATTTTGTGAAAGTGGCTTTGTTTAATAAACAAGTCACGATTGAATACCCTGATAAAAAACGTCAGTATTCCACAAGGTTTCGCGGAATGCACTCGATGAAACGAGATGAACAGGGTAGGGAAAGATGTACGGCTTGTTTCTGTTGTATGTGGATTTGCCCTGCCAATGCCATTCACATCGAAGCTTCGGAAGTACCAGCAGAACGCCAACACCTTCACCCAGAAGACAAATACGCCAAAAAATTTGAAATCAATTTGCTTCGTTGCATCTTCTGTGGGTTATGCGAAGAGGCTTGTCCCAAGGGAGCCATTTATTTGGATGGAACGGGTGAGATGGCGGCCGATAACCGAGAAGATTTGTTTTTAACCAAAGAAAGAATGATGGAAAAAACAGGTGGTCCTATTCTCGGCCAAAGGAACTAAGATTTCGCTCTATCTACGAAACAAAAACCCGGAATTGTATGGAATAATGACATCCGGGTTTCGACTCTAATCATTCCATTCCAGTATTTGTGTTAACAAAAGTCTCCTCACTCAAAGTATCTTTAGGCAGTTTGTATGTACGATTGATTCTTCATTTCCGTACTAACACCATTGTTTCTCATCGCTTTACGTTTCCTTTCGTTTGTAAATTTTGGATCTATTTGTTTTTTTTCATATGTTACTTCGGAATGGGCATAGGATTTATATCTCCTTTAGATGCTGAAACCACCATCATTGAGAACGAAGATGATGAAAAACGTGTTTTAGAAAACCATGCATTTGAAAAGTTGCGTTTTGGCCTTGCCAATCATATCCATTATTACAAAGTTAAAAAAACAAAAAATACGGTCGTAGAACAACGGTCAGGTCGTAAACGTTTGTATGATCATAATTTAATTTTACGATCCATGTTTCGGAATCGTATTTTACACCTCAAGTATGGATCCATTGGACGGTGGTTAGACGGTGCAAGTTTTATCGATTTTGGAAGTGCTATCTTGTATGAAGAGGGTGCTGTTACTGTTCGAGATTTATATGAGGATCAGTTTTTAGCTAAACACATCAAAAAGATTGTCGCAACCGATATCAATGACCCTGAATACGATCACACTCGTTACATTGAAATCCACCTCACCGAACGTGATCCCTTTCCTTTTGCCTTTAATGAAATTCCCTATCGTTTGGATGATCCGTCTTACATCCGCATTTTAACAAAACTATACACACCCAATGAGTTTTCCCCAGTGATCTTTCGGAGTACCAATTCTGGGCCCGATTTGTTTTATACCGTTGAGGAAATGAAGGAACACTTTCACTCTGTTTTGGATGCCAATCCCCACCGAACGATTTTGTATTTTTTTAATCGTTACATTTTTTTCCGTACACCCTGTGAGTCCAAGTTCCAACTCATTGGAACCATCGATGAGAAGGTAGGAGTGAACCATAGTTTCAGTGCCTGGCGGTATGTGGACTGGAATAAACGGGAATTTGCAGAGGCAATCGAGCCCAATTTTCGGTACATCCGGATCGCTGAAGAACGGACAGAAAGCAAGGCCGACAGGTTTGATGCGATGATTTCGGGGTATTCTTGCCAATTCCAAGCGAAAATGAAGTACTACCGTCACAAATTCACAAAAACTATGACGAAATGATGATTTTTTTACTTTTCTTGTGAGGCGAACTCTGTACGTTTTTCCTAGAACACCCAGAGAGAGGTAAACCCATGGGGAATTCCTATATTATTGATGCTGTCCGAACTCCGAGAGGAAAGGGCAAAAAACGTGGGACACTTGCATCCGTCCATCCACAAGAATTAGCTGCTGCCACATTAAAAGCCATCCAAACCCGAACAGGAATCGATCCAAAAACGGTAGAAGAAGTTGTAATGGGTTGTGTATCCCAAGTTGCTGACCAAGCTGCATGTATCGCACGTTATGCGGTCATGGCTGCTCATTGGCCAAAAGATGTTCCTGGTTATACAGTAAACCGTTTCTGCGGTTCTGGATTACAAGCTCTTAACAACGTAGCGAACCATGTTGCTTCTGGAGCAATGGAAATTGGCGTTGGTGGTGGAGTTGAATCCATGAGCCGAGTGAAAATGGGTGATGATATGCTTGGTCGTGACTTCAATGTTGGTAACGATAAAATTGCTGCTCACTACAACCTTGTTCCACAAGGGATTTCTGCTGACTTAATTGCTACGAAGTATGATATTTCTCGTGAAGAAGCAGATCGTTTTGCAGAGTCTTCACAACAAAAAGCTCATGCAGCAATCCAAAATGGTTACTTCAAAAAATCTGTGATCCCAATTACATTGGATGATGGAACAGTTGTAACAGAAGAAGAGAACCCACGATTGGAATCTGATTATGCATTCCTTTCTGGACTTGGCCCTGTTTTCAAAACAATTGGTGAAAAAGAACTCGATGCAATTGCACTTCGTTCTTATCCAGAAATCAAAAAAATCAATCACATCCATACACTTGGTAACTCATCTGGTATCGTGGATGGTGCTGCTGCGATTTTAGTAACAAATGATGATGGATTAAAAAAATACGGTTTAAAACCTCGTGCTAAAATCCTTGCGACTGTTGCAACTGGTGAAGACCCAACAATCATGTTAACTGGTCCAGTGTCTGCTTCTCAAAAAGCATTAAAACAAGCTGGACTTAGCGTAAAAGACATTGACCTATGGGAAATCAACGAAGCATTCGCATCTGTAGTGTTATACGTAAAGAAAACACTCGGAATCGATGAATCCAAAATCAATGTGAACGGTGGAGCGATTGCGCTTGGACACCCACTCGGAGCAACTGGTGCAATTTTGACTGGAACTGTACTTGACGAGTTGGAAAGAAGAGACCTTCGTTACGGACTCATCACCCTTTGTATTGGTGGTGGTATGGGAATTGCGACAATCATTGAACGATTGAAGTAAAACCTTTTCCTACTTAAAATCACATTTGGATCAGAAAACATTGGTCCAAATGTGATTCTTGTTATTATAGATTCTAAAAAAATCTCTCTTTCGATTCATTTTCTCCCCAAAATTAAGAAATTACTTAAAAATGGAGCAGATCCGAATATAACGGATTATGGTAATATTTCACCGTTAATGCATGCTGCTTCGAATGGACATATAAAAACTGTAGAATTATTATTACAACATAAAGCAAATCCAAACATTAAGGATTACAAAGGATATACTGCGATTATGGCACCTTCAGATTCGGAATTGCCTAGCGAAAATCATTTAATTATCATTCCTATGTTAGTAAATGCGGGAGCAAATCTGAACGAAATGAACAATAATGGGGATACTGCATTGAGTATTGCCAAAAAAAGAAATTTAAAAAATATCATTTTAAAACTAGAGGAATTAGGCGCAAAAGATTAAATTAAAATAAACAAAACGTTTAAGATACATTAACTTGCGATTTGTTTTTTAAGTTTTTTTGTCATTGCCATAATGAATTCGTCTTTGTTTTTCTTTGTTTCTTTGATTTGAGCTTTTATTTCTGAAGGGATTTCCATGTACTTGTCTGCCCATAACTGGATTTCAATGATAATGGGTAAAAGATCGATCGCTTTGTTTGTTAGTTTGTACAATACTTTAGCTTTACTCGTTGGATGATCCAATTTTTGGATTAGATTGTGTTCTTCTAAATTTTGGAGTCTTGCGGTTAGGATATTTGTTGCGATTCCTTCTTGTGATTTTGCAAAATCGCCAAATGTAGATTTATTAAAGAACATCATATCTCTCATGATGAGTAATGACCACTTGTCACCGAAAATGTCCAGTGAACAACTGAGAGGGCATTCTGACCTTTTTTTGGTATTTTCCATCGTTTTTAATCCCAAAATTTATTAAAAAAAATTCACTTGCAAAATAAAAGCAATATTTTCACTTGCAAATTGCAAGTATAATTTAGAAAAAAGAGTCAAATCATAGTATGAAACAAACAATATTAATTACAGGTGCATCTTCGGGATTTGGATTGATTCTTGCAACCAAACTCCACGAATCTGGTTACAATGTAATCGGCACAAGTCGCAACCCAAATCACAGCAAGGTGCCATTTAAAATGTTGCCTTTAGATATTGCTGACGATAGTTCAATCAAGGCTTTTCGCAATGAATTGTTCAAATACATTTCACAAATTGATGTTTTGATTAATAATGCTGGATTTTACCTTTCTGGCCTTGTCGAAGAAACTTCAATTGAAGAAGGAAAAAAACAATTTGAAACAAATTTTTGGGGAACAGTTAAACTTACAAAAGAGTTATTACCAGATTTTCGAAAACAGAGGTTTGGAAAAATAATTACTGTTGGTTCCATCATGGGACTCCTAAACTTTCCAAGTGCTGCTTATTATGGTGCTTCCAAACATGCACTGGAAGGATTTTTTAAATCCTTACGATTTGAATTAAATGAATTTAATATAAAAGTTACAATGGTTGAACCAATGGGCTTTAAAACCAATATCATCAATAATGCGGTGAAGGCAGGAATCAAAATTGATGATTACAACCAGTATCGTAGTAAACTAGAAAAGTTCGCCGAAGATTTGTTTGGAAATGCTCCTGAACCAACTCCAGTCATTGATACATTGGTAAAACTAATCGAAACAAAGAATCCAAAATTTAGTCATCCAGTTGGGAAAGGCGCTTCCGTCATTTTGGCGATCCAACACTTTGCATATCAATTGTTTGAAAAGTCCATCATCAAAAACATCAATCGGTTCCAGGTATAAAACAATGAAAGCATTCCAAGTGATACGTTATGGTAAAAAAGAAAAATTGGTTTTATCGGAAATACAAGAACCAATCCCAAAAGACAATGAAGTATTAGTGCAAGTACATGCATCAGCCATTAATTTACTCGATTCATTGATCAAAAACGGAGATTTTAAATTATTCCTTCCTTACAAAACTCCATTTACGAATGGACATGATTTGGCAGGTATTATCACAAAAGTGGGAGCAAATGTAACTCAATTTAAGGTTGGTGATGAAGTGTATGCAAGACCTTCCGATTTTCATACAGGGACATTTGCACAATCAATTGTTGTAAACCAAAATGATTTAGCAATGAAGCCGAAGAATATTACTATGGAAGAAGCCGCTTCAATCCCACTTGTTGGACTTACATCGTGGCAAGCATTAGTAGAAATATCAAATTTAAAAAAAGGACAAAAGGTATTTATACAAGCTGGATCTGGGGGTGTTGGTACTTTTGCAATCCAATTGGCAAAACATTTAGGTGCCTTTGTTGCGACAACGACAAGTGAAACAAATGTGGAAATGGTAAAGGGTTTAGGTGCTGATTTGGTTATTGATTATAAGAAAGAAGATTTTTCGACTCTATTGAAAGATTATGATGTAGTCTTACATAGCAATCGAGAGAATACAATTCTTAAGAAATCTTTATCTATCCTAAAACATGGTGGAGTTTTGGTTTCATTAACTGGCCCTCCAACAGCAGATTTTGCCAAAAAAATTGGGATGGGATGGCACTTCCAAATTCTCATGAAATTACTAAGTTTCTCTGTGAATCAATTGGCAAAAAAACTGAAAGTTCATTTTGAATTTTTGTTCATGAAAGCAGATGGCAAACAACTGAGTGAAATTACAAAATTGATAGAAGCTGGAAAAATTAAGCCAATGATTGATCGTGTGTATACTTTTGAAGAAACCAACGAGGCAATGTTATATGTAGAAGCAGGACGCAGTAAGGGGAAAGTAGTCGTAAAAATGATATAGATTGATTTTCCTTTAATGTATTTTAAAGGAAAAAATCTACTTAGACTTTCCAAACCTTCCAATAAACAGATTGCTTTTAATATTCACAAATACGAGTAATGACCTATGACCCCCACAGAATCCTTAACAGGTATTGTTTGCAAACAGTGCCAATTCAAAGTAGCAGAAGTTTTAGAAGGTTGCCCTTCCTGTGGCAGTGAATCTGTTGAGACAGTTGAATTGAAACAGAGTGGAACTATCGTTTCCTATACAATTGTTTATATCGGGTTTGGTCATATGGCAAAAAGAGCTCCTTATGTTTTAGCGATTGTGCAAACAGAGGAGAATGTTAAACTAACTACGGTTATAGAAGATGTAACTGATTTTTCTACCGTTAAAATTGGTGATAAAGTTCGCTTTAAGGCGATGGATGAGAAAATAGGACCTGTCTTTCAATATGAATGACTTTCATCGAATGCACAACAAATAGATCCGATTTACAATTGATGAAGAGAGAGAATCTGTTTAGTGTTGGCTCCCTGGTTTTGAAGTTACCAACACTAAAGAAAGTGAATTAATTTCGAATTTTTAAATTAAAAACTTCCATTTTTCCTTTCAGCATCCATTTCTTTTTGTCCTCGCCATCCACCACCAAGTGCTTTATACAATCCGACATTCGCTTCTAATAGATTGTATTTTAATTCAAGTGCTTCCACTTGGGCTTCTAAAAAATCTCTTTGGCTAAACAAAACATCGATATAATCGATTCTACCTGCTTTAAATAATATGTTCGAAATTTCAACAGACTCTCTTAAATTTTGAACCTGTTTATTTTTTGCATCATACTTCTGAGTTAAATTTTTGATTTTTACAATTTGGTTTGTAACTTCCGTAAATGCTTTTAGCAGGGAAACTTCATAATTGTAAATAGCTTGGATTTGTAAGTTGTTTGCTGTTGCATAATTTGCTTCGATCGCTTTTCGATTGATGAGAGGTGCGATGATACCACCACCTAAACCATAGGCTAACGAAACAGGTGTCCCTTTAAAATGTTTGGAATTAAAAGCTTCATATCCAATATTTCCATCAATCTTTAGTGAAGGATAAAATCTTGCTCTAGCTACTTCGATGTCTAATTTTCGTGATTCTAAAACCAAACTTGCCTGTTTGATATCGGGCCTGTTTTCTAATAGATCAACAGGAACTGATTTTTGTATCTCAGGAAGTGTGATATCCAAAAAGTCATCAGACTTTCTTGTAATTCTTTCTGGGAAACGTCCTAAAAGAAAATTAAGTCTGTTTTCTGTAATGGCTATCCTTTGGACAATATCGTATTTTCGAGCGAGGTTTTTTGACACTTCAGCTTCAAACCGTTTTACAGCCAACGAAGTTGTTCTACCAGCTTCCCTTTGTAATACGACCATCTCTTTCACTTTAGAGAGAACTTCTATATAGTTTTCAATTAATGTTAATTGATTATCAAGGGATTTTAATTCGAAATATGTATCTGAAATTTCAGCAACTAAATTGGTAACAACGTACCGCTTACCTTCAATACTTGCGAGGTAAAGTAGGTAAGCGGATTTCGTTGCATTCCTTAATTTTTTCCAAATGTCAATTTCCCAACTCATTACGAGCCCACCATGGGCAAATAATGTCGGTGAATTGGCATTAGGTGTGCTAAATCTCTCTTTCTGTTCGGAACCACCATCTGCTTGGAGAGATAATTTTGGTAAATATTCCCCTTGTCTCGAAAACACTTCGTTATTCGCGATACTAATTTCTTGTTCTAGTACAGCGAGTTCCTGGTTGTTTTCGATCGCAGTGTCGATTAATGATATCAATTGTGGTTCGTTAAAAAATTGGTTCCAAATTTCGGTTTGTAACTTCTGAGCTTTCTCAGAAGATTCCCAATTTTCAAATTGTTCCGGAAGTTTTAAATCTTCCTTATCTCTTTCATAAAGAGCAGGAATACAGGAAACATTCCATAAAACTAAGAATATGATTAAGATTCGTTTCATCTTATTTTTTTCCTTTCCTGGATTTTTTACGTTCCAATTCAGAAGTTTCATACATTTTGTCTGACTCTGAAAGTGGCATGTTGTCTTCATGATAAATTAGATTTTTACCTTTTGCGATATTTGCAAAGATAATGTAGAGTCCAGGCACTACAATGACACCAAAGACAGTTCCAAATAACATACCACCTAATGCACAGGCACCAATCGTGTGATTGGCAATCGCACCAGGACCAGTTGCTACAACAAGTGGAATCAAACCAGCTACGAAGGCAAAGGAAGTCATGAGGATAGGTCTAAACCTTGCTTTTGCTCCTTCTAATGCTGCATCAAACACACTAAGTCCTGATTCTTGTCTTTGCCTTGCAAACTCTACAATCAATACAGCGTTTTTACCTAATAATCCAATTAACATGATCATACCGATCTGGGCGTAAATGTCATTGGCTAGACCTAACAATCGTAATAGGAAGAAGGATCCAAAGATTCCTGGTGGGAGTGAAAAAATGACCGAAAAAGGAATGATGAAACTTTCATACTGTGCAGATAACACAAGGTATACGAACACAATCACAACTATGAAAATGAAAATGGCTTCATTCCCGCGAGATGCCTCATCGTATGAAAGTCCTTCCCAACCTACTTCAAATCCTTTTGGAAGATTTTTGGATACTTCTCTAATGGCATCAATCGCATCTCCAGTAGTGTAACCTTTGCTTGGTAAGACGTTGATAACAGATGATGTATAGGCATTGTATCTTGTGATCTCATTTGCACCTTGTTTCTGTTCAAGGGACAAGAAGGAAGAATATGGAACCATTTCTCCTTTGTCATTTGGAGTAAATAAGCCTAGGATATCTGTTGGTAATCTTCGGTATTCAGGTGCAGATTGAACGTATACTTTGAAGAACTGATTGAATCGGATGAATCCTTGTTCATACGTACTACCAACGAGGATGTCCAAGTTGTCCATTGCATCACCAATGTTGACTCCTTTTTGCATCGCAAGTTTTCGATCCAGTTTCACTTCCAATTGTGGAAATTTTGCCGAGTAAAAAGAGAAGAGACCTGTTAGTTCTTCACGTTTTTTTAACTCTTCCATAAACTCTACGTGAACTTTATCGAAGGCAGTATAATCTCCACTATTGGTTTTATCCAATAATCGAAACATAACCCCACCTGCTGCACCAAATCCGGGAACTGCTGGTGGTTCAAAGAATTCAATAATGGCACCAAAATTCTTTGTTTTGTGCTCGAGCTCTTCCATTACATCATGAACTGAGTTTTTTCTTTCAGACCAATCTTTTAAGCTGATTAGACATGTTCCGGCGTTGGATCCTTCACCTTCTGTTAGGATTTCATATCCTGCAAGTGATGCGACCGAATCAACACCTTCAATCTTTAGAGCTATCTCTTGGAGTTTTCTTGCGACATCATTTGTTTTTTCAATGGTTGAACCCGGTGGAGTTTGGATCACAGCGTAAATCATACCTTGGTCTTCTCCAGGAACAAATCCAGCAGGAACCAACTGTGATAAGAAAACAAAACCAACTGCAAAGAAGAGTAATAAGGAAACAATAAATACTTTTGATCCTGAAAACCTGTGCATTAAGTTCACATATTTTTCAGTCATGATCTCAAAGTAAAAATTGAATTTTTCTAAGAAAAGATCGATTGGGTTATGAGTTTTTTTGTTATGATTGTGTGGTTTTAAAATCATCGCCGTTAGGACTGGCGTTAATGTTAAAGCGACAATTCCAGAAAGCACAATGGAAGTGGCCATTGTGATCGCAAATTGACGATAAAAAACTCCAACAGGACCTGGTAAAAAAGTAACCGGCACAAATACTGCTGTCATGAGTAATGTAATCGCAATTACAGCTCCGCTGATTTCACCTAATACTGCTTTTACGGACAAGTACACACTCAAATGATCTTCGGCCATTTTCGCATGGACTGCTTCCACGACTACAATGGCGTCATCCACCACAATTCCGATCGCAAGAACCATTGCAAATAAAGTGATTAGGTTGATGGTAAGTCCCAATGCCATCATAAAGGAAAAGGCACCAATGAGGGATACTGGAACTGCAATGATAGGAATTAACGTTGAACGCCAATCACCCAAAAAGATAAAGACAACGATCGCCACTAAAACAAAGGCTTCTACTAATGTGTGGATTACTTTTTCGATGGCTGCATCGATAAAGTTCGATACATCATAACTTAATTTATAATCCATTTCTGGTGGAAAAGTTTGTTTTAGTTCTTCTAGTTTTGCTTTGATATCTTCAATAACAACTTTGGCATTACTACCTTCCGTTTGTTTGAACATAATCGCAGCTGCAGGATGTCCGTCTACATCGGAGTAAATATTATAAAACTCACTATCAAGTTCAACCTTGGAAATATCTTTGAGGTAAAGTAATTCACCTCCATTTTTAGCACGTATGATGATATTTTCATATTGCTGAGGTTCGTTAAACCAACCTTCATAGGTAAGAGTGTATTCTAATGATTGGGCTTGTTTTCCAGAACTTTGACCAAGTCGCCCAGGTCTTGCAATGATACTTTGGTCTTCAATTGCTTTCATCACTTCAGCAGTGGTTACATTATAAGCACGCATTCTATCTGGATTTAACCAAACGCGCATCGCATATTGTCTTGTTCCTAGGATCTTTGCTTGTCCGATACCATGAATCCTTTTTAATTCAGGTAATAAAAACACTGTCGCATAGTTGTATAAAAACTTCTCACTCGCATTCGGATCTTTACTGTATAAGTTTACATACAATAACATACTTGGTTGGACAGGTTGTACAAATATACCTTCCAAACGAACGAGTTCTGGAACACGATACATCATTTGGTCTACCCTAGTTTTAACTTGTACTAAGGCATCATTTGGATTTGTTCCTGGATCGAATAATACTTGTATGATTGCATCTCCAGAACTTGTGGAAGAAGAAATCATATATCTCATCCCAGCAACCCCGTTGATAGCTTGTTCCAATGTGGTAATCGTAGATTGGACTAAAACTTGAGCACTGGCACCAGGAAAAGATAGAGTAATCGTTACCCGAGGAGGAGCAATTTCAGGGAATTGTGATACTGGAATGTTCTTTATCGAAATTAATCCGACAAACACAACTAATACGGATATAACTATGGCGAGAACTGGTCTCTGGAGAAATTTTGTAAACATACAATCTCTCCTAGTGAGCCTGTAACTCGAAACTTTTCATGACGTTCTCACGAGTTTCGATGTTAAATTTTACAATATCACCATCATGAACTTTACCAAGTCCTTCCAAAAGGATGATGTCGCTATCAGTGATACCAGATTCTACGACAAACAAGTGAGGAATTTCGTTTGAGACTTTGATCTCAGTCGATTTTAACTTACCTTTACTTGATATTGTGTATACATAACGTTTATCTAATACTTCAAAAGTAGCCTTTTGTGGAATGAGTAAGGCTTCTTTTAAATTTTCTTTGATTACAACGTTTCCAGTTTCTCCATGACGTAATAATCTTTCTGGATTCGGAAAAGTTGCTCTAAAAGGAATGGTTCCCGTTTCACTATCGAATTCTCCTTCGATTGTGTCAGCGTTTCCATCATGGTTGAAGTATTCACCATTTGCCATTAAAAATTTAACTTTTAATGGTTTGTCTCCTGATCTGCGGGCATTGGAAAAATTTAGGTAATCTTTTTCTGATACATTGAAATAAACCCAAAGTTTTGAAATATCAGAGATTGTAGTTAATAATGTTCCTTCTTCCACTAAACTTCCAAGTCGCACTTGGAAACGATCTGTGATACCAGTGAATGGGGCAGTTACAGTTGCCAAATTTAAGTGAACTTGCGCCAATTCCATAGCTGCTTTATTTTTTTTCAGCCTGGCTTTGATGAGAGATAATTCTGTTTGGGAAACAACATTTTCTTTGAACAACTTCTCAGTATTCTCAAATTCGATTTGTGTTGATTCGTATTCTGCTTTTGCTTTTTCGTATTGAGCAGTAACTAACATTGGCATTACTTGGAAAAGTTTCTGACCTTTTTTTACGATTTTACCTTCATCCATATAGATGTGGGTTAAATATCCTTTTTCGAATGCTCTAATTTCTATACGTTGGATTGCCTTCACTTGTGCTACATAGTTTTTATCAATGATTACATCTTGTTTCCATGGATACGTGGCCATGAGTGCGTTTTTGTCTTCATGGTTCTTTGAATGACAATTCATTTGAAGAAAAGATGTTAATAGAAATACTGTAACCAGTATCTTTGAAGTGAAAGAGTGCTTAAGCCCTTTGAGAAGTTTCATTGTGTCCCCACTTTGTCTAACGTTTGTTAGGCAAAATTTTAATAATCATCGAACGCAATTTGCATTGCGATCTTCCGAGAAAAAAATCTATGTTAAGTGAGGATGGGAGGTGCGCGGTCTTTGAAACTATATTTAACTAGAAATGAGTTTGGAAAAGAGAATAGGACAGGTTTTAGTTCAGTATCAAATATAAGAGAAATCTTCAGAAAAAATGCGAAGGATTGATTTAATTCGTTTTCCCGGTGGGAATTAATCTCAGCCTCTTCCTCATTGTTTTCACTTACTTCCTTGATGACATAAGAAAAATCGTATAAGCTACTATGTTTGTAAGTTTGGTGTTTTTGGTAGGTGTCGCGATGGGATACATAGCCCTCAGTATTAGTACTGATGAATACAAAAGAGAGAAGCAGAATTGCCAATCGACTTATCAATGTATTTACCATCATCAAGCGCATCTAATGTCAGCGAATTCCCGAATCGATAATTGTCAACAGTTTAAGCGAACAGTTCTAAGTCTCAATTCAAAACAAAAACTTTGCACCCTTTACGCTCAAGTCCATTGAAGTTTCGATGTAGCGAAAATCCTTTCCTCTTATCATTAGACATCGAATGAGAAAAAAAGTAGGAAAGAGTGTAGTAGAAAGCGGGGTCTTTTTCCAGTTCCTGTTATATGATGAATCCAATTGAGGCATAAAGAGTGTTTGGGAGTATTTTATTTTGCAAAAATAACTGCCTCATTTGGGAGCAAAATTAAATCGCCCGTATCCAATTCCTTTTCTAATTCAAAAGATGCGTTTCGATTTTTAGAGCTGAATAAAATTTGATTCAGATTCCATTTTCTCGGGTAGGAGACTCGAACTGGTTTGGATGAAAAGTTTAAAAAAATATATGTCTCCTCTTTTCCATCTCTCCTTCTATAGTATAGCGCTTGTTTGTCGTCACTTAAAAGGATTTTTAATTTTCCTTTACGAAGTGATTTTCGATCCTTTCGTATTTGAATTAGTTTTTTGTAAGTGAAAAAGAGAGAATTGGGATCTTGCTTTTGAGATTCAACATTAAGCGTATTTGAATCTTCATAAAGAGGAAGCCAAGGTTTGCCCGTTGTAAATCCTGTTGTATCAGATCCATCCCATGGCATAGGAATTCTTTCTGGATCACGTCCAGGATGGAAAGGCCAATACCGTTTCCCAACGGGATCTTGGATTTTATTGAATGGGACTTTTTGGCGTTTCATACCAATTTCCTCTCCATAATATAGAAAAGGAGTTCCGCGTAACGTTAACATCATACAGGCGGCAAGTTTGGCTCGATCCAATGTTTCATCACCCTTTTCGTAACGAGTGATATGTCTTGGAAAATCATGATTGGATAAAGTATAGTTTGGCCAATTATCTTCCCCTAAAGCTGATTCAAAGTCCTTTACAATTTGGTAAAATCGTTCCGCCTTCCATGGCGAAAATAAAAACATAAAATTGAAGGCAAGGTGAAGTTCGTCGTTACGACCACAATAAGTTGCAGGAAGTAAAACATTACCAGGGAAATCTTGCATAATTTCGCCAACAAACATACGTTTTTCGGAATAAGAATCTAAAAGTTTTCGCATCCTTCTTAAAATTCCATGCATTTCAGGTCGGTCACGATCGTATGTATGCACTTGTTTATCATAAGGCCTTGGTCCCTTCATAAAATAGGAAGCATTGTTTCGAAAAAATTCATCCTTAACATATAAATTGACAACATCTAATCTGAATCCATCCACTCCCATATCGAGCCAGTATTTCATCATCCGAAAGATTGCATCTTCTACATCCGGATTACGCCAATTGAGATCAGGTTGTTCTTTTAAAAAAGAGTGAAAATAATATTCGCCAGTACGTTTGTCATATTCCCAACCAGATCCGCCAAACGCACCCAACCAATTGTTAGGTGGTCCATTGTGGTTAGCTTGTTTCCAAATGTACCAATCTCGTTTTGGGCTGTTGACAGAGGATCTGGATTCAATAAACCAAGGGTGGAGATGGGAAGTATGATTGACTACCAAATCCATGATAATACGAATCCCTCGTTTGTGTGCTTCCTTTAGCAGGCGTTTGAAGGTCTGTGTATCTCCAAAAACAGGATCTATTTCTTCATAGTCCGAAATATCATATCCAAAATCAAACATGGGAGAAGGATACACGGGGGATAACCAGATAGCATCAATACCAAGTGAGTCTTTGGAGCCTGCCAAATAATCCAATCGTTGGATAATCCCTTCTAGGTCTCCGATCCCATCCCCATTAGAATCTTGGAAACTACGTGGATAAATTTGATAGATAACTGCTTCTTTCCACCATGCCATATTAAAAACTAATCTCCATGATACCTTGGTTTTCTTTGACTCTTGCTACAGAGAGAATTTTTTCCTTAATCGAAAGGAGTAGACCAGTATCTTCTATTTTTTTACCATTTTTAGTTTGGATGTGAAAGGAGTCATATGCAAAATCAGCACTTGTTGAGATTCTAACAAAGATTACTTCCAATTCAAAATCGATTAAAGTTTTGAGAATACGATAGACCAATCCTATTGAATCAGGGACTCTCACTTCTAATACAGAATAAGTATCTGATAAATCATTTGCAAACTTAACAAGTTCTTCGACCATTCCTTCTGGAATTTGTGGTAAAGTTTTCCAAATATTGGTAGTGGAAGCCAAATCTTCAATATTCACCTTCCCCTCAATACAATCAGCAAGAGTGGATTCAATTTCGTTTATTTGTGGTTCGGCGATCTCTCCACTACCGAATTCATCAGTGATTTGCGCCTGTAAGATTAAATGTTCATTTTCGCTTCGGAATAACCTGAGTCCCACTAAATTTAATCCAAGACTGGAAATAATTCCCGATAGATACAGTAACATCCGTTTGTCTGCATTTGCAAATAGAGATAAGGTAACAAACGCAGGTTCTTTTTCAGAGATTAATCGGAATGTGGAACCTGATTGAATCCATTCATGTAAAAATACAAAGTGTTGGTATACCCTGCGTGGAGTATTATAATTCAAATAAGATGTGGGACGAATTTGCATCCCAAATGAAACGATTTGTTCCGCTTGTTCTGCTGTAAGTCCCTCTTTTTCAATTAAATAGGTTTCGAGTGTACTCTCAATACGTTCTTGGATATCAGGACGATTGGTTTTGTTTTGTAAGTAAGTTAATGTGGATGTAAATAAAAAATGCAAAATTTCTTTTTTCCAATTGGTAAGCACTGCTTGGCCAACTGATTTTGTATCAATGATAGTCATTACATATAACAATCGCAAAGTGTTTTCATTAGAAAATTGTTTTGCAAAGGAAGAAATTAGATTTGGGTCATAAATATCTCGTTTGGAAGAGAGTTCTGACATGACGATATGTTCTGCGACTAAAAATCGTAAGAGTTCTG